>JAIETM010000026.1 GCA_019745155.1 Chitinophagaceae bacterium | reverse complement strand
TATTTATTGGACAAAGACAAACGCATCATTGCCAAACAGCTTACCATAGAACAGTTTGATGAATTGATCACCGAAAGGTTGAAGAAAAAATAAAGGGGCAAATGCCCCTTTTTATTTAGATAATTTCTTTCACTACGTTCCAAATTACTTTAGGCTTACCCAAAGTATAGTAGTGCAATACAGGCACGCCAAACTTTTTCAGTTCACGGCTTTGCTGCACCAACCATTCTGTACCCACTTTCTCGCACTCCTCATCAGTCTTGCATTTCATGATGGCATTGCTGAGTTCTGTAGGAATATCTACATGGAAAATACGTGGCAATACACTTAACTGCTTCTTGTTGGTAATGGGCTTCAAGCCTGGAATGATGGGTACGTTGATGCCCATATCGCGACAAGCTTTTACATAATCAAAGAACTTCTGATTATCGAAGAACATCTGCGTCATGATATAATCAGCACCAGCATCTACTTTGTCTTTCAGCCTTTGCAAATCAATCTCCAAGTTGGGTGCTTCAAAATGCTTTTCAGGATAGCCGGCAGTACCAATACAGAAATCTGTTTTACCGCCATTGCGGATATCATCATCTAGATAAATACCACTATTCAGATTAACCACCTGACGCTGCAAATCAATCGCATAACGGTGACCGTCAGCTTCAGGCTCAAAAGAAGCTTCGTTCTTGGCCGCATCACCACGTAACACCAGTACGTTATCAATACCTAAGAAGTTCAAATCGATTAAAGCATCTTCACTCTCGCGCTTATTAAAACCTCCGCAGATAAAATGCGGTACAGTATCTACCTGATAGTGGTTCATGATGGCCGCACAAATACCTACGGTACCAGGGCGCTTACGTACTTCTACTTTTTCAAAAGTACCGTCTGTCTTCTTTTTGAAAGCAGTTTCACTTCTATGATAGGTAACATTGATCCAAGATGGCTTAAACTCCATCAAAGGATCCAGATGGTCATATAAGCTTTGTATAGTCTTGCCCTTCAGCGGCGGCAATACCTCAAAGGAAATCAGGGTGTCTTTGGCCTGTTGAATGTGCTCGGTTACTTTCATGCTGCTAAATTGCTGCAATATACAGTACAAAAACGCTGTTAATGATGTTTGTACAGGGTTTATCCTGTTGAATTCACCCTATTTTTGCGCAAATCATTCGCTTGAACCTGACAATTCATACCAAAGACCTGATCAAGACCTACGGCGGCAGAACTGTGGTAAAACAGGTTTCTGTGAACGTACACCAAGGTGAGATTGTAGGCTTACTAGGACCCAATGGTGCCGGAAAGACCACCACTTTCTATATGGTCGTTGGTTTGATTAAGCCCGATGAAGGCCATGTGTACCTGAATGATCAGGATATCACCAAGCTGCCCATGTACAAGCGTGCACAAATGGGTATTGGCTATCTCCCGCAGGAAGCAAGCGTGTTTCGCAAGCTGAGTGTAGAAGACAATATCATGGCGGTGTTAGAAATGACGAAACTCACCAAAGGTGAAAGACAGCATAAGCTGGAGACTTTATTGGATGAGTTTAACCTGCACCATGTGCGCAAGAATAATGGCGATAGCCTAAGTGGTGGTGAACGCAGAAGAACAGAGATTGCCCGTGCTCTGGCGGTTGATCCTAAATTCATTTTGTTAGATGAACCTTTCGCTGGCGTAGATCCTATTGCAGTAGAAGATATTCAAACAGTAGTTGCTAAACTGAAGTATAAGAATATCGGTATCCTGATCACAGATCATAATGTGAATGAAACATTATCCATCTGCGATAGAGCTTATCTACTAATTGAAGGAAAAATCTTCCAGCACGGCACTGCAGAAGAGTTGGCTGATAATGAACAAGTACGCAGACTCTATCTGGGTACCAATTTTGAATTGCGCAGAAAAGACTGGATCATTGACATGGAAAGAGACAATGCTGCCAGACAAAATGCAGAAAATCAATAACTAATCTCTAATCCACTTCTGTTTTTGCCAGGCATTGTTTATTTTGCCGACACCGCATGAAGCTGCTCAGCCCCGCCATATCCCGACTGGCCCGTTTACGTTATGCCAATATTGAGCATTGGGTAAATGATCCTGTGCACGCACAGCGTGATGTATTGCAAGACCTCGTTACACACGGGCAATACACGGAAATCGGCAGAAAGTACGGCATGAATAAGCTGTTCAAAGTGCGCGATTTCAAGCAGGCCGTTCCCATTCACGAATACAATGAGCTGAAGCCATACATCGAGCGATTGATGCAGGGCGAAGAAAACTTGTTGTGGAATACGCCTGTTGAATGGTTTGCCAAGAGTAGCGGTACCACCAGCGATAAAAGCAAATTCATTCCAGTTACGGAAGAAAGTTTGCAAGACTGTCATTTCAGCGCATCTAAAGATGTGCTCACGATGTATTATCACTTCAACCCTGAAAGTGATTTATTGACCGGTAAAGGATTGGTGATTGGTGGTAGTCATCAAATCAATAAACTCAACGATACACAGCATTACGGCGATTTAAGTGCTGTACTGTTACAAAACACACCTTTCTGGGGACAATGGCTGCGTACACCAGAATTGTCCATAGCGCTGATGGACGAATGGGAGACCAAGATTGAGCAGTTGGCTCAGTCGACTATTCAGGAAAATGTTACCTCCATTGCAGGCGTACCTACTTGGACATTGGTATTAATCAGACGCATATTAGAATTAACCGGCAAGCAAACACTGAAAGAAGTTTGGCCAGGTTTGGAATTATACATTCATGGTGGCGTTTCTTTTACGCCTTATAGAGAACAGTTTGCCAAGTTGATTGGTGCAGATATTCATTACCTCGAAATCTATAATGCGAGTGAAGGTTTCTTTGCAGCGCAAGCTAGTCCTGAAGACGATGGTATGCTGCTCTTCCTGAATCATGGCATCTTTTATGAGTTTATGCCATTGGAAGAATATGGTAAAGAAAAGCCTGAAACCATTGGCTTGAACAAAGTAGAACTCGGTAAGCAATACGCTTTGGTGATCTCAACCAACGGCGGTCTTTGGCGCTATTTGGTTGGCGATACCGTTCAGTTCACCTCTTTAAAGCCGTATCGGATAAAAGTTAGCGGTAGAATCAAGCATTATATCAATGCATTTGGAGAGGAAGTGATTGCGGACAATGCAGATAATGCCATAGTTGCTGCATGTGCCGCAACAGGTGCGATTGTGAATGATTATACAGCGGCACCAGTTTACTTTAGTGATCATGGCAACGGTGCGCATGAATGGCTAATTGAGTTTGAGCAGTTGCCAGAAGATATCAACGCTTTTACAAAAGCCTTGGATGATGGCCTCAAAGCAGTGAACAGTGACTATGAAGCTAAGCGACATAAAGACATTGCACTAGGCTTGCCCTTAGTACATGCGATTCCTAAAGGCAGCTTCAATGATTGGTTACGCAGTAAGGGTAAATTAGGTGGGCAACATAAAGTACCCAGATTGAGCAACGACAGAACCTATATTGATGAAATCAAGCGAATGCTCTAGCATAACCGCTGCTGCAAATGAGAAATCCTACATTTGTGGCATTCAACGAACACTTTAACCCGCAAATATGAAATTACTAGAAGGAAAGCTATCCATTGTAACTGGTGCAGCAAGAGGTATTGGTGCAGCCATCGCCCTCAAGCTTGCTGAACATGGCAGCCATATTGCATTTACCTATGTGAGTGATAGCAGTGCTGAAAAAGCTGCTGCACTGGAAGCCCAAATAAAAGCCCTTGGTGTAAATGCCAAAGCATATAAAAGCAATGCAGCAGATTTTGCGCAGTGCGAAGCTTTTGTCAATGATGTTGTTAAGGAATTTGGCACTGTAGATGTGTGTGTGAATAACGCCGGCATCAGCAAAGACAATTTGTTATTGCGCATGAGCAAAGAACAATGGGATGAAGTGATTGATGTAAACCTGAGCAGTGTGTTCAATATGACCAAGCAGGTTATTCGCCCTATGATGAAGGCTAAAAAAGGCTCTATCATCAACATGAGTTCCATTATTGGTATTCGCGGTAATGGAGGCCAAAGTAGCTATGCGGCTTCTAAAGCTGGTATCATTGGTTTTACCAAATCTGTTGCACATGAATTGGGTAGCAGAAATATTCGTTGTAATGCCATTGCGCCAGGGTTTATCGAAACAGACATGACGCATTACTTGAAAGAAGGTGCTGCGGCTGATGAGTTTTTGAAAAAGATTCCTTTGGGTCGTTTTGGTAAGGCTGAAGAAATTGCCGATACCACACTTTTCTTAGCCAGCGACATGAGTGCCTATATCACCGGTCAGGTGTTGAGTGCCTGCGGTGGTCTGAATATTTAACCCGAATTGGATTTTTTATAGAAAGTGTGGTCAATGGCCACACTTTTTTTTTGCGCTCAATCAAAAAAAATTAGTTTTAACCTACCCTAAACACCCGGCTTGAAGAAACCTTTGATTGCCATATTGCTGCTACATGTACTGCTGATTCAACTCTTACCCTTTGAACAAATCGGGAAAGCGTTAGTCAGCAATCAATGGACAGAAGAAATACCCTGTTCAGAAGTACATGAATATGGCACAGCTAAATCAAGCCTTTTATATTCTGATCACTTAGGGATTTTCTTGAGTGCCAAAACAGTGAACACAAGACAATCTATCTGGACAAGTGTTTCCTTCACAGAGTCCTTACCCAATAACCATGCTTCAGAAATCCTGGTTCCTCCTCCGAATTGTGCAAGTTGATACTTCAGCAAACACAATGTTTCAAGAATCAGATTACCATGAAAAAAAGTTATTTGCAGCACATTGGTGCTGATTTTCCTGCATCAATAGTCGTACTCCTAGTAGCCATCCCACTTTGTTTAGGCATTGCTTTAGGCAGCGGCGCACCCTTGTTCTCGGGAATCATCGCAGGTATTATTGGTGGTATCGTTATTGGTATATTGAGTGGATCTCATTTGAGTGTAAGCGGACCCGCAGCAGGTCTTACTGTTATTGTTGCTGCTGCCATCACAAAACTCCAGGTATTTGATGCATTTCTTTTGGCCGTAGTGTTAGCCGGCTTGTTTCAGATTGTGTTTGGTTACCTGAAAGCAGGTGTAATTGGTGATTATGTACCCAATGCAGTTATCAAGGGTATGCTTGCAGCGATTGGTCTGATCTTAATCCTCAAGCAGCTGCCACACTTGGTTGGTTATGACGCAGACTTTGAGGG
>JAIETM010000020.1 GCA_019745155.1 Chitinophagaceae bacterium | reverse complement strand
ACTATTGCACTGGTAGCCAGTCTGGAAACTTTACTTGGAATTGAAGCGGTTGACAAACTTGACCCACTAAAAAGAATCAGTCCGTCTAATCTTGAATTAAAAGCACAAGGTATTGGCAATATGGTTTCAGGTTTATTGGGTGGGCTACCTATGACTTCTGTTGTAGTGCGCAGTTCAGCCAATGTAGCTGCAGGCGGAAAAACAAAAATGAGTACCATACTACATGGCATACTGATGTTGTTGTGTGTGGCCTTCATACCAAAAATATTAAACCTGATACCGCTCAGTGCACTCGCTGCTGTATTGATTTTTACCGGATACAAACTGGCTAAGATTTCTATATTCAAAGAATTCTATACAAAGGGCTGGGATCAGTTTGGTCCTTTCCTGATCACGATTCTGGCAATACTATTTACCGATTTATTAGTCGGCATCTGCATCGGTATCATCGCCGGTTTGTTCTTTCTGGTACGAAGCAATTTCCGCAGCAGTATCCTGATGGTGAATGACCAGAATAATTACCTGCTTAGACTGCGAAAAGATGTCTCCTTTCTGAACAAGCCTGTTATCAAAAAACTACTGGATGAAATTCCGGAAAATGCATTTGTAATTGTAGATGCAACAAGAGCTGATTTTATTGATAAGGACGTGATTGAAGAAATCAACAGTTTTATTCAGCACGCCCATTTAAAAAATATCCGATTCAGCATTAAGAAAAGTCAGCACAAGCCAACCCATCTTTTGTTCCTTTCAAATACCCAAGCACCATGAAAGCATATCAACGTTTACTCTTAGAGAATAGAGCGTGGTAGAAGGAAAAATTACAGGATGATCCTGAGTTTTTCTCCAGACTGGAACACATACAAACCCCTGAATTTCTTTGGATTGGTTGTAGTGATAGTCGCGTTCCTGCCAATGAAATTACCGGTACGCAGCCCGGAGAAATTTTCGTGCACAGAAATATTGCCAACTTGGTTGTGCATACCGACTTGAATCTACTCAGCGTATTACAATATGCAGTGGAAGTCTTGAAAGTGCACCACATTATTGTTTGCGGACACTATGGTTGTGGCGGTGTGAAAGCATCCATGACGCACCATAATCTGGGTATCATCAATAAATGGTTGCGCAACATCAAAGATGTTTACCGCATTCACCGGGATGAAATAGACATACTTGAAGACGAAGAAGCACGTGTGAATAAACTTGTTGAATTCAATATACAGGAACAGGTGATGAATCTCGCCAAAACATCAATCGTACAAAAAGCCTGGAAGCATGAGCATATCCCTCACCTGCATGGTTGGGTGTACGACTTAAAAGATGGCATCATCAAGCCTATTTGTGAGATACCAGCAGGTACTCATATTGATCCGCTCTACGAGTTTGATGATCTATAATCAACCCTGTATCAACCACCAGTAAAAAGGAATACCCACGGTAATGTTGAAAGGGAAGGTTACTCCCAACGCCATTGGAATGTACAAACCCGGATCAGCCTTAGGGGCTGCCAAACGCATGGCAGCAGGTACGGCAATATAAGATGCGCTTGAAGCCAAGATGGCCATCATGAGTTTGTCGCCAGCTGAAATATTCCCAAAAGTTGTAAGACCGATGGCCAAAAGGCCATTAATTGGGGGGATAATCAGGGCTGCAGCAATCGCAAACCAGCCATAATGGCGAAAAGCCTTGAATCTTTTGGCGGCTACCATGCCCATTTCCAGCAGAAAAACAGCTAAAAATCCCTTGAAAATGTCCGAAGTAAAGGGTTTAATGCCCTCTGCCTGCTTAGAATCGGCAATTAAGCCAATCAGCAAACTACCCACAATCATGAGTACTGAACCGTTGGTTAAAGCGTCATGTACAATGGTTCTAAAGCGGTGTTGACCGGCAGACTCTTTATCAAACTTGCGCATCAAACCAACGCCTACTACAATAGCTGGCGCCTCCATTAAGGCCATCGCTGCCACCATATGACCACCATAATGCACCTGACTCGCTTCCAGAAAGCTGGCTGCTGACACAAAAGTAACCGCACTAACCGAGCCATATGCAGACGCCACGGCACCTGCGTCGGAAACTGCCATCCGCGTTCGCATGAGGAAAAACACATAAAAAGGCACAATAACAGCCAATAACATGGCCAGTAAAAGCGTTAATCCTACTGTTGCATCCATGCCGCTGTGAGACAATTCCTGCCCGCCTCTGAAGCCAATAGAAAAGAGCAAATACAAGGAGATGAAGCGAGAGCTGGAAGCAGGTATTTCTAAATCGCTCTTCACGAGTGCAGCCAGAATACCCAGCAGGAAGAACAGCAATACCGGATTCGTCAGATTACTGATGATGATATTTCCGGTCATAAATGTTAATGATTTTTAAGTGTTTCGAGGTGCAACATAGAACAAACTGGCACTATCATTGTAAAGAGAATAGCACTTTTCGTTATTAATTTATATATCGACCTGATTTTTAACAACTTATGGCAAGCACCCCAGTATCTCCTTCGGGAGCGCTAAAGCGATTGTTCCAGATACTTAGACTGGACAAAAAAGACATTTCTGCCATCTACATATTCGCCATCTTATCAGGTCTGGTTCAGTTGGCTATGCCACTGGGTATTCAGACCATCATCAGTTTTGTGATGGCCGGCTCCGTTTCAACCTCTATCATCATCCTGATTTTTCTGGTGGTACTGGCGGTTTTTCTGAACGGCTTATTACAGGTAAGGCAGATGCAGATTACAGAAAAAGTACAGCAGAAAATATTTGTACGCTATTCATTTGAGTTCGCAGACAGGTTACCCAGACTCAATATTGAAAAGTTAGACAATTACTATCTGCCTGAACTGGTAAACCGATATTTCGATGCAGTTACCCTGCAAAAGGGTATCGAAAAATTGCTCTTGGAAATTCCACTGGCTGTTATTCAAATCACTTTTGGCTTGGTCTTACTGGCATTTTACCACCCTGTATTCATTGGCTTTGGCGCAGTATTGATCTTCATCGTTTTCCTGATCATCAAATACACTTCTACCAAAGGATTTGAAACCAGTTTAAAAGCAAGTGACTATAAATACAGTTTAGCAGCTTGGCTGGAAGAATTGGCACGAGTGATTAAATCTTTCAAATACTCACGCGGCACAGACTTACACATGCAACGAGCCGATAAAATTCTAAGCGGTTACCTTCATTCGAGAACAGAACATTTCAGAATTCTGTTGACACAGTACTGGAGTCTGGTGAGTTTTAAAATTTTGATCACTGCAGCCATGCTGATTGTGGGTGCATTGTTATTGGTGGATCAGCAAATCAATATTGGTCAGTTTATCGCAGCTGAGATTGTAATTCTAACAGTGATTGGTTCAGTAGAAAAGTTGATCATGAATCTGGACAAAGTATATGATGTGCTTACTTCTGTTCAGAAACTGAATAAAGTAACTGAAAGCGAAACAGAAGTAGAAGGCACAGCATTGATGTCTGATACAGGTAAGGGTGTTTCTATCGACTTCCACCATGTTAGCTTCCAGTACCAAGATGGTATTCAGGCATTACGTGGAATGGATTTACATGTGAAGCCAGGACAAAAAGTATGTATCATGGGTGAGAGCGGTGCAGGCAAATCAACTATACTAAGATTGCTCACTGGTGCTTTCACCAATTTTGATGGTTCTGTACTGGTTGATGATGTGCCTATTGCCAACTATAACTTAACATCGCTCAGAGCGAATACGGGCATACTTCTAAGTCAGCAAGATATTTTCCATGGTACGCTGTATGAAAACATCACCATGGGCAACAAATCCATACAACTGAAAGACATTACTGAACTGGCAGAGAGATGTGGCTTGGTCAACTTTATACAATCGCAGCCTAAAGGATTTGATACTGAGCTCGATCCAACCGGTAAGCGTTTACCTAGCAAAATCAGACAGGACATTTTATTGATGCGCGCACTGCTTGGCAAGCGCAGATTGTTATTGCTGGAAGAACCATTCCAACACATGGAAACACCTTATCAGCAACACATCATGGAATTTTTAAATGCCGATAGGGAAGCTACCGTATTGATTACTACAGAGAACCCGGCTATTGCCAAAGCTTGTGATCTCGTTTTATATGTAGAAAATGGTGCCATCACTTTCCAGGGAACCTGGCAGCAGTGGCAGGATAAAAACAGCTAATCACATGAGTAGATATATAGATGTAGAAATAGAAACACAAGTGGATGATTCCAAACTGGGCTCATTCAATAAAATCTATAACATCCGCAAAACCAGTCAGGTTAGAAAATGGTTGTGGGGTAGTCTGATTGTATTGTTCGTTGTACTCTTCTTGCCATGGACACAGAATATACGTGCACGTGGCTCTGTGACAACCTTATTGCAGGAACAAAGACCACAGGAGTTAAACAGCATCATTGCAGGTAGAATTGTTAACTGGTATTATAAAGAAGGCGATTTCGTAAAGAAAGGCGATACCATTCTGCAACTGGGTGAAGTAAAAGTTGACTACTTCGATCCTAAACTATTAGAAAGAACCAAGCAACAAATCGACGCCAAGAAAATTGCGATTGAAGGTTACCGCAGCAAAGCACAAACTGCTGCCATACAGGTGCAAGCCTTACAAGAGCAGAGAGACGCGAAACTGAGAGAGTTAGCCATCAAATTACAACAACAAGACCTGAAAGTGCAGGGTGATAGCATGGACGTACGTGCTGTTGATAATGAATTAATGGTTACCAAAAGACAGATTGAGGCAGCCAAACTGATGTTAGATTCAGGCGTAATTTCTCTGGTTGATTATGAAAGAAGAAAAGTGAGTTATCAGAATGCATTGGCAAAACGAACCGTAGCTGAGAACAAATACCTGCAATCACTGCAGGAGATACAGCGCATTCGCGCGGAACGTGCAGGAACGATTCAGGAGTATATTGATAAGATCAATAAAGCTGAAGGAGAAAGATTTTCTTCTTTATCCAATGCTGCATCAGGTGATGCAGATGTAGCCAAGATGGAAAATCTCTATGCGAACTACGATTATCGTAACCAGCTCTACTATGTAACAGCACCGCAGGACGGACAGATTGCCAAAGCGCGCAAAGCGGGTATTGGTGAAATGGTGAAAGAGGGTGATATGCTGGTAGAGATCATCCCCGACAAGATCAAGTATGCAGTAGAAATGTTTGTGTCTCCGATGGATCTGCCTTTGATCTCCAAAGGACAAAAAGTAAGATTCATCTTTGATGGTTTTCCCGTGATTGTATTCTCCGGTTGGCCACAAGCTTCTTACGGAACATTCGGTGGTGTGGTATATGCAGTAGAAAAATCTGTTAGCAGCAATGGCAAGTTCAGGGTATTGGTAGTAGAAGACCCTAATGATAAACAGTGGCCGCCACAATTGCGCATGGGTGGTGGTGCTAATGGTATCGCATTGCTGAAAGACGTATTTATCTGGTACGAGTTGTGGCGAAACATCAACGGCTTCCCGCCCGAATACTATAAAGCATCTGAAGAGAGCAAGGATAAAAGTGCAGAAAAGAAAAAATAAGTCATGAAACAGGCGCTGTTGTTTATTTGGGTATTGATTACTGCTGGCGTATTGTCTGCACAGTCACCTGCTGTTACAGAGTTAATGGCAGTAGATGCATTCATTGCTCAAGTAAAGCAAAACCATCCAGTTGCCAAACAAGCATCTTTACAGGTAGCTATTGCCGAAGCTGCATTACTGGCCGCTAGAGGCAATTTTGATCCCGCACTACAAGGCGAGTTTGAAAGAAAAACTTTCGACAAGAAGAATTACTTCAACTACTGGAATCCAGAATTAAAAGTGCCCACCTGGATTGGCGCAGATATTAAGTATGGTATTGAAAGCAATAGCGGTACTTTTCTGAATAGCGAAACCACTTCAGGCAATACCAGCTACTTCGGTATTGAAATGCCCGTTGCCCGCGGTCTGCTCATGGATAAGAGACGTGCCGCTGTATTACAGGCCAAGCAATACCGTAATATGAGTGAGCAAGAGCGACTAAAAATGCTCAACGACTTATTGTTTGATGCCTATGTTAGCTATTATAACTGGGCTGGATCTTATCAGCTATTTAATACTTATAACCGCTTTGTTGGTATTGCTAATGAGCGTCTTCGCTTTGTGCGCATCGCTTTTCAGAATGGCGATCGTTCGCCCATGGATACACTGGAAGCATGGACCCAGGTACAAACATTTCGCGCCAGACAGGCTGAAGCTTTCATGCGCTTGAATACTTCTCGCTTGGACATTTCTGCCTTTCTTTGGTTAGATCAAGATAGTGCTGTTTTATTATCAGATCGTTTCTATCCAGATACAACTAAGTTTAATCAGTATGCGAATGCTGAACC
>JAIETM010000023.1 GCA_019745155.1 Chitinophagaceae bacterium | reverse complement strand
AGCTGCCGCAGGGTCTTCCGTATAGCGGTTACCTTGGGCTGTGAAGATGTGCGATGATTAATTGAACAGGGTCCACTCTGTGAGACCCTGCTCAGCACCCACTTCGTGAGCCCCGCTCGACACAAGTCCCCCACAATCTTACAGAAGTCATTTTGCTGCCGCGGGGTCTTCCGCGAAGCGTAGACCCTGGGCTATGGATTTGCTACGATCAATGAGGCAGGGTCCACTCTGTGAGACCCTGCTCAGCACCAACTTGGAGAGGCTATACTCAACATATACCCCTGCAGTCCTGCAGTGATTAAACTGCCGCCGCGGGGTCTTCCGCGCAGCGGAGACCCTGGGCTATGATAATGTGCGATGATTAATTGAACAGGGTCCACTCTGTGAGACCCTGCTCAGCACCCACTCTGTGAGACCCTGCTCGGCACTCACTTCTTGAGACACTGCTCCACACAAACAAAAACCCCCGCAATGCTGCGGGGGTTTGATTATTTTAACTGATCCAGTTATTTTATCGCTTTTGATTACGCTTAGGGAAATCGTAGCCACCTCTGTTTTTAGAAGATAGACCTTCAGATCCGCCCACATGACTCATCGCACAACGGAAACCAAGTGTGCTGCTGCTTTGATCTTCTTCCAAGAAACGACGTGTACCCGGACTCATCCAGTATGCCATATCATTCCAGCTACCGCCTTTGTATACGCGCGACTTATCAGATACCAATGTAGTAATACCATAGCTATAGAATGCATTACTCAATGAGTCACCATCCATATAGTTTACAGCATAAGAACGCTGATAATTACGTCTGTCACGCAGTGCAGAATCTTTTTCTACTTTCATCTGAATACGACCTTTGGCATCACGTAAGTTACCCTGGCCACCGCTCATATCTACTT
Organism: Chitinophagaceae bacterium; assembly: GCA_019745155.1. Taxonomy (GTDB): domain Bacteria; phylum Bacteroidota; class Bacteroidia; order Chitinophagales; family Chitinophagaceae; genus JAFLBI01. Next base: position 6,398 of record JAIETM010000023.1, on the reverse strand, counting down.
GCTTAAATACGTTACCGCGGAAAGGATTCAGGTCGTCATTATCCAAGTTAGACATTGGTCTGTAGATATCATATACCCACTCACTCACGTTACCACTCATATTATACAAACCAAATCCATTGGGTGCAAAAGAAGATACTTCAGAAGTGTAAGGAGCATTATCGTTCAAGCCACCTGCAACACCCATATAGTCACCGGCTCCTCGCTTAAAGTTCGCCATAAATGCACCCTGCACATTGCTCTTTCTCACAAAACGAATATTGTCAAAGCCATCATTCTTCCATGCATAGATCTGCTTGTTGGAAATCACTTCCTCACCACGAGATTTCTTATTGAACTTACGCTGAGGGTTTTCCATAATCAAACCATAAGCAGCATACTCCCACTCAGCTTCTGTTGGCAAACGATAATCACCAAACAGAATACCATCTTCCATCTTCACATAGGTTCTTGGTCTGCCTTGAACATCTTTCAACGGATTGCTCTTTGAACGAGCACCCTTACCAGGCGTAGCCTGATATTCACCCATCAAATATGCTTTGGTATTGAAGTTATCCTGACCCACACCTTGCATGGTACGCTTTACCTGCGATTTCGGATCAAGGAATTGCTTTTCCATCAATGTGCGCTCGTTCACACGGTCAGTACGCCATTTACAGAAATCATCAGCCTGTCTCCAACTCACACCTACTACTGGGTAGTAGTTGAAAGCTGGGTGACGGAAATAAAATTCTACATAAGGCTCGTTGTATGACAACTCACTACGCCATACCAAAGTATCAGGCTTGGCTTCATCAACGATAGAATCCATACCGGCACCGCCGAATACGTTTTCCAGCCAATAGATATATTCACGATAGTGTACGTTGGCAATCTCGGTTCTGTCGATAAAAAAAGAAGGAACTGTCATACGGCGGGGAACATTGTTCCAATCGCCCATCACGTCTTCCTGATTTGCGCCCATGGTAAAAGTACCACCCTGAACAAATACCAGACCGGGTGCAGCTTTTACATCCTTAGGCTTGGGTACATAAAAACTACCCATGTTTTTATCGTTGTAATTCCAGCCAGTTACATCAGACTGCGGCTTTTTCTTTTTCATCATTTTACATGATGTACCCGCGCCTGCAAGGGCTGCCAGTAACACAAATAATCCGATTTTTCTCAGCTTCAGCATGTACATGAATTAAGATATTGAATAGATACCTGCGTGTTTAAATGTGTGGATGCGAATATAGCTAATTGATGCTTAGTCTTTTGTTAAATGGCCGCCCGAATGTTACGAAAATCCTAATTTGAGCCGCGCAGCTGCCTAATAACGTAGCAACGCCCCGGCTTATTTTTGAATCTCCAGATATGATGCGGATTTTCAGGCTTTTTTTTGGCTTTTGGCTGCTTGGCCTCGGGTTTACCCCGATGCAAGCCCAGCGCAGCTATGCTGGCCAGTCGGTTTTGGCCACAGGCAACTGGTATAAACTGGGGCTTGTGCAAGATGGCATGTACAAGATCGACCTCACCCTACTCTCCAATCTGGGCGTATCCGGCACCAATATCAGCAGCAATACAATCCGTTTGTATGGGCGACAAGGATTCCAAATTCCGGAAGCCAATCAAATAGCCAGACCAGATGACCTGACAGAACTCGCCATTGAAGTGATGGATGGGGGCGATGGGGTACTTAACGGACAGGATTATATCCTGTTTTACGGACAATCGCCGCATAAGTGGTTGAAAGACAGTATTAATCAACGTTTTCAGCACCAGAAAAACCCTTACGGGGATACCACATTTGTGTATCTGACGCTGGGCGGACTTGGCAGGAGAGTGGAAATAGCTGCCAACGCCAATCCAACAGTCAATGTGAGTACGTACTGGGAACGCCACTTTTACGAGAATGATCAAACCAATTTTCTGAACAGCGGCCGGGAATGGTTTGGTGAGGGTTTCAGTATGGTTGCCGGACAAACCAGCCGCAATTTCACTGCGAACCTACCTAACCTGCTCGCCAATAGCAACGCATTCATCACGAGTAGTATGGCTGCCAGGAGTGTGGGTAGTGTGCCGACTTTCACTGTACAAGTAAACGGACAAACCCGCCAGCAGATCAATCTGGCAGCTATTTCTGGAGGATTTTTAGATGCTTTCGCCACCAGCACTACGCAGACAAATACATTCGCTGTACAGGGTACGAACTTGAGTTTGAGTTATGCATTTCAGGCGGGCAATAGCAATGCACAGGGCTGGCTCAATTGGTTTGAAATACAAGGTCCGGCCAGTTTGCAGATGGGCAGCTTAACACAATTGTCGTTCCGCGATTGGTCATCGGTTGGTGCAAACGCCATAGCGGGCTTTACACTAAATGGAGCGAATGCAACTACGCAGGTTTGGGAAATCACGGATCCATTCCAGCCTGTTCGGATGAATTCAACTGTTAACGGAACACAGCTTCGCTTCAATCGTGATGCATCTCGATTAAGAGAATACATCGCTTTTCAAACAACCGGTTTGTTGACGCCTGTTGCATTGGGTCGAATCAATAACCAGAACCTGCATAATATCACTGCAGCAGATTACCTCATCATCACCCATCCCAGCTTGCTGGCAGAAGCCAATCGCTTAGCTGCTTTTCATCGTGAGAAATACCGCTATCGCGTAAATGTTATTCAAACTGATCAGCTTTATCATGAGTTTGGTGGCGGCATGGCCGATCCTGCCGCGATACGAGATTTTGTGAAAATGTATTACGATCGCTTGCCATCAGACCGACCAAAATATTTACTACTCTTCGGCGCTGGTTCTTTCGATTACAAAAACCGAATTCCCAATAATATCAATCTGCTGCCGGTGTATCAAAGTGCGAATGCATTGGATCCATTGATCAGCCATGTGTCAGATGATTTCTTTGGGTTACTCGATGATGCAGATGATGTGGCATTGACTTCACCACCATCTTTATTAGACATCGGTATTGGTCGCATTCCGGCACACAATATTGCGGAAGCAAAAGTGATGGTCGATAAAATCATTCGCTACCATAGTGCAAATGCTTTGGGCGATTGGCGCACCAATCTGGTTTTTGTGGCTGATGATCGCGATGGTAACCTGCATTTGAATGATGCAGAGTCGATGACAACGATCAGCATTAATACCAATCCCATCTTTCAACCAAAGAAAATTTATCTCGATGCTTTTCCGCAAGTGAGTGGTAGCAGTGGTTCACGTTATCCTGCAGTGAATGATGCCATCGTGAATCAATTGTTCAATGGGGCTTTGTATTTCAATTACACCGGTCATGGAAGCTATCAGCGATTAGCAGAAGAAGCCGTGTTTAGTCAGGATGAAGTGAGAAGACTACGCAATGCAGATAAGTTGCCTTTGTTCTTAACTGCTACTTGCGATTTTGCGCCGCACGATGATCCAACAAAAACATCTTTGGGTGATCAGGTTTTGATGGGCAATGAACATGGTGCAATCGCATTGATGACCACCACGCGTGTAGTGTTTGCTTACAGCAACCGTATCATGAATGAAAACTATTTACGCATCGCGCTGAAGCCTGATGCAAATGGTGTGTATCCAACCTTAGGTGATGCAGTGCGCACCGCTAAAAACCAGACCTATCAAGGATTTGGTGATGTGTTGAATAATCGAAAATTTACCTTGCTCGGTGATCCTGCCATGCGTCTGGGCTTTCCACAATACCAAATCAGGCTAACAAAATTGAATGGCAATTCGCTAACGAATAGTGATACACTCAAAGCATTGGAGCGCTACACTTTTGAAGGTGAAATCGTAAATGCATCCGGACAAATCATCAATGATTTTAACGGACAGCTAACACCTGTGGTGTATGATAAAGCACAAGAAGTAAAAACAAGGGGTAATGATCCTGCAAGTCCGGTAACCAGTTTTTTGGCACAAACCAATGTGCTCTTCAAAGGCAATAGCACTATTACCAATGGTAAGTTTCAGTTCAGTTTTGTGGTGCCCAAAGACATCAGTTATCAATCAGGTAAAGGCCGCATCAGCTTGTATGCACAAAATAGCATTACTGATGCAGCAGGCGTGAATACAGACCTTTTCATCGGCGGCACAGCTGCAGCGGTGAATCCTGATATGACGGGACCAACCATCCGTGCATGGCTCAATGATACACTCTTCCGTTCAGGCGGACTCACCAATAACAGCCCGGTATTGTTACTTGATTTATTTGATCAATCGGGTATCAATACTTCCGGTACAGGTATTGGCCATGATATGGTTTTGGTGATTGATGGCGATGAGAAAAACAATATTGTGCTGAATGGATTTTATACAGCTGCCCCCAATAGTTTTCAGCGTGGATTTGTGCGCTTTCCTATGCCTGTTTTATCGGAAGGCAAGCACAGTTTGCGCATCAAAGCCTGGGATGTGGTGAATAATTCATCAGAGATAACCATTACTTGTTGGGTAGGCAAATCGGGTCAGTTGCAATTAGCAAAAGTGATGAATTTCCCCAATCCATTCAGGTATACCACCACGTTCAGTTTTGAGCACAATCGACCTGAAAGAGACTTGCAGGTGCAAATAGCGGTATACAATACGCAGGGCCGATTGGTGAAGCAGATGAATCAGCAAGTGCGTTCGGCAGGTACCAGAAGTGTGCAAATTCAGTGGAATGCCACGGATGTTCAGGGCAAAAAACTGGGTAGTGGAACTTATTTTTATCGTATTATTGTACAAGAGAATGATGAACAAGCCGGTACAACCGGTCAATTAATCCTATTTTAATCGACACGCTATCGATACAATTTCTACCTGACCAACACAAGCTGTTACTTTGCTTGTACGTTTATTGAACGTTAAATCGTGTTATGAAAAAAATCATGCTGGCTTTTGCCGGATTACTGGCAGGTGTAACATATACCTATGCACAGAACTCAATCAATATTGTCACTACTGCAGTGCCGTTTCTGCGTATTTCACCTGATGCACGTGCGGGAGGTATGGGCGATCTGGGTATTGCCATCTCACCCGATGCCAATGCTGTTTTCTGGAATCAGGCAAAAATTCCCTTTGCCAAAAAATCAGGACAATTGGCATTAACCTATACGCCATGGTTGAAAGATCTTGGCTTGAATGATGTGTACCTGATGAGTGCATCCGGCTATAAGCATTTGGATGTGGAGCAAGCAGTCTTTGGTTCTATCCGATTCTTCAGTTTGGGTAATATTCAGTTGACGGATTTCTCCGGTAATATTTTGAACAACGTGCGCCCTGCAGAGTTTGCATTGGATGCAGGTTATGCGCGTCAGATCAATAGTAATCTGGGTATTTCTGTAGCGATGCGTTATATCAATTCAAGATTGGTGACAGGTGATGTAGGAGGTGTGGTGTATAAAGCAGGTAATGCAGTAGCTGGTGATATTGCCTTGTATTACCAAGCTGCGCCAGAAGGAGGAAGAGGTTTTGCAGCGGGTTTAACCATTTCTAATCTGGGTACTAAGATTGGTTATACCAACGATGCGAGAAATAAAGATTTCATCCCAGCCAATCTGGGTTTGGGTTTCAGTTATACCACGGAGATGGATCCTTCTAACAAGATTACATTCGGATTGGATATCAATAAACTCTTAGTACCAGCCCCACCTGTTGCTACGGGTAATTTTTCTGCAGATTCCGCTGCATTATCTGATTATCGTTCGCAGAGTGTCTTATCAAGTTGGTTCAAATCATTCGGTGGTACCAGTGGTGGATTGAATTCTTTACAAGTTTCTGCCGGTATGGAATATGCTTACAATGAGCAATTCTTTGCGCGTGGTGGTTATTTCTATGAAGATGATTCCCGTGGTAATAGAAAGTTTTTCTCGCTGGGTGCCGGTTTCAAAACTAGTTTCTTGACCATCAATTTATCTTACCTCGTTCCATCTGGTAGTGGTGTTACGCGTAACCCATTATCCAACACCCTTCGTTTTGGGGTGATGTTTGATATCGGGCAGGATAGTAAGTAAGGGAAAGGTCTTTGGTCTTTAGGGGCTGGCTTGTCCGCCGAAGTCTTGACGTAGGCGGATCTTTGGCTTGTCCTGTCCTGATATAGATTGACAGTTTCTAATTTGCGATTTGAAATTTGAGTCTAACTATTTATTCTACAAATAGTGGACTTGTATGTAAATAGTCAATTTTTCTTCAACATATGCTCCCCCTGTCAAGGGGAGCTGGCCCCGCAGGGGACTGAGGGGTATTTTTGTCCCCTCAGGGTCTCGTGAAACGGACCCTGAGGATTTTACCTCACCCCAGCCCTCTCCGAAGGAGAGGGAGTCTTGATATTGACAAAACATGATATGTAGAAGTTAAGACTTAATCTGACAGTTGGGATTAATTTTAAGGTGCTTAAACTTTATTATTTAACCCCAAACAGT
>JAIETM010000014.1 GCA_019745155.1 Chitinophagaceae bacterium | reverse complement strand
GGACTGATTGCATACCACCGTTAAGCGACGAACATGAACAATTTTGTTAAGGTAACCGAACAACCCTCGAAATACCGACATCTGGAGAAAATGACACTGGATGAAATTCTGGTGAACATTAATAACGAAGATAAGTTGGTGCCGCAAGCAGTTGAGAAAGCTATTCCGCAGATTGAAAAATTGGTGGCTGTTGCTTCTGATAAAATGCTGGCAGGTGGCAGATTGTTTTACCTTGGTGCAGGTACAAGTGGCCGCTTGGCTATAGTGGATGCAAGTGAATGTCCGCCCACTTACGGCGTGCCTTATGGATTGGTGATTGGTTTGATTGCCGGTGGCGATAAAGCCATTACACAAGCAGTAGAATTTGCAGAAGACAGCAAGGAACAAGGCTGGGCTGATTTGGAGAAATTTTTCGTGAGCGATAAGGATGTGGTGATTGGTTTAGCAGCCAGTGGTACTACGCCTTATGTGATTGGCGCATTGGAAGAATGTCGCAAAAGAGGTATTGTAACAGGCAGTATTTGTTGTAATCCCAATAGTCCATTATCAAGAGTAGCGGACTACCCCATTGAAGTTGTGGTAGGACCAGAATTTGTAACGGGCAGTACCCGAATGAAAAGTGGTACTGCACAGAAACTGGTACTAAATATGATTTCTACTGCGGTGATGATTCAGTTAGGCCGCGTGGAAGACAATAAGATGGTGAATATGCAGCTGAGTAATGTGAAGCTGGTTGATCGCGGTGTGCGCATGGTGATGGAACAATTGGGCTTGACCAATTATGAAGAAGCTAAGGATCTTTTGCTAACGCATGGCAGTGTGAAGAAAGCAGTTGACGCAAGGAAATTGGAACAGTAATGCATCACCTGGAACCATTTTACAATTGGCGACATATTTATATTGCGGAAGAAGATCCCCGCTCCCCTTTTTACGGAAGAACTTATAGTGAGTTTGAGTTTTCTCAAACAGTCTACAACTACTATATCCACCCACAATGGGATGATTTTGGCAGCAAAACGCTTTATCTAAAGATTATCTACGTTGATTACGAATTACACTTCGCTATTATTGAAATGATTGGCGAGTGGAATGATGCGATTGAGAATGATATCATGGAGCTGAAGCGTGAAGTAATGGAGAAGCTGGCGCTGGAAGGCATTTCCAAATTCATCTTAATTACAGAGAACGTACTCAATTTTCATAGTGGCGATAAAGATTACTATGAAGAATGGTATGAAGAAGTGAGTGATGCTGAAGGCTGGATTGTTGCACTCAATATGCCGGAAGCTACACAATACGATTTTCGTAAACGCAAATTGAATTACTTCATCGAGTTGATGGAGATACTAGAATGGCGTACCTATAGGCCCTATCACTTATTCAAGAAGATTGATGAACAGCTCACCAATCGTTTAAACTAAGCGCTAGCCAAAGTTTTTAATGCAGTAACAAACGCATCCAACTCTGCGGTGGTGGTGTACACATTCGGCGTAATGCGGCAACCATGCACATTGCTATAATCAATGGCTACCGTAAATATTTTAAATCGATCCATCAATTGCTTGGCCATATCAGCCGGCTTCATTCCTTTAATGCCAACATTCGCAATAGCACAACTGCGCGCTGCATCCAATGGTGTGTTTAAGACAATATTCGGTATGTCTTTCACGCGGGAAGTCCAATAATCTTTCAAGTAGCGTAATCTGGCTTCTTTACGTTCGGGACCAATCATTTGATAATAGTCGATGGCATCTTCTATCGTTAGATCAGTATGCACCGGATGCGTGCCAATATGGTTGAGGCGAGAGATATCGCCGGGCTTGCGTTCGCCTTCGGCAATCAGTGGCCAAACATGATCGATCTCTTCGCGCTTTACATAGAGAATACCTGCACCTAATGGTACACTCAGCCATTTGTGTAAGGATGCACCGTAATAATCACAATGCAGATCAGGAATATTATAACGGAAATGTGCAAATGCATGGGCACCATCTACCAATACTTTCACGCCACGTGCATGCGCCATGTCTGATATTTTGCGAATAGGCAAAATCTGTCCGGTGATATTCACCATGTGGCAGACCATCAACAATTTTGTTTTGGGGGTGATGGCATTGGCATAGAGCTGAACAATCTCCTCATCATTTTTTGGATGCGTAGGAACAGAAATGATTTTATTCACTACTCCATGACGCTTCGCTACTTGTTTGAACATATCCAGCATCGCACCATAATCCTGCTCGGCCATTACCGCTTCATCACCGGCCTGCCAGTTTTGTCCCGCAATGATCATATCCAGTGATTCTGTTGTATTGCGTGTGATGATCAATTCATCAGGTGAACATCCCGCAATAGCGGCCAGCTTTGCTGCCATGCGTTTTTTATTATCCCATTGCACAGTACGCATGTAATAAGAACCTTGGTAATTGATTTCGCGAATATGTGCGATGTATTTCTCCAATGTTGTTTCAGGCAAAAAATTGTAATAGCCATTTTCTAAGTTGATATAATCAGGCTTCAAACGATAGCCTTTGCGAATGATGGCCCAGAAGTCTTCTTCACCTGCCAGTGTATTTGCAGGAATATCTTTCGCAGCAGCCATTACTGCATTCAACTGACTAACACCTGTTAGCGAACCTGCGCCTAACAAGGAAATTTGCTTGAGAAAACGACGTTTGTCCATGCTTCAATTTAAGAAGATTCAACAAAGAATCGCGCATTTTCGCGGTTTTCCACAAGTTCTACAGAAATCTGCAAGTGCACAGAAAAAATCGTCATTTCGCCGGGTTACTTTTTTCCAAAGCCTGTATTAAGGTGCAAGCAAGCAACCCATTTTTCACCAAATCATTACACATGATTCAGAAAACATATTACAAAACCAAAGACTACTGTAAAGTAAAATTCTCTTTTCAAGTAGAAAACGCAGAAACAGTAGAAGTACTTGGCCTCAACAGCGATTGGGAAAATTCCATCGTTCTGAGCAAGAAAAAAGATGGCAGTTTCACTGCTGATGTGCAATTGCCTAAAAACAGCACACACGAGTTCAAGTATTTGGTGAACAAATCTGAGTGGTTAAACGAACCGGAAGCTGACAGCCATGCACCAAATGTTTACGGCGGCAGCAATAGTGTGATTGTATTGTAATACCATCACCAAAGGTTAAACTGCATCATGGCGCGCGGGGGCAAGCCGGATGCAGTTTTTTATTGCCCATTGCTAAACAGGTATTAAGGCTTAATTTTCTGTATCAATCATTTGCCATGAGATACCTGCTTCTTTGCTTTTTCAGCACTTTGCTGCTGAGCGCTTCTGCACAATTGTTTCGAGTACCCTATCCTGCCAAACACTACAAAGAAAATTTAGATGGCAGACTCTTACTGCTCTTATCAAAGAAAACAAGTGGTGAGCCACGTTTTCAAATTGCAGACGGACCAGAAACCCAATTGGTCTTTGGTATGGATGTAGAAAATTGGGCACCGGGCACTACCCTATCTGTACAAGGCAAGGATGTGTTTGGTTACCCTATTGAGCAATTATCCGCAATCCCATCAGGGAATTATACTGTACAAGTTGTCTTTCACAAATACGAAACCTTTCACCTCAAGAATGGCAAAGTTGTAAAGCTGCCCATGGATCGTGGAGAGGGACAACACTGGAATCTTGCACCAGGCAATCCTTATTCTACACCTAAGCGCATGAGTGTGAATCCACTTTTCAAAAGCATTGCCATTGTTGAATTGGATAAGATCATTCCACCTATTGAAGCACCTAAGGACACCAAGTATATCAAACACATCAAAATTCAAAGCAAACTGCTTACGGAATTCTGGGGCAGGCCGATGTATTTAGGTGCGCATATTTTGTTGCCCGAAGGTTTTGATGAAAATCCGGATGTACGTTATCCACTTGCCATTTTTCACGGACATTTTCCGGAAGACTTTGGCGGCTTTCGAACTACGCCACCTGATGCCAACCTTAAGCCTGATACGGTGAAACGTTTTAACCTGATTGGTTACAACAAGATTGTACAACAGGAAGCCTATGACTTTTACAAACAATGGACAGGTCCGAATTTTCCCAGAGTGATTGCCATAGAAATACAACACGCCACTCCTTACTACGATGATTCCTATGCGGTGAATTCTGCAAACATGGGGCCTTACGGCGATGCGATTACGTATGAACTGATTCCTGAAATTGAAAAACGATTTCGTGGTATTGGCCAGGGCTGGGCAAGGTTTTTATACGGCGGCAGCACAGGCGGATGGGAAGCATTGGCTGCACAGGTGTTCTACCCCGATGCGTATAACGGCTGCTATGCTGCTTGTCCCGACCCCATTGATTTCAATCACTATGTTACCATGAATATTTACAAGGACAAGAATGCATATTACTTGGAAAGCGATTTCAAAAAGACATTGCGCCCGGGACATAGAAATTATTTAGGTCATGTAAGTGCTACAGTGAAAGACATGAATCATCGTGAGTTGGCTTTGGGAACCAAGAGCCGTAGTGGTGATCAGTTTGATATTTGGGAAGCAGTGTTCTCTCCTAATGGTGCAGATGGTTATCCCAAAAGAATTTACGATAAGTATACAGGTGTGATTGATCCTGAAGTAGCGAAATACTGGCGCGATAATTATGACCTCACCCATATCATTCAGCGCGACTGGCCGAAGATTGGCGATAAACTCAAAGGCAAGATTCATATTTATGTAGGCGATATGGATAATTTTTACCTCAACAATGCCGTGTACACTGCAGAAGATATGTTGAAGCAGTTGAAGAATCCTTCCTGTAATTGCGAAGTGGATTATGGCGATAGAGCAGAACATTGCTGGAATGGAGATCATACACAACCCAATTATATCAGCAGGTTGCGTTACCACAGCATGTTTATCAATAAGTGGACTAAGGAATTATTGGCCAACCCACCTGCTGGTGCTGATGTAAAAAGCTGGCGTTACTAAACCATTGGTGTAAAAAATTATCAGAAAGTAAGTAAACAGATTACCTTACTCAAAACTGCTGCCATGAATCAAGACATCATCAATCTCTACGACGAGTATACCCATAAGCCACTCTCCAGAAATGAATTCTTAAAGCGACTAACCCTGCTGACAGGAAGTGTGACAGCTGCAATGGCTGTATTACCGCTGATAGAGGTGAATGCAGCCGGGGCCAATCAAACACCTACAGATGGTTTGATGACGGAGTATATCACGTATGCCGGTGTTCAAGGCGAGATGAAAGCCTATGTTGCCCGACCTGAAAAGAAAGGTAAATATGCAGCAGTGGTCATCATTCATGAGAACAGAGGACTAAATGCCCATATTGAGGATGTGGCGCGTAGAGCCGCCAAAGCAGGTTTTCTGGCTATTGCACCCAATGCATTGGCACCATTGGGTGGTACACCTGCCAATGAAGATGAGGCCCGACAAAAGTTTCAACAATTAAAAGCAGAAGACAGTCTACAGAACTTCATTCGTGTATTTGATTACCTCAATACACGTAAAGATGTAACTGGTAAATATGGTTGTGTTGGTTTCTGCTGGGGCGGTGCGATGGCCAATTCATTGGCAGTAGAAGTGCCTTCACTAAAAGCAGCAGTTGCGTTTTATGGTCGCCAGCCTGATACAGCCAAAGTGCCCAATATCAAAGCGGCAGTACAGCTGCATTATGCCGGTTTGGATGAAAGAGTGAATGCCGGTGCAGCAGCGTATGAATCAGCGCTTAAAGCTAACAATATCAACTACGAGTTATACATGTACGACGGCGTGAACCATGCGTTTCATAATGATACGGCGCCTACCCGTTACAATGAAGCTGCTGCCAAATTGGCCTGGCAGGGGAGTATGGATTTTTTTAAGAAGTATTTGGGGTAAATCCCGTACAAACTATTTCTACCGTGGACTTAAGTCCACGGTAATGACCTAAACTGCTAGTAATAGATTTCTGTTACCATGCTTTAAGTAGTCAATCAACATTAACATCACTATAAAACAAAACCGCGAACTTTCGTTCGCGGTAAAATTATTTCCGCAGACTTTAGTCTGCGGTATAACTGATGTCAAATACATTTCATCACTCCCACACCACAGCTTCTGCTGTATGGAACCATTGCGGGTAAAACTGTTGGTGTAGTTTCTCTACATAGTTACGTTTTACTTTCATGGTGGGTGTGAGATAGCCATTGTCAATTAACCAAGGTTCACGCATCACCACCGCCTTCTCTAAATGTTCATAATGCTCCAATGTTGGATTGATCGCTGCGATGGATGCCAATAAGCTGGCTTCTACTTCTGCTTTTGGTTTAGCCTTACCAATCTCGGACAAGGTAACCAATACTATCGGCTGAGGAATACCCATGCCCACCACACAAGCTTGTTCTACATCAGGATTGGCCAGCATTTTCACTTCAATAGGCGCAGGCGAAATATACTTACCCTTATCCGTTTTAAACTGATCTTTCAATCTGCCTGTAATAAATAAAAATCCATCATGATCGTACTCACATAAATCACCTGTACGTAGATAGCCTTCTTCATCGAACAATTCTTTCGTAAGTTCAGGTTCTTTGTAATAGCCCTTGGTATTGCTCACGCTTTTTACACGCAGCTCTCCTTCTGGAGAAATTTTCACCTGTAAGCCTTTAAATGGTTTACCTACAGAACCCATTCTTCTATCGAAGGGTCTTTCAAAGTGTGCATACACACAATCTTCAGTCATGCCCAATGCCTGCGTGATTTTCACACCCAATTTATCGAACCACTTGATCATGTCAACAGAAATGGGTGCTGCTGCGCTATAGATATGCGAAGCTTTTGATAAGCCAAGTTTATGCCTGATTTTTTTCTTCACCACATTACCCAGCAGTGGAATAGAAATGAGGAAACTGAGTTTGCTTTGTGGCATTTTGCTGAGAATACCTTCCCTGAATTTGCCCCAGAGTCTTGGTACAGCAAAAAAGATATCTGGCTGTACAGAAGCCACATCATGTGCAAAGGTGGTGAGTGATTCTGCAAATGAAATCACCCCGCCACTATAATACGCATTCGTAGCAATACCAATACGCTCAGCAATATGGCTCAAAGGCAAATAAGAGAATAAACGTGGTCTTTGTGGTAAGCGCAGCTCACTAATGGCTGCCTGCATGGTTGCATCAAAATTGCCGGCTGTATGCATCACACCCTTAGGTGCTCCTGTGGTTCCTGATGTATAAATGATGGTCATTAGATCATCATACTGCCAGTAGTATAAGTCTTCTGCGGGTGCATGGGTATTGATCAATTCAGTCCAAGCTTTACCATCAGGCATCTCATACATATCAAATCCAATCTTTTGAATATGTGCTGGAATACCATCTTTCTGCGCAGCATAATCATCCAGCTTTCCAATAAAAATGGCAGCTGTATCACTATGTGTGAGAATGGGCTCAATAGAAGATGCAGATAACGTTGGATAGATGGGCACAGATATATAGCCTGCCATCATGATGGCTATATCAGCCATAATCCAATGTGCACAGTTCTTAGAGAGAATGGCCACATGTGCACGTTCAGGTAAACCCATCGCACGCAAAGCGGTTGCCATTTTGCGACATTCTTGTCCGGCCTCTGCCCATGTCCAGGTCTTCCACTGACCATTGAATGGCTGACGAAGAAAAATATCATGCGGTGTAGCAGCTTCCCAATGCAGAAACTGTCCAAGCGGTGAAGTTGGGGGCATAACAATCGTTTG
>JAIETM010000024.1 GCA_019745155.1 Chitinophagaceae bacterium | reverse complement strand
TGAAAATACCTGCTCATGTGCATCGCGCAGCTTAAACTAAATCAAATAAAACTGTCAACCTATATCAGGACATGACAGAAAAAACCAAGGACCAAAGACGAAAGACCAAAGACCAAAGACTAAAACCAAAAGACCTGCCTTCACAAAATCCTTTACTTTTAAGGTATGAGGGCTTTACTCAACTGGCGCAACTTACTTATTGCCATTGCCATTTTGGTAGTAGGCAGTACAGTCTTGTATAGCCGATACCTCGCAGATAAAATCGCAACAGAAGAACGCAAATACGTAGAAGCATGGGTAGAAGCCGAACGCACCATCCTCAACGGAGCCGACAGCACTTCTCTCTCCCTCGCCACCAAGATTGCTACCGATAATACCGAGATCCCCATCATCGAAACCAATGAACGCGATGAACCTACGGGACTCTTCATGAATATTGACACTGCTGGTGTTGCAGACATCAATACACTACTAAAAACCAAACTCAAACAGTTTCGTCGCTTTGCCCCAAAGCCCATTGTATTAGTGGTGAAAGAAACACCTTATGCTGCCAACAAATATTATTACGGCCCTAGCACTTTGTTGACACAAGTACAATGGTATCCTTATGTACAATTGAGTATTGCTGCTTTATTCCTCATCATTGCTATTACTACACAACGCATTCGTTTCAAGAGTAATCAAAATCAATTGTGGGCTGGCATGGCCAAAGAAACAGCGCATCAATTGGGCACACCGGTGAGTAGTTTAGAAGGTTGGCTGGAATTATTAAAAGACATTCCTGCTGCAGATCATATTGCCGCTGAGATGGATAAAGATGTACGACGTTTGCAACTGATCTCCGATCGCTTTGGTAAAATTGGTAGTACACCTCAGGTAGAGCCAACTGCCCTATTACCCCAACTAGAGAATATGTTGACTTATATGCGCAAACGGGCAGGCAGTAAAGTGCGCATGGAATTACAACATCGTTTGCTTGCAGATACACAATTGCAATTATCTCCCTTGCTTTTCGATTGGGTATTGGAGAATTTATTGAAGAATGCACTAGACGCCATGGATGGCAGCGGACAAATTTTGATTCAAGTGCAAGAACAAGCAGAACAATATTGGATTGATGTAAGCGATAGTGGCAAGGGTATTGAAGCTGGCGCTTTGAATAAAGTATTTCAGCCCGGGTTTACGACGAAGAAAAGAGGTTGGGGACTAGGCCTCACACTGAGTAAACGTATCATTGAGCAATACCACAAGGGTAAATTATCCGTTTACCGCAGCGAACCGGGTAAGGGCACCACCTTTCGGATTGTGTTGCCTAAGTAAAAATGTAAGAACTATACTAGTACACTTCTTCTGTTACAGCAGACTGTGCATCAACACCAAAATAACTCATGGCAGCAAACAATTGTTGCAATGATTGTGGTGTGGTGGTGTCAACATACAGATCGGCTTCGCGGCAAAGGGCCAGCAATTCATGCCCGCTGGCATTGATGGCTTCTTTGGTAACTGCTTCCTGCGAAAGCGTACGAATACAATTCTGCATTCTGCTGAGCTTATCATCGGTAAGATGATCGAATGCGTGCTGCTGCATCAACTGCCCGGCAGCATTCACCAGCAAATGATAGGGTACGTTTTTCATAACGCTGTTTTTAGTAAGACAATACAAAGCTCCTATTCGTTTGTCAAGCCATTGTTAAGAAAAAAATCTGGTGGATAAGATGGTAATAACCACAAGGAAAAATCATGCCGGATGGGCATTTGCGGGGTAATGCCCGATGTTTATACAGGAGTTATGCACGGGAAATTGTGTAATATCTTCATTCATATTCTCTATAGTCATAATCAGATTTACAACATTTCTCCTATAACATTTTAAATTCGTCTATAGCTTCTTAAATATGCTGAACTATTATTATAGCGAATCAATTGATAAATTTCTACATAAATCAACTGAGGAAATCATTGGTGCAATAACAATCAAAAACGACTTTGATTCAACAAGGCTCCAAAATAAATCTTGGGAGAAGCAAATACATATTCTCAAAGATTCTCTTCGAGGATATACTGGTGATATCTTTTTCGAATTTTCAATTCCAAGATTGGGTGGAAGAGTAGATGTTATTCTAATTATCTCTGGAATAGTCTTTGTAATTGAATTTAAGGTTGGCGAAAGTAAGTTTCATACACAGCATATTGAACAAGTTTGGGATTATGCACTCGACTTAAAAAATTTTCATAAACCAAGTCATACCGCACTGATTGCTCCGATACTTGTAGCTACAGAAGCAAAGAGATCAATTATAGAGATATCAACTACCTCTCATAACGACAACCTCCTTTTGCCCATTAAGTGTAACCAACACGAGCTTTCACTTGCATTTGAGCAGACGATTGCCTTTCTAGAGAATAACTCATCATTAAATGCACAAGAATTTGCTTCTGGCTCCTACTCACCAACGCCAACAATTATTGAAGCAGCTGTTTCATTATACAACAATCATAGCGTTGAAGCAATTACAAGAAGTGATGCTGGCTCCAAAAACCTAACACTAACTACAAATGCCATATCAGACATTATTGATTATGCTAAGAATCACCAAGAAAAGATTATATGCTTTGTAACTGGTGTTCCTGGAGCAGGTAAAACTTTAGTTGGTCTTAAAATTGCTACACAACATTTAGATAAGGAAAAAGGGAATACCAGTGTTTACCTATCTGGTAATGCTCCGCTAGTTGCAATACTTCAAGAAGCACTAACAAGAGATAAAGTACAAAGAGAGGCTACAAATGGTAGACGAATTACAAAGAAAGATGCGAAACAAGCAGTAAAATCTTTTATTCAGATCATACACCATTATCGCGATGCCTATTTAAAAGATCAAAGTGCGCCATACGATCATGTAGCGATTTTTGATGAGGCTCAACGAGCTTGGAATAAAGAACAGACAATTCGCTTCATGCAGCAGAAAAAGGGACAATCAAATTTTACTTATTCTGAGCCAGAGTTTCTTATTTCTTGTCTGAATAGACATCAAGACTGGGCTGTAGTTGTTTGTTTAGTTGGTGGTGGACAAGAAATCAATACAGGCGAAGCGGGCATATCTGAATGGCTAAATGCGATTGAAAAAACGTTCAAAGACTGGCATGTCTTCATATCGCCGAACTTAACAGACTCAGAATATGCTGCTATCGATACTATTGAACGAATTAAGCATACCTGCAATGTTAATTTTAATCCAGACTTACATCTTGGCGTCTCAATGCGTTCATTTCGTTCAGAAAATTTGTCAGCCTTTGTCAAAAACTTGCTCGACATCAACCTGGCAGAAGCCAAAAAGAATCTTGACATATTATTACCCAAATATCCTATTGTTATAACAAGAGAATTATTAAAGGCTAAAAAGTGGCTTAAAGAAAAAGCTAGAGGAAGTGAACGCTATGGCATTGTGGTATCATCACAAGCGCAGAGATTAAAGCCCTTCGCCATAGATGTAAAAACACCCATGAATCCAGTCAATTGGTTTCTTGATGGGAAAGATGATGTTCGTTCTTCTTATTTCCTTGAAGATGTCGCAACCGAATTTCATGTACAAGGTCTCGAGCTTGACTGGTCATGTGTTACATGGGATGGCGACCTTCGTTTTTCTACAGAAGGTTGGAAAACATTTGCATTTAAAGGAAACAAATGGCAGAATATCAAAAATGAAGAAAGGAAAAAGTATCTCATCAACGCTTATCGAGTATTGCTGACAAGAGCTAGACAAGGTATGGTAATAGTAATACCTAATGGAAATGATGAAGATCATACCAGAAAACATGAATACTACGACGACACATTTAAATATCTACGAGAGTTAGGTATTCCTGTTTTGCAATAATTCCATTCATTCAACTCGCCTGGATTGGCAGCTCACTTCGTTTCGCTGACTTCCCTCCGCATTGAGCTTACACGCCAAATCAGCGTAATTAATGTTTTAAAAAAATCCAGTCAGCGAAGTGGCGATGTTTTCATAAACAATTAATAACCAATAAATTGAAATCAATACGAATGCAGCTTTGTTAAAGCTGTTGAGTTTTTTCTGATTTCAACTAAATTTGGATTGTGAAAAAGCTCAGCAATATAACATCAATATTCCCCAAGCATCTTTTCTGGGATGTGGACATGGGCAAGCTGGATATTAACAGGGATAAGGACCTGATTATACCCAGAGCGCTATACATGACTACCGCTGAGAGTTTTGATACTGATATTGTAAAACTGGAAAGCCTGTACACACATGAGCAGATTGTACAGGAATTAAAACTAACTAAAGAGAAGATCAGCAACGAAGTCTGCAAGTTGGTGGCTGATCGTTACGAAGTACCTCTTTTTGCCCGATTTCAAAAGAAAGCATAGTAGTGACAGCGGTTAGTAACAACTTATTGCATTTACTGAGTGATTTGCAGAGCCTTGAAGTTGTTGACCCATTTGCCTTAGCAGGGGGTACCAATCTTGCCTTAAGATTTGCACACAGAAAATCTATTGACATTGATTTATTCACCAGTGAACAGCTAGGTATTAAGGGGTTAGAATTTCTGCACAATACGCTTTCACACCATTTTCAGGAAAGACTGATTACGAGTACTATTGTAAACAAAGAAACAGGTAATCAGTATGCTTTTCTAAGGTGCTTAGTCAAAGTAGGAGAAGAACAAATAAAAGTTGAATTTCTGCAAAATTTCCAGCATCTGGATGCCTTTGACAATGTGAATGGTATTCGTATGTTCACTATCAGAGATGTTGGACTATTTAAACTAATGAGTACAGCTAACAGAAAAGCACAAAAAGATATTTATGATTTAGATTTTATCACAGAGCATTATCCGCTTCAAGCTTTATTAGCAGCATTAAAAGAAAAACAGGAAAGATTTAGTGCAGAAAAATTCCATTGCTTATTTGATCTTGATGATGAAGAAAGTCCGGTAGACAATGTCCGCATATTATTGCCAAACGACAACAATAACCGAATAATTAACGATTCAAGGCCTTTACACACAAACGACAGGCTGGAAATAATAGCTGGTAATAAGTCTTGGTACCTTGCAAAAAGAAGCTGGGAGAAGAAAGTAAAGCAATGCATACAAACGGGCTCTTAGCCATGCAATCGTTCAGCTCAACCAAGCAAGCTTGTTTCGCTTGGACGATTATTTACTTGAATTGCCATTTCTGGGATTGTCAGCTCCACTTCGTTTCGCTGACTTCCCTCCGCATTGAGCTTACCCCAAAGCCGTAGCATTATATCAAGGGCTTTTAAGCGTGTAAAGTATCGTTCGCGGCAGTACGCGCTTCGCACGTTGTCGTGCAATCGTTCCAGCTCAACCAAGCAAGCTTGTTTCGCTTACACACTTGCATGCCATTACAGCTGCCGCTCACTGTATTAAGAGCATAAAAAAACCCCACATTTCTGTGAGGCTTTGTGATCCCGCTGGGACTCGAACCCAGGGCCCATACATTAAAAGTGTATTGCTCTACCAACTGAGCTACGGAATCTCCATTACCCGCTAAATCAAGTATTACCTTGTTTTTTGGGACTGCAAAAATAGGTGAAAACAAAAACGCACCAAATTTTTCAGGGATTATTTTTAGAAAGCATTGAAACTGTGTTGTGTATAACTATTACACTTAATCAAACAAATGCCAGATTCGTTTCAATACTGAGTTGGAATCATTGTTGCCATTTTCCTCGCGAATGCATGATAGCACTGCATCTACCTGCTGCGCAGGTGTCCAATCCGGTAGTCCTTTGTACCAGATCAGGTCATACTTATGCAGTCCCTTCTGCTTCAGGGCATCCACAGTGTATGGGCCCCGCAACAAGTTTTTGCGCTTCAGTATGTAGATTTTATCCATGGGGTTTCAACAGCCTCGGTCGTAAAAGTAAAGAAATCCCTAGTTTTTTGCTTGTAATACCTGTAACGCCTTCTGCACAGCCATATCCTGCCTGTTCATAATCTCGAAATAACCCTCATTGCGCCAGATTTGTCTGGCCATCAAGGCCTGCATACGTTTTAACAGTACTTGCTTGTCTTTTACACTCACTGCGTCCATGGCAATACTATCGCGCGCTGCAAAACTTTTCAAAGCCATCCATTCGGCATCGCCGGGTACAAAACCACCTGCCATGGCCAAGGGATCTTTGAACTGCGCAAAAAAGTCCTGATGCTTGGTATAGTATTCATACACAAAATTCACCAGCGTATTTCTTCTGTAGAAACGCATGGCCGGTGCATCCAGACTGGTGGTATCTAGCGGCACAAATACATCGGGCGTTATACCACCACCACCATAGACTGTTCTGCCTGCTGGTGTTTTATACGCCTTACCTTTTTGTTTGATGCTATCCGCTTTCAATACCTCGCCATTATGAAAACGCTCGGCTAGTTCTTCCTGATATTTCTCTTTTCCTTGTTCATATGGCTTCTGGATATTGCGGCCAAGCGGCGTATAATAACGCGCAATGGTCAGGCGCATAGCACTGCCATCACTCAACTGAAACTGTTGCTGCACCAAACCCTTACCAAAACTTCTGCGGCCAATAATGGTGGCTCTATCCCAATCCTGCAAAGCACCTGTCAATACCTCACTGGCAGAAGCAGATGTTTCATCAATCAATACCACCAGCTTGCCTTTTTCAAACAATCCTTCTTTCTGACAACGATAATCATATCTGGATACCTTATCGCCCTGCGTGTACACAATCAGTTTATCACCATCCAGAAACTCATCAGCAATATCTGTGGCTTCGTTCATCAATCCGCCCCCATTGCCACGTAGATCCAGAATCAGTTGCTGCATACCCGCTTTCTGTAATCGCTCCAGATTGCTCATAAACTCTTCATACGTACGCTCGGCAAATTTATTGATACGGATAAAGCCAATACCCGGTGATACGATATAAGCTGCATCTATAGAAGATACCGGAATGGTGCCACGGGTTATGTTCACAGCATTCAGCTTGCCATTGCGTACAAAACCCACTTTTACCAAGGATCCACCGGGACCGCGCAAATATTTACGCACCTGATCGGGATCGATCTTCACGAGTGAGATAGAATCATTCACTTTTACCAGCCTATCGCCCACTTTAAGACCAGCTTTTTCAGAGGGACCACCCTTGATCACATTCAACACATGCACGGTATCATGAAACTGCTGAAATTCTACACCAATACCCTGAAAATTACCCATCAATTCCTCATTGAAGTCCTTGAGGTCGGCAGGCGGAATATAGACCGAATGCGGATCGAGATTGCCCAGCAATTCTTCCATCGCCAGATTGGTGAGGCTATCGCCTTTTACCGGATCCACATATTTATTGGTAATGATATCAATGGCTTCCTGAATACTGCCCCTGCGTTGTGTACCGAAAAAGCGTACACCGGCTGTTTTATCACGCAGCTGATAACCAATCAGCATGCCCACTACCATCAATCCAGCCAGCAAAAGGGGCAACCAAACCTGCATTTTTTTACTTCCCATAACTCAGCTTCTTTGTATCTTGTCGCATTCAAACACGAATATCTGCATTAATGTTGAATGGGGCAGGTTGAAATGTTTGCCAAAACCCATCTGTATGGCTGTGAAACTGATTGCAGATAGTGGTGCCACCAAATGTGAATGGTGCCTGCTGCAGAACGGCAAGAAAAAGACCCTCTACACCCAAGGTATCAGTCCCTATTTTCTGAACCAGACCCAGATTGTGGAACTGCTCAACAAAGAGCTGATGCCTAAACTGAAAAAAGTGGCGGTGGAAGAAGTCTATTATTACGGCACAGGACTCAGCAACCCCAATAATGTTGCCATCATCAAGAAAGCCCTGAAACAACTATTTCCTAAAGCCAAGCTGGAAGCCAATACCGATTTGGTGGCAGCTGCACGCGCTTTGTGTGGCAAGGAAAAAGGTATTGCTTGTATCCTAGGTACAGGTTCTAATTCCTGCTATTTTGATGGAAAGAAGATTGCCAAGAATAGTCCAGGCATTGGCTATGTGCTAGGCGATGAAGGCAGTGGTGCTTATCTGGGTAAAAAAGTGGTGCAGTATTATCTCTATCAAACTTTTGATGAAGACCTACGCGCTCGCTTTGATGCACGCTTTACTACTACCCCTGTGGAGATTCTCGAAAACGTCTATAAACAACCTTTGGCCAACCGTTATCTCGCTTCTTTTGCCATTTTTTTGGCAGAGAACCGTGGTCATTATATGATTGAGAATATCATCGAAGACGGATTGAACGATTTTTTCTTCAACCACCTGTATAAATATCGTGAAAGCTGGACCCTGCCGATTCACTTTGTGGGCAGTATTGCATTTGGTTTTCGCGATGTATTGCAAGACCTTTGCAATACTTACGAACTGGAACTGGGCAAAGTGCTAAAAGCACCCATGACAGGACTGATTGCATACCACCGTTAAGCGACGAACATGAACAATTTTGTTAAGGTAACCGAACAACCCTCGAAATACCG
>JAIETM010000027.1 GCA_019745155.1 Chitinophagaceae bacterium | reverse complement strand
AAGAACAAGCCCGATCAGCATACCAGCAGAGCTAGGTTTACCCATCTGTATTTATTGGAAAAGGGGGAGTGGTTGCTCAAAGAGGTTTTGAGCTACGATCATCGCGATCCGGCTAAGGCTGAGTCAAAAGGGCATTAGTACTAGTTTTCTTCTGTAATGGTATTTATGATAGTGTTATCGAATAGATTACCCTAATTTTGATAGTATCATTTGATACTATCATTTGAAGCCGCCCTACACCATATCAAGTCAGGTACTGAATTTGGTCAGTGAAGTTGCCCAGAAAATTGGCGAAGTCAATGCTTCATTCTTAACCAAACAATCGCCTGAATTAAGAAAGCAAAATAGAATTAGAACGATACAGGCATCACTTGCCATTGAGGGTAATACTTTGGCTATTGATCAGGTAACAGCTATTCTTGACAAAAAACGGGTTATTGGTCCGCCGAAAGATATCGCTGAGGTGAACAACGCAATTCAGGTCTATGCACAATTGAGTAAATATCATCCTTATACAGAGAAAGCCTTTCTTTCAGCACATAAAACATTGATGCAGGGATTGGTCAAATATCCCGGAAAATACAGGCAGTCTGGTGTAGGTATTGTAAAGGGGCAAGCTATTGCGCATTTGGCACCTCCTGCGGCACAAGTACCCGTTTTAATGAAGCAGTTGTTTCAATACCTGCGTAACGACGAGGAAGCGATCTTGATTAAGAGCTGTGTCTTCCATTATGAAGTGGAGTTTATTCATCCATTTGCTGATGGTAACGGACGTATGGGGCGTCTTTGGCAGACCTTAATTTTGATGCAGCAATATCCTGTATTTGAGTATTTACCTTTCGAAACCCTCATCAGTAAGCATCAGCAAGAATATTATCAGGCATTGTCTATCAGTGATAAGCGAGGGGAATCAACTTATTTTATCGTATTCATGCTAGGCATCTTGCGTAATGCTTTAGACGAATTGCTTAAAGAAAGAACCGGCCCTATTTCGAGCATAGAAAGGATTGGTCTTTTTCTAACAAGTGGCGTTCGATCATTTACACGCAAAGACTATATGGCTTATTTTAAAACAATATCTTCTGCTACCGCGAGCCGGGATCTACAGCTAGCAGTTCAAAAGAAATTGATTAAAAAGCAAGGGGACAAGAACCAAACATGTTATCAGGTAGTTTAGGTAGCTTTTAGGTGCATCCTTCATCTGCTTTATCCTAAGTTTGCGGCATGACACCAGAACGTACTGAAAAGCTATTGCGTGTGCTGAATCGCCGTCAGGCTAACCTCACAGTAGTGATGGAAAATGTGCAAGACCCGCACAATATATCTGCAGTCATGCGTACTTGCGATGCTGTCGGCATTCAGGATATCTATATCCTCAACACCAAAATTCCTCGTCACAAAAAGTTTGGTGCCAAGAGTAGCAGTAGTGCGGCTAAATGGCTTACGGTGCATCAATACGAAGATGCAGTAACCTGTTTTCAAGCCTTGCGTGAAAGATTTCCATTGATCCTTACTACGCATTTATCTTCTGACGCCAGAAGTCTTTATGAGATTGATTTCACCCAACCTGTGGCATTGGTCTTTGGTAATGAGCATGCTGGTGTGAGTGATGAGATTAGGGCTATGGCCGATGGTAATTTTATCATTCCACAAATGGGTATTATCCAAAGTCTGAATATCTCTGTGGCTTGTGCGGTGTCTATTTACGAAGCGTACCGACAAAAAGCTGCTGCTGGGCATTATGAGCAGGCTTCGCTGCCCAATACACAAAGACAACAATTATTGCAAGAATGGGGTTTTCATGAAACAGATGATCTGTAAATTGCTAGTATGAAAAAACTGCTGCTCATTTTTTGTATAGCCATATTCAGCCAGACTGCAGAAGCGCAAACCATCCGTAAGGTGAAGATTTATGATGTGTTGAAAATGATGGATACGGCTACTACGCCCTTGGTGGTGAACTTCTGGGCCAGCTGGTGTAAGCCTTGCATACAAGAGATTCCTTGGTTTGAAAAATCTGTTGCTGCCTTAAAGGATAAGAAAGTAAAACTAGTTTTGGTGAGTTTGGATTTTCCCGAAGACTATCCAAAAGCCATTCAGGACTTTGCCAAGAAAAATGGGTATCAATCTAAAATTGTTTGGCTGGACGAGACTGATGCCGATTATTTCTGTCCCAAAATAGATATTAGCTGGCAGGGTGCAATACCTGCTACAGTGTTGGTGAACAACAAAAAGAAGTTCCGCAAATTTTACGGACAGCAATTACCAGAAGAGAAACTCAAGCTTGCTTTACAGGAAATGTTGGAATAAGCTGCTTACTCTTTACGCCACTTTTCAAAATCAGGAAACCAAGAACTATTCCAGAATTGATATCGAGGAATAATGTTTGTTTTCAAACGGTTCAGAAAATCAGTGTAGTTCTTCTGACTTTTCTGCGACCATAGTGTTTCGCTCACCGCAGTCATTCTTGGAAAGATCATGTAATCTACTTTGGTGGGATAGCCCATGTATTCAGTCCACACATTGGCCTGTCCGCCCATGATTTTATCTGATAAGCCTTTCTTGTTTACAGCTGCTGGCACTGGTTCATACACATACACGGATTCCAATGGATTATATCCATGAATAGCCAGACTGTCTTTAGGATCTTTGGATTGATAGTGGTCGAAATAGTAAGGCTTACCAGGCGTCATGATGATGGCATAACCCTTCTCTGCAGCTTCTACAGCTTTGGCATCATTGCCCCAATTCATCACGATCGTAGAAGTATCTAATTTGCCTTCCATGATTTCGTGCCAGCCAATTACTTTCTTTCCTTTTTCCGCGAGGTATTGGCTCACTTGTTTGATAAAATAGGTTTGTAAACCAAATTCATCTTTGAGGTTATTGGCTTTGATGAAAGCCTGTGCTTCTGGGCTTTGTTTCCACCATAGTTTGCTGCATTCATCTCCACCTACATGGATGTAAGGTGAGGGAAACATATCGGCCAGTTCATGAAAGACTGCACGCAGAAAGGCAAATGTTTTTGGATTGGGTGATAAGACATTGTTTTGTCGGTTATACATACCCCAAGTAGCTGCTACGCCCCATTTGTTATTTGGGTCTGTACTGAATTCAGGATAAGCGGTGATGGTAGCCCTACTATGACCGGGTATATCAATTTCTGGAATGATATTGATGCCGCGCACATTGGCATAGGCGATTACCTCTTTGATTTCCTTTTTAGTATAGTAACCACCGTAGCGCACACGCTCATATTTGGCTGGTGTGTCTTTAAAATGGCCTATTAGTGTAGAATCACGCCAAGAACCGATGCTATTGAGTTTAGGATAGGAATGCATTTCAATACGCCAGCCCTGGTCGTCAGTTAAATGCCAGTGAAATGTGTTGAACTTATGAAAAGTGAGATAGTCGATGTATTTCTTGATATAGTCTACCGGAAAGAAATGGCGCACTACATCTAAGTGCATGCCTCTGTAAGCGAATCGTGGATAATCGGTTATACTTACTGCAGGAATAGATATTGTTTTGCTTGTTTGTAAGGGGAGTAGCTGTAAGAGACTTTGTATGCTATTGACGATTCCTCTAATATCACCAGCAGTAAGTGTTGCTTTGTCTTCCGCGACTTCCAGTTGATAAGCTTCTGCTTTTGTGCTAACTGCTCCTTTCACCAAATGGATTTGTGTTGTAGCATTGGTTTTGGATGCGATCTTTAACGAAAGTCCGGTTTGCTGTTGGATAGCTGCTTTCAGGTATTCAGCTTGTGCAGCGAAGAGCGGATCTGCGCTAATGGTGGTTTGTTGATTGAGTACAACAGCATTACCATTTAGAGATTGTATGGATACCGGGATAGGTGTAATCATCGGTGTTTGTGCTTGTGTAATTACAGCGCAAGTCATCCATAAACCTAGAAGCATTATTCGCATAAAATAGATTGAGTGATAAAGATACGTGCTGAAACAGGGCTTCAATAAAAAACCACGCCGAAGCGTGGTTGGAGTAATTAATTTCTTTTGATGCTGCACCCAACAGATCGGCTTTCTTTGATAGATACTGATTTTCCCCCAACTAATTCTTTGATGGCTTCTTTCGCATGTATTCTGTTCACTTTAGCAATATCAGCTGGCGAATCATCAATAGCTCCTTTGTACACCAGTTTGCCTTGCGCATCCAGTAAGAATAGCTCAGGTGTGCGTGTGGCACCATAAGCATCGGCCTGTTGGTGATTAGCATCTACCACATAAGGGAAATCATATTGTTGATCCTTGGCATATTGTTGCATGGCAGAAAATGAATCGTCACCACCACGTAGTGCTTCATTGCTGTTCAGCAGAATGATACCAATATTATTGACTTTGGCAAATGCAGCAATCTCCTTTGTTCTGCTTTGGTTCTTGATTACATAGGGACAGGTATTACAACTGAACATCACCAAGACACCGTTTTGTTTCATGGCATCTTTTACAGAAATCATTTTACCAGAAACATCCTTCATCGCTTGATCCAGTAAAGGTGCGTTGCTGCCAACAGCAATAGAGGTTTGTGCTTGTGCAAGCAGTAGTCCTGTTGTCAATAAGCAAGTGAGGAATAGTCTTTTCATTGTTTGCAGTTTAGAAAAGTCAATTTCGGGAAAACCACTTTTACCGCCAAACCGCTCCTCGCTTTTTAAGGATTTGTTGCCGGTTGATTTTCCTGTGCTTTTCTATCCTGTACCTGCTGTTTGAGATAGGTAAGGCTAACATTTAGTTCAAAGCCAATGAGTAAGATAAGTGAGTTGAAATAGATCAAGAGCATCACAATCAGCACTGTTCCGATAGAGCCATAGACTTTGTTATAGCTGGCGAAATTATTCACCCAGAAAGAGAAGATAATGGTGGTGGCGAGAATCAGAAAAGTGGATAGGATGGCGCCTGGCGATACCAAGGGCCATTTCTTATGTACAGATGGTCCATAGCGGTAAATCAATGCAATGCCATAAAACAAGAATGCTAGAATTACGGTATAGCGAACGCCATTCCACCAAGGGATGCGCGCCCTTCTGCGCATGTGAAAGATATTCTTGAGAATGCCTGCTAATTCTTCTTGACCAATTAACATCAGCACACTTGCAATTAGTAAAAGAATGAGTAGGGTAGTTAATCTTAATGCACGTAAACGTTGATGCAAAAAATAACCCTTGGTTTCTTGTATTGATCTATCGAATGTGCGTACAATACCAATCATGGCATTGGATGCATAAAACAAAGTAATCAGGAATACAAAAGACAATAATCCGTTACGTGGCTTGAAGAAATCATCAATAAAGCCAATGATGAGTTGAGATGTGGCCTTATTGGGTGTAAGGTCTTTGATGAGCTTTAATAACTGTGCTTTGAATTCTGCTGCTACAGGCAGATAGGGTACTAAGGTGAAGATAAAGATCATCGCAGCAGGAATGGCCATGATGAAATTGAAAGAGATAGCTGCTGCACGCTCATTTAAGCCTACGCGATTGATCTGTTTGAAAAAGAAAACCACCACATCATAAAATGGTAAACCTTGGAAACCCGGCAATACAAGTTTCTTACTCTTCCGAATGAGAAAAGCAATAGGCGGCCAGGTGATGATGATGCGTTCTAGTTTAGTCACTTTGTAGCAGATTGGGCTTTTGCTTTGGCAATACGATTCAGCTCCTGTTGGTACTCATCTGCATATTTCAGGTGCTGTTCGTAAGTGGCAGCGAAATTGTGGTAGCCACTGAAATCTGCTTTCGCGCAGCAAAACAGGTAGTCTGTTTTTGGTGCATTCAATGTGGCATCAATGGTCACAATAGAAGGCGTACAAATTGGTCCAGGAGGTAAGCCGATATTGCGATATGTATTGTAAGGCGATTGCACATTAAGGTGTTTTTCCAGAATACGTTTGATGGAAAAATCATTCAATGCAAACTTGATGGTGGGGTCGGCACCCATTTCCATGCCGATACGAAGGCGGTTGAGGTAAACACTCGCAATGTTGCCTTTTTCATCATCGCGAATGGTTTCTTCTTCTACGATTGAGGCAAGTGCATATACCTGCTCAGGCGTATAACCCAGCTTAGCCGCTTTTTCTTTTCGGTTATTGCTAGTCCAGAATGTTTCTTTCTCTGCAGCTAGTTTCTTAAAGATATTATGCAGTGGGGTATTCCAATAAAAACTATAAGTGTTGGGTATAACCAAAGTCATAGCGGTATTGGTATCTACGCCAAATGCTTTCAATGAATCATTGCTTTGTAGAAACTGCATCACGGTGGTAGAATCAACTTTGAAGTTTTTACCAATTAATCTCGCCAGATCCATTTTGGTGCGCAGTTTGGTTACAATCAGTTTGGTTTCTGCTTGTCTATTATTACGCAACTGACGAATGATGCTCAGGATGTTTTGTCCCTGTTTCAATTCAAACTTACCGGGCTTCAAGTGGCTATCAACACTAAGGATGCCACCCATCAGGTTTAGTGCCCAACGAAAGCGCACCAATCCCTCCATTTTTGCTGTAGCTCCCTTGGTATTATTCTCGCCTTCTTCCAAAATGAAATAGGCTTTAGGTCCATCGAAAGTGGTAGCAGGTAAGAAGAGTGTGGCTAATAAGACTGCAGCACTCAAGCCAATAAGCAACAGGACTTTTTTCATAAGATCAAAATAAAACAAAAACCCCGTCTTGCGGACGGGGCTTCCAGATTCTTTTATCGTGAATTATTTTTTCGCGCTATCTGCAGGTGTAGCCGGTGTTGTCATCGGTACAGTGTTAGCTGGAGCAGCAGCAGGAGCGTTGGTATTTACTTTCTCCAGCAGATTGTCTTCAGTAGATACGGTGGCAGTGCCTTTCAGCAATACGCTGCTAAACAGGGCCAACAGGGCGATGATACCAGCGAAGAGCCAAGTGCCTTTTTCCAATACATCTGTTGTTTGCTTCACACCCATGAACTGGTTGCTGATGCCGCCTACATTACCTGCCAGTCCGCCACCTTTAGGGTTTTGAACCAGAATCACAAATCCGAGTGCAGCTGCAGCTACTACTGTCAATATCAAAAAGAGAATCGCCATTGTTAAATGCCTTTAAGTTGTTGAATTTTGGCCGCAAAGTAAGCGGATTTCTCAGGATATAAAAAACTAAGTTTTATATAGATCTGGATGGCTTTTTCAGGTTGTCCTTGCTTTTCCAGCACTTCAGCCATGGCTTCGGTGAGCACTTCCTTGGCTTCATTCGAGTGCTGGGCAATGGTTTGTACCTTGGTTTCCTGTGCCGGATCAGTACCCAAATCTGTTGGGCTCGGACTCACTTTACGCATGTACTTCAGCCAATCGGTGAATTTTCTTAGCTGTACAGTGAGTTTATCCTGCGGAATCTTGGTAAGATCTATTTTAATACCCTGTGAAGCGAAATAGTCAACAGTATGGAAGGGTTCTGTGCTGATGGGCAGCTGATCTTCCTCGGTTATTGGTTTATTGAATTCTGCTACCTGACCAGCCAGAATAGATTTGATCTTTTCCTTGGCCGATTCTTCTGCTTCTACTGTTAACGCAGCAGGGAAGGGAATTTCTTCCTTAAAGCTGTTTTCGGTGAATCTAGGCGCTTCATAGCTGGGGAGATCGGCAATATTGTTGTTGGTCTTAGCCGGTTCAGTTGATTGGAAACGCTCATCCAACATTTGCTTCACTTCCTCAATCGTAGGAATGACCATACTGCTTGGTTGCTCAGTTACAGCAACGGGTGTAGTACTTGGTGCAGGTGCTTCCTCAAATGGAGGATATGGGTCAAATACAGGCACTTCCTCGCGTAGAGGCTCAGTTGTTTGTACGGGTGCAACAGGTGTGTCAACCACAGGACTAGGCTCAGGAGCTTGCCAGATCGTGTTGCTTTCCGTTGTTGCAACCGGTGCAATGGTTTCTTCTACGATAGGTGTAGCCATTGGCTCCACTTCTGGAACCGGAATATGGAATACCGGAGCCACAGGGCTATCGTTACTAGGCTCAATAATACCTGTTTGGCTCGCTGCGGGCATGAATGCAGCGGTGTTCAGCACTTCATCAATGGCATCTTTTTCTGCAGTCTCGCTGTTCAATAAGTATTGTAACCATGATGTATTGGGAAAATACAAAGCCAGTTGGTGCAGCTTATTGAAGTAAGCAGGATCATTGCCTTGCTTTATCTGTTTGGTCAGAATCAGCTGGGCTGGAGTAAAATAAGGATGCTCTTTTGCCAACTGTTCTAACTCGGCTAGGGCTGATGCATCTACATCAGTCTTACCAGTTAAATGAAACAGTGTTTTTTGAAAGAGGGCATTCATGCGCTTAAAAGTACAACTTGCTTACCAGTTTGAGAATATCCTGTTGAAAATTTCGTCGGTAGTGTTTCTAACCACTTCTTCTAGCAATTGGGCTTCTGCCTGCTGCAGTGATAAAGAAGCAGCAAAATCGAAGTTGCGGGTGATATCGAATTCCTCCGTTTTATTTTCTAAAGTCTTACGTAAAACAATGTGTACGCTTACCGATAAACGGTTGGTAGCAGCCTGTGTACTGGTGATACTGGTGGTGCTTACCGAATAGTCGGACACATAACCATTGATCTGATAATGCGCATCATCATTATTGGTTCTGGTGAGCTTGGTCTGGTTTGCAATTTTCTGCTGCAGCTTATCCGTGAGTTTGGGACTTAGCTGTGGGTTGATATAGCGCGCCCTATTCTCGATAAAGCCAATCTTGATGGTCTTCACATCTGGCGGAATGCTCACATCCTTGAATGAATAGATCTTGCAGGCACTGAGTATCATCAGCAAGCTGCACAACCACCACATTTTTTTATATCGCTGTATTTGCATCATTACTTAAGTGATCTATTCTTCAATATTGTATTCCTTTAGTTTTCTGTACAAAGTACGTTCGCTGATGCCCAGATCCAGTGCGGCATCTCTGCGCTTGCCTTTGTGTTTTTTCAACGCTTTTTCGATCAGCTCTTTTTCCTTGTCCATGATATTCAGCGATTCTTCTACTTCTTCGTGGTGCTGAATATCGTGTTCATGTATTAATACAGGCTGAGTATTAGC
>JAIETM010000018.1 GCA_019745155.1 Chitinophagaceae bacterium | reverse complement strand
TATCATTGTATAAATCCAAATTACCCAATGGATAATAATTTTTCCGCTCAAGTAAAGGAGATCATTTCGTTCAGCAGGGAAGAAGCGTTAAGGCTTGGAAATGACTTCATTGGCACAGAGCATCTGCTGCTGGGATTGATTCGCGACGGCGATAATACCGCTATCAAAGTACTCAAGAACCTCAATGTTGATCTCTACGAATTACGCAAAGAAATAGAACTGGCTGTTAAGGATAAGACTGGTAAGAATATTGCCAATATCAATAGTCTGCCTCTCACTAAACAAGCTGAGAAAGTAATTCGCGTAACCGTGCTGGAAGCCAAGGCTTTGAAGAGTCCGCTTGTTGAAACAGAACACCTCATGCTCAGCATCCTGAAGAACAAAGAGAATATTGCTACACAAATCCTGAATCAGTTTGATGTGGACTACGATATGTTCCGCAACGAATTAGGTATGGTGGGTACCACCAATCCCAATCCGCGCAGCGAATTTGCTGATGAGAACGAAGATGATTTCGATGAAGAGAAGCGCAGCTATCAGCAAAAGAGTAGTGGCACCAAACAAGCTGCAGGCAAAAGCAAAACACCTGTGCTCGATAATTTCGGTCGCGATATCACTCGCTTAGCTGAAGCCGGTACACTCGACCCAATTGTTGGTCGCGAAGCGGAGATTGAGCGTGTATCGCAGATTCTCTCTCGTAGAAAGAAGAATAACCCCATCCTCATCGGTGAACCTGGTGTGGGTAAAACTGCCATCGTGGAAGGCTTGGCCCTCCGCATTGTGCAGCGCAAAGTCAGTCGCGTATTGTTTGATAAGCGTGTGATCAGTTTAGACTTGGCAGCTTTGGTTGCCGGTACCAAATACCGCGGTCAGTTTGAAGAACGCATGAAAGCCATCATGAATGAATTGGAGAAGAACAGAGATGTGATTCTCTTCATTGATGAAATTCATACGATAGTTGGTGCAGGTGGTGCTAGCGGTTCGCTGGATGCCAGCAATATCTTCAAACCTGCATTGGCCCGTGGCGAACTCCAGTGCATCGGTGCATCTACTTTGGATGAATATCGCATGTACATCGAGAAAGATGGTGCATTGGATCGTCGTTTCCAAAAAGTGATTGTTGATCCGCCAAGTGTGGAAGAAACCATCCAGATTCTGGAGAACATCAAGTCTAAATATGAAGATTACCACAGTGTACGCTATGATGATGAAGCCATTCATGCTTGCGTGAAGCTCAGTGATCGTTATATGACGGATCGTCTGCTGCCGGATAAGGCGATCGATGTATTGGATGAAGTGGGCGCTCGCGTGCACTTGAAAAACATCAATGTGCCTGAAAGTATTCTGGAGTTGGAGAAGAAGATTGAAGAAGTTAAAGTTGAGAAGAATAAAGTTGTGAAGAGTCAGCGCTTTGAAGAAGCAGCTTCTCTACGCGATACTGAAAAGCGTTTGGGCGAAGAATTGGAGAAAGCAAAGGCTGAGTGGGAAGAAGAAAGCAAGCATGCGCGTTATCCCATCACTGAAGAGCATATCGCCGAAGTGGTGAGTATGATGACGGGTATTCCTGTGAAGCGCATGGTACAGGCCGAAACTGAGAAACTACGCAGAATGTCTGAAGACATGCGTGGTATGGTGATTGGTCAGGATGAAGCCATATTGAAAGTGGTGAAAGCCATCCAGCGTAACAGAGTAGGTCTGAAAGACCCTAAGAAGCCTATTGGTACCTTTATTTTCCTTGGTCCTACAGGTGTGGGTAAAACAGAATTAGCCCGCTCTTTGGCCCGCTATATGTTCGATTCAGAAGATGCACTTATCCGCATCGATATGAGTGAGTACATGGAGAAATTCACCGTAAGCCGTTTGATTGGTGCGCCTCCGGGCTATGTGGGTTATGAAGAAGGCGGACAGCTGACGGAAAAAGTGCGCCGCAAGCCTTATAGCGTGATCCTGTTGGATGAAATTGAAAAAGCACACCCAGATATCTACAATATTTTGTTGCAGGTATTGGATGATGGTCAGCTTACAGATGGTTTGGGTCGTAAAGTAGATTTCAAGAATACTTTGATCATCATGACCTCTAATATTGGCGTACGCCAGTTGAAGGAGTTTGGGGATGGTGTTGGTTTTGCTACTGCAGCACGTGTGCAGAACCAGGAAGAAAATAATAAAGCAGTTATCGAGAAAGCGTTGAAGCGTACATTCTCTCCTGAATTCTTGAACCGTATAGACGATGTGATCATCTTCAACTCATTGAGTAAGGAGAATATCCATGAGATCATCAATATCCTCATGAAAGGGGTTACTAAGCGTCTGAGTAATCTGGGCTTCTCGCTGGAGCTTACAGACGAGGCCAAGGATTTTATTGCCGACAAAGGCTATGATGTTCAGTTCGGTGCACGTCCGCTCCACAGGGCCATCCAGAAGCATTTGGAAGATCCTTTGGCAGAGGAAATCCTGAACATGAACGTGAAGCAGGGTGATGTGTTGATTGCCGGCCTCGACAAAGAAAATGGCAAACTTACTTTCACGCTGAAGCGATCCGAAACAGAAGAAAACGCCAACGTATAAAAAATATCCCCGCAACTCTGCGGGGATTATTTTTGCCTAAAATCTTTACCTGTGCAATTGTATTACCGTAAAACGGAATTACCCTTCCGTTATCCATTTACCATCTCTGGCGGCAGAACAAAAACACACCAGCCATCTTTATTGGTTGCCCTGCAATTGGGCAATTGGATGGGTTATGGCGAAGCGCCGGCGATTACGTATTACAATGTAACGGTAGAAAGCATGATTGAAACCATCGAAGCCAAGCGCAAGATGATTGAGAAATTTGCTTTCACTGAACCTGAGCGTTATTGGCATTACTTGCATCATCTCTTACCCAATGATCCTTTTCTGGTTTGTGCATTGGATATAGCTGCATGGGATTTATTTGGCAAGATGAAGGGACAGCCGCTGTATCGCCTTTGGCAAACAGAGTGGGTCAATACACCTGTTACAGATTATACCATCGGTATTGCCGATATTCCAACAATGGTGGCAAAGTTGAAAGAAAAGCCTTGGCCGGTGTACAAAGTAAAACTGGGTACGCCAGATGATATTGCCATCATCAAAGCACTGCGCGCAGAAACGGATGCGGCTATTCGTGTAGATGCAAATGCAGGCTGGACGGTAGAACAAGCATTGCAATTAATACCTGCTTTGAAAGCATTGGGTGTTGATATGATTGAACAACCGCTTGCTAAAGACAATTGGGAAGGCATGAAGATTTTGTATGCGCAATCAACCATTCCTTTGTTTGCGGATGAGAGTTGTGTATCAGAGCATGATGTGAAAAAATGTGCAGGCCATTTTCATGGGATCAATATTAAGTTGACAAAGTGTAGCGGTATTACACCTGCTTTGCGCATGATCAAAGAAGCAAGAGCATTGGGTTTGCAAGCGATGATGGGAAGCATGAATGAACACACAGTAGGTTCTGCAGCTATTGCGCATTGTATGCCGCAATTAGATCATGTAGATGTGGATGGCCCGCTTTTGTTGGCTGAAGATATTGCCACAGGACTAAGCTATGATAACGGCCATGTGCGTGTAACAGAAGTACCAGGCTTGGGCATACAACTCTCCATTTAACAAATAGCTAGTAATTCTGGCACGGTATTGGAATTCTAATGGATATAAAACATCCGTTATGAAAAAGTACCTACTACTTGTCCTGATGACAGGAACCCTTGCTGCAACGGAAACAATACAGGCGCAAATTAGCTTGAACATTCGTATTGGCGCACCTGCTTGGGGCGTACCCGGTGTAAGTCGCGCTGATTATTACTTCTTGCCTGATATTGATGCATTCTATGATTTGCGTGGCAGACAGTTTGTGTATCTCGATCGAGGTCGCTGGTGCTTTAGCAATGCTTTACCCGGATGGCATCGTGGGTTTGATTTGTATGGTGCACGGAAGATTATTATTAACGAGCCCAATCCATGGAGCAGGTACGATTTCTACCACAGAAGGTATGCGCCTCCGGTAATTGTGTATCGTGATAGAGATGATTGGCGACAGGATCGTGGCCGACACAATGGTTGGTATGAGGATGATCGCAGAGACCGTCGTGATAAACATGACCGTGGTAGAAATAGAAGATGGGATAGGGATTGATAATTGGCTATTGATTATTTTTTATTGTTGATTGAGTAATGATTTAATAGGCTTGCGCTGGAAGGTGCAGGCCTTTTTTGTGAAATAGTTGATGTAATTTAGAAACATGCGTTATCTAAAGCATTCTATTCTTATAATATTATCTCTTGTACTAATTGAATTTTCCTTTGCGCAAAATTTTGCGTATCCAAGCATTCGAAAACAAGGTAAAGAGTTGAAAAGTTTTATTCCTAAAGGTTGGATACTATTAGACTCAACGAAGGGTGATCTCAACAAAGACAAATTTGACGACCTTGTTTTAGTCGTACAGCATAAGGATAGTGTAAAAATGATCAAACATGATTTTGAAGAGAGTGAGCCAGTTATAACGCAGCCAAGAATGCTACTCATTCTTTTTTATAACCAGTTGGCGAGACAGTATGAGCTTATTGAACAAAATAATCAATTCATACTCAATCATGATAATGAGAATATGGAGGACCCTTATCTCGATATGTATATTCATAAAGGTGTATTGAATATTGGTATATACATATTTATGAATATGGGTGGTTGGGAAGTCTCTAATAATACTTATCAGTTTCGGTATCAGCATAATGAATTTGCGCTTATTGGTGCAGACTGTAGGTCTACCAATCGTGGCTCTGGTGCTACAGAGGATCGTAGCTATAACTTCCTCACAAAAAAAGTGAAAATATCAACAGGCAATATTAGTAGTGATAGGCAGCGAGTTGTTTGGCGTAAACTTATGATCAAGGAATTAAAAACTATCAAGAATTTTAAAAGCCCGTTTAGCTGGCAAGTTGAGGAGGATTTCTATTTATGAGTTATAAGCTTTACCGCTTTTGTAGAGCAGTATAATTGGCAGAAGTAGCGTAGCATCGTTCTACTGCTATTTCTGAAGTTGGTATCTTAATTCAAGTTGATGATTAATTTGTCTTGCAATGTGCGGATTTGATTGAAAGGGTTTCAAAAGAGATTGCTAAGGTCTAGCCGTTGCTGGTCGCCTGACCAGCAACTAACGCTTGATTTCATCAGCCTGATGGTCGGGCGACCAACAGGGGCAAGTATCAATCACCTTTCTCCAGAATAAATATCTCTTCAACCTGCTTGTTAAAAATCTTCGCAATTTTCAACGCTAGCACAGTAGAGGGTACATATTTATTGGCCTCCATGGCATTAATGGTCTGCCTGCTTACGCCAACTTGGTTCGCCAGCTCTTCTTGTGTCAGATTTTTGATGGCTCTTTCAACTTTGATATTATTTTTCATCTGACACCATTTTATTGTTTTTGTATAGGATATAATTGAAACGAATAATAAAAATGATGAGCACGGTAAACATATTGTATGTCATTACATTGATAAATGCTAGGTCGTAAATAAAAAGAATGCCAATCAGTAGTAAGAAATAATTTACCAAAACAGCCCAGAGTAAAGAAGACAATCTAAGGTTAGCGATAAATTCATCCTCATTCTTTTCCTTAGAAAAGCTCACCATCAATGCGCCAATAATAAACAATACACCAACAATCGTATTGGTTATATCCGCTCGGACAAAGGTTAGGAATTTAGTCTTGCCAAATAATTCATCACTAAAGAGGCTGAATGTTTTTACGGTGATATCGAAGCCGTTGAAGTTGTTGAAGCTTAGGTAGATCCCCAATATGGTAGAAGGAATCAGCAGAAACCATCCAATCAGTTTGTACTTGTTGGGTAAGAGTAGTTTGTGTGACATGGTGTTTGATTTTTTACAAATGTAAAGTATATTTATCAAAAAGACAAATAAACTTTACAAAAAGTAAAATAAAATTGACATGCAATTGATTGTCAATCCTTTTTTTGCCTATTTGCTCAATTGAAAGTGATGTCAAGGCGCTCTGCATAATCTTTGTACATTACTTAAGGTATTGTATAGACGATTTTGTCTATATATTTCTTAGCACATCCCTTAAAGCACCTTATGAAGAAATTTCTGTTGATTGTACTCATCACCATGACGCATTTTGTAGTGTCAGGACAGTATAAAGAGAAAACCTACCTGTTGGTACACGGGGCATGGCACGGGGCTTGGTGTTGGAATAAGGTGATACCGTTCATGTCCAATAAAGGGTATAAGGTAATTGCGATTGATTTACCAAGTCATGGTAAGGATACGACCAACCCCAATACGGTTAGTTTTGCTGATTATGTAAAAAAGGTTACAGCAGCAGCTTTACAAGTAGAAGGAGAAGTGATTTTAGTAGGCCATTCAATGGGTGGTACAGTTATTTCGCAGGCAGCTGAAGTCTTAGGAAAAGCAAAAGTGTTTAAGCTGGTTTATCTGGATGCATTTTTGCCTAGAAATGGGGAGTCGGTTAGTTCCATTGCTAGAATGATTGAGAGTAGTTTGCCCAAAGACAGCACCCGCCTCACTATTGGCAGTGGGCTTATAGTAAGTGATGATAGAAAGACAAGCTTGTTCAAGCCGGACATTGCTGATATACTTTTTTATCATGACTGTAGTAAAGCAGACAAGGAATTCGCACATCAAAACTTGAGTAAACAGTCGTTTGCGCCTTTAGGTACACCTGTTAGTGTTTCAGATACTGTCTATGGTATGATACCCAAAGTATATATTCTGTGTACAGATAGCAAAGACTTGGATAAATCTATTTTGCCAACTAGGGTAAGCTGTGAGAAAGTCATCAAAATAAAATCGAGCCATTCTCCATTTTTTTCACAGCCACGTAAGCTCGCTAAGCTTTTAATGGGCTTATAAGATTCAATTTCAATTTCCCTATGAAGGCATGCGTTTGCCTTTAGAAAATGGAATAACAAGGAATATTTCCGATATTCAAGGTAGACGAAAGCTTAACCAATGCAACTACAACCAATCCTTAAGTTACTAGACTGCTGCTGCCTGATAGCGAGTTACAGTTTTAAGCAAGCTGCTACCAATATTCCCTATAAACTGCCGCCCGTAAAAGACACTAGTAGTGTATTAAGCCTATTTGAGGAAACAAGTTTTAAGCGGCTGATGATTGATGCCTGATTACAGAATAATAGGGTAAAAGGGTTTAGCGAGCAAAGACTTCCAGAGAACAGGTATGCATTGTTCGATTTTGTTGATGATAATAAGCAAGTGAAGCAATTAAGCAGAGGAGATTTTTATTTGATTGGTAAGCGCTACAAGATCAGCGACAATACTATTGGATTGCTCATGTTTGGATCAGACGATAAAATATCTACATCCTCCCAATTATTTGTCTGGGATGTCAAAGCCGGTAAAATAGCACAGACCGTCTATCTGGCTACCAGCTATGGGGATGAGGAGGGGTTTAGCAACGCTATTTCTTATGTAGAAGATATGAATGGTGATAAGAAAATGGATATTGTAAATATCACTTGTTCCAGTGATTATAGTTCGAAAAAGAAGTATCAGGTTGCATCAACAATCTATGTATTCAACGGTCAGCGATTTATTGCTACTAAACAAAAAGCTGATCTGAAAAAATATCCTGCTCAGTGTAAATAGCTGATACAAGGATTAAAAATAATTAGTTAGCCTGTAACAAAAGGCCTTGCTGCTTCGTCACACGCCTAATGAAGCAATCGAAGTTATTATTCCTTAGCTATTTCTTGGTTCTGGCTCATCTGGCGAAGGCACAGCAGTCATTACCCATTGTACAAGCAAAATCAGCTTTTGTACACATCAAAGAAGACCAGCAATTACGCAAATATGCTTGGCGAATTATGCCGGGTAAAGCAGTAGACACCTATACCAGCTCAGCCCAAAGAATCAGCTTTATTACGGATATGGACTCCATCACTTTTACACTGGGTCCGGGTGTTGTTCATGAATTCTGCTTTATGCTGAACGGAAAAGACACGGCTAAAACACGCATCGTTTTCCAGCCTACCAGACTAAATATGCTAAAAGCGGCAGCAGCTTATGATGCAAACGATCAGCGATATGTACCGAGGTTTAGTTATCAGTCGGCCAGCGATACCAATCTGCAAAGAATCAGGCGTGAGTTGAAATTAGATTCTATCGCCGGCAATGGGAGTGAGCTCTCCAAAATTTTCAATCTCATGCATTGGGTGCATAATCTGATAAAGCATGATGGCAATTCAAGCAATCCAACGCTGAAAAATGCCATTGACCTCATCCAAGTGTGTAAGCAAGAAAACAGGGGCGTGAATTGCAGAATGCTGGCCACTATTTTAAATGAATGTTATTTGTCGCTGGGTATACGATCAAGATATATCACCTGTATGCCTAAGGAAACCCAGTTCGATGATTGTCATGTGATCAATATGGTTTTCAGCAGGCAGTTAGATAAATGGGTTTGGATCGATCCTACATTTGATTCCTATGTGATGGATGAAAAGGGACAACTCTTGGGCATACAAGAAGTAAGGGAAAGACTGATTCAGGGCAAACCTTTGATCTTGAATGCAGATGCGAATTGGAACAGGGGCAGTTTGCAAACCAAAGAAAACTATCTTGAACAGTATATGGCCAAGAACTTGTACCGTTTGCAAACGCCTTTAGTAAGTGAGTACGATACAGAGACTTGGAAAAGCGGTAAGCAAGTGAGTTATGTGGAGTTGCTGCCATTAGACGGACTAGAGCAGCTACCACAACAAAAGACCCAGACCAATGCTACAACTGGGGTTGTTTTTACAAATTACAAAACCAATAATCCTGCTATTTTCTGGGCCAAGCCTGATTTGAAGTAACTTTCATTACTGAACCCTTCAGACTTAACCCATGAAAAAAATATTGCTGTTTTTCTTATTGCTGTTTTTTATTGGTCATTCAGTACATGCGCAAGTTGCCAAATCTTCTGATTTATTTCAGGCTTTGAAAAAGCAGGATAGTATCTTCTTTGAGCGCAGTTTTAATCTCTGTGATCTTGCATATTTGAGTAAAGCCATTCATCCGGATATCGTGTTTTATCATGA
The DNA here is from genome assembly GCA_019745155.1 of Chitinophagaceae bacterium. Taxonomy (GTDB): domain Bacteria; phylum Bacteroidota; class Bacteroidia; order Chitinophagales; family Chitinophagaceae; genus JAFLBI01. The sequence goes on along the minus strand of JAIETM010000018.1, from coordinate 261 downwards.
CCAAGGTGGGGTACAGAACCGCATCCAGTTTATGGAAGCAGTAAAAAATAATATTTGTGGCGACATTACCCACAAGCCCATTCGAAAAGTAGTAAAAGAAAGTCTGGAAGTATTTCCCATGTACAATAACGGGGTGCTGTATGCTGCTTTACAGACTGGGGTGCATGATTTTTACATAAGAGAAAAGAACAAGCCCGATCAGCATACCAGCAGAGCTAGGTTTACCCATCTGTATTTATTGGAAAAGGGGGAGTGGTTGCT
>JAIETM010000019.1 GCA_019745155.1 Chitinophagaceae bacterium | reverse complement strand
TGAAAATACCTGCTCATGTGCATCGCGCAGCTTAAACTAAATCAAATAAAACTGTCAACCTATATCAGGACATGACATTTTGAACCAAAGACTAAAGACAAAAGACCAAAGACTGGATAGATAGACTGAAATGGAAAAGACATCTAAAATTTATATCGCCGGACACCGAGGAATGGTGGGAAGCGCATTGGTGCGCAAACTGGAGCAGGAAGGCTATACCAATATTGTTACCAGAACATCTAAGGACTTGGATCTGCGTAACCAGCAGGCAGTGGCGGACTTCTTTGCAAAAGAAAAGCCGGATTATGTTTTTCTGGCCGCAGCCAAAGTGGGTGGTATCGTAGCGAATAATACCTACCGCGCAGAGTTTATCTATGATAACCTGATGATGGAGAGCAATATCATCCACTACAGCTATGTAAATGGCGTTAAGAAATTATTGTTCCTGGGTTCATCTTGTATCTATCCTAAACTGGCGCCTCAGCCACTGAAGGAAGAATACCTGCTCAGTGGTTATCTGGAACACACCAATCAGCCTTATGCAGTGGCTAAGATTGCAGGCATTGAGTTGTGCGACAGCTATCGCGCGCAATATGGTTGCAATTTTATCTCGGCGATGCCCACGAATTTGTATGGCCCGAATGATAATTACGATCTTGAGAAGAGCCATGTATTGCCAGCCATGCTGCGCAAGTTCATTACAGCAAAGCGTAACAATTTACCCGAAGTAGAATTATGGGGCACGGGCAGTCCGCGAAGAGAGTTCCTGCATGTAGATGATCTGGCCACAGCTTGTTTACACTTAATGGAACATTACAGTGAGCAGGGATTGGTGAATATTGGTACAGGCGAAGATGTTACGATCAAGGAATTGGCTGAGTTAATACAAGGTATCGTAGGGTATGCAGGCAATATCCGTTGGAACACCGATAAACCAGATGGTACACCAAGAAAACTGATGGATGTAAGCAAGATCAACAGCTTCGGCTGGAAAGCTAGTATTGATCTGCCAACAGGCATTAAAATGGTATACGAATCAATCAAAGACACAAATTGGAACTAAATACTATGTCAAAGAAAATACTGATTACAGGAGGCGCAGGATTTATTGGCTCTCATGTAGTGCGTTTATTCGTGAATAAGTATCCTGATTATACGATTGTGAATCTGGATGCATTGACTTATGCAGGTAACCTGGAGAACTTGAAAGACATTCAAGACAAACCCAACTATCGTTTTGAGCGTGTGAACTTGTTAGATGCAACTGCATTGGAAACTGTGTTCACGAAACACCATATCACCGATGTGGTGCATCTGGCTGCAGAAAGTCATGTGGATCGTTCTATCGTCTCACCATTAGATTTCGTATACACCAATGTGATTGGTACGGTGAACTTGTTGAATACCGCTAAGAACTTTTGGAAAGCGGATTTGGATCAACATCGTTTCTACCATATTTCTACAGATGAAGTATATGGTACATTGGGTGAGACTGGTTTGTTTACAGAACAAACGGCTTACGATCCAAGATCTCCTTATTCAGCTAGTAAAGCCGCATCTGATCATTTTGTGCGTGCTTATGGAGAAACCTACCACATGCAGGTAGTAGTATCGAACTGCTCAAATAATTATGGTCCTTATCATTTCCCTGAGAAATTGATTCCGCTTTTCATTCACAATATCATCAACAACAAACCATTGCCTGTATATGGTGATGGCTTGTACACACGCGATTGGTTGTATGTAAAAGACCACGCATTGGCCATTGATCTGATCTTCCATGAGGGTAAATCAGGCGATACGTATAATATCGGTGGCTTTAACGAGTGGAAGAATATTGATCTGGTGAAAATCTTGTGCAAGCTGATGGATGAGAAACTGGGCAGAGCATCCGGCACCAGCGAGCAATTGATTACTTATGTAAAAGACAGACCTGGTCACGACAGACGTTATGCGATTGATGCCAGCAAAATCAACAAAGAGCTGGGTTGGAAACCAACTGTTACTTTTGAGCAGGGCTTAGCAGAAACCATTGACTGGTATTTAAGCAACACAGAATGGTTAAATCATGTAACGAGTGGTGCTTACCAGCAGTATTACGAGAACATGTACGCAAACAGATAAGATGCAGGTAGAACAAACGAAATTGAAAGATTGCTATTTGATCAAAGACACAGTCTTTGGAGATGCACGTGGTTATTTTTTTGAAAGCTTTAATCAACAGCGTTTTGCTGAACTCACCGGCTTGAATGTGCAATTTGTACAAGACAACCAGTCTAAATCAGGTTATGGTGTACTGCGTGGCTTGCATTACCAGATAGGTGAATATGTGCAGGCCAAATTGGTGCGTGTGTTGCAGGGAAAGGTGTTAGATGTGGTTGTTGACTTGCGTAAAGACTCACCTAGTTTTGGTCAGCATTTAGCTGTGGAGTTAAGTGAAGAGAATCACCTGCAGTTGTTTGTGCCACGTGGTTTTGCACATGGTTTCTCTGTGTTAAGCGAAACAGCTGTGTTCTTCTACAAGTGCGATAATTATTACAATAAAGCCGCAGAAGGTGGTATCATGTACAATGATCCTGCTTTCAATATCGATTGGCAGATTCCTGCTGAGTCTGTGTTATTATCTGAAAAAGATAAGACGCTACCCTCATTTGATGAAGCCATCAAAACCTTGAATTTCTAAATCATGAAAGGTATTATACTCGCCGGAGGTTCCGGCACACGATTGTATCCCATCACCAAGGCCATCAGTAAACAATTGATGCCTATCTACGATAAGCCGATGATTTATTATCCGCTGTCGATCCTGATGTTGGCGGGTATCAAAGAGATTCTGATCATCACCACACCAGAAGACCAATCTCAATTTCAGCGCTTACTGGGTGATGGTAGTGATGTTGGCTGTCGCTTTGAATATGCGGTACAAGAAGTGCCTAACGGACTCGCACAGGCTTTTGTGATTGGTGCACCTTTCATCGGAAAGGATAAAGTGGCCTTGATTTTGGGCGACAATATTTTCTATGGCGCTGGCTTTAGCAAATTGGTACAATCCTTTAACGATGTGGATGGTGCTGCGGTATTTGCCTATGAAGTACACGATCCTGAGCGTTACGGCGTCGTAGCGTTTGATGAAAACTTTAAGGCTATTAGTATTGAGGAGAAGCCTACAGCGCCTAAGTCGAATTATGCCGTGCCCGGTCTCTATTTCTATGATAATGAAGTAGTGGAGATTGCTGCCAATATCAAGCCCTCACCAAGAGGAGAGTACGAGATTACCGACGTGAACAATGAATACCTCAGAAGGGGCAAGCTGCAGGTAGGGGTGATGAATAGGGGCACAGCTTGGTTGGATACCGGTACTTTCGATTCCTTGAGCGACGCTTGTGAGTTTGTTCGTGTAATCGAGAAGCGCCAGAGCCAGAAAATAGGCTGTATCGAGGAGATCGCTTATCGCATGGGCTTTATCGATCATACCCAATTACTTACCCTGGCAGACCGATATGCAAAGAGCGGCTATGGGGAGTACCTAAGAAAGGTGAAGAAGTAGAAAATCGGCTTTTGTAGAAATATTTTCCGGAATCCGGCTTAAACAGTTTGACAAAGCTGTTCAGGCCGGATTTTTAATTTGGCAGATTCATGATTTTGTTTAACTTAAATTTATAGATACTATATTTTTTTAATCTGATCGGCGATAATATTCAAGATTGAAATAAAATAGTTAAACAAAATCTCCTCGCCTCTGTTTTATTAGTATGAACGCGTTCACCATTAAGGATTTAGAAAACCTCTCAGGCATCAAAGCCCATACAATCCGTATTTGGGAGCAGCGTTACACGTTTCTGAACCCACAGCGTACAGAAACCAATATTCGTTACTACTCCAACGATGAGTTGAAGACGGTTCTGAATATTGCGCTCCTCAATAAATACGGGTACAAAATCTCCCACATTGATAAGATGTCTGAGGACGAGATGAAGGATAAAATCCTTTCATTATCTCAGGCTCAAGCTCAACAGGAACGTATCGTTAACGACCTGATTCACTACATGGTGGATTTGCGCTTGGAGGAGTTTGAGTCGTCTTTGGATACTTATATCATGGCCAAGGGTATCGAGCGTACCATTACGCAGATCATTTTCCCCTTCCTTGAGCGCATTGGTATTCTGTGGATTACGAATCACGTAAACCCAGCACAGGAGCACCTTGTCACCAATATCATTCGCCAAAAGCTGATCGTTGGTATCGAGAGTACAGTAAGCCATGTGCAAATCAATAAAACCATTTTGTTGTTCCTGCCGGAAGGAGAACATCATGAGTTGGGCATACTCTTTATGTATTACTTACTGAAGAGTAGAGGCGTGAAAGTACTTTATCTGGGTGCCAATGTACCAGTGAAGGATGTAGAGTATGTAGCACAGCTGAAAAAGCCTGAATTCTTGTACACGCACCTTACATCGGTGGCACATAATTTTAATTTCAAACGCTTCCTGTCTCATATCAGCTCACGAGTTTCCAATACACCGCTGATTGTGTCTGGACTGCTCACTCAGCAGTACAAAAAGAAAGTGCCCAATAACATCAGCTTTAAGAAGTCACTGGCAGATGTGATGGAGTATATCACGACACTTTAAACAGATCACCGAACATATTTTGTAAGAGGATCAGTCGTAACTGGCTGATCCTCTTTGTTTTAGTTTTTTTATAAAAAAATTAAACAAAAACTACCTGTAGATACACTTAAATGTTTAACTTCATTCCGCAAACAATTAAACACAAGTGTATGTCAACGCATGAATTCAACCAGATGCTGATGAACAATACGGAGTTCCTCAAGCCTTTTGCCATCACGCTAACCCGTGATCAGGAAGCGGCAAAAGACCTGATGCAGGAGACCTTGTTCCGTGCACTAGCCAACCAGGAGAAGTACCATGTTGGTACCAATATCAAGGCTTGGTTGTACACCATCATGCGCAACATCTTTATCAATAATTATCGCCGCAAGTCTAAGCAGCAGACAATTTTTGATAATACACCCAACGATTTTTTGCTGAATACCAATGCTGGCGCGGTTTCTAACGAGGCAGTGGCTCGCATCAATATCAAAGAAATTCAGGCAGCTATTCAAGATTTACCTGAAATTTTCAGAAACCCATTCTTATTGTATTTCGAAGGATATAAGTACCATGAGATCGCAGAAATGTTGTGCGAACCCTTGGGTACCATCAAAAGCAGAATCCACTTCGCGCGTAAACTGTTGAAAGAACAGATACAGCGTTATTAACCCTGTTTACTTATCTTACTCCTGTGAAAAAAAAGCTGATTGTTATTGGCAGCGGCTTTGCCGGCTTGTCCGCTGCTTCGTTCATGGCTAAATATGGATGGGATGTGACTGTGTTGGAAAAACATGCGGGTCCTGGCGGACGTGCACGTCAGCTCCATGCAGATGGCTTCACCTTCGATATGGGCCCCAGCTGGTACTGGATGCCCGATGTATTTGAAAGATATTTTGCTCAGTTCGGCCACCAAGTAAGTGATTACTATACTTTAGACAGATTAGATCCATCTTATAGAGTTTACTGGCAGGATGGTCCTATGGATATTCCTGCAGACTACGAAGCACAGAAGGCCATGTTCGAATCTATCGAACCAGGAGCATCGCATCAACTGGATCGTTTTATTCAGGAAGCAGCCTACAAATATGAAGTGGGTATCAACAAGCTGGTCTTCAAGCCTGGTCAATCACTCACAGAGTTTTTCGATGCAGACCTCATAAGCGGTGTTTTCAGATTAGATGTATTCAACTCCATCAAAACCCATGTGGGTAAGCTTTTCAAGGATCCCAAACTGCGTCAGTTATTGGAATTTCCTGTTTTGTTTCTCGGGGCTTTGCCCGAAAAAACACCTGCCCTTTATAGCTTGATGAACTATGCCGATATCAAAGGCGGCACATGGTATCCTCGTGGCGGTATGTACCAAATTGTGCATGGTATGTATCAAAATGCTTTGGAGCTTGGCGTGAAATTTCACTTCAATCAAGAAGTACAATCCATCCAAGTAAAATCAGGCAAAGCCAGTGCCGTTCAAACTGCAGATGGTTTGTTTGAAGCAGATGTGCTTATCAGCGGTGCGGATTATCACCATACAGAAACCCAATTATTGCCGGAAGCCTATCGCTCATATTCCAACAGCTATTGGGAAAGTCGCGTGATGGCACCTAGCTCATTGATTTATTATGTGGGCGTAAAAAAACGGCTGCACAATATGCTGCACCACTCCCTGTTCTTCGATACCTCTTTCGATGTGCATGGCAAAGAAATCTACGTGTCAAAATCATGGCCTGTTGATCCATTGTTTTATGTGAGTGCACCTTCTGTAACCGATACATCCGTAGCACCCGATGGCTATGAAAACCTATTCTTCCTCGTGCCGGTGTCAGCAGGGCTGGAGGGCGATACCAATGAACTCAGGGATCGCTATTTTGCACAAATACTGAAGCGGATGGAAGTCCATATCGGCCAGTCGGTCAGCAGCGATGTGATTTTCTACAAATCCTTCGCCCGGCAGGATTTCGTCAATGAGTATCATTCCTTTAAAGGAAATGCTTACGGTTTGGCGAACACTTTGCTGCAAACAGCTGTTTTAAAACCAGCCTGTCGCAGTAAAAAATTGGGTAATTTGTTCTATACCGGGCAATTAACCGTTCCCGGCCCGGGCGTACCACCCAGTTTGATTAGTGGAGAAGTGGTGGCCGGACAAGTTATCAAACACTTCGGCAGGCAATAAAGGATAGATAAATAGTGGCTATGACCAATATGCACCTTTTTCATGCGGTTAGCGAAGCCTGCAGTAGAAACACTACGGAGCAATACAGCACCAGTTTCTCTTCTGCCATCAAGCTATTGCATAAAGATCTGCGACAGCCGGTATTCAATATCTATGGTTTTGTACGCTTCGCGGATGAGATTGTGGATACTTTTCATGACCATGACAAAGAGCAACTGCTGAAAGAATTTAAGGAAGCAACCTATGAAGCGATTGATAGAGGTATCAGCCTTAACCCAATCTTGCATAGCTTTCAACTTACAGTAAATAAATACAATATTGACAGATCGCTCATTGACGCGTTTCTCTACAGCATGGAGCTAGATCTGGGTAAAAAGAAATACGATCGTGCCGGATACGAAGAATATATCTACGGTAGTGCAGAAGTAGTGGGTCTGATGTGTTTGTACATTTTCTGTGATGGCGATACAAAGTCTTACGAATATTTGAAGCCATTCGCGCGCAGTTTAGGTGCGGCTTTCCAGAAAGTCAATTTCCTGCGCGATCTGAAAGCAGATTACCAAGGCTTGGATCGTGTATATTTTCCTGGATGTGATTTTAGAAATTTCACTGAACAGGATAAGCTGCAGATTGAAGCAGATATACAGCGCGATTTTGATCATGCTTATGAAGGTATTTTGCAACTACCCATCAAAGCACGCTTTGGTGTGTATGTAGCTTACAAATATTATCTCTCGCTCTTTAAGAAAATCAAGAAACTGCAACCGCAGCGTATCATGGAAGAGCGAATTCGTATTCCTGATTATAGTAAGGCAGTCATCTTAGCCAAAGCAGGTATTAGGAGCCAGTTGAATATTTTATAGTTTCACGCTATGGAACAGGTGATATTGGTGGATGAGCAAGACAGCCCCTGCGGGGTGATGGAGAAGATGCAGGCGCATGAAGAAGCCAAACTGCATCGTGCTTTTAGTGTATTCATTTTTGATCTTGATGGCAAAATGCTTTTGCAACAAAGAGCACTGACCAAATACCATAGTGGTGGTTTGTGGACCAACGCCTGTTGCAGTCACCCAAGACCAGATGAAGCCACGCCTGCTGCTGCCAGCAGAAGATTGCGCGAGGAGTTAGGCTTTGAAACACCCATTCAAAAGATTTTTGATTTTACCTATAAGGCAGAGTTTGATAATGGGTTAACTGAGCATGAATTTGATCATGTGTTTGTTGGGTTATACCATGACGCGATGCAGCTAAACCCTGATGAGGTAGCTGACACTGCTTACCTAAGCATGGATGAAATCGCTAAAGCATTAACCAATACGCCAGAGCAATACACGGCTTGGTTTCATATTGCATTCCCCAAGGTGGCGAATTGGTATCAAGCAAATTTTCAGGCGTATCTTACACAACAGCTTTCCTGATGTCTGCACAAAAAGCCATAGTGATTGGTGCCGGTGTTGCCGGACTTGCATCAGCTATCCGATTAGCGAGCAAGGGTTTTACAGTGGAAGTGTTTGAAAGGAATACTTATCCCGGCGGTAAGTTGAGTGCATTTTCAATTGATGGCTATCAATTTGATGCAGGTCCCAGCTTATTCACCAATCCAGCTTTACTGCACGAACTGTTTGAAGAAGCAGGTGAGCCTATTGAGCAGTACCTGCGTTACCATAAATTACCGCTTGCTTGTAAATATTTCTATGAAGATGGTGTTGAACTAAATGCCTATACCGATGCGAATGCTTTTGCTGCTGAAGCAGAACAGCGTTTAGGAGAGCCTGCAGCAAAAGTGCAGCAATACCTCACTGCGTCTAGTAATTTATATGAGCGTGTTGGTGAGATATTCTTACGTTATTCTCTGCATAAGCGTGCTACGTTGGGCAAGATCAATTGGAAAACTGCTTTATCAGCAGTAAAGCCAAGGCATCTGTTTCGTTCCATGCATCAGGTGAATCAGGAGAGTTTTCAATCGCCACATTTGGTGCAGCTGTTCAACCGCTATGCAACGTATAATGGAAGCAACCCATACAAGGCACCGGGTATGCTCACCTTGATTCCGCATTTGGAACATAATGATGGTACTTTCTATCCAGAAGGAGGCATGATCGCTATCACTAATGCATTGTATCAATTGGCGTTGAAGAAAGGTGTGCAGTTTCATTTTGGCAATGGTGTTGAGCGTATTATCCGAAAGGATAATCATGTAGTAGGCGTGGTGGTATCAGGCGAAAATCATTTTGCTGATGTTGTGCTCAGTAATGTGGATGCGTATTTTACTTATCAATATTTACTGAAAGATGTCAGCGCTGCTAAGAAAGTGTTGAAACAAGAGCGTAGTAGCAGTGCCTTAATTTTTTATTGGGGTATCAAGCGTGAGTTTCCTCAGCTGCACTTGCACAATATTTTTTTCTCGAAAGATTACGCAAAAGAGTTTGCGCATATTTTCCAGCATGGTTCTTTGTATGAAGACCCAACTGTTTATGTCAATATCACTAGCAAGTGTGAGCCCGGTGTACAAGCACCTGCCGGTAAGGAGAATTGGTTTGTGATGGTGAATGTACCTGCTAATAAAGGGCAGGACTGGACAGCATTGAAAGCTAAATGCAGACAGGCGGTGATTGATAAGTTATCCCGCTTATTAAAAGCAGATATTGCTGATTGCATCGAAGTAGAAGAAACGCTGGATCCGGTAACTATAGAATCAAAGACGGGTTCTTATATGGGCTCACTATACGGAACAAGTTCTAATAGTCGCATGGCCGCATTTATGCGTCATCCTAATTTCAGTAAGCGACTGAAGGGATTGTATTTCGCAGGAGGTACTGTGCATCCTGGAGGAGGTATCCCGCTTTGTCTGCAAAGCGCAGCCATTGCTACAGAGATTATTGCACAGGATTATCAAAAGCAACGACATTGATTGCACAGAAGCTTAAATATCAAATTGCTTTATTTCTGGCCATTCTCTTTCATGTGTCTGGTTGTATCGGTATCCTGTTCACGCCTTATAAAGATTGGTTTGTACAAAATACGCCGCTGAATTTATTGCTCATGGTTGCACTACTGATTTGGGTGCAAGAAGAAAAAGACTGGCGTTTCTGGTTGTTTGCCGTGCTGGCTTTTGCAACAGGTATGATTACAGAAATGATTGGTGTGAATACGGGTTTGCTTTTCGGTAATTATGCCTACGGCGAAGTGATGGGCACAAAATTGAATGGTGTACCATTACTTATTGGGGTGAACTGGTTTGTTGTAGTATTCTCTGCAGGTACTATCATGCAGCTAATGCACGATTGGGTGAAAAATCGAGTGGGACCTGATGCATGGAGCGAAAGCAGTATCTGGCAAACAGTATCCCTTTTATTGGATGGTGCTTTGTTGACTACTTTTTTCGACTGGATTATGGAGCCCGTGGCCATGAAGCTCGCCTTCTGGAATTGGAAAGATGCCCAGATTCCCTTCTATAATTATGTCTGCTGGTTTGTGATTAGTTTGCTGCTGCTAGTGGCTTTCCGTTACCTCAAACCTGCGCGTAACAACCAATTCGCACTACATTTGTTAATTATACAAGCTTTGTTTTTCTTGACTTTAAGAACTTATTTATGATATTCTGGTATATCTTTTTAACGCTGTTGACTTTTGCTGTGATGGAAGGTATTACCTGGCTCACACATAAGTATGTGATGCATGGTTTCTTGTGGTATCTACATGAAGATCATCATCAGCCACGTGGGCACTTATTCGAAAAGAATGATGCATTCTTTTTGATCTTCGCTATCCCAAGTTGGCTTTGCATTATGTTGGGTTTACAGAATGGTGTGTATTGGGCAGCATCTATCGGTTTCGGCATTGCTCTCTATGGTTTTGCTTATTTCTTGGTACATGATGTGATTATTCATCAGCGATTTAAATGGTTTACCCGTAGCAATAATCGTTATGTGCGCGCCATTCGTTGGGCACATAAGATGCACCACAAGCATATTGATAAGGAAGACGGAGAAAGTTTTGGTATGCTCATCGTTGCTAAGAAGTATTGGGACAAAGTGCGCCGCGATGAAGCTATGAAACAAGCTGCACAGCATTGATCTGGTGAAGCAATACGACTATATTATTTCAGGAGCGGGCTGTGCCGGATTAAGTCTGGCCATGCGCATGGCTGCTCACCCATTCTTTCAAGATTCCTCTATACTACTTGTTGACCAAAGCTTTCAAAGAAGCAACGATAGAACATGGTGTTTCTGGGAAGCGGGTGAAGGTTTTTTCGAATCCATCGTACACCATCAATGGTCAACACTACGTGTTGCCTCCAAGACAATTGATGTGAGTTCTTCCATTGATCCTTATGCATACAAGATGATTCGTGGCGAGGATTTTTATGCCTATAGTTTGAATGCGCTGCAATCAAAATCGAATATTGAATTACGTGCTGGAAAGATTACTGATTTTGCCGATACTGCTACTGGGGCATTTGTTGTGGTGGATGGTGAAAGATTTGAAGCGAAATATGTGTTCAATTCGGTTTTGCGTACTTCGAGTGAGCAACTGGCTACCGCACAAAACAAGCATCATTTATTGCAACACTTTAAAGGTTGGGTAATTCAAACAGTTGAGCCAGTTTTTGATCCAACCCGTGCTACTTTTATGGATTTCACCGTGTCACAGGAGCATGGCACTACTTTCATGTACGTACTACCGACTTCTACAACAACCGCATTGGTCGAGTACACCTTTTTTACAGAAGAGCTGTTAGAAGATGCGGCCTATGATGCAGCTTTAAAAAATTATATCAGCAATCAACTAGGTATCAAGACATACACCGTTGAGCATGTAGAATTTGGTATCATCCCAATGACGAATGCTGATTTTTCTACTAAGCATTCGCGTGTGATCAATCTGGGTGTGGCTGGCGGACAAGCCAAGCCTAGTTCAGGTTTTGCTTTTCAGTTTATACAAAGAAGAACAGCTGCTATTACAGCACAATTGGTGAAAGGGGAAGTGCCTAATCAGCGATTGTCTTTGCAGGATAAGAAGTTTCTTTTGTATGATAGCACTTTGTTGCATGTGTTAACGCACAAGCAAATGGCAGGTGATGCGGTATTCTCTGCTATTTTTCAGAAGAATCCCATGCAGCGAGTGTTACGTTTCTTGGAAAATCGATCAAGTTTAATAGATGATTTACAGATTATGAGCAGCGTGCCTACGCGAATTTTTATGCCAACTGCCATCAAAGAAATGTTTGCATAAAAAAGGTCACAATGTATTTGTGACCAAGTAGTCTCGCCCAGAATCGAATGTTTACATTCCGACCGCAAGCGTCGGATGGAACACACCGACCGAAGCGTCGCGTGACTGGGATATGATGAGTTTGAAAAGTAGTCTCGCCCGGAATCGAATGTTTACATCCCGACCGCAAGCGTCGGATGGAACACACTGACCGCAGCGTCATGTGACTGGGATATCGTCTAATAAAAAATTAAAGTAGTCTCGCCCAGAATCGAATGCTGACGCTATGGTCAGCATCCCGA
>JAIETM010000021.1 GCA_019745155.1 Chitinophagaceae bacterium | reverse complement strand
GTAAATACGATCACCATGACAGAGCGTTTACTCCAGTATATCTGGAAGAATCAATTATTCAACAGAGAGCAGCTAACTACAGCCAGCGGAGAAGAGTTGACGATTTTATTCCCGGGGCATTGGAATTTTGATCAAGGTCCCGATTTCCTCTTAGCACGCATCAAGATAGGCAGCACCATACTCGTAGGTAATATTGAATTGCACTTAAAAGCTAGCGATTGGATGCAGCATCAACATCACCTGGATGTGCAATACAACAATGTAGTATTGCATGTGGTGCTGCACCAAGATAGCAATGTACAATTGGCAAATGGTGCCGGAGTGGCTGTGTTGGATGTATCATCGCGGATATCTAGACTATTGTTAGATCAATACCAAAGCTGGATGCATTCACCTGCAACGATTGCATGTGGTGCTAAATGGGATGGTATCCCGGATTTGACGATACAATCATGGAAAGACAGGCTCATTACAGAGCGATGGATGCGAAAAACCAAATCGGTACAGCAATCACTTACGGATCATCACCACTGGGATGAATTGCTCTGGCGTATGCTGGCTGCCAATTTCGGATTAAAAGCCAATACCGAATTATTCGCATCAATCGCTGCATCCTTACCGTATTTACTCATTGCTAAAAACAGGCATGATCAAGAACAGCTAGAGGCATTGCTATTCGGGCAAGCACATTTGCTCGACAAACAGTTTACAGATGAGTATCCCATCTCACTGCAAGCGCAGTATCAATTCCTGAAAAAGAAATATCGCTTAATACCTGCAGCTGCATTTCCGGTATTCTTGCGCATGCGGCCAGCTGCATTTCCTACGATTCGGCTCTCGCAATTGGCTGCTTTATTACACAAGCATTCCAACCTATTCAGTAAAATTATTGAAGCAGATTCTGTCAAAGCAGTACAGTCTTTCTTTGATGTACAAGCATCCGATTACTGGTTAACCCATTATCGGTTTGATGAGATGAGTGCTTATTACACGAAGAGATTAGGGGCAGATATGATTGTCAACATCTGTATCAATACAGTGTTACCCGTTTTGTTTTGCTACGGGCAAGCCATACAAGATTCGGCTATCATGGAAAGGGCATATGCATTCCTGATGCAATTACCTGCTGAGTCAAACAAGGCAATACGTATTTGGCAGGAGATGGGTATTCAAGTTAGGCATGCAGCGGATAGCCAGGCTTTGCTGGAATTGCGCAAACAATATTGCGATCAGAAAAAATGCCTTGATTGTGCACTAGGCCATGCCATCTTATACCAAACACCGAAACTGCTTTAACAAATCAGCAGCAGCGGATTAGCAGGTTATTGTATCTCACCAATGAAAAGCAACATCCAGTTGAACATCTGGGTGCAAGCTCTTTTCAACAGGACAAGATCTGGCTATGCGCATCAATTGTTCTTTTTGTTCATCACTTGCTTGAAATGCTGGTGAGAAATAGAGATGGCATTTGATGCCGGCAATTCTGCGGGGCGCATCGCTGCTCATGATTTTGGTAATCTCAATACGGGTATTGTCAAAATTGAGTTGCATATCTGCTGCGCGAATGGCCATAGTTGTAATCATGCAGGTGCCGTAAGCAGTAGCCACTAAATCGGTTGGTGAGAAGCGTTCGCCCTTGCCCTGGTTGTCGGTTGGTGCATCGGTTTCAATACTGGTGCCGCTTTGCAGATGTGTGGCCTGTGTTCTTAAGTTTCCTTTATAAATTATCTCAGCAGTCATGCGCTATTTTTGTCTAAATTTACAAGCATCACCTCAATCTATGATCAGAAAGATCGGATTTGTCATCCTTTTAGTAGCAACTCTTCAGGTATCGGCACAGCGCCGTGAGCTGAGTGCAAAAGAGTTGAAGAAAATGGAGCGTCGTGAACGCATCAATCAACTCATCAAACAAGAAGAAGAGGGCGCACTGATTTACAATAAGCAAGGCATTTTTGGTATCCGCTTCAATACAGACGGCTATGGCATTATGTATGAAAAGGGCAAATACAAAACGGTTACCAAAACTAATTTGTGGTGGTTAGAGTTTGGTGAACGAAGACACAAGAAAGAAGAAAAATTAACCGTGGGTCAAGTGGTATTACCCGGCTTTATCATTGGTAATCCATTTATCTATGGCAAAGTCAATAATTTCTTCTACCTGAAACTCGGTTTTGGTCAGCAGCGATTGATTGGTGGCAAGGGCAATAAGAATGGTGTGGCTGTTTCTGCAGTGTATGGGGGCGGACTTTCTGCTGCTATCCTGAAACCATATTATATTGAAGTGGAAGATCCTTTGAGTGGACAATCCAAACAAATTAAATACGACAATACCAATGATGCCGAATTCTTGGATGCAAACAGCATACTGGGTAGTGCAGGTATTTTTAAAGGCGTAGGTGAGTCGAAATTCCAGCCCGGTGGTCACCTGAAAGCCGGCGTTCGATTTGATTATGGTCGTTTCAATGAAACTGTTTCTGCCCTGGAAGTAGGTTTAAGGGCTGAATATTATAGCCAACCCATCAAGCAGATGCTGTTGCAGGAGGATAAGAAGTTATTCTGGGGGGCTTATGTAAACGTGCTGTTTGGCAGAAGAAAATAGTACTTTTGCCCAGCCCGCAACCTTTCATACGCGGGCTTGTTATCAGCTTAGTAACCATCAATTTAGCAGGATGCAGGAATTACCGGTAATTAGTGCTATTCAGGAAGAGAACAGCAGGGTAAAAAAGCCCAGCTGGTTGAGAGTGAAATTGCCCATCGGCGAAAGCTACAAACACGTACGCGGATTAGTTGATACCCATAAACTCCATACCATTTGCGAAAGTGGCAATTGTCCCAATATGGGCGAATGTTGGGGCGAAGGCACAGCAACCTTCATGATCTTGGGTAATGTGTGTACCCGCAGCTGCGGATTTTGCGCCGTTGCTACTGGTCGCCCGGAAGCAGTGGATTGGGATGAACCACAACGCGTAGCTGAAGCCATACACCTGATGCGTGTAAAGCATGCGGTGGTAACTTCTGTGGATCGTGATGAATTGAAAGACGGTGGCTCCATTATTTGGTACAATACCATCAAAGCCATCAAGCAGTTGAATCCTGAGACTACGCTGGAAACCCTGATTCCCGATTTTAAAGGCAATGCTGATCAGGTGCAACGCATCATTGATGCTGCTCCTGAAGTAGTGAGCCACAATATGGAAACAGTAGAACGCTTAACTCGTCAGGTGCGTATTCAGGCTAAGTATCGCAGAAGCCTGGAAGTATTGCGTATGCTGAAAGAAGGTGGTATGCGTACCAAAACTGGTATCATGCTGGGCTTGGGCGAAACCAAGGAAGAAGTGATTCAATCCATGCAAGACCTGAGAGGTGTAAACGTAGATGTATTAACTCTCGGTCAATATTTACAGCCAACCAAGAAGCATCTACCTGTGCACCGTTTCGTGCATCCTGATGAGTTTGCAGAACTGCGTGCTATCGGCTATGAACTTGGATTCGATTATGTGGAGAGTGGTCCGTTAGTTCGCTCTTCTTATCACAGCGAGAAGCATGTGATTCCAGGCTATGGCAGAAACAAATGGCTGGAAGAACAGGCATTACAAACGGTGTAATGCGTTCCATACTCATTACATTATACATCGTCTGTTTTGGATGTTATCTTTTGTTCTCCCGACAGCCCGATTATCTGGATGGAGAACAATCTCCTGCTACCATTAAATTGCGCAATGCCATTCCTTTTGCTGTGTATGTACACAATAGCAAAACCTATGCGGTGGATGCACGCTATCCATTAACCTATCTAGCACAAGGCGAAAAACTGACCGTAATTTTTGAGACAGGTACACCTGAAAAAGCAAGCGTGTACAGGCTTTGGGGTTATTGGTTTAAGTGGGATGAGCTACTCGGCTCATTGGTCTTACTAGGCGCTATGTATTTGATTGCAGTATCAGTAACCAATCAGCCTACACCGGAATCTTTGATGGAACAATTGAGTTGGCAAGAAGAAGACAAGCCAAAGTATGATGCCTGATTATTTCAGGTAACGCTTGATTTCTCTTTCGGTATCTCTTGATTTGATGGTCTCACGTTTATCGTGCAGTTTCTTACCCTTACCCAAACCAATTTCTACTTTAGCCAGGTTTTTGTCGTTGAAGAAAACGCGCAAGGGTACAATCGTTAAACCTTTTTCTTTTAAAGCAGCTTGCAGTCTTTTCAATTCTCTTTTAGTAAGCAAGAGTTTTCTATCGTGAACAGCAATGTGGTTATTGACCGTGCCGTGAGAGTATTCTGCGATGTATAAACCACGCAACCATAGTTCGCCATCATCAAACAAACAGAATGCATCGTTGAAACTCACTTTGCCCTCACGCACTGATTTCACTTCAGTACCCAGCAATACAATACCTGCCACATATTTATCTTCTATGTGGTAGTTAAACTTGGCCTGTCTGTTGAGCATTTCTTTCGCTGCCATAAAAAAGCAATCCCGCACGCGGCGGGATGCAAAAATACAAGCTTATTACTGCTTAATGTTTGAAAAGAATAATCAGCTGATGAATCTTGTCCTTCAGTTGGTTTCTGTCTACGATGAAATCCAGAAAACCATGTTCCAGCAAGAATTCACTTTTCTGGAAGCCAGGAGGCAGGTCTTTCTTCGTTGCTTCCTTGATCACACGCGGGCCGGCAAAACCAATCAGTGCACCGGGTTCAGCAATGTTCAAATCGCCCAGCATACCAAAGCTCGCAGAGATACCACCGAAAGTAGGATCTGTGAGCAAAGAGATATACGGCAACTTCGCATCACTCAACTGAGATAGCTTACCGCTGGTCTTGGCCAGCTGCATCAAACTGAATGCACTTTCCATCATACGTGCACCACCACTTTTGGAGATCACGAGATAGGGGAGTTTGTGCTCAATGCAATAATCTACAGCACGCGAATATTTTTCACCCATCACACTGCCTAAAGAGCCACCAATGAATTCAAAATCCATACAAGCCACTACAATCATTTCCCCATTTACCTTTCCTACAGCCACTTTCATGGAATCGTGTAGCTCAGGTTTTTTGGCGTGGATTTCATTCAATCTTTTGCCATAAGGTTTCAGATCGGTGAAGCCCAAGTGATCGGTGCTGCGGATGTTGCCAAACAGCTCTTCATACTGGTTATTGTCGAATAAGATTTCGTAGTACTCGTGACTGCCTATGCGGTGATGGTAATTACACTTCGGACAAACAAAGCGGTTTACTTTCAATTCGTTGGCAGTACAGATATAGCTACATTCCGGGCACTTGCTCCACAAGCCTTCCGGTGTTTCTTTTTTATCAGATGTAGAAGTGGTAATACCCTTTCTCAGACGCTGAAACCATTTTGCCTTGGCCTCTTCGTGTGCACTGTTCGGTTCCTCACCAGAGAGGCTATGATCAAAGTCTTCCTTGATAAAGTCTTTGTCTTTTTTCATCTACGGTTAATTAGGGCCAACGAAGGTAGGGAAAAACCGTTTTTGAATACCGTCCAACAAGGCCTAATGTGGAAATCGGGATAAAAAGAAAACCCTGCCAAGAAATTGATTCTGACAGGGTTATCCATGATGTCTTAAGCTATGCCCGTAGGGGCGATAGCAGCATTATGCGTTTCTATTCACGCAGTTCAGGTCTTCGAAAGCAACTTCCAGTCGCTTGATGAAGCTTTCTTCGCCTTTACGCAACCAAACACGTGGGTCGTAATGCTTTTTATTGGGTTTGTCTGCACCTTCAGGGTTACCCAGCTGACCTTGCAGATAGCCTTCATTCTTCTTGTAGTTGTTGAGAATACCTTCCCAGAATGCCCACTGCAAATCGGTATCAATATTCATCTTAATGGCACCATAGCTGATGGCTTCGCGAATCTGGTGCTGAGGAGAACCTGAACCACCATGGAATACGAAGTACACAGGCTTTTTACCAGTACCCAGTTCTTTCTCGATATAGTCCTGACTGTTTTTCAGAATCTCAGGGCGCAGTTGCACGTTACCCGGACTGTATACGCCGTGTACATTACCAAAAGCAGCGGCAACAGTAAAGAGTGAACCTACTTTGCTCAGCTCTGTGTAAGCATAAGCAACGTGCTGTGGTTGTGTATAAAGTTTGTCGTTTTCAACATCACTATTGTCAACGCCATCTTCTTCACCACCGGTTACACCCAGTTCAATTTCAATAGCCATACCCAATGGCGCCATGCGCTTGTAAAATTCTACTGATGTATGGATATTCTCTTCAATGGGTTCTTCACTCAGATCCAACATATGGCTACTGAACAAAGGCTGTCCTTTTTCTTTTTTATATTCCTCACCTGCATCAATCAAACCACTGATCCATGGCAACCATTTTTTTGCTGCGTGGTCTGTATGCAATACAACGGGCACACCATAATATTTGGCTACGTTGTGGATATGCAATGCACCGGAAATAGCACCGCGGATATTACCCTGCAACTGGTCATTTGGCATACCCTTACCGGCAATGAATTGTGCACCACCGTTAGAGAATTGAATGATCACAGGAGAGTTTACTTTCGCAGCTGTTTCCAGCGTTGCGTTAATGGTATTGGTACCAATGGTGTTTACTGCAGGTAATGCAAATTCGTTGGCTTTGGCATCATCCAAAAGTGCTTTCAGTTCTTCGCCGTACAATACGCCGGCTCTGTACTTACCCATGTGTTAGGTTTTTAAAATGAATAAACTGTTTATTGCTGGCAAGCAAGCATTTATGCTGGCTAAGATACAGAAATTCCCTTGCGGAAAACTGATCATTGTCAGGTTGCACGAAGTCCAAGCTGCTCGCGCAATACGTGAAAATAGGCTGGTGCATGTAAGAGTCTGCTGCCATACCAACTGAACATTTCGCCATCTACCAATAACACTTGTACACCCGGTAATTCTGCGCTGATTTCAGCAATATGTTTTTCCTTGAAAGGGAAGGGCTCACTACTTAATAAGACTGTGTCTGCACCGCTGTCGCGAATATCTTCGAGCGTGATGGTAGGGTAGCGTTGCTGATGTGCAAACACATTTGTACAGCGGCAGTATTGCAGCATATCGCTGATAAACGTATCTCCACCTGCAGTCATGTAAGGATCGCGCCAGATGAGGTAAGCAGCTTTTCTTTGAGTAGTTCCACTAAGTGCTGCGAAGGAATTGCTGATGCGTTCTTGAATAGTAGTTGCAGTTGCTGCTGTATCCGTTAATGCGCCCACTGCTTGAATCATGTCAAGTGTTTCAGCCAGATTGCTGATATCGCTGGTCCAGACAGGAGCAATATTGCGTAAAGCTTCTACCTGCTCCTGTACATTTTCTTCTTTATTGGCGAGAATCAAATCGGGCTGCAAAGCAGCCACCACATCTAGCTTCACTGTTTTAGTGCCACCCACACGTTGTTTACTACGAAACCATGCTTTTGGATGCACACAAAATTTGGTGATACCCACTACGCATTCATCCAAACCGAGGTCATACAACAATTCGGTTTGAGAGGGAACGAGCGAAACAATCCGTTTCGGCACATGGCTGAGCGAAATGGTATAACCCGTTTGATCAGTAAACTGCGGCATGTTTATTTAGCAAGGCTCTGGATCACATCGTATTTGGTAAAGATATGGAAATTGCCGGTTTCATCCTTGGCCAAAACTGCACCATTTTCTTTGTTGATGAGACTGCCCAATCTTTCTACCGGTGTATCATAATCCACAACCGGATATGCATGTTCCATTACGCTGGAAACTGGCTCGTTGCGGATTTCAGGATTGTTGAAGACCTTCATGAACAAGCCCACTTCACTGATAGAGCCCACATTGTTTTGCTCGCGCATCACTGGAATGTGTTCGATATCGTATTTCTTCATCAGGTCAACTGCCTGTGCTACGGTATGCTCGGGAGAAACAGTGATGAGTTTCTGCATCGGACGTGCATTCACGATATCCTTGAATGTTTTCACATCTAGGAAACCGCGCTCCATCATCCATTGGTCGTTGTAGATTTTGGCTACATAGCGACTACCATGATCATGGAAAATGCAGACCACTACGTCGGTTGGTTTTAGTCTGTCTTTGAGCTGCATCAGTCCCTGCAAACAGCTGCCGGCACTGTAGCCGCAGAACAGGCCTTCTTCCTTAGCCAGTCGGCGGGCCATCACTGCACCGTCTTTATCGGTCACCTGCTCAAAATGATCTAATACACTTAAATCGTAGTTCTCGGGTACAAAATCCTCCCCAAAACCCTCACTGATATAGGGGTGAACATAGCTCATATCAATCTCGCCAGTCTTAAAATAATTTGTGAGCAAACTTCCATAAACGTCTATGGCCCAGACTTGTATGTTCGGATTTTTCTCTTTTAGATATTGTGCTGTACCCGTAACCGTACCCCCTGTACCTGCCGTACAAACGAGTTGAGTAATCTTACCTTCGGTCTGTTCCCAGATCTCCGGACCGGTGCTTTCATAGTGCGCCAAACGGTTGGCCAGGTTATCGTACTGGTTGCAATGAAAAGAATTGGGAATCTCTTTGGCCAGTCTTCTAGCTACTGAGTAATAGCTGCGCGGATCATCGGGTTCCACATTGGTGGGGCACACGATTACCTCAGCGCCAACGGCTTTGAGGATATCCATTTTCTCCTTGCTCTGCTTATCGGTTGTGGTGAATATGCATTTGTATCCTTTCACGCAGGCAGCTAATGCCAGACCCATACCGGTATTACCACTGGTACACTCGATGATGGTGCCGCCGGGCTTGAGTTTGCCCTCTTTCTCTGCTACTTCCACCATTTTCAACGCCATACGGTCTTTGATGGAGTTACCGGGATTGAAATAATCCACTTTGGCCAGCACGGTGGCAGGTATGTCTTTGGTAATCTTGTTCAGCTTAATCAGGGGCGTATTGCCAATCGTTTCCAGAATATTATTCAACCACATAAAAACTAACAGTTGTTTGCGCGCAAATATAGCGGATAGGGGCGTCTCAATAGGCGTTTGCTGTGGAATGTTGAAAACAAAAAGTGCCTGCACTGCTGAACAGTACCGGCACTTTCGGTTGCTTGCTATTAATAAGTTAGAAAGTCTTGAGGATGCTAACCATTTCAGACTTAGTATCAGCTTTTTTGCTAGGCGTAACATCTTTTACGATGCTTTCGTCTGTGCTGTTGCTGTTAGACAGGTAACCGATAAATGTTGCAGGTACTAAGGCGATGATAGCGCTTACGTAGATGGCGAAGATTGTCTTTTTCATAAAATCTATTTTTAAATGTTTTGGTGTTTGTTTCACATTGACAACACAAAGATGGGGAAATATTTGGTACTATGCAACACACAGTACCATCTTTAAAAAGGTAATTTAGTAAGGCTATTAATGGGTTAAGTCATTATGTATTGATAATGAATTAGTTGATACTAAATTCGGTTTTGCTGTACCTGCAATGCAAATGATGAACGGTCAAATAAGTTGACAGAAATCTTGAAAATCAGAAGGAGAAAAGGAGAAAATCTAGCATTAGGCCTGAAAACTGCCTGCAATTTGACCGCACAGATCGGTTTGGATCATTTTTTCCGCGAGGCGGATCATGTTCATGAATGCCTTGGCATTGCTGATGCCATGGCCAATGATCACAGGCTTGGCTACACCTAAAACTGGTGTGCCGCCGTAGTTTTCGTAATGGAAGCGGCTGAAATACGCATCGTCCTGCAGGTTGCGCTGGCAAGCAATATCATAAATAGACTCAGCCATTTTGAGGATGATATTACCGGTAAAGCCTTCGCAGACCATTACATCGGCTTTATCATTGAACAGGTCGCGGCCTTCGATATTGCCAATGAAGTTGATACGGCTGTTCTCTTTCAGGAGTGGGTAAGTGGCTTGTGCCAAGATATTGCCCTTGCCTTCTTCTTCACCCACATTCATCAAACCTGTTTTGGGTTGATCAATGCCAAGGATATGCTTAGCATACAAACTACCCAATACGGCAAACTGGTTCAGTTGCTCGGGTTTGCAATCTGCATTTAGGCCAACATCCAGCAATAAGCCGGTACCGCCTGAAAGTTTGGGGAAGACTGTGGCAATGGTAGGACGGGAGAGTCCTTCAATAGGCTTGAGGCTGTACATCGCACCAACCAGCATAGCACCTGTATTACCTGCACTGATGAATGCATCAATCTTTCCGGTTGCCAGCATGTAAAAACCGATGGCAATGGAAGACTGCTTTTTTTCTTTCAGGGCCTTGGTAGGGTGCTCGTGGTAGCCAATGACTTCGGCAGCGTGTACAACGTGAATATTGGGATGATTCAACTGATGCTCGTCTAAGAGCGATTTCAGCTGTGCTTCAGCACCGATACAAAATAAATGAGCCGGACCATTGTTACCCGACAAATATTGTTGCAGACCTTTAACCGCCTCTAGCGGTGCAAAGTCGCCCCCCATCATGTCAAGTCCAATGTTCATGTCCGGCTAAGCAGTATAGTTATACTAAAGGATTAAGCTTTCAGGGGTGCTTTTTCAGCCACCAGTTTACCCTTGTAGTACAATTTACCTTCGCTTACATGTGCACGATGGCGTACATGTGTTTCGCCGGTTGTGCTGTCCTTGCTCAAAGTAACAGTCTCAGCTTTGTAGTGTGTTCTTCTCTTAGCGCTGCGCTGCTGAGAATGTCTGCGTTTAGGATTCGGCATAACTCAAATTTTAATGGTATCCTTTGTTATTGATCTAAGTCTTTAAATTTTTCTAGTCCTTTCCAAAGCGGGTTGGTTTCCTTCATCACTTCATCTTCCATTTGCTTCAGCTTTTCCAACACTTCCTTGTTGCAAAGCGGTCCGCCATATTGCTCTTCCGTACACATTTTCTGCATCGGAATGCTCAGGTTGATGAATTCATAGAGCCAGTCGGCCAGGTGCAAATGACTTTCGCCGCGACTGATGTAGTACACATCCGGATCTTCTTCCTGTTCATTCATTGCTTCGGGTTCTTCCACCATTTTCACTACCAGGTTAAATTCATCCCAGAGTTGTTTGGTAAGGGTGTTCCCGCAACGGTCGCAAATCACGTCAACGCTGCCGCCAACATCAAATTGCAACTGAATGAAGCCGGTTTTCTTGTCGAGACTGAGTTTTACGTCGGCCTTGCAATTAACAAAATCCTGCTCCCCGTATTCTGTAAAGAACTTGTCGTCTATCCTATATTCGTACACATGAACACCTGGTTTCAAACCCACAAACGCAATATCAAACTCTCTCCGGTGGCTCATGGACGGTTTTTAGGGTTGGCAAAGGTAAGTGCTCTGTCTGGAATGACAAAGGAAAATGGCGGATTTGATTCATCCACACCTGTTGAAAACCCCTGAAACCATGAACAGGAGCAAAATTAGCCGAATTCTCGTCTGGTCAGTCACCGGCCTTGGATTGCTTGGGGTGAGCCTGGCCGCCCGCCAACCCAACTGGGTGGAAGCTCAGTATAGTACGGGTATATATCCTTTTATTGGTCGGTTTTTACGGAGTATCACCGGAATTTTTCCCTTTAGTGTGGGGGATGTGTTCTATACGATTTTGTCTATCGTATTGATAATCATTGTCTTTCGGTTTGTCCGACAGGTCTGGCGTAAAGAGCTCACAAAGCAGCTATTGCTGAAACAGGTTGGCCGATTGGTGCTGATTTGCTGCTGGGTCTATATTGCTTTCTATGGTATTTGGGGATTGAATTATTACAGGGCGGGCATTGCGAGTCAGCTGAAATTGCAGGTAGACACTTGTTACGACCAGACCGAGCTGAAAAAGCTGCGATGCAGTTTGATGGAAGATATGCGTAGACTGCGATGGGTCATCAGTAAAGACACAAGTTTGCCAGAGCCCAAGGGTGATTTATTTAAGCAGGCAGAAGCAGCTTATGCAAAAGCGGCTTTGGTGTATCCTTTTCTGGCATACCAACAGCCGGCTATGAAGAAAAGCCTTTTTGGGGTATTGGGAAAATATGGTGGGTATACCGGTTATTATAACCCTTCTAGTGGCGAGGGACAGATCAGGTGGAATATGCCCGGCCTCCTGAAACCATTTACTATTTGCCATGAAATGGCACATCAATTGGGTTATGCGAGTGAATCGGAAGCAAACTTTGTAGCTTATCTCGTGTGTATGGCCAGTGAGGATCCTTACTTCCAGTATTCCGCGGCGCTGGATATTTTCCATTACGTAACTGCAGAGTTGATGCTGCATGATCCGGAAGCGTATATGTTGCATCCCAACCTTTTCTTTGGTGAGGTGGATACGATGGTGCAGCGCGATAGGTTAGCTATACGCAGGTTTTTCCTGAATGAGCAAAATAATATAGCACCGGTGGTATCTTCTTTGTACAATCAATATCTACTCGCCAATAACCAAATAAGGGGTGTGGAAAGTTATTATGATGTGGTGGCTTGGGTATTGGCGTTGAGGAAGAAGGGGCAATCGTCAAACGTGAAACGTCAATCGTGAATCGCCTGCCCCGAGCATTCGGGAGTCTTTCTCGAGACTTCGGGATGAATTGGAAGCTACTTATTTAAAACACAGAGACACGACGGCACAAAGCAACACAGCGTTCTGCATTGTCATCTCAAATTTCAAATAAGCAATCTCAAATCTGAAATAGTCAATTGAAAATAATCAATCGACAATCATCAATCTTCATCGTTTCGTTGCAATCGCTTCCGCCTCACTGATTTTGGTACAGCCGGTTATATTGCGGATAAATAAAATCCCATCATACACTTTGTGCCAAGGGTAGGTATGATTCATGTGCTGGGTTAGTTCTAAAGAGCCCTTCATGGAAAACTCGGTATCATTTTTATGCTGTTGATTAAACAGCTTCCAGTCGGTGAAAGCAAAAGCCCAATCCTTATTGATCCAATTTTCATAACTGTTGCGCAAGGGTTGTTGTGCTTGTATGGGAGATTGCACAGAAGCGGTCCAAACAGAAGTGGCATTGTAGGAAGTAATACCCAGTGCATAATAACTGAAAGGATTCAGCGAAGGATTACCGAGATAATGCCCCAACATGCGTGGATTGTTTTCGCTAAGCGATTTGGCAATATGGGCATTGTGTGCCCATACAATGACCTTTTCATTGGGGTATTGGTGTCGCAGCAACCATAGGAGGTTTTGAAACATCTGCCGGTCTCTGTACACATGCTTGGTAGCAGTATCTTGTTTCTGTTGCAACAGGGGCAGGATATTGCGGAAGGATGCTTCTACATTGTTGAGGATATTGATGTCTGTTGCATTGAGCGCTTGCAGCGATTTATTCTTCAGCAATGCGGTTAAAGCCGTTAAACCATTTTCGCAACCAACTGGATTGGCTTTTTGTTCGTTGAAAAAAGTTGTATGCAGGTTATCCAATACCGTCTTTGCATGGATGGAATGGTTGTAGGCTTCCCATTTTGAGTACGGGTTATAAAGATACTTTTTCTTTTGTTTTCACATGTGCTGAATGAAGCAGAGGCTTAGCCGATGCGAATGAAAGCACATGTGATTGTTGTTGCATT
>JAIETM010000025.1 GCA_019745155.1 Chitinophagaceae bacterium | reverse complement strand
CAAAGGAGAGGGAGTTGTTGGTATTCGTTTATCTTTTTTCGATTCTCGATTTTTCTTCTTCTGTTCATCTGTTCTTTGTTCGACCTCACCCCAGCCAATACCTGCGCTTTGGCTTCGGTTTGTAAACCTCTCCAAAGGAGAGGGAGTTGTTGGTATTCGTTTATCTTTTTTCGATTCTCGATTTTTCTTCTTCTGTTCATCTGTTCCTTGTTCGACCTCACCCCAGCCAATACCTGCGCTTTGGCTTCGGTTTGTAAACCTCTCCAAAGGAGAGGGAGTTTCATCTTGCTAAAAGCTGTCTTCTAGCTACTCACTTCTGGCTTCTTTTAAAAGTTTCGCTAATAACTATTGATTCTATATTTCTCAACCTTCACTTTTTGCTTATAACTTTTGACCTGCTTGCTAAAGCTTCGGCGGACTCGCGTTAAGACACAAAGGTTCACAAGGAAGACTACCACTTTTAGCTTTTGCTTTTTAAGTTTTGCCTTAAAAAAAAGGGCCCCTAACGGAGCCCCTGTATCCATTTGCAGTTTGGTACAAAACTTATCCGAAGATGCCGCCTTTCTTCAGGCTCTTTACACCTTCACCAATCTTATAACCATTGTGGTAAATTTCTACGCGGTAATTACCTGTTGCATACTGACCATCAGGTTTCCAGTTAAAGCTTACAGGCAAGCGTTTGCCTTGCTCATAGTTCACCGTTACTTTATTGGTAAACTCACGCTCACCATCTTCACGTGTTTTGAATACGCCTTCGCTAAAAGCTTTACCATCAGGACCAGTAACAATCACAAAGAAATCCTTGGTGCCAGTTGGCGCAACGCGGTTTTCGGCAATATCGAATGATACACGGAACACATCGGCACGCTTAGCTGTGCTGGTTTCTCTTTCCTTACCACCATTCTTGATGTTGATGGCAGTGATATTGATATTCAAAGCCTGCAGGGTAGAAGCTACGTCTTCAATTCTGCGTTTTGCTTCAGAAGTATTGTTCAGGTTCTGCTGTAATTCGCCTTTCTCAGCAGTCAACTTGTTCTTATCTGTTGTCAGCTGCTCGTTGGCGTTAGTCAGTTGCTGGTTCTCTGCTTTCAGTTTTTCTACCTCAGCAAACAAATCAGTGATTTTGCCATTCAATTCAGCAATCAATGTTTTTGCTTTAGACAGTTCATCAGCGGTAGCATTCTTCTTATTCAGCGTAACGCGGATATTGTTTTTCAGCTGCTGAATTTCTTGATTACGCTCAGCCAATGTGCCTTGTAATTCAATATTGTTGGTGGTAATAGAATCCAAACGTGCAGAAGCATTGTCGAATTCCTGTTGAATCGCCAGTCGGGCACTGTCCACATTTTTCACTTCTGTCTGTAATAAAGTGATCTGTTCTTTCGACTGACTCTTGTCGTAAATGATATAGGCCCAGGTCATCACCAGTGCGGCGATCAGGATGCCATAGATCAGGTTACGGTTGTCTTTTTTTTCCGGAAATTGGGGATTGTTGCTCATATACATGTTGTTTAATAAGGAGTTACTATGCTAAACGAATTATTGGTCATTGATATTGAAACAGTACCACAAGTTCCTGCCTTTGCCGATCTATCGAGCAATTGGCAGGAACTATGGCAGGAAAAGGTCGCGAAAACCATGCCAGACGATATGCTTCCCGAAGATTCTTACCGAAAAAGGGCAGGAATTTTGGCAGAATTCGGCAAAATCATCTGCATTTCCACGGCCGTATTTAGTTATAACGATATGAAAATTAGCGGCTTACGTGTAAAGTCTGTTTCCGGCGATGACGAGCGGGCTGTGCTGGAGGGCTTTGTGGCCATCTGTAATAAGATGTATGGCCGCAACCGCAATTTTCAGTTTGCCGGGCATAATATCCGCGAGTTCGATATTCCCTATATCTGTCGCAGAATGATCATCAACGGTATGCTGCTGCCGGAATATTTACAACTGAACGACCGCAAGCCCTGGGAAGTGCGCATGATGGATACTTTGAGTTGGTGGAAATTCGGCGATTACAAACATTATACTTCGCTTCATTTGATGGCCAATGTGCTGGGTATTCCCACATCCAAAACGGATATGGATGGCAGCATGGTGCAGGATGTCTATTACAAAGAGCGCGACCTGCAGCGGATTGTAGATTACTGCCAGCGCGATGTAGTGGTTACTGCTAATGTGATTTTGCGTTTTCAGCAATTGCCTGCTTTGCGAGATGCAGATGTGGTGATCGTTTAATTCTTCACATATGTGGGTATAGCGGCAGTGCTTGATTTGCGGAGTGTATTTTTGCGCCATGTCTGCTGAAAAAATATTGGGTGAATGGAAGAAGGGCCGCTTCAAACCGATTTATTGGTTGGAAGGGGATGAGCCTTATTTCATCGATATGTTGGTAGACTATGCCGAGCACAATATTCTTCCTGAAAGTGAAGCCGGCTTCAACCTCACTATTTTTTACGGTCGCGATGCAGATTGGGCAGCTGTAGTAAATGCTTGTAGAAGATATCCCATGTTTGCAGAGCGTTCGGTGGTATTGCTCAAAGAGGCACAGCACATGCGCGATATTGATAAGCTGGAGCCTTACATTGAGAATCCGCTGAACTCCACCGTGTTTGTTGTCTCTTACAAAGAGAAAAAAATTGATGCCCGTACCAAGTTCGCCAAACTGCTCAAGCAGAATGCTGAAGTTTTCACTACAAAGAAGATTTACGATAATCAGTTACCTGAATGGGCATCCAATATGGTGCAACAGCATGGCTTAACCATCAGCCAGAAAGCACTGCAGTTATTGGTGGATCATATTGGGAATGATTTGAGCCGCATTCAAAATGAAATTGAAAAGCTTGCTGTGAATTTGGGCAGCAGAAAAAATATTACGGAAGACGATATTGAAACCTATATCGGTGTCAGCAAGGAATTCAATGTTTTTGAATTGCAGGATGCTATGGTGCGAAAAGATCTAGCCAAAGCCATTCGCATCATTCAATATTTTGAAGCCAATCCCAAAGCCGCGCCTATTCAAATGATGCTGCCCGCACTATATAATTTCTTCAGCAAGGTCTACATGATTTTTGGTGTGCAAGGCGATGAGAAAACCTTGGCTACTGCTATTGGTGTAAATCCTTATTTCATCAAAGACTATATCGCGGCAGCAAAGAATTATGCTTACGAAGGTGTGGAGCGAATTCTCTTGTTGTTACATGAATACAATTTGCGCAGCGTAGGTGTGAACAATGCCGGTGCAGAAGACAGCAGCCTGATGAAAGAAATGGTGGTGAAAATGATGCGTTAAGCAAGTAGGGCAATTGCCTGATCTCTGTCGGCTGCCAATTGTGCTTTCAATTCTTCCAGTCCGTTGAACTTTTGTTCGCCTCTCAGATACTGATGCACCGTTACGCGCAATGTTTTACCGTAGATATCGCGATCGAAATCGAAGATGTTCACTTCTACCATGCGGCGTTTGCCATCTACTGTTGGACGATAGCCAATATTCATCATGCCTTTCAGGATAGCAAGTTCTGCATCTATCTGTACTGAAACAGCGTACACTCCATTACCGGGAATGAGTTTGTCTTCACTTTTAATGTGCAGGTTGGCCGTAGGAAAACCAATGGTTCTGCCGAGTTGATTGCCTTCCACCACTGTGCCGCAGAAAAAATAGTCATAGCCCAATAAGGCATTGGCGTCTGCAATACGATGTTCTGCAATGGCATTACGGATACGTGTAGAACTAATGCCTGATTCTTGGAGCATGTGCTCCGGAATTTCCTGCACTTTGAAACCAAGCTTGGCGCCTTCCGCTTCCAGCAATTGATAATCGCCGGTACGGCCCTTACCAAAACGATGGTCGTAACCAATGATGATGGTATGCGGATGAAAATGCTGATAGATAAAATCGTGGATATACTGCGTAGCAGTCTGGTTGGCAAAATGATGATCGAAAGGCACTACCACCAAATGATCAATACCGATGGGTTCCAGCACTTGAATTTTTTCTTCCAATAATGTGAGTAAACGAATATCACCCGGAACGGAAGAAATGATCTTGCGTGGATGGGGATCGAAACTGATGAGCACCGATTCGCCATTCACTTCTCTGGCCGATTGCACCAGTTGCTGAATAATTTTTTGATGGCCCAGGTGCACGCCATCGAAAGTGCCAATGGTGAGCACGGCATTGCGGAAAGCCGGTAACTGACTCAGCGAACGGTGTACTTGCATAACGGGCGCAAAGCTAAGGCATCTGGGTATAAACCGCAGCGGGCATGTGCAGGGGGAATTGTACATTTGCCGCAACTCAAATTTTCCCGGTGTCAGACTCATTATACGCACAAAGAGGTGTTTCTGCTCAGAAAGAAGAAGTACATGCAGCTATCAAGAAGCTGGACAAAGGTTTGTATGCCCATGCATTCTGTAAAATGTATCCCGATTATTTGGGTGGCAACCCCGATTGGGTGAATATCAGCCATGCAGATGGGGCAGGTACCAAGAGTATTCTGGCTTATTTGTGGTGGAAAGAAACCGGAGATGCATCCGTTTGGAAGGGCATTGCACAGGATGCAGTGGCCATGAACTTAGATGACCTGCTCTGTGTAGGTGTGTGTGATAATTTGTTGTTCTCCTCAACCATTGATCGTAACAAAGCCCTGATACCAGGTGAAGTGCTGGAGGCTGTCATCAACGGCACGCAGGAATTCTTTGATCAACTGAAAAACTTTGGTGTCAATATTCATTACCTCGGTGGTGAAACGGCCGATGTAGGTGATGTGGTGCGCACTATTGCGGTGAATGGTACCATGACGGCACGCTGGCCAAAAAATAAACTCATCACCAACGACCTGATAGCACCCGGACAAGTTATCGTAGGTTTTGCGAGTGATGGTCAGGCTGCGTATGAAACAGCATACAACAGCGGATTGGGTAGTAATGGCTTAACCAGTGCCAGACATGATGTTTTGTCGAAGCACTACGCAGAAAAATATCCTGAGACTTTTGAAGCGAGTTTGAATAAGGATGTTGTCTACATCGGTAAGAACAAGATGACAGATACGATGTCTATCAACGGACAGGAGATCGCCATTGGTAAATTGTTATTATCACCCACAAGAACTTATGCGCCATTAATGAAGCGTTTACTCGATGAGCAGTTCGATGCCATCAAAGGCGTGATTCATTGCAGTGGGGGCGGACAAACCAAGTGTATGAAATACCTGCCTCAGCCCATGCAGGTGATCAAGGATAATTTGTTTACACCGCCGCCTGTGTTTGAATTGATTCGTGAGAATTCCGGTGCCAATAATAAGGAGCTCTATCAGGTATTCAATATGGGGCATCGTTTGGAAATCTTCACGGATGAAGCATCAGCGCAGCAAATGATTGCTACGGCTGCAACATTGGGCATTGAAGCAAAGATTGTGGGTCGTACTGTGGCTGCCGATAAAGCTTCGCTGGTATTGGAAGCCCAAGGTGAAACCGTAACATTTCAGTATTAACAAGTATTTTTTTTGTTTGCATAGTATTTTGGGGTGCCTGAGCGTTATACACGCGCAGACTCTTTAAAACCGTGATTATGCCAGAAACTGTGATCTCTCTCAAAAACGTGAATATCTATCAGGGTGAAAGCCTGATTCTGCAAGACGTAAACTTTACTGTAGAGCGTGGTGAGTTTGTGTACCTCGTAGGTAAAACAGGTACCGGTAAAAGTAGTCTGCTGAAAACACTCTATGGCGAACTGCCTTTACGTGAAGGAGAGGGGTCGGTGGTTGGTTTTAATCTGCATGATATTACTTGGAAGAATGTGCCTTTTCTGCGCAGAAATCTGGGCGTGGTATTTCAGGATTTTCAATTGTTGACAGATCGTAATGTACAGGATAACCTCAAGTTTGTATTGAAAGCCACCGGCTGGAAAGACGAACGTTTGATGGAAGAAAAGATCCATGATGTGTTGGAGAAAGTGGGACTGAAAAGCAAGGGCTTTAAAATGCCTTTTGAAATGAGTGGTGGTGAGCAGCAGCGTGTAGACATTGCGCGTGCTTTGCTGAACTCGCCCAAGCTGTTGTTGGCGGATGAGCCAACAGGTAACCTCGATCCTGAAACCAGTGATGAAATCATGCAATTGCTGGTGCAGATTGCCAAAGACTATGGCACGGCCATCATCATGGCTACGCACGATTTCATCGTGATCAATCGCTATCCTTCCAGAATGTTGAAGACAGAACGCGGTAAGGTAGTGGATAGTACATGGGTGCCTAATCCCCAACAATAATTATTCGCCCCAAATCCATTTTACTTGTTGGCGGGCATTGGCTTCGTTGCTGAACATTTTGCTCAGTAATCTTTCCCTGATTTTCAGTTCCTCATCGGTAAAGGGCTTGTAATGCAGTTGTGCAATGATCTCTTGCATGGCATTGGCTGTATTGCCAATAAAGCAAGCTGGTTCCAACCCTGTTCCCTGCACCATGGCATCGTTCACCACGCAGTGGCGACCATTATATAAAGCATTCAATAGTTTGATCTGAATACCGGTGGTATGGGTAGATGGCAATACATGGATATGCGCTTTGCGGATCATGTCCTGCATCTCGAGTTCTGTTGGATTTGATACGATGCAAGTATGCTGTTGGGCGTGTGCTAGTTGCTGTAATTTTTCTGATGGATTTTTACCAGCCACCACAAAAGGAATCTTGAGTTTGCCAAAGACTTCCTTCAAGAGCCAGGCTGCTTGGCGTTCATTGGCAGGCACACTTAGGTCGCCATGATACAAACAATAACTGCCCATGCCTTCTAGTCCGCTCACTTTCCAGTCGGCAGGTAGATATACAGGTAAGTAATCAATGGTGCTACAGTTCAGCTGCTGACGATAATAGTTCACGTCATCATGGGTAACGCCCCAATAGGCGGTGGCTTTATCGGCCATCCAGTGTTCATACTTTTTTAAGAGTCGGCTCTCGTTGGCATAATAGAGTTTCTTGAAAATGCCGGTACTGTTCTGAAAGAGTCGTTGGTAGTATTTGTGTTCCACATTGTGGATGCGTACAAACTTTCTTCTATTGGTAAAACGTGGGTCGTTCAATAACCAGGTACAATGCACGCCTTCCATCAGGATAGGATAGTCATCTTCCAACAAACGGTTGAGTAAGCCCTCATGTTTTCTGCTGGCAACGATATGGGGTACGGAGGTAGAGAAGCCCTTGTGGCCTTCCTGCCTTTCGTAGTAGTTCACCGAAGCGCAATATTTTTTGAGGATGGGTTGCTGGCCGCGACCATAATCGAAGCAATGCAGGTGAATATTCACTCCTTGTGCCTGAAGGGATGGTAGTTTCCAGAACAGGTCAACCACGCCACCGTAGTCAACGGGGAAGGGAACGTTTAGGGCAATAATGTGCAGATGCTTTTCCAAAATAGTCGTCTTAGGGCCTGGCCGCGAAGAGGTTTTGATAGAACTGGAGTAAGGTTGCCGATTCGGCTTCCCAGTTCAGGATCTCTCTGGCCTGCAGTGCGTTCGACTGCAGCTCAGCATACAAAACAGGATCATTCAATAATTTGTTCACGGCCTTTGCAATCGTAGCTGGTTCGGTATTGCTGATGGTAAGTGCAAAGCGGTGGTCGTTGTTGATGGATTTGTAGACCGGGAAGTTGACGCAGACTTGCGGAATACCAGCCATCATGTAGTCGAAAAAGCGATTGGCCAATGAATATTCCTGATTTAAGCCCGTCTTTTCAAATAAGGTTAAACCTAAACTAGATTGTGAAGTAACATTTTTAAGTTGTTCTGGTTCAACAGATTGAAATATTTTTATTTTATCCGATAATTGATAGTCTTGCACCAGCTTTCTGAGCTGGGATTCGAAATTACCCTTGCCATAAATATGCAGTTCGGCTTGTATGCCGCGCATGGCGGGGACCAGTTGCTCGAAGCATCTGCCTTCGTTGATGGCGCCTTGATAAAGGATAAAACGGGGGTCTGCCTGCTTAGGTAGCTCGGTGCGTTTCAGGGGCATGTTTCGGATAACGGCATATTCTACCCCGTATGCGGTCTGAAAATAATCTCGAATAAAGCCGTTTACGGTGTAGCCATGACGAAATCTGGGAACGAAAAACCGCTCAATCAGTTTCCAAAAGCGATGGATGGCCGGGCGGGTAACTACTTCCTTTTGTTCGGTAAAGAGTTCGTGGGCGTCGTAGATACGAGTGGTCTTTTTCAATTTGGATACTAGCCAAACCGGGATGATGGTATCCAGGTCAATTGCACAGATGGCGTCAGCATCTAATTTCCTGAGTTGTTGAAAGAGTTTCCAGTTGTAGCTGGCATACATCAACCAGCCTTTTTGGGCTTTTACCGGAACACGAATCTCTCGCCAAGGGCGAGGTTTCAATGGGGGTGAATCGGTGCTTTCTCTGCCTATAAGTGTTACGTTATAACCTGCGGCAGACAGCGTGCCGCAAATGCGTTGCATGCGCTGATCAAAGTTCAGGTCATTGGTTACGCAGAACACCAATTGCTTACTCATGGGCATCCTGCAAAATAAGGCAGGCGCAGGAAATAGAAAACATGGTTTTTAGATGTCAATGATTATTTTAATAATCCTTATAAATAAATAAAAATCATGTTATTATTATATTTTATCTGAAGTTTTGCATTAATTAAAATCAACACTTTTTATGCATAGCGATTTTTTCGCACTACTTGTCCACAAGCGCCTGTGGGCACTGCCTTTTTTGGCGCAATTCTGCTATGTTCGCAGTTGACAAAAAAGTTTGCTGAAGTGAGATTAAAACAATTAGAAATCAAGGGGTTCAAGAGCTTTGCCGATAAAACAATTGTCAACTTCGACGAGGGTATCACCGGCATCATTGGTCCCAACGGATGTGGTAAGAGCAATATCGTGGATTCCATCCGCTGGGTAATTGGTGAGCAGAAAATCTCCGCCCTGCGTAGCGAAAACCTCGAAGCCCTGGTTTTCAACGGTAGTAAAACAAGAAGTGCCAGTGGTTTGGCTGAAGTAAGCCTCACCTTCGAGAATACCAAGAACCTCCTGCCTACAGAATTCAGCACGGTAACCATCACCCGCCGCTTCTACAAGAATGGCGAAAGTGAATACCGTTTGAACGATGTGCAATGCCGTTTGAAAGATATCCATAACCTCTTCCTCGATACGGGTGTGTCAACCGACAGCTATGCCATCATCGAATTGGGTATGGTGGATGATATCATCAAGGATAAGGACAATAGCCGTCGCCGCATGTTAGAACAGGCTGCAGGTATTTCCATCTACAAAACCAGAAAGAAAGAAGCCAAGAATAAACTCGATGCAACAGAGCAAGACTTGAATCGTATCGAGGATTTGCTATTTGAAATTAATAACCAGCTCAAGGCTTTGGAGAACCAAGCCAAGAAGGCGGAGAAGTACTACGAGATCAAGAAAGACTACAAGGAGATTTCCGTAGAACTCGCCAAAGCAGCTTTGGAAGGTTTCAACATCACCTACAAAGAGCTCAACGAACAGCAAGAGCTGGAAGTGAACAAGCGTGTGCAGCTGGAAGCTGAGATCGCAACCGAAGAAGCCGGCATTGAACAGGAGAAAGTAGGCTTTATTGAAAAAGAGCGTGCCCTGCAATCTATGCAGCACGAGTTCAACGATTTGGTACAGGAACTGCGCACCAAGGAAAACGAAAAGAACCTGGCCAATCAGAAACTCCATTACCTGAAGGAGAAGGAAACCAACCTCAAGGATTTCTTGTACAAGGCGGAAGGTCAGCTTAAGGGTATTGAAGATTCGATTGTCTTCAGTCAGCAGCAAATCACCGACGAAGAATCCAAGTTGCTGGAATTACAATCGCAGTTGGATACGGTGAAGATGGAAGTAGAAGACAAGCGCCGTGTGTTTGATGAGAAGCGTGGTGCGGTGGATCAACTGCGTGGTAACTACCAACAGATTCAACGCAATCAGTTTGATGCAGAAAAGAAAGTAGCAGTTGCTGATACATCCATCCAAAACCTGCAACGTGCCCATGCACAGCAAACAGAAGAGCAGCATAACCGCGAAGCACAGTTACAGCAATTGAGCCGCGAGCTGGAAGAAAAAGAAGCATTACTGGAAACCCGCCGTATTGATCTGCAGCAATTGCAAGATCAGCACGAGCGTACCAAGGAACAGATACTGGAAGCTCAATCGCAATTAGAAGGTTTGCGTAACCAATTGGCTGAAGAAAACCGTAAGCTGGATGCCAAGCGCAACGAGCACGACCTCTTGAAGAGCCTGATTGATTCAATGGAAGGCTATCCGGAAAGTGTGAAGTTCTTGCATAAGAATCCGGAGTGGAACCACACTGCGCCGATTTTGTCGGACATCATCTATGTAAAAGAAGCCTATCGCGCAGCAGTAGAAAATGTACTGGAGCCATACTTGAACTATTATGTGGTGAACAACTTGCAAGAAGGTTTGCAAGCCATCCATCTGCTGGATGCCCATAAAAAGGGTAAGGCCAATTTCTTCCTGCTCGATAAACTGAATGAGAATACCCATCAGACCCATCAGCCGGAAGGCACGGTGGCTGCGATGGATGTAATTGAAGTAGATGCGCAATACCGCAAGTTGGCTGAATACCTGCTGGGTAATGTGTACATCGCTGAAACAGAAGCAGCCATTGAAAACAGCAACGGCGCTGTGGTATTGGAGAAGAGCGGCAAGTTTGTAAAAGGCAAATACACACTCACCGGTGGTAGTGTTGGTTTGTTTGAAGGAAAGAAAATCGGTCGTGCTAAGAACTTAGAAAAACTCATCGAAGAAATCACGGCACAAGAAGCTGTGGTGAATGCGTTGAAAGCAGATATCCAATTGCGCCACAATGAAGTGATTGCGTACAATGAGCAATTGAAAGAGCATGCGATTCGTCAGACACAAGATGAAATCAACCAGCTCACTAATCAAGTTTTCGCCACCAGAAATAAAATGGAAAACCTGCAGGCTGCGCAACAGAATGGTGTACAGCGTTTGCAGGATCTGGAGCATCGCTTGCAGGACGAGCAGGATGCGATTGCTGATACCCGCGATCTGCTGGCGCAATTGAATGAGCAATTGGGCAATACGGCAGAAGAAATGCGTTTGGTAGAGCAGGATTATCAACTCGCTGAACAAGATTACAATGCAGCTACTGCACAATTCAATGAAGGTAATCTGCAGTTGACTCGTCAGCAAAGCAAGATTACGGCTACGCGTCAGGAACTGGAGTTCAAGCAAAACCAGTTGAATGATTTGCGTAACCAGATTGAAAACAATTCTGCACAGTTGACTGAAGCTGTAAGCAGCATCGAAGAAAGTCAGCAAGCACTCGCCAATAGCGAAGACAGTTTGCTGGAGTTGATGCGCAAGAAACAAGCAGAAGAACTGAAGTTGAACGAAGCTGATCAGGCTTATTATAATCTTCGCAATGCACTTCAGGAAAAAGAAAGCAGTCTGCGTTTGAAAGTGAAGAGCAAGGAAATGGTGGAGCACCTGTTGGGTGAAATCAAAGACAAGCTCAATGATCTGAAACTGCAGTTGGCTGGTATGAAGGAAAGACTCAATGTAGAGTTCCGCATTGAGTTGGATGATATTCTTGATCAGCCAAGAACCACAGAAACACCGCTGGAAGATTTGCAAGCTTCAGCAGATAGAATGAAGAAGCGTCTGGAAAATATTGGTGAAGTAAACCCTACAGCCATCGAAGCTTTCCAGGAAATGAAGAAGCGTTATGAATTCATTCTGGAACAGAAGAATGATCTGGTGGATGCGAAGGAAAGCCTGATGCAAACCATCATGGAAGTAGAAGCTACGGCCAACCAGCAATTCCTCGAAACCTTTAACCAGGTGCGCGAGAATTTCCAGAAAGTGTTTAAAGCCTTGTTTACAGAAGAAGATACAGCTGATTTGATTCTGGAGAATCCGGAGAATCTGGCAGAAACAGGAATTGATATTGTGGCCAAGCCCAAGGGTAAGCGTCCGTCTTCGATTACTCAGTTGAGTGGTGGTGAGAAGACTTTGACCGCAACGGCATTGCTCTTCTCTATCTACCTCATCAAACCAGCGCCTTTCTGTATTCTGGATGAAGTGGATGCCCCGCTGGATGATGCCAACGTGGGTAAGTTTACCAATATGATCAAGCAGTTTAGCGAGAACTCTCAGTTCATCATTGTTACCCACAACAAGATGACCATGAGTACGGTGGATGTGATCTATGGTGTAACCATGCAGGAGCCCGGCGTGAGCAAACTGGTGCCGGTTGACTTCCGCGCATTAAGTTAAAAAGGGAGTAAGTACTTGATAACGAACGGGTTGCTTTTAAAACAAGCAGCCCGTTTTTTGTTACCCTGCCTTCTGATAAACTGCTGCTTTCACAGTACCTTTGCGGCCTTGTTATGAAGTACGAAAAAGAGATCAACAGACGGAAGACCTTCGCCATCATTTCTCACCCTGATGCCGGTAAAACCACATTGACGGAAAAATTCCTCCTGTTTGGTGGTGCCATTCAAACGGCCGGTGCGGTTAAGAGCAATAAAATCAAGAAGCACGCCACCAGCGACTTCATGGAAATTGAACGCCAGCGTGGTATCTCGGTAGCCACATCGGTGATGAGCTTTGAATACAACAATATCCTCATCAACCTGCTGGATACACCCGGTCACAAAGACTTCGCAGAAGATACCTATCGTACCCTTACAGCGGTGGACAGCGTTATTCTGGTAGTGGATAGTGTGAATGGTGTGGAAGAACAAACCAGAAGACTGATGGAAGTCTGCCGCATGCGCGATACACCGGTGATTGTATTCATCAACAAAATGGATCGTGATGGTAAAAACCGTTTTGATCTGTTGGAAGAAATTGAAAAGGAACTGAAGATATCCCTGCACCCCATGACCTGGCCCATTAACAGTGGTAAGGACTTTAAAGGTGTGTATGATATTCATAATAAGAGTCTCGTACTCTTCACTGCAAACACCAAGGCCAATGATGAAGATGTGGTAGCTATTGGTGATATCAATGATCAACTGCTCGATCAAAAAATTGGTGATACGGATGCACGCATTTTAAGAGAAGATGTGGAGTTGGTAGAAGCTGTGCACGGTGAATTGGATGAAGAGGACTATCTGAATGGTCAGGTAGCGCCTGTTTTCTTTGGTAGCGCCATCAACAATTTTGGGGTGAAGGAAATGCTGGATACTTTTATCCGTATTGCACCTGTGCCACGCAGCAGACCAACCACTGCGCGTATGTTGGGTGTAGGTGAGGACAAGTTCAGCGGATTTATTTTCAAGATTCACGCCAACCTCGATCCCAAGCACCGCGATCGTATTGCCTTTATGCGTGTGTGTAGCGGTAAGTTTGAACGCAATAAATATTATCACCACGTTCGCTTAGATAAAGACATTCGTTTCAGCAACCCATATTCCTTCATGGCCAGAAGCAAGGATGTGATTGAAGATGCCTTCCCCGGCGATGTAGTGGGTTTGTTTGATACAGGTAATTTCAAGATTGGTGATACACTCACTGAAGGAGAAGATTTTTACTTCACAGGTATTCCATCCTTCTCGCCAGAAATATTTAAAGAACTGGTGAACAGAGACCCGATGAAGACCAAGCAATTGGAGAAGGGGATTAGTCAGCTTACAGATGAAGGTGTGGCCCAGCTCTTCACGCAGTTTGGTGGTAATAAGAAAATCATTGGTTGTGTGGGTGAACTGCAATTTGAAGTAATCCAATATCGTTTGTTACAGGAATATGGAGCAGCCTGCGAATTCAGAACACTACCATTTTATAAAGCTTGCTGGTTAACCAGTAAAAACGAGCAAAAGCTGGAAGAGTTTCTGCGTTTCAAACAACAGAATTCAGGAGAGGACAAAGATGGTCATCCTGTTTATCTGGCGCAAAGCGAATGGTTCCTGAATACAGAAATTACCAATAATCCGGATATCGAGTTTCACTTCACCAGTGAGATACATAAATAAGCAGCATGAAAGCTAAAACACTGAAGAAAGATAAGGTCAATATCATTACACTGGGTTGCAGTAAAAACCTGGTGGATAGTGAGGTGCTGAGTGGTCAGCTTGCAGCCAATGATATTGCCGTGGTGCATGAGAACAAGAAACTCGATCACAATATTGTGGTGGTGAATACCTGCGGCTTTATTGATAAGGCCAAGGAAGAAAGTGTGAATACGATTTTAGATCAAGTAGAGTTGAAGCGCAGAGGTAAGCTAGACAAAGTATATGTAACCGGTTGTTTGAGTGAGCGCTATCGTGGTGATTTGGAAAAAGAAATTCCCGAAGTAGATGCCTGGTTTGGTACGATGGAACTGCCTTTGATGCTAAAGCAATTTGAAGCAGATTATAAGAGTGAATTGTTAGGTGAACGTTTGTTGAGTACACCACAGCATTATGCCTATTTAAAAATCAGTGAGGGTTGTAATAGAACTTGTGCCTTCTGTGCCATTCCTTTAATGCGTGGCCAGCACGTGAGTAAGCCTATCGAGCAATTGGTGGCTGAAGCAGAAGCTTTGGTGAAGCGCGGTGTGAAAGAAGTGATGCTGATTGCACAGGAGTTGACGTATTATGGATTAGATATTTATAAGAAGCGCGAATTACCCAGACTCTTGGACGCTTTGGCCAAGGTAGAAGGACTGGAATGGATTCGTTTGCATTATGCATATCCAAGCAAGTTCCCAATTGAAATCATTGATGCAATCAACGCACATCCGAATATTTGTAATTACCTGGATATGCCTTTGCAGCATGCCAGCAACAATATGCTGAAGGCGATGAAGCGTCAGATCACCCGTGAGGAAATGACGGAGCTGATCAACCAGATCAGAGAAAAGATTCCGGGTATTTGCTTACGTACCACCTTGATTGCAGGTTTTCCAGGTGAAACAGAAGCTGATGTAGAAGAGCTGAAAGAATTTTTGCGCCTGCACCGCTTTGATCGCGTTGGTATTTTCACCTATTCGCATGAAGAGAATACTTCGGCATACGATTTGGTAGATGATGTACCGGCAGAGGAGAAACAGCGCCGCGCTCAAGAGATCATGGAAGTGCAGCAGGAGATCAGCTACGAGAAGAATCAGGAGAAAATTGGTCAGACTTTCAAAGTGTTGATTGATAAAAAAGAAGCTGGCCGCTATTTAGGCAGAACAGAATTTGATAGTGTGGAAGTAGATAACGAAGTAGTAATCCACTCCAGCAAGAAATTGCAGATTGGTGAATTCTACAACGTGAAAATCACCAAAGCCTACGATTACGATCTGGAAGGTGAAGTAGTATGGTAAGCGGTTTGTACAGCCAAACAAAAAGCTGTTAATTCGTTGCCGATAAAGCTTGTTACATGGAAGTAAACTGTACCTATATTCCTTATGCCGACACAGGATATTTTTCTACCCTGGTACAGGACTATCTGAACAATGCGCCCGAATTACAACAGTTCTATCGTTTTCGTCCTGATGTGGCGGGTATTCATGCATCAATCGCACAACGCAATCAGTTTCCCACGAATCGTGCATTATTGGTAGATGCGCTGAGAGCACAATATGCAGGCAAGATATTAGCTGCAAAGCAAACTGCACATCTCGAGGCTATACTAAAAGACAATACCTACACCATTACTACGGCGCACCAGCCGAATATTTTTACTGGTCCCTTATACTTTATTTACAAGATCATGCATGCCATTAAGTTGGCAGATGAATTGTCGGCAGAAATGCCTGAACAACATTTTGTACCTGTGTATTACATGGGCAGTGAGGATGCAGATTTGGATGAGCTGGGCTATATCAAATTACAAGGCCATACACATCGCTGGGATACCAAGCAGACTGGTGCCGTAGGCAGGATGTTGGTGGATAATGCTTTTCTGCAATTGATAGAAGCCGTATATGGACAAATTGGTGTATTGCCCAATGGCCCTGCATTAGCTGAGCTGTTTAGAAAAAGTTATACAAAGGGTAGAAGCATACAAGAAGCCACATTTGATTTGGTGCATCAGCTCTTTGCTGAGTTTGGTTTATTGGTGGTAGTGCCGGATAGTCGTTCATTAAAAGCTGCGTTTATTCCGGTGATTGAAAAAGAACTGACGACCAGATTCTCGCACACAGCGGTTGAACAGACAGCTACTGCATTGGCAAAGCAATACAAAGTGCAAGCCAGTGGCAGGGATATCAATTTATTTTACCTCATCGATAACCACCGCGAACGCATTGAAGCAGATGGAGAAGATTATGTGGTGCATGCTTTGAATCTACGATTCACCAAAGATGCCATGCTACAAGAAGTGCATGACTATCCCGAGCGGTTTAGTCCGAATGTGATTTTGCGTGGGGTATTTCAGGAAACCATCCTACCCAATATCGCCTTTATTGGCGGTGGGGGAGAACTGGCATATTGGATGGAATTGGAGCAGGTCTTTGCGAAAGCTGAAGTACCTTATCCGGTATTGATTTTGCGCAACTCTTTCTTACTGATGGAAAAAGCACAGCATAAAAAGCTTGAGGCTTTGTCTTTATCCATCAAAGACCTATTTCCAAAGACGGACACCATTATGCAGCAATTGGTGCGTAATCAATCTGCTAATCAATTAAGTCTTACTCAGGAAAAGCAAGCGCTGGAAGCATTTTATGCGCAGTTGGCTAGTATCAGTGCTAAGATTGATGCTACGCTTGTACCACATACGGCAGCTTTGAAAGAAAAAGCTATGCATAAGTTGATAGGCTTGGAGAAAAAGTTGTTCCGTGCCGAGAAGCGTAAATATACAGACCAGCAAAATCAGTTGGCACAGTTGCGTGCACAGTTATTTCCAGGTGATAGTTTGCAGGAACGTGCCGAAAACTTTGCTATTTATTACGGAAAGTTTGGTGCCGAATTTCTACAAATGTTGTATCATGCATCTCGTGGTACGGAACAGCAGTTCTGTATCGTGCAATTATGAGACTACTGCTTCTACTGATTCTACAGTGTTTAGTGGTGATTGTATCTGCACAGAAGACCTCCCCCCAGTCAGATTGTGTATTCAAACAAACCATGCCGCCTGAACGGTTGCTAAGTGCATATCCGTTTCAAGGTGCTGCAGGCGTACGTCTGGTGAGTTATGAAAAATTAGAAAACACCGGTACGGAGAAGTATAAGATATTTCGCATTGCCAGCCTTATCAAAGAGTTTCATACTGTACGCAATGGTGAATTTCATTTAGATAGTTTACGCATAGATACAACCGACTGGCGAAGGACTTATTGGCTCAATCCCACAGAGCAATTGACTCTTGCAAAGTTGTTATTCTACATCACGCCAACTAAAAAAAAGATTACAGAAGTGCCTTGCTTTGAACCCAAGCATGCCATTTTGTTTTATGATGCCAAGGGTAAGATTGTCTCTATACTAGAATTGAGTTTTGCCTGCAAAGCCATCAAGCTGCATCCAGCGGGTTGGATGAATGAACAATTCTGTGCTGGTAAATGGAAGGAATTGGAAAAGTTCTTCCGGCAGTTTGGTTTTTCAGAATGGTTTGAGGCGGAGGAGTAGATGATTCTAT
This sequence comes from Chitinophagaceae bacterium, assembly GCA_019745155.1. Lineage (GTDB taxonomy): Bacteria > Bacteroidota > Bacteroidia > Chitinophagales > Chitinophagaceae > JAFLBI01. The sequence goes on along the minus strand of JAIETM010000025.1, from coordinate 19,212 downwards.
GCATCAATCATCAAACCCATTCGGCCATTGTCCCTTGAGCTTATCTGCTTTGGCAATGACCTCATCCTGCATCTGTTGTTTATAGGCCGCCATCGCTTCAGCTACTTTAGCATCAGCTGTACCAATAATTTGTGCCGCCAATAAACCTGCATTTTTTGCGGCATTCAGTGCTACGGTTGCTACAGGTACGCCATTGGGCATTTGTAAAATAGAGAGTACAGAATCCCAACCATCAATAGAGTTTGAAGATTTTACTGGTACGCCAATTACTGGCAATGTGGTCATACTAGCTACCATTCCTGGTAAATGTGCCGCACCACCGGCTCCGGCAATAATCACTTTCAATCCGCGCGAAGCCGCACTGCCTGCATAATCTGCCATGCGTTGAGGTGTTCTGTGTGCAGATACGACTGTTAATTCAAAAGGAATGGAGAATTGTTGCAGGATATCTGCAGCTGCTTGCATTACTGGCAGATCACTATCGCTGCCCATGATGATACCAACCAATGCTGTTGCCATGTGTGTGGGTTATGCTGCAAGATAAAGTTTTTCAACGGCTAAAAAGGAACCCGGTATCCACTGATGCTACGCACCAATGGTGTTGCTTTCAAATCAGTAAAGCGGATGCGGATTTGTTTGGCCTCTGTTAATGGAAAGCGCAGGATTTTTTTTCTGCCCATAGTTGTCGCTGTTGCCAGTGTTTCGTAGTGCTTACCATTCCAGTTTTCTACTACAAAGCCGCCAATGCGTTGGCCAAAGTTGAGGAACTCTTCCAATACCAAACAATTGAGATCAGTCGTTTCAGCAAACTGAATCAGGAGTGCAGGATTCTTGCCATTGCCTGTCCAATAAGTTTGCGTATTACCATCCAGCAAACTCATCACAGGTTTGTTCAAATGGTCTTTGATGCTTGCTTTACTCAGCAGGTTATTCGCAAATGCTTTATCGCGCATGAGTTTGAACTGCATCAGAGCCGCAGAATCAATAGGATGGATGAGTCCGTTTCTGTCGGGCGGTACATTCAATAATAAATTGCCACCATTGCCCACAGACTTGGTGTATAAATCAAACAACTGCGGAGCTGTTTTCACTTTGCTATCTTCTTCTGGTCGGTAAAACCAACCCGGACGAATAGAAACATCTGCTTCTGCAGGCATCCAATGCTGTCCGTTTCTGTTGCCACTGTTCAACGTATCTGTTGATGGCGCACCTTCACCACGTTTGAAGCCGGCAGTATCCAGTAAGTTCCAGTTGGTATTACCGATAATACCGTTTTCATTGCCACACCAGCGAATGGATGGGCCAATATCACTGAAGATAATGAGATTGGGCTGTAGTTGAAATGCCACTTTTTCAAAGCGATTGAAATCATAGACTTGCTTCTTGCCATTAGGTCCCTCACCATTGGCGCCATCCCACCAGAGCTCAAAAAAAGGTCCATAGTTCTGAAAAAGTTCTTTCATCATGTTGATGAACACATCGTTGTAGGTTGGTGTACCGTAGGATGGATGGTTTCTATCCCAGGGAGAAATATACACGCCCATTTCAATGCCTACTGCTTTGCAGGCATCTGCCAATTCGCGCAGCACATCACCCTTGCCGTTTTTCCATTTGCTTTCGCGAACTGTGTGCTTGCTGTATTTGCTGGGCCACAAACAAAATCCATCGTGGTGTTTGGCAGTGATGATGATGCCTTTGGCACCGGCTTGTTTGGCAATACGTGCCCATTGTTTACAGTCTAGATTACTTGGATTGAATTCATCTGGGTTTTCCTTGCCCTCGCCCCATTCTTTACCGGTGAAAGTATTCGGACCAAAATGCATGAACAGGTAAAACTCTTTTTCATGCCAGGCCAATTGTGTGGCATTGGGAACAGGCCCAACTGCTTTCGGTGCTTGCGCCAAACTGAATAGTGGAAAGCAAAGCAGTACCAGGATTTGTTTCATCACTGCAATTGTCTTTTATACAGTTGAATGGTATTTTCAAAGCCGAGATAGAGTGCATCGCAGATGAGTGCATGACCGATGCTTACTTCATCTAGCCAGGGAATGTGCTGACGGAAAAAGCGGAGGTTATGCAAATCCAGATCATGACCGGCATTTAAACCTAGGCCCAATTCGCGCGCAGCTTCAGCAGCAGCAACATATGGTGCGATGGCTTTTTCTTTTTCGCCTGCGGCGAATTGCCTGGCATAGCTTTCTGTGTAGAGTTCTATACGGTCAGTACCAGTTTCTGCAGCGCCTTTCACCATCTCAACTACAGGGTCTACAAAAATGCTCACGCGAATACCTGCTTGTTTAAAAATGGCAATGGTTTCACGGAGATAATCGCGGTGGGTAATGGTATCCCAGCCATGATCGCTGGTGAGTTGGTTTAAAGCATCGGGCACTAATGTTACCTGATGGGGTTTGGTTTCCAAGACCAAGTCGATAAACTTCTGCTCACGACAATTGCCCTCTATATTGAATTCGGTGGTGATGGTGGGTTTGATGCCGCGTACATCTGCATAGCGGATATGACGCTCATCGGGGCGGGGATGCACGGTAATACCATCTGCGCCGAATTTTTGCGCATCAATGGCGGCTTTTACCACATCAGGGTTTTGTCCGCCACGGCTGTTGCGGAGTGTCGCAATTTTATTGATGTTAACACTTAGCTTTGTCATGCGTCAAAAGTACCGATTGTTGTGCAGCAACAATCAGCCACCAATCCTGTTATAGTTACATGCATTACGCCTCACTGGAAGAATGTGTTATTGACCTGGAGAAAAACGGTCACCTCGTTCGCATCAAAGAGCAAGTAGATCCCCATTTGGAAATGGCTGCTATTCACCTGCGGGTGTATGAAGCTGGTGGTCCGGCATTGTTGTTTGAAAACGTCAAGGGGAGCAGATTTCGCGCAGCATCCAATCTGTTTGGTACGCTGGATCGCAGCCGGTTCATGTTCCGCAAGACCTTTGATTTGGTGCAGCAACTGATTCGCCTGAAAGGCGATCCCATGCAGGCCATCAAACATCCTTTTAGCAATCTGCGTGTGGGTTTGGCGGCTACAAAAGCTTTGCCCTTGAAGAATCCGATGAGCAAGCCGGTGATGCATGAAGCCATCCGCATTAGCGATTTGCCTTTGATTCAACACTGGCCAATGGATGGCGGTGCTTTTGTAACCTTGCCTCAAGTCTATACAGAAGATATTGATGCGCCCGGTATCATGAAAGCCAACCTAGGTATGTATCGTATTCAGTTAACGGGTAATGAATATGTGCGTGATCAGGAGATTGGCTTGCATTATCAATTGCACAGAGGTATTGGTATTCACCAGACCAAGGCCAATAAGCGTGGACTCCCCTTGAAAGTGAGTTGTTTTGTGGGCGGACCACCATCGCATACACTATCTGCAGTAATGCCCTTGCCTGAAGGCATTAGCGAAATGACTTTCGCTGGTGTATTGGGCGGCAGAAGATTTCGATATACTTATGATAATGGTTTTTGCATCAGCACTGATGCTGATTTTGTAATAACAGGAGAAGTCTATCCCGGTGAGAACAAACCTGAAGGTCCGTTTGGAGATCACCTCGGGTATTATAGTTTAACGCATCCCTTCCCATTGATGCGTGTACATAAAGTGTATGCGCGTAAGAATGCCATTTGGCCATTCACAGTAGTAGGCAGGCCGCCACAAGAGGATACCAGCTTTGGTGCCTTGATTCATGAATTAACAGGCGATGCTATTCCACAAGAAATACCTGGTGTAAAAGAAGTACATGCAGTAGATGCTGCTGGTGTACATCCTTTGTTATTAGCAATAGGTAGTGAACGTTATACGCCGTATATGCCAACGAAGCAGCCGGCAGAACTACTGACTATTGCTAACCATATTTTGGGTACAGGACAGTTGAGTCTGGCGAAATTCTTATTCATCACGGCAGATGATTCACAGCAGCTACATACGCATGATATACGAGCGTACATGCAGTTTGTATTAGAGCGTATCAACTGGCAGCGTGATGTGCATTTTTATACCAATACTACAATAGATACCTTGGATTACTCCGGCACTGGATTGAACAGCGGAAGTAAAGTGGTGTTTGCGGCTTATGGCGAGCCACAGAGACAATTGTGTACAGAAGTGCCAAATGTCTTGCAAGGATTGAAAGGCTTTGGTAAAGCAACACTGGCTATGCCGGGCGTGGTAGCTTTAGGTGCGCCTGCATTTACACTTCAGGCTAAAGCAGCAGCAGAAGCAGCTATTTTAGATCAGCAGTTAGAACATAAAGCTGATGAGTTAAAGGGAGTAGCCATGATTGTGCTTTGCGATGATCCTGATTTTGTATCGGCGAAATTGAATAACTATTTGTGGGTTACCTATACCAGATGCAATCCATCACATGATATCTATGGTATTAATCCGTTTACCGCACACAAACATTGGGGATGCGAGGGTCCATTGGTGATTGATGCACGCATCAAGCCACATCACGCACCTCCGGTAGAAAAAGATCCTGCTGTAGAAAAGCGTATTGACGCAATTTTTGCGAAAGGTGGCAGCTTACACGGGGTACTGAAATAATCAAACTGCAACTTTCATCACAACTTTCCTTACAGTAGTCGATTCTTTATCGATTAAGTTAGGCATATGCAGATCAGTAGGAAAGAAGATGGTGAACATGCCTGGACTAACTCGAATAAAATAATCTGGTGCATCCGCTACCAGTAAATAATCTTTTTCGGCATCGTATTCCTTGCTGATGGTTTGATTTTGAAAACACGCAATACCCATTTGTTCAGCACCTGATACGATGTATTGCACATCGATATATTTTCTGTGCGCTTCCATTTGTTCGGTAGCTGCATCAACAGTAGCATATTCATTCACGATGGCAATGAGCTTATCTCCATCAATCTCATACCTGCCTAATGCCATTTTAGTAAAATCTGTATTGCGTAAATAATCCAAGGCTTTCGCAATGCCGGGATGTAAAGCTTTGTACATATCGGCCTGTGCAAGATGATCTACTACCATAAACAATCCTTCTACAAATAAACAAAACCCCCGCAGTATTGCGGGGGGGGGGTACTAAGGCCATAATACGATGATGATACTCGAGACAATGCAGCCTATCACGTGATAGCCGCAATCGATTAAATAGAGCACCAATGGTTTGCGCTGATAGATGTAAGAGATGCCTACTGCCATAGAGCTAAAGCAAAGCCCGAAGAAGAGCCCCACTTTTAATGCACCGGAAACACCAACAGCTGGTATTTTCTGTTGAATAATTCCGAGTGCAACAACAGTAATAAACATCATCAGGAAACTGCCAATCATGGCAATGGGAAAGGTTTTTTTCAGCTCCGGATCATCCATTTTGAGACCAACGGCTTTTGCCCATGCGTTAGAAAACAAGACCGGACTGTACCAGATAGCGCCTATGGCAAAATAGGCAATGGCTGCAACCAGCAGGTGTAACCAATTGAGGTTACCGAGTAATTCTTCCAGCATAGTATTGAGTTTTGGGGTGAAGGTTTGCCTTAAGTTCGGCAATTCCCCAAAAATCTCCTAGAGTCGGGCGAAAATTTAAGGTTAGTTCAGGATTTCTTTCCAGGTATGATCTGCCAGCAATTGCACCGTTGCAATAAACTGTTTGAAAGGACCAGCGCCGCCCCATTCATTTGGTGCTACCAACGAAAGCATATGTGTACCATCATGCTTTTCATACAAATGATAGGTATGACCTATTTGTGGTTTGAAGCGTAGCGTGGCCTCATAAATCATGAGGCTCAATTCCTTACGCTTGCGTATTTCTTGTGCTTGCTTGGCGAGTAATTCAATTTGCTGACGAATCTGGTCGAGCTGCATATTGGTTTGCTCTTCCATCGCTGTTAGGGCTTTGTGCTTGATCATGCCCTCTTTGGTTGGGCGTATAGCCACACTGCCTACAGAAGAAGCGTAAGGTAGCACACTCAGCTGCTTATGGTAAATTTCAGTATTCAGAAAATTACTGCCATCCTCTTTTACACCTTGATGGCTTACTTTCAGATAACCATTGGGCATGATTTCATGCCTAACCTCTAGGATGGCTTTTTCTTCTTTGATGAAACGCATCAACAGGGTAGAGGCATTCAAAATTTCTGATTGAATGGTATCAGCCATATCCTGATTCTCGAAAGGATGCAAAGCACCATCGGGCTTCACCGTGTACTGTGTATAGAAAGCTTCATTCTCGATACTCACCCAGTTCATGCTTACGCTTAGTGCATGTCCGTTCTCAACACTCTCAATGCGGTAATTACCGCTCTTGGGCGCAATGCCTTTCTCAAAATTGCATTTCTCGGGAAATAATTGCCAGCTTGCTAAAAAGTTATATGCCTGTACCATAATCGGATTGCATAATTACAATAAATGAGGCTTTTTGTTCTAATAAAAAAGGGCCCGAAGGCCCTTTTTACCGACTATTTAATCAGTGAAATTATTTAACGTTCAGGTCAAATTGTAAATCAGCCCAATTGAGGGTGATGGTACCGTTATTATTGGCCTTGAAAGTGAGTCTTTCGCTGAATTCGCCTTTCTTCACGGGTACATCTACGCGCAATACATCCTCAGCAGCTTTGTACTCATAAGCACCCCACTGATTCCATTTTTTATTCAGGATAATGGTCCAGTTACTGCCATTCCAGATGCTGAATAAACCGTATTTGCCAGCTTTTACTGCTTTGCCTTCAACGGTTACATCCTTGCTAAATTCAATCCAAGTAGCTTCGTTGGCTCCTGTACGCCACACTTCACCCTTCTTTGGCTCCAAATTTTGACCAACAGTACGGCCTTTCACAGCTGGCTGGCTATAGTCAATAGTGATGGTTGCGCCACTGGCTAAAGTGGCTGTTGCCTGTGCTGGCGGACTAGGGCGCTTGGATTTATCGGTTTGGGCACACATGGTGAGGCTGCTGAAAGCCAGCGCACCAGTTAGTAATACGGTCATGAATTTTTGCATGGTAGTCTTTTTTAGGACAAACAAGTTACGTCAATGATGGTTTAGCGCAAGGCGATTTTTGGATGAGTGGAAACTGACAGAAATCTCCTGCAAATATGATATTCCTCATTTTCCTTGGTGGTGAAGGCTGGTAACTTAACAGTATAATCTGAAGGCTTATGCCTGTCTTAACATCATTCACCCTTAAAACCTTTCCATATGGCAGAGTTTGATTCACTGCACGTGAAAAATATCGCGCTGCTCGGTCATTCCGGCAGCGGTAAAACGACCCTTGCAGAAAGCATGTTATTTGAAGCCGGTCTCATTACTAGACGCGGCACAGTTGCAGAAAAAAATACAGTAGGCGATTATACGCCATTAGAACAAGAACGTGGTAATACCATTTTCTCTAAGCTCATGCATACCAAATGGCGTGGGTATAAAATCAATATTCTGGATACACCGGGGTTTGATGATTTTGCTGGAGAAGTATTAACAGCGCTCCGAGTTGCTGATACAGGTGTGATGGTATTGAATGCATCTGTAGGTGTGGAAGTGGGTACAGATATTATCTGGGAGTATACAGAGCAATTTAAAACGCCGATGATTTTTGCTGTCAACCAACTGGATCATCCTACAGCAGATTTTGATAAAACCATACGTGAAGCAAAAGCACATTTTGGAGCCAATGTAACTGTGGTGCAATATCCTGTACAAACAGGTGATCAGTTCAACGCCATAATTGATGTGCTCAATATGGTGATGTATGTTTATCCACCAACCGGAGGTAAGCCAGAAAAGCAAGCGATTCCTGCAGCTGAAACAGATCGTGCAGCCAATCTGCATAAAGAATTGATTGAAGCCATTGCCAGCAATGATGAAGGCTTGATGGAAAAATACTTTGATCAGGGTGAATTGAGCGAAGACGATATGAAGACTGGCCTACACAAGTCTATGACCAATCATGATTTATTCCCAGTGTTCTGCATTTCTGCAGAAAAGAATATGGGTGTAGGTCGTTTGATGGGTTATATCGATAATGTTTGTCCGCCAGCTTCTGAAATGCCACCACAAAAAACTGCCGAAGGTGCAAGTTTGGCATGTGATCCTGCTGGACCAGTTTGTCTCTTCGTGTACAAAACCGTTTCAGAACCACACGTGGGTGAATTGAGTTTCTTTAAAGTGTATTCCGGTACAGTAAAAGCTGGAATGGAATTGGTGAATGAAAACACAGGTGTAGCTGAGAAGTTAACACAGTTGTTTGTGGTAGAAGGCAATAAGCGTATTGCTGTTGATGAATTAGTTGCTGGTGATATTGGCGCAACTTTGAAACTGCGCAATACACACACCAATAATACGCTTCACGAAAAAGGCAAGAATCTTGATTTGTTGCCCATCGTATTCCCAGAGCCTAGATTGAGTATGGCTATTGAATGTGCGAAGAAAGGCGAAGAAGAAAAACTGGCCACGGCTTTGCACCAATTCCGTGAAGAAGATCCTACGATTTTGGTGGAAGTATCTGCTGAGTTGAAACAAACCATTCTGCATTGTCAGGGTGATATGCATCTAAATGTCATCAAGTGGAAATTGGAGCATCAGTATAATCTGGCGGTGAATTTTAGTAAAACAAAAATTCCTTACAGAGAAACCATTCGCAGAAAAGCAGAAGCTACCTATCGCCATAAAAAACAATCTGGTGGTGCCGGACAGTTTGGTGAAGTGAGTCTGCGCATTGAACCTTGGTATGAGGGTATGCCTGAGCCCGAAGGTTTGAACGTGCGTGGCCGTGAGACTTATGATCTCACTTGGGGTGGCAAACTGGTGTATTACAATTGTATTGTTGGTGGTGCGATTGATCAACGTTTTCTTCCTTCTATTTTGAAAGGCATTATGGAGAAAATGAATGAAGGTCCGCTTACAGGTGCTTATGTACGTGATATCCGTGTATCAGTATTTGATGGAAAGATGCACGCTGTTGATAGTAATGATATGGCATTCAAAACTGCCGGTACCATGGCTTTCCGCGAAGCATTCCAAGCTGCTGATCCACAATTACTGGAACCTATCTATCATGTAGAAGTACTTTGTCCGGAAGACCAAACTGGTAATGTAATGGGCGATTTGCAAACACGTGGTGCTATTGTTGAAGGAATGGATACGGAAGGTCATTTCACTGTAGTGAAAGCCCAAGTGCCATTGGCCCAGTTAGGCAACTACGCATCATCTTTGCGTTCTTTTACGCAGGGTAGAGCAAGGTTCCGCATGCAGTTTGATCATTATGCACCAGTTTCATTTGAACAACAACAGAAACTAGCTGCTGCGTATAAGAAAACAGCAGAAGCAGTGGAAGCATAATTATATTTAAACGAGATGAACTCGAATCCCTCTTGAACAAAGAGGGATTTTTTGGCAAACAATTTTAGTATATACAAAAAGTATATACCTTTATCTAAATCATTGAGACATGAAAACGCTCTCGCTAAAATTGGATGATGTTGTTTTTGATGAAGCGGAAATAATTACTGCTGAGCTGAAGCTTGCGCGTAACAGATATATCAACGAAGCAGTGAGTTTGTACAATCAGTATAACAAGCGAAAGCTGTTAAAGAAGAAGCTTGCTAAAGAATCAGTGCTGGTTCAAAAAGATTCGATGGAAGTATTGCGTGATTTTGAAAAATTGAAAGATGGATATCCGGCAATATGATATATGGCTGGCAAACTTACATCCTGCCAAAGGTTCAGAGCCTGGTAAAATTAGGCCTGTTGTTATTGTACAAACAGACTTACTGAGTGAAGTTCATCCATCCGTAATTGTTTGTCCGGTTACGAGTAAAGTACAAGCAGAGAGTGAAATATTAAGGGTGCATCTCGGGAAAAATCAATTGGATAAACCCAGCGATATTCTCGTTGATCAGGTAAGGGCTATTGATAAGCGAAGACTTATTGAGCGATTAGGTAAGTTAACTACTGCACAAACAAGAAAGCTGCGGGAAAACCTGAAAATTCTGCTTGATTTGGATCAATAAAAAATCCCCTCACAATCGCGAGGGGATTTTTGTATCTATCTTTAGATTAATATCTGTAATGCTCTGGTTTGAATGGACCTTCCTTAGTGATACCAAGGTAGCCAGCCTGCTCATCAGTCAGTTCATCCAGTTCAACACCAATTTTGCTTAGGTGTAAACGGGCAACTTTCTCATCCAGGTGCTTAGGCAGTACATATACTTTGTTTTCGTACTTAGTGTGGTTAGTCCACAACTCAATCTGCGCCAATGTCTGGTTAGTGAAAGAGTTACTCATCACAAAGCTTGGGTGACCAGTAGCGCAACCGAGGTTCACCAGACGACCTTCAGCCAGGATGATGATATCGTTACCATCTACATTGTAGATATCAACCTGTGGCTTGATCGTATCTTTTGTATGACCATAGTTGTTATTCAACCATGCGATATCGATTTCGATATCGAAGTGACCGATATTACATACGATCGCTTTATCCTTCATAGCACGGAAATGCTTTTCAGTGATCAGGTCGCGGCAACCAGAAGCAGTAACGATGATGTCAGCTTCTTTTACTGCATCAATCATTTTTTTCACTTCAAAACCGTCCATTGCAGCCTGTAGGGCACAGATAGGATCGATTTCAGTTACGATTACGCGGCAACCAGCACCAGCCAATGAAGCAGCAGAACCTTTACCCACATCACCATAACCACCTACTACAGCAACTTTACCGGCCAACATCACGTCAGTAGCACGACGGATCGCATCTACCAGTGATTCTTTACAACCGTATTTGTTATCGAACTTAGACTTGGTTACAGAATCGTTTACGTTGATCGCAGGCATAGGCAAAGTACCTTTTGCTACGCGCTCGTATAAACGATGTACACCAGTTGTTGTTTCTTCAGAAATACCCTTCACGTGTTGAACCAGCTCAGGATATTTATCCAATACCATATTTGTTAAGTCACCACCATCATCCAGGATCATGTTCAAAGGACGATCAGCGCCGCCGAAGAACAATGTCTGCTCAATACACCAATCAGCTTCTTCGATTGTTTGACCTTTCCAGGCAAATACACCGATACCTGCAGCAGCAATAGCAGCAGCAGCGTGATCTTGTGTAGAGAAGATATTACAAGAGCTCCATTTCACTTCAGCACCCAGTGCAACCAGTGTTTCGATGAGTACAGCAGTTTGGATGGTCATGTGCAGACAGCCTGCAATGCGCGCACCCTTCAGTGGCTGAGCAGCGCCATATTCTTTACGGATAGCCATCAGACCGGGCATTTCTGCTTCAGCCAGACGAATTTCCTTGCGGCCCCATTCGGCCAGACTCATGTCGGCCACTTTGTAAGGCAGACTGAAATCAATAGAAGTTGTGATGGTAGACATATTGTTTGTTTTATGCCGGCAAAGATAGTTTTACAGGATAAATGAATAGTAATCTGGAATTTAATTAGGATAAAATCAATAAAAAGCTACTTTTATCAGAACAAATGCGCAGTTTTCTATGGCAAAAACCGCTTTAAAAGTAGATTCCACTAACACCACACCGCCGCTGGATGAGAAAGACCTCTCTATCCTTCGTTTATTGCAACAGAATGCCCGCATGACGGTGAAGGAAATCGCTGATCAGGTGCACCTGAGTACCACGCCGGTACATGAGCGCATCAAAAGAATGGAAGCCAGTGGGGTGATTACGCAGTATGCCACTTTGGTTGACCACAACAAAGTGCGGAAGGGCTTGATGGTGATTGTGTATGTATCGCTGAAGCAGCACAGCAGAACAGCGGGCGCGAAGTTTATCAAGCATATTCATGAGCTGAATGAAGTGATAGAATGCTACAATGTTTCTGGCGAGTTTGATTTTATGCTGAAAGTGGTAGCAGAAAACATGGATGCTTATTATGATTTTCACGTAAATAAACTCAGCCAGAGCGAGAATATCGGGCATGTGCAATCGGTGTTTGTAATGGGCGTGATTAAGCAAACCCATGTGTTGGTGCACTAATTGTAACCGCTGATTAAAATCTTCGTTAAAGCCTTGATGGATATTTTGTGGTGTATTGTTTTTTGCTACATTCATAAGGTAAACGACCCTGTATGAAACTCTCCGGCAACCAACTCGTGATCGCTGCGGCCATCATTATCAGCAGCACCATCCTTGCTTTTGCTTACAAATACAAGTTCCGCAGTACTGAAACCATTGTGGTAACAGGTTTGGCGGAGAAAGATTTTACCAGCGATCAGATTGTGTGGAAGGGTAGCTTCAATCGTTATGGCATGGAGCTGAAGCAGGCTTATGCATCCTTAAAATCTGATGAAGCAGAAATCAGGAACTACCTCAAAAGCAAGGGTATACCTGATAGCAATATTGTATTCTCTTCTGTAGATGTACAGAAAAGTTTCGATACACGTTACGATGCACAGGGTAGGGCAACAGGTACTTTTTTTACCGGCTATACACTAAGTGGTGAGGTCACAGTTAATGCGAAAGATATTGTGTTGGTAGAAAATGTGTCTCGCCAGGTTACTGAACTTTTGCAAAGAGGTATTGAGTTTAATTCACGTAAGCCTGATTATTATTATACGCGCTTGAATGAACTCAAAATAGATTTATTGGCTAAAGCCTCTCAAGATGCGCGTCAGCGTGCAGAAACCATCGCGAAAAATTCCGGAATTGGTTTGGGTAACCTGAAAAAAGCGAGTATGGGTGTGTTTCAGATTACTGGTAAGAACAATAATGAAGAGTATAGTTATGGCGGTTCTTTCAATACTACATCAAAGGAGAAGACTGCATCTATTACCTTACGTGTAGAATACCTTGCTGATTAATCATTATTCTATCACTCTATCATTCAATTATTCTATCATTCTATCATTCTATCATCCACTCATTCTATCATTGAATCATTGTATCATCGCTAAACCCATACTTTTTCCATACTTCAGGAATGGGTATCTCGAATGCCATTTGTTCTTTGGTGATAGGATGTGTAAAGGATAGTTTGTACGCTTGCAGGAAAATACTGCCGTCGGGACTACTTCTGAGAAATCCATATTTCAAATCGCCTACAATCGGACAGCCGATAGCTGCTAACTGTGCGCGTATCTGATGAAATAGTCCGGTATGTAATTCAATATCCAATAAGTGATAGCGATTAGTGGATTGGATCAGCTGATAGTGCAGTTTAGCTTGTTTAGCATGTGCAACAGCTTGTTTGAATACCTGTGCTTTTTGTTGCTCGCCTTTTTTGCGCAGCCAATGTTCCAGCATGGCTTCTTTCGCTGCTGGTTGCTGACCAACAACAGCTTTATACTGTTTTTGTATTTGACGGTCTTGAAAAGCCTTGTTCAGTGCAGTTTGTACTTCAGCTGTTTTTGCTAAGAGTAGCAAACCACTCACACGTTGATCCAAACGATGCACCGGTTCAAAAGGGTGTTTGAGCAATTGCAGTAAGGAATTTTGTTTGCCATCATTCTGTACGGCCAGTCCGGCTGGTTTGTTTACAACAAGACAAGCTTCATCTTCAAAAACTACTGGAATAAAAGGTTCCATATTTGCTAAGGTAGTCATTCATTGAATGTCACAAGATTTCACATGTTTATGCGATTGTTGGCTTCTATATGAATCAGGAATTTCGTTACATGAAAAAGTATCTATTAGGTATCGCTCTGATCGTCGCTAGTAGCACACAAGCACAATGGCAACCAATACATGCATCAAGTATTGATAGCATGTTGCAACAATATGTATATGCTCGTCAGTTATCAGGGGTGATTCTGGTGGCAAAAGATAATCAGGTTTTGTATCAGAAAGCCATAGGTATGGCCGATAGAGAAAAGCAGATGCCGAATGATATCAGTACCAATTTCAATATTGCTTCCATGGGTAAAACCTTCACTGCAACTTTGATTATGCAGTTGATACAGGAAGGCAAGCTCTCATTGCATAGCACGCTGGAAAGTGTATTGCCCAAATCAGGTGTGCAAAAAGCAGATAGTATCACTGTCTATCATTTGCTCACACATAGTTCAGGCGTGGGTAATTATATGATGCATAAAAACTATGAGCAGGATAGAACAAAATTAACTTCTCTGGCATCATTAATGCCTTATGTGAGAGAGATGGAACCAACGATGCCTTATGTTGGTGCGTCACATCACTACTCCAACTCTGGGTTTATTTTACTGGGTAGAATCATTGAAACCATCACAGGTAAAACTTATATCCAGAATCTGCAGGACAGAATTTTTAAGAAAGCAGGTATCCAAAATTCTTATATCCATTATCCCGCCACATTTGAAGCACCGAAAGAAGCAGTACCCTATATAGCTTATACAGCAAAAACTTATCACAACGCAGTAGCTGAGGAATTCCCAGCATACAGCGATGGTGGTATGCAATCGAATGTGATTGATCTCTGGCGCTTTGGAAAAGCATTGTTGACTAATCAATTATTGGGACAATCCTTTCGCGATACGATGTGGAAGGGTAGAATGGATATTGGCAGAGGTGGAAAATATGCTTTCGGCTGGATAGACAATACGAACCCTTGGGGTAAAAAAGTGGTGAGCCATGATGGTGGGGGTAAAGGATTTTCAACAGATTTGAAGTTGGTAGTGGAGGATGGATATGTAGTAGTGGTATTATTGAATAATCGGGTTAATCCACGTGAGATATCGAATAATATCCTAAGCATCATATACACTGGTCAGTACCAAAAGCCTGATAAATACCTGGAAATACAGCTTACTGAAACTATGGAGCAAAAAGGCTTTCAGTATATCGTAGATAATTATACTACTATTCTGAAAGAAAAGGGGTTTGATAAAACACCTAGCCCTTGGGTTATCATCCGCTTCAGCGATATGCTGGAAAACCTGGGTGAGTATGACAAAGCGTATGCGATACAGGAATTGGGTAGAAAAGAATTTCCGAAGGAAACATCGATGTATAACATTACAGGTCAGCTCTTAGCCACACAGGGTAAGAAAGCTGAAGCCAAGCAGTGGTTTGATAAAGCACTGGCTATAGATCCTAAGGACGAGTTCGCGAGAATGATGTTGAAGCAGCTGGGTTTATAGTTATATGGCTTTTCCCATTACGTAATCATTCATTTGATAGCCATTACCAATGTCGAAGTCGGCCTCATAGTGAATCTGAAAGCCTAATTTTTGATAGAAAGCTACTGCTGCATTATGACGGTTAACCTGTAAAACCAATTGTTCGCCAGAATTACTCTTGGCATATTCTGTAACAGCTGCCAATAAGGCTTTGCCTGCACCACTTTTTTGAATATCAGGCAGCACATAGAGTTTATGCAGTTTGTACATGCCTTCCATCGGCTCGCGACCAACGGCTGCAAAGCCAATCAACTGATTATCCAACTCAGCCATGAAGAACTGAATATTTTGTTGCATTTGTTTTTCCAGAGATGCTGTGCTGTACATCATATCCAGCATGTAGCTCATTTGTTCTTGCGACAAGATATCGCCATAAGCTACAGGCCAAGTCGCATTTGCGATGGCTTGAATGGTAGGGATATCGCTTGTGTCAGCTTTGCGTACGGAAACTGTTTTCATGTTTGATCTTAGAAATATTACGATGCAGTTGAATAGCTTTTAAAGAATAGCGAAATGCTATCAAATAAGAGAGGATTGCGCTTGTGATTAAAAGTAGTGAGGAGGTCTTTTTGGTGATTTGTTGATCAGCTGCCAGCATCAGAAAGAAATCATACAAGCCGTGAAAAATCACCGCTAGTACAATCCCCATTCGCAAATACAAATCTCTGTTGTGCTTATCGAATCGGGCTTTGCCCACATAATAACCCATCATCACTGCAAAGCAAGCGTGTGCAGGTACACTCATGAACATGCGAATCATACCCGTGGCAAAACCATGCTGCAATACATAGCCGATATTTTCAGCAGTAGCAAACCCCATACTCACGATCACGCTGTACACTATCCCATCAAAGGGTTCATCAAATGCACGCTTGCGTAAAGCGTAGCGCTGCAATACAAAATACTTACTGAGTTCTTCTGATAAGGCAACCACCAAAAACGCATCGAAGAAATAGTAGAACCAGCTGTTGAGCGAGTAGAACCATTTATGTGCAATCGGGCCAAGAATCAATTGAATACCCAATGGCGGAATGATGGCCAGTACCCCCAAACCAAATGAGGCCAATAAATGACCAAATGGTTCACGGTTGTATTGATCTCTGGCATAGATAAACACAGAGATGGCAATACCTGGTGCCAACGCCAGTAAGAGTAGGTTCATATGATTAGCCTAGATTGGCCAGGCTCTCTTCAATGGTCTGAATACGCGCCAAAGCATCTGCTTTCTTCTTCTCCTCATTCGCAATCACTTCAGGCTTGGCATTCTGCACAAAACGTTCGTTGCCCAATTTTTTCATGACAGACTCTAAGAAACCTTTCTGATAGGCAAGGTCTTTCAGCAGTTCTGCTTTCAATGATTCAGTATCTACTGCTTGTCCTGAAGTAGCAATATAGAACTTGTCTTTTTCTACTGCCACTACAATGCTATTGTTTACTGCAGCATCTGTCAGCTGAATCGTTTCTGCATTTACTTGCTTAGCCAGAATACTTTGAATCGCAGCATACTGTGTTTGCGCACTTGTTTGAATATGCAGGCTGATTGGATCTTTTGGTTTGATCTGATTCTTGGCTCTTGCTTCGCGAATAGCCGTAATCACTTGCTTCAGTAAAATACCCTCTGCTATGATAGTAGTATCTACTGCACCGGCTTTGGTAAACTGCGATACACACAAATCCTGATCCGTGTCCTTCAACAGGTGATGAATTTCTTCTGTGATGAAAGGCATATATGGATGCAGTAATTGCAACAATTCATCGAAGTAAGTGATGGTTTGCTCGTAAACTGCTTTGCTGATAGGTTGCTCGAAGCCAGGCTTTACCCATTCCAGGTACCAGGAACAGAAATCATCCCATACCAATGAGTACAACATTTTCAATGCCTCACTCAAACGGAAATCTGTATAGGCTTGATCCAGTGCTTGTTTTACTTCATTCAGACGGTTACCAAACCAATTCAAGGCAAATGTGCTTTCGGTTGCAGGAATATCGGCTTGTCTGCCTTCCCACATCTTCACCAGCTTCAATGCATTCCACAATTTGTTATTGAAGTTTCTGCCTTGTTCCAGCGAAGCTTCATCAAACAAGATATCATTACCGGCAGGTGAAGCAATCATGATACCAAAACGCACTGCATCTGCACCGTATTGATCTATCAGGCCAAGTAAGTCGGGCGAGTTCCCCAAACTCTTACTCATTTTTCTGCCCAGTTTATCACGAACTATTCCGGTGAAATACACTTCACGGAAAGGAATCTGGCCTTGGTATTCAAAACCTGCCATAATCATTCTGGCTACCCAGAAGAAAATGATTTCAGGCGCTGTTACCAATGTATTTGTAGGATAGTAGTACTGTACTTCTTTATTACCGGGATCACTCAAACCCTTGAATACTTCAAAAGGCCAGAGCCAGGAAGAGAACCAAGTATCCAGGCAATCTTCATCCTGACGAATGTCTTCAATGGTATAATTGCCAGGATATTGCGCCTGCAATTTTTCGAAAGCTGCGGCTTTATTAGCAGCAACAGCAAACTGTCCGGCTGGATTGTACCAAGCAGGAATTTGGTGTCCCCACCACAATTGGCGACTAATACACCAATCCTTGATATTCTCCATCCAGTGGTTGTACAGATTGCGGAACTTAGGCGGGAAGAATTTGATCTGTTCATCCATTACTGCTTTCAGTGCGGGCTCGCTGATCTTTTTCATGGCAACCCACCACTGCTCGCTGAGGCGAGGTTCTACAACGGTATCTGTTCTTTCGCTGTAACCAACTTCGCTGGTATAGTCTTCTGTTTTTACCAGATGACCTTTGGCTTGCAGTTCAGCAACAATTTTCTTACGTGCTTCAAAACGATCTTCACCCACAAAGATTTGTGCAGCGTCAGACAAAGTGCCATCATCATTCAACACATCCACAACTTCCAGTTGGTGTTTTTGTCCCAACTGGTAATCGTTCATATCATGCGCAGGTGTTACTTTCAATGCACCTGTTCCAAAGTCTTTTTCTACATATTCATCGGGGATGATTCGAATCAATCTGTTGATGAGCGGCACCAGCGCATATTTACCATGTAGCGCTAGATAGCGTTCGTCATCAGGGTGCACGCAGATAGCCGTATCGCCCATGATGGTTTCCGGACGAACTGTAGCAATGGTGATGTATTCATTCGTAGCACTGCCATTCACATCAGCAATCGCATAACGAATATGGTAGAGTTGCTGATTGGTGGTTTTGCGAATCACTTCTTCATCGCTCAACGCGGTCTTGGCCTTCACATCCCAGTTGATCATCCGCTTGCCGCGATAGATATAACCCTTCTCATATAAATCCACAAACACTTTGATCACTGACTCATAGTAATGCGGATCCATGGTGAAGGAAGTACGGTTCCAATCCAGACTGCAGCCCAGTTTACGTAACTGCTGCAGAATGATGCCGCCATATTTTTCCTTCCATTCCCATGCGTATTGCAGAAATTCTTCTCTGCTTAAAGATGACTTGGTAATACCTTTTTCGCGCAGCATTTGTACCACCTTAGCTTCGGTGGCAATAGATGCATGGTCGGTACCCGGCACCCAGCAGGCATTTTTACCACTCATACGGGCGCGGCGGGTGAGAATATCCTGAATGGTATTATTCAGGCAATGGCCCATGTGCAATACTCCCGTTACATTGGGTGGGGGAATCACGATGGTATATGCCTCTCTTTCGTCGGGTGTACTATTGAAATAGCCTTTGCTCAGCCAATGTTCGTACCACTTGCTATCCGTTTCTGATGGAGTAAAATTCTTGCTCAGTTCCATGGTTGCTGCTTAGTTAACAGGGTGGCAAAAGTAACGAAAAGCAGCGGCAGCCGTAGGGTTGGGGCATAAAAAAGCCGCTTCCGGGAACGGACGCGGCTATATGCACATGAGAAAAAAGACTTACCAGATCATTAAGCGGGTGGGAACGGCATCATCGGGCACCAAAGTGGTTTCCGAACCGCCTGTTTCCAGCTGTGCAGCTTGCAAACGAATTGCAGCCTTGGCTTGAATGGTTTTAGCCTTATCCATACAAACCTTAGCTGTATTGCAGGTGGTTTCGCCCAGTTTTTTAACCGAACGTATTTGTTTACA
>JAIETM010000011.1 GCA_019745155.1 Chitinophagaceae bacterium | reverse complement strand
ACTGTTTGGGGTTAAATAATAAAGTTTAAGCACCTTAAAATTAATCCCAACTGTCAGATTAAGTCTTAACTTCTACAGATAAAAGAACCGGTAAAATCTACGAAGCTCCATCGGCTTCTCTAGGTTATTCCTATCAGAAAGACAGCCGTATGCTTATTATCAACCCACCAGATTCACTTGGCTTTTTCCCAAAAGACTGCGTTTATTGTACGCCTGAGGTTTATGTATTAAATGAGCAAACAAAAAAATTTAAGCGACTCATTCAATCAATAACCAGAGATCAATAACCTCGCATACCCTTCATCGCCAAGAATTCAATCTTTACATGAGAACCTTCTACCCATTCGCCCACTGGCTGCTAACGGTTCTTTTGTCACCGCTAATAAGCGAAGCACTCTTTTGTCTTGTTTACCAAAGCCCATTTAAGCTTGCTATTTTTATTGAGGTTTACCCTGCTATCATCAGCTTCATTTTCATCTTCTCTATTCCAACTTTTCTTTGCTATTTCGTGCTATTTTTTCTACTCAAAAAAAATCAGCTGCCCATTCTTGTAGCTAAGCTTTGCTTAAATGCAACTGCAATCACCGGTATTCTTATCACCTGGTTTTATCTGGATGGAGGTTTTGGCTACCACCAATTAGCCGGCACAATCATCAGCACAGTACTCATTGGCTTTCTTTTGAAGCTGGAAAAAAATCCAGCAAATAGTGATCAAACATATGACTAAGCATGGGCATGTTTTCAGTTGCTAGCTAGTCACTCCTGAATTCTAACTTCTAACTTCTAACTTCTCACTTCTATCTCCCGCCCTTTCCACTTTTAGCTTCACACTTTTGACTTCCTACTTACCTCCCTTACTTTTTATGCACTAACAACTTGCCTTTATACATCTATCAGCCTTAGCCAAAATAAAGCATTGATATTCATCCACTTAATATATTAGATTTGTTCTGGAAAAACTTTTACCTAGTATTGTATTGAAATTTTTATCGCTATCAAACTTGAAGGAAGCTACCTAACTATGAGCCATCTCGTCATAAACGAAAATAAAATTGACACATTGGTATCATCTTATCGTGATACTGAACAGTTGGTTTTTGCCGGTTCTGACGAGCAGTTAGACCTAATCTTGAACATGCAAAACAGCATCAACAAATTAGTTCAGCTCAGTAAGGATGTTAACGAAGAGTTGGAAACTACATTTAATAGCCTTGATGAAGAACAGGCGAAAACAGTTGTAATCAAATTATCTTCCGCACTCAGCACTGCCAAACAACTCATCACGCTATTGAGAGGCCTTCCCCATGCGCTTTCCGAGGGTACTAAATCTTGTAGAAAAGACTTGTATCTGGAAACAAAGCAAATTGATGAATTCCTTCAGGATATTATCAAATATAAAATCAACTCCCCCAAAGAACTTACAGATTTATTGAATGAGGTAAAGTAAGTGCGGGATGATTCATTTTTTCTCTACAGAAGCGTTCAGAAAATCGCTTGATATTTACCTCAAAAAGGATGAATACAAAAACTGTATCAAAGATTTATGCGATTTCTTTTCAGATAAAAGCATTGATATCATCTTTACGCAACCAATTTTAATTGCGCCAAATAAAAATATCCACTTTATTAAATCAAGGATCAATAACTCAATATTCAATAAGGGCAAAAGTGGCGGTTATAGATTGTATTACTATGTAGATAAAACTTTAGCGCATGTTTATTTAATCGGCTATTATCCAAAAACAGGAAGATTTGGAAAGGACGACTTAACGGACACTGAGCTTAAAATACTCATCCGGAATTTTGCAGGCGAAAAGCAAAAAGGAGTGCTGAAAGAACATGATATTAGAAAGGATTTCATAGAAATAGACAATGTATAATTTCAGATCGATAATTTTTCCGCTAACTACTAACTGCTAACTCCTCAATTCTAACTTCTTCCATTCCCACTTTTAGCTTTTGACTTCCTACTTTCCCCCCTCTTTCCTATTTTCGCCAAACTAACAACTGTTCGCTTTATGAACCTGGAGCAAAATCGTAACGAAGACTGGATGAAGCTGGCCCTTAGCCAAACACGTCAATACTTAGAGCAGATTAAACTGGGTGGCGGTAAAAAAGCCATCGACAAACAACACGAGAAAAACAAACTCACCCCACGTGAGCGTATTGCCTACTTAATAGACAAGGATTCCACTTTCACAGAGATTGGTGCTTTTGCCGGTTTCGATATGTACCCAGCAGAAGGCGGTTGCCCTGCCGGTGGTACGGTTGCGGGTATTGGTTATGTAAGCGGCAGACAATGTGTGATTGTGGCCAATGATCAAACCGTGAAAGCTGGTGCTTGGTTTCCCATCACAGGTAAGAAAAACCTGCGCATGCAAGAGATTGCCATGGAGAACCGCTTGCCCATTATCTACCTCGTTGATAGTGCCGGTGTATTTCTGCCCATGCAAGATGAAATCTTTCCTGATAAAGAACATTTTGGTCGCATCTTCCGCAACAATGCCCGCATGAGTGCCATGGGCATCACACAAATTGCGGCAGTGATGGGCGCTTGTGTTGCAGGTGGTGCTTACCTACCCATCATGAGCGATGAAACCCTCATGGTAGAAGGCAATGGCAGTATTTTCCTTGCAGGTTCTTACTTGGTAAAAGCGGCCATCGGTGAAGACATCGATAATGAACAACTCGGCGGTGCTGTTACGCATACAGAGATCAGTGGTATTGCAGATTATAAATTTCCGACCGAGCAAGCTTGCTTAGATCATATCAAAAACATCATGAGCAAACTGGGCGATACACCCAAAGCCGGTTTTAACCGTATCGCGCCAGCGCCACCCAAAAAGAAAGCCGAGGAGCTCTACAGCATCATGTCGGTAAACAATGCCAAGCCCTATGATATGCAAGAGATCATTGAGCGCATTGTAGACGAGAGTAGCTTCGAACAATTCAAACAAGATTATGGCAAAACCATTTTGTGTGGTTATGCACGTATAGAAGGTTGGGCCGTGGGTATTGTGGCCAATCAACGCCTCATCACCAAAAACAAAAAAGGTGAAATGCAAATGGGCGGTGTTATCTACAACGATAGTGCCGACAAAGCTGCCCGCTTCATCATGAACTGCAACCAGAAAAAAATTCCTTTGGTCTTTTTACAAGACGTCACTGGTTTTATGGTGGGCAGTCGCAGTGAACACAGCGGCATCATTAAAGACGGTGCCAAGTTGGTGAATGCGGTGGCAAATTCTGTGGTACCAAAGATCACCATCATTGTGGGCAATAGTTATGGTGCGGGTAATTATGCCATGTGTGGTAAAGCCTATGATCCACGTTTTATCTATGCATGGCCATCGGCAAAGATTGCGGTAATGGGTGGCGAACAAGCTGCCAAAACATTGTTACAAATTCAGGTAAGCGCCATGAAGGCCAAGGGCAAGGAAGTACCTGCGGAAGAAGAACAGGCATTGCTCAATACCATCAAGAGCCGATACGAAACACAGACCACGCCTTATTATGCGGCAGCGCGTTTGTGGGTAGATGCCATTATTGATCCGCTGGAAACACGCCGGGTGATTGCAGAAGGTATTGCTGCGGCTAACCATAACCCTGACATGGAATCCTTTAAAACAGGCGTTTTTCAGGTATAATCACCAGTGGTCATAATTAACATTTGCGGTCTGCATTCTTTTGGTTTGTTTTGTTCTTCAATTGATGCAAGATGACAGCAAGGAATTATTATGTGGTAGATGCTTTCACCAACAAATTATATGGTGGTAACCCCGCGGCTGTTTGTCCGCTGGAACAATGGTTGCCCGATGCCACCATGCAGGAAATAGCTGCAGAAAACAACCTAAGTGAAACGGTTTTCTTTGTGCCCGAGGGCGATCATTTCCGCATACGCTGGTTTACACCTGCAGTGGAAGTGAAACTCTGTGGTCATGCTACACTGGCTACGGCCCATGTGTTCTACACACAATTGGGTTGGACCAAACCTGAGATTCGTTTTGATTCTTTGAGTGGCATACTCGTGGTAACAAAAACCGATAATGGTTATCAATTGGATTTTCCTGCCAATACACCTGAAGTGGTAGAACAAGTGCCTGCAGGTTTGTTTGAAGGTTTACGCATCAACGATGCACCAGTGTACAAAACATCCTTCGATTATATGGTGGTGCTGCCTACACAAGCAATGGTGGAAGCATTGAATCCTGATTTCAACACCTTGGCACAAGTGCAAGCGCGTGGTGTGATTGTAACGGCCAGAGGGAATGATGTTGATTTTGTATCGCGTTGTTTCTACCCGCAGAGCGGCGTGAATGAAGATCCTGTAACAGGTTCTGCGCACACGATTATGATTACATATTGGGCACAGCAATTGAAGAAAACACGCATGCAGGCCATGCAATTGTCTAAGCGTCGCGGTCATTTAGATGTGGAGCTAGTGAGCGATCGTGCATTGATGCGTGGACAAGCCGTATTGTATGCCAAAGGTGAATATTATAGCGCATGAGTCACCCATTGATCATGTACACCGATGGATCGGCACGTGGTAATCCCGGACCCGGTGGCTATGGCGTTATTTTGATGTGGGGCAATCAGGCCAAGGAATTGTCTGAAGGCTATCGCCTCACCACCAATAACCGCATGGAATTGTTAGCGGTGATCAAAGGCTTGCAAGCATTAACACGCAAGCATATTCCCGTAACCATTTATTCAGATAGCCAGTATGTGGTGAAAGCTGTGCAAGAGAAATGGCTGGACAAATGGATTGCTACCGATTTCAAAGGCGGTAAGAAGAACCGTGATTTATGGACGGCCTTCTATCATTTGTCGAAACAGTTTCAATTGCGTTTTGTGTGGGTGAAGGGACATGCAGATAATCCGTACAACAATCGTTGCGATGAATTGGCTACAACGGCTGCTGATGGAAAAAATCTATTGGTGGATGAGGGCTATGAAGCCATCGCAGAATAAATTCATTACATGAAAGCATTGGTTAGTTGGAGCGGCGGTAAGGACAGTTGTTTTGCGGCCATGCAAGCAAAAGCGCAAGGCTATGCACCAACCGTATTGCTGAATGTATTGAATGAAGCGGGTAAGATTTCTCGCTCGCATGGGATTCCATCAACAATCTTACAAGCACAAGCCAATGCAGCAGGTTTGCCTATTGAACTCATCAGTAGCAGCTGGCAGGAATATGAGCAACATTTTACGGGTGCCTTAGCGCGATTGAAAGCAGAACACGAATTAAGTCATGCCATCTTTGGCGATATTGATTTACAACCGCACCGCGATTGGGAAGAAAAGGTTTGCGCGAATGCGGGACTCACCGCTGTGTTACCACTTTGGTTACAAGACAGAAAAGCCTTGGTATTACAAATGCTGGATGCAGGCATTGACACCATGATTGTAAGTTGCAATACCACCATGGGTGAACGCTTTTTGGGGCAACGCCTCACTCCTGCTTTAATTAATGAACTGGAAGCATTGGGTATTGATGCATGCGGCGAGAATGGCGAGTTTCATACACTAGTCTTGAACTGTCCGCTATTCAGCCATCCGATTGATGTGCAGGTGCGCAACAAAATTCAACACGAACAATATTGGTTTACAGAATTGGCATTAAACGAATAACCCCCGCATGTTGCGAGGGTTATTGCTGTATACTTCCTTGTCCTTCCTAGGCAATGCGTTTGCTGCCCGCGAACCGATTGATGAGGTAATAACCACCAAAGAAGATGGCACTGAAAAATGCGGTTCCCAGTAAACTGTTCTGGTAAAAAGGCAGTCCATCCTGGTAGCACAGCATGAGGCCATCGAAAGTCATGGGGCGCTTATAGCCACCATTACCGGCCCATACCATGAAATTAGACACCAGGAAAAATAAAGTAGGCGCAGTTACTGCTGCAGCTGTCACAGACAATGCGTTGTTCTTTCTGATGGCAAATCCCACAACAGTTACTGCTGCAAAGAGCAAGTAATTGCTGATCATTCCGGAGTAGAAACCGGGGATCATGGAATAGCCCATCTTGTAAGATATCTGATAAAGAAGGTCTGACAATAACATGGATAACAAGGGCAATGCAAAAGCATATTGCTTGCTACGCGCAAACAGAAAACCACCAAACAGGGCTACGGCAATCTGGGGTGCAAAACCATAAGGTCTGCCCGGGAAAACACGATACAGGGCAGTTACCAATACCATGGCCGCCAAAGCCCATATAAAAGAACGATTCAGTTTCATCATGAATTGAGTTACAGCAACAAAAATAGGTCTTAAAACCATTCAGCCACATTCTGTTATCCTCATAATGTGGAATTTTAGCCCTGAGGCACAAAAGCCTTGAAAATGGTGCATTTACCAGAGCTTTCTATGGTATAAGCACCGCCTGCCAGCACGGCTGCCGCCTCTCCTTTCTTCAGGGGCATCTCATTATTGATGACACAGCCACCTTCGGTAACAAAGAGAATTTCCAGCGAAACAGCAGTTGAGGAATAGCCTGCACCATTCAATTCCAGTCGGGAAATACCAAAATCCGGAACGGGACAAGGATAAACAATCTCGCCATTTTTGAGGTCATTGCCCTTCATCACATTGGGCACTACGGGTTCGCAGGATGTATGTTTCATCAGTTCGGGTACATCGATATGCTTTGGGGTGAGTCCGCCGCGGAGCACATTATCGCTGTTCGCCATGAGCTCCATGTTTTGTCCCTCCAAATACGCATGCGGAATACCTGCACTTTGGAAAATGGCGCCACCTTTTTCGATGTAGACGATATTGAAGAAATAGATAGAGAATACACCACGGTCGATATCACCGATCTCTGTTTGTCCGTCGAATAATTTACTCACCCACCAGCCCGGCATGGAGCGATCCAGTTCACCATCCTGCTTGCGGCGCAGTTCGCGTTTCACGAGTGGTAAGAGCATATTGTTGATATCGGCCTGGGCCATTTCCATTACAAAGCGATACAGGGCTTGTGCACCTTCACGACGATAGAGTCCGATGAGTATATTGAACTCAGGTACATCTTCTAAAATCTTGTTGAGCGATTCAGCAGAGCGAAAACCATGCAGCAACCAGAAATCACTAAGGGCAACCATGACTTCGGGCTTGTGGTTGCGGTCTTTGTAATTGCGGTGTGGTGCAGAGATGGGAATGCCAGCCGCTTCTTCTGCATCAAAACCTTTTTCTGCTTCTGCTTTGGTGGGATGTACTTGAATGCTCAGCATATCTTTTACATCCAGCACTTTGAAGAGATATGGTAGTTCGCCAAAGCGATCGAATACTTGTTGATTGATGGTATTGGCAGGATCTTCTTTGACGAGTTGATTCAAATTGATTTCACCATCCTGATCCAGCAGCACAGATGATGCCGAAGGATGGGCACCCATCCAATATTCTGCGCAAGGTTTGTTGCCTTCGTTATCGAAACCGAGTAATTGAGGAATAAATGTTTGTCCGCCCCATGCATAATGTTGCACTTTACCTTTCAGCGGATAGATTTTTTTGTTTGTAGCCATACACTTGGTTTTTCCAGATAGCTGTATTGTTTATGATTCAGTTGCAGCAATTATTCGCAGGCATTAATTTACTAGGTAAAAAAGCCATGCAGTCGAATAAAGATAAGGGCAAACAGGGAGAAGACCTCGCCGCGCAATATCTTTTGGATAAGGGGTATGCACTGCTTGAAAAAAACTGGCGTTACCGCCATGCAGAAGTGGATCTAATTGCCAGCAAGGGTAATCGTTTACATTTTGTGGAAGTAAAGACAAGATATAGTGTGCGCTATGGTATGCCGGAGGAAAGTTTCAATCGCGACAAAATGCGTTCCTTGAAGATTGCAGCAGAAGCTTATCAGCTGGCACATCCCGAATGGAAATACCTGCAGTTTGATATTGTATCCATCATCATGCTCAATGATACAGTGCAGGAAATACGTTTGTTTGAAGATGTGTATTTCTAGTGAATGGTTGGTGTCCCACCAACCAAAAGAAAAACACCTTTAAGTCTCCGCGGGGTCTTCTGCTTTTGCAGCGACCCTGCGGCTTTAGCTCTATTGGTTCGACTCTCGATTTATCAATAGACGATCACTTTCCTTATCTGCTTCCGAGGACTAAAGTCCCCGGTAATAATAAACTCCTATTATCAGAACGCTGAAGGCGTTCAATATGCATAGCAAAATCAATACGAATAATTACCACAACCACGAAGTGGTTGAATAATTAATGGTTGGTGTCTCCACCAACCATGTTGTCGTGCCAACATCGTTTAAGTCTCCGCGGGGTCTTCTGCTTTTGCAGCGACCCTGCGGCTTTAGACTTAATGGTTCGACTCTCGACTAATCAATATACGATCACTTTCCTTATCTGCTTCTGGGGACTAAAGTCCCCGGTAAGAATCAATACTTACTGCAAGAACGCCGAAGGCGTTCAATATTCGTAGCAACAATCAAAACGCACGATCATCGTTGACTTCAATCTACGGACACATACACTACACTGTCGTAAATAAAACCGCAGGGTCTACGCCTATGGCGCAAGACCCTGCGGGGACTAAGGATATATATTATTTTATCCCCCTCTCCTTTGGAGAGGGGTAAGGGGTGAGGTCAGTTCTCTAATTGCTCCATCATCTTCTCCACCATACGGTAAGTGGCAGGACAATACTCCACGTTCTGCTGATGCACGTGGATATACTCCACCATTTTCTTTTTCTTCAAATGTGGAAAGCCGGCACAATCTGCAGGGCGCACTTCGTAAATCCTGCAATAATGTGTTTTAGGATCGAGGAACTGACAAGGTTGTGATTTATTCATCCAGTCGCCATCCTTCTCATCAAAATACAGCCACTTATCAATGAACTGTTGAGATGTCATGTCCAAAAATTCAGCGATACGCTTGATATCTGCTTTGGTAAACGTAGGGCTCATTGTCTTGCAACAATTGGCGCAGCTTAAACAATCTACTTCTTGCCATACTTCCGCATCAATTTTTTCGGCCAGCTTATCCAAACCCTTGGGTGGTCGGCGTTCAATCTTGGACAGAAAACGTTTGAAAGCTTTTTTGTTGTGTCTTACTTTCTGCTTGAAGGAACGTAGGTTGACGAGCTGCATGATGAATTGTTGTATGTTTATAGCGGCAGCGAATTTAGTTGAATTCGATTATACCTGAACAGATGTGGGAAGCTTATAAAAAAGGATTCAAAGCATGGTTGCAACTGGAGAAGTCGCTCAGTGATCATTCAGTGGAAGCCTATATCCGCGATGTGGAGAAGCTAACCATGTATTTACAAGAGAAAAGCGACCTCAAAACACCCGATGCCGTTACACTTAAAGACTTGCAGGGTTTGTTACAGTTCATCACCCAACTGGGTATTGGCGCTACTTCGCAAGCACGCATGATCTCAGGCTTACGAGCGTTCTATAAATACTGCCTGCTGGAACAAATCTGCACCATCGACCCCACTGCCCTGCTGGATGCACCTAAGACCAAACGCAGTTTACCGGATACACTTAGTTTCGAAGAAATAGAACAAATCATTGGTGAGATAGATTTGAGCACACCCGATGGTGGCCGCAACAAAGCCATTCTCGAAACCATGTACAGCTGCGGCTTGCGCGTGAGTGAAGTGATCAGTTTAAAGTTGTCTTGCTTGTATCTGGATATTGGCTTTATCCGTGTCATCGGTAAAGGCGATAAAGAAAGATTGGTTCCTATCGGTTCAGATGCTACCAAATACATCAAACTCTATCGCGAAAATATTCGCGTGCATCAGCCCTTGCAACCCGGTTTTGAAGACATTCTTTTTCTCAACAAGTTTGGCCGCAATCTCTCCCGCGTAATGATCTTCTACATCATCAAAGACCTGGCGAAGAAAGCCGGCATTACCAAGACCATCTCGCCACACACTTTCCGTCACTCCTTTGCCACGCATTTGGTGGAAGGTGGTGCCGACTTACGCGCTGTACAAGAAATGTTGGGCCACGAAAGCATTACCACTACAGAGATTTACACTCATCTTGACCGTGATTACCTACGCAGTACTTTACAGCAATACCACCCTTCTTTTAAACAATAACCGCTTATCAGGGTTATCACTACGCCTCGAGGAATTCCCTTAGGTTTGCACCTCAAACAAAAAATGCTTGTTATGAAGAAATGGATCGCACTGACTGCAATTGTAGCAGCTACCAGCCTGCAGGCGCAGGTAAGAATGCCTCAACCTTCCACCACACAGACTATTGCACAAGAATTTGGTCTGGGTAAAATAGAACTCAGCTATTCAAGACCAAACCTCAAAGGCCGTGCTGCTTTTGGCGATAACAGTTTACTGGCTCCTCTGGGTCAAGTATGGCGTACCGGTGCCAATGCCGCTACCACCATCACTTTCACTGATGAAGTAGTGATCAATCAGGTAACCATTAAGCCAGGTAAATACGGTTTGCTGAGCATTCCTGGTAAAAAAGAATGGACACTCATCATCTCTAAAGATGTGAATGTGAACCAGTCTTCTATGTATAAGCAGGAAAATGATGTGGTGCGTGTAACCGCTCCTGCTATGAGCATGAAAGATCGTGTAGAAACTTTCACTATGCAATTTGCCAATGTGCAGTATGAAAGCTGTGAATTACACCTAATGTGGGATAAGACTGCTGTAAGCCTGCCTATCCAAACCTTCCTGAAAGCACGTATTGCTGCCGATATGGAAAAAGCGCTGGCTGGTGATAAGCCACCCTATTTCGCTGCTGCTACTTTCTATAATGAGTGGATGAAGGACAATGAAAAAGCATTGGCCAATATCACCAAAGCAATTGAAGGCAATAAGACTGCTTTCTGGCTTTATCTCGCAAAAGCGCGTATCCAGCGTGATCTGGGCGATAAAGTAGGCGCCAAAGCAAGTGCTGAAGAATGCATCAAGATTGCTACTGAAGCGAAGAATGATGACTATGTGCGTATGGCAAAAGACCTGATCAGCAAACTCTAATTGAGACCAATACCTTGTAAGAATCCCCACATCCCGTAGTATCGGGACTGTGGGGATTTTTTATGCCCAACGAAAACGCTGCATAAAGATTGCGTAACCAAAAACCAATATTTCCACAAAGCTGGAATAACTTATCGCTTTTTATTCATCATAAAAATGCGTAGTTTGATGTTATTAGAAGGGTGAGCCGTACCGGGCCAACCTTCAAACATCCGCCCATGCAGGAAAACAAGGAAATAAGTGCGTTATTCCGACTGATAGACGATCCAGATGATACGGTCTATGATACAGTCTCCCAGAAGATCGTCAGCTATGGCAGCGGCATCATCCCCAATCTGGAGCATCTCTGGGAAACATCGATCAGTGAGGAAGTACAGGAAAGAATTGAAATGCTGATTCACCGCCTGCACTACACCGATCTGACCCGTGACTTTACGGAATGGCGCGATTCTGGTCACCACGATTTATTGTTTGGCGCTTTACTGGTTGCCAAGTTTCAATATCCCGATCTACACACCACACCTGCCCTACAGGAAATTGAAAAGATACGCCGCAATGTATGGTTAGAGCTAAATAGCTTTCTCACACCTTTAGAACAAGCCAATGTACTCAGCAGCATCATCTTTAGCTATTATCGGCTCAAAGGCGTAGAAATGGCTTATACCAATGTGGATGATTATATGCTGCATAAGGTTTTGGAAAGCAAGAAAGGCAATGCCTTATCCAATGGCATCATCTATCAGGTGATGTGCGATCTGCTTGATATCAATGCACGCATCATCAATATTCCCAAGCAATGTGTGATCGCATTTTTCCATTCAGATTATGATGGCGACCATACAGGTCATCCTCAGGAAAAGATTCATTTCTATGTGGATGGTGCAACGGGACAAGCTTTCTCGCACAACGATATTGAGAACTATTTCAAGCGTATCAACGTGCCGCCTGTTGCTGCTTATTTCAGGCCTCAATCGCATAAGCGTACTATTCAGATTCTGTTGGAACAAACAGCCAAATGCTTCGATCTACCAGCCAACGAATACAAACAAAAAGAACTGATGCAGCTGGCAGATTTACTGGATGAATAGTTCATCAAATAATTGCAAGCACCGCTGCACAACTGACAGCTTTGTCTTAATTTCATCACATGACCATCAGCTGGCAGGACTTCGAAAAAATAGATGTGCGCTCAGGCACCATCATTGCTGTAGACGATTTTCCTGCAGCTAAAAAGCCGGCTTACCAACTGACGATTGATTTTGGTCCGCTAGGCATCAAACGCTCTTCTGCACAAATCACCCATCATTATCAAAAAGAGCAATTGATTGGAAAGACCATTGTAGCGGTGGTGAATTTTCCTGTGAAGCAGATCGCTAATTTTTTCAGTGAATGTTTGGTGCTGGGTGTATACGATACCGAGGGACAAGTCGTTTTATTACAACCCGAAAGGCCGGTGGCCAACGGACAAAAGATTGGTTGATATGACAGAACTGCATTATACCTATTATGAAAGTCCTATTGGTCTGCTGAAGATTGGTGGCACCGACAATTATATCGGCGAAGTGAGTTTTATAGACAATCAAGAACAATTGGTACACGGCGAGCCCGGCATTACAGAATTGATGCATGAATGCACAGAACAATTGATTGAATATTTCCACGGCACCAGAAGGCATTTTGATATTCCCGTACATCAGGACGGTACAGAGTTTCAGCGACGCGTATGGAGTGAGTTATTAGAGATCCCTTATGGCAAGACCATCAGCTATATGGATATGGCCAAGCGTTTGGGTGATCCTAAAGTGATTCGCGCTGCAGCCACCACCAATGGCAAGAATAAGATTGGTATTATCGTACCCTGTCATAGAGTAATTGGTAGCGATAAAAGCCTAACAGGCTATGCGGGCGGATTGTGGCGTAAGAAGTGGCTTTTGCAGCACGAGTTCAAAGTGGCACACGGTGTGCAAACCCTTTTCTAAAAACAACAGCTATATGAAGACCTTGACCATCGAAGCCAAGTGGGCTATCTTGTTTTCTGTGATGACCTTGATATGGATGTTACTGGAACGTATCAGCGGTTTGCATAGCACGCATATCGCGCAGCACGCTATTTTCACCAATGTCTTCATCATACCAGCAGTAGCCTTGTATGTGCTTGCTTTGCGCGAAATCAAATCAAAAGGCTTTGACGGACAGATGAACTTTCAGCAAGGCATGCTCAGCGGCTTAATCATGACTTTGATGATTACTGCACTCACTCCGGTAACACAGACCATTGCTA
This sequence comes from Chitinophagaceae bacterium, assembly GCA_019745155.1. Taxonomy (GTDB): domain Bacteria; phylum Bacteroidota; class Bacteroidia; order Chitinophagales; family Chitinophagaceae; genus JAFLBI01. The sequence goes on along the minus strand of JAIETM010000011.1, from coordinate 27,386 downwards.
CCAAATACATCACGCCCAACTTCTTTCAAAACTTCACCAATTATGCGGTGCAATCGGGACAACTATCCCTGAAAGATGCAGAACAATATTTTAACCTGAAGAGCTATATCATTCAAGCCCTCATCGGCACACCAGTGATGGGCATGGTAACTACACTTATCATTGTTTTGATCATCAGAACCAAAACTGCAAAAGCATGAAACAAAACAGCACATTTGAAGTCATCTGTCTGGTATTGGCCTTAGCCGGCATGGTTATCAAAACCGCATTAAATGACCCAGCCATTGTAAAACATCTTGGAGGCATCGCGCTATATGGTTTCTGTACAGTGGCCATTTTCAGCAAATATTATCGCTTCAGACACCTGCCGGCTGATAAGGGACAGCAACAAAGAATGATTATAGGCATGATATTAATGGTTGCTGCTGTTGTTGGCGAAATCATTGACCCAACCAAGCTTTACACTGTTTTTTGGCTGATTGGTATCTATCTTTTTACCTCAGTTGCCGACAAACGCTATAAGGAACACCATTTGAAGAGCGAATAAGCTTAACAAATTCATAAAATCCCTTAGCCAGCTTGGGGCTTCAGCCTTTTATTGGCAAATTTGTAGGGATTGAACTCTACACGCATGAGATTTAGCCGTATGGTACTGGGCATGCTGGTGATTCCTGTATGCCAAACTTTGTTTGCACAATCCCCTATTCCACTAGCCTGGCATCTGCTGGATCCTTCTGTGGATTCTGTTTACGGTATCAGTTTGGATAAAGCCTACCAAATTTTACAACAAAAGAAAAAAGCGTCTAAGTCGGTTGTGGTAGCCGTATTGGATTCAGGTATTGACACTTTGCATGAAGACCTGAAACCAATTCTTTGGCGCAACCCAAAAGAGATTCCTGGCAATGGTATTGATGATGATCACAATGGTTATGTGGATGATGTGTACGGCTGGAACTTTATTGGCGGAAAAGATGGTAGCAATATCGGCAGCTGTTCTGATGAGCGAAGTAGAGTCTATCATCGCTTCAAAGCACAATTCGGTAAAGAGCCTTTAGATAGCAGCAACTGGCAGGAAGCAGACAAACGTAATTACGGTCTGTGGGCACGTGCGGCAAAGGAGATGAAAGCAACACAGGAAGAACAGGTAGAACTGTATTTTATTGAAGCCACTACCAAGGCCTTAAAGCGCCATGAAAAAGTGTTGAGAGAAGAAATGAAGTGTGAGGAATTTGATTGCAATAGACTGGAAAAATTTGAACCTGCTACACGTCAGGGAAAGGAATCCAAAATTGCCTATCTCACCGGACTTCGTTTGTTGCAGATTGACAGTGAAGAAACCAATACCAAATTGTTCAGTCAACTCGATGAATATATTGATGGCAAGAAAAGAGCGATCGAGTCTACACACAAGCAACCCACAGATTACAGAACCACCATCATTAAAGATGATTATTTCAATTTGAATGATCGCTACTATGGCAATAATGATGTGATGGGCCCCACCCCAATGCATGGCACGCACGTAAGCGGTATCATCGCAGCTGCCAGAAACAATGGTAAAGGCATAGATGGTGTTGCGGACAATGTACAATTGATGATGGTGCGCGTGGTACCTGATGGAGATGAATATGATAAAGATGTCGCACTAGCGATTCGTTACGCAGTGGATAATGGTGCCAAAGTCATTAACATGAGTTTTGGTAAATCCTATTCTCCTGAAAAACATTGGGTAGATGATGCTTTACGCTATGCTGAAGACAAAGATGTATTGGTGATACATGCAGCAGGCAATGAGTCATGGGATGTGGATGTACGCGAAAACTTCCCCAACCCTATCTTGTTGAACTCACAAAAGAAATTGAATAATTTCCTGACTGTAGGTGCTAATGGCGATCCACGCTTAACAGGTCCATTAGCCGCTGAATTCAGCAACTATGGTCAGAATAATGTTGACCTCTTTGCGCCCGGTGTAAAAATTTATTCTACCCTGCCCGGTGGCAATAAATACGGTAAAGAAAATGGTACGAGCATGTCGGCACCGGTAGTGAGTGGTGTAGCCGCAATGATCCGTGGCTATTTTCCTGAACTGAATGCGCAGGAAGTAAAGCAAGTGTTGATGCAATCTGTCTTTACACCAGATAGCACAATTGAAACTGTAAAGCCCGGTAGCGATGACAAAGTACGTTTTGCAACACTGAGTAAAACAGGTGGCATCATTAATGCGGCTAATGCAGTATTGCTAGCAGAACAAACATTGGCTGCTAAGAAATCACAGCAGCAAAAGAATATGGTAGTGAATCAACCTACGACTACTCGTAACAAAACAAGCAAACAATAATGGCCAGACCAGCTGAAGGCGAATACGGTTCTTTTTATCAAACCTATATCAACTACACAGAGGGCAATTCAGTTGCTGAATTGATTGCAGTACATGCTGACAATATTCTTACAGGCATTCAGGCCATTCCCGAAGCGAAAGCTGATTACGCTTACGCCCCCGGCAAGTGGACCATCAAGCAGATGCTGCAGCACATGCTGGATACAGAAAGAATTTTTGTGTATCGCTTGATATGGATTGCACGCGGCGACAAACGTGCACTGATGGGCTTTGATGAAAATGCATTTGCTGATGCAGCACCGGCAACGCATAGAAGTCTGGCAGACTTAAAAGAAGAATTCACTCACCTCAGAAAAAGTACCGATATTTTATTGCTGAGCTTACAGGACACTGATTTGCAACAAATCAGTGAAGCCAGTGGCTATCCTATTTCAGTGAATGCATTATGCTATATTATTTTCGGGCATAACCTGCATCACTTACGCATCTTGTCTGAAAGATATTTATAAGGCACCCCCGTTCCTTCATCAGTTAAAGCACGATGATACACTGGATGTGTTAGTACATCCTGATACTGCATGGGTTTTCCATCCACATAGATGGTTTGATGCACCAAGCGAATACCATGGCTGTAATCAACATACCAATTTACATGGCCAGTATATACAGGCTGAATGGGTTTACCATTGAGCTGATGCCAGCCATAGATAGCCACACGGTTGGGCTTAGCAGTATTATTCAGGCGATTGGTAATCACCACATCTTTCTTAATACCGGCAATCAATCCTTTTTGCGCTTTGCGCTGCCCTTCAATAATGAGGTGATGCTGCCACATGGTGATGGTGCTATCGCGATGGATATACATGGGCACCGGAGCCAGTTTTACTTTGGCTGCAGCGTAGATGGCATCTACCATTTTAGGCGTGGGCAAAAAGCATTGCCATTGATCTGCAATGGTAGTTGCTGTCATGGGCGTTAGTGGAATACGTGCCCAGTCATCATTGGTACCAATACTCAAGTAATCTGGTGTAACATAAAAAGTAATACGATGCTGCTTGCCTACACTATCTACTATTGTAGTCTGCACTGGTTGCAGCTTCAGCAAAAAATCAGGCACTGCACCTGATTGGATAGCTGCTAGAGCCAATGAATCGCGCGACTGCCATTGCATCGCCATGGCTGCTTCATAGAAAGCTGTACCACTCATTTTTGTATTTGCTTCTGGCAAAATAATATCGATATGTCTGGGTGTTTGACAAGACAATAAGATTGCACCAATCAAAAGACAAATAAGTCGCATGAATAACAAGATAAAAAAATCCCCGCAGTCCCGATACTTCGGGATGCGGGGACAGAAATAAGTCTATCAATATTGATTATCTGCCGCTGGCTTTGATATAGCCGGCAAATTCATCATTAAATGCTTTTTCCTGCATCAACTGCTCTACACTCATGTGCATACGATAGCGCCAGTAATGTTTAGGATTGGCTGGCACATTGATGCGCTCTTCGTTGGGATCTTGTCGGCGTAATGCATCACTCATACCCAGAATATCCTGTAATTGGAAGATGCTCCACATGGCAGGTGAATACAGGTGTTGAATTACAATGGCTTTGTTGATCCATCCTTCACAGTAGTAAGGTGCTTCACCCCACTGACCAAGTTCTTTGTTATAGAACTCCTGCGTTTTGCTACGGTCTTCTTCCCACCAGCCACGAATCGTGCTCATATCATGTGTAGACGGTGTTACCACACTCAGGTAAGGCGCATCATTGGGATGGAAGAAAGTACGTTTTGGATCTTTCGGCATACGCTGAATCTCCAAACTCAATAAGCCGAGATCACGCATCACATCAGGTACACATGCAGGCACAAGACCAAGATCTTCACCACAAATCAGCATATTGGTTACACGCTTCAATGCAGGTAATTTCTGTAATGCCTGTTGCTGCCAGAAATCATCCTGACGGCGGAAGAAATAATCTACATACAAATCTTTCAACTGATTCTTGATACCATCATCCAAATAGCGGAACGATAGCGTGCCTTCCATGCCAAAACGGAAATGGAATTGCTGAGCCTTACCATTGGTGGCTTCAAACAGCAACACATTGCTAATCAAATCAAATAAGACCTGTTTGATCTTGGCGTTGAAATCATTTTGTTCTTGACCAGCGAAATGATTTTCCACCTGACGTTGTGTAGCAAATTCAGGTTTCAAACTATACTGACCAAAGCCGTTATAGTCCAAGTACTGCTTGGCGTTTTCATTATCATAGCCAAACACATCCCATAACACCTGATCATTGATGAAAGGTTGTGTAAAGCGGTGGTAATCGAAATAAATGCCTCTGCTATTGAACTCATTGATATGTACAGGCAGTGCCGGTACAAAATGCCCCATAATACCTTCTACGGCATGCATCGGAATACTCCAGATACGGAAGAAACCAAGGATATGGTCAATACGGAATGCGTCAAAATAGTAACGCATTTGTTCAAAGCGTTGCTTCCACCAGGCAAAGCCATCTTCTTGCATCTTGGCCCAGTTATAAGTTGGGAAGCCCCAGTTTTGTCCCTTCACAGCAAAATCATCCGGTGGTGCACCAGCTTGGTATTCCATGTGGTAGAGTTCGGGCTGCTGCCAGGCATCAACACTGTAGCGATAAATACCAATGGGGATATCCCCTTTTAAAATGATACCGTTTTCATGCGCATAAGCCACAGCCTGCTGCAATTGCAGGTGCAAGTGATATTGTATAAAGAAATGAATGGCAATGGCATCATAGGCTGCAGAAGTTTCTGCGGCCAATGCTTCTATGTCTGCAAGATTAAAATGTCTGTATGCCGGCCACTGATTGAAATCGCAGGTGCCATACTCATCGCGCAGGTAACAGAATGCTGCATAAGGCAATAACCAATGCTTATTCTGTGCATAGTATGCTTTGAAATCAGCACTGTTCAGTACGGCTTTCTCTGATACGAAAATCTTTTTCACAAAATCCAGCTTGGCCTTCATCACAGCTTCGTAGTCTACTGTATCTAAGAAGTTCAATGCTGTTTTTTGTACAGACAGTTTATCCAAAGCTTTCTTGTGTTGCTTACCTGCTACTTGTTCCAAATTCAGATAAATAGGATGCAATGCAAAAGCAGAGATGGCTGCGTAAGGATAGGAATCCATCCAGGTATGTGTGGCCGTTGTATCGTTGACAGGTAGTATCTGTACAAGCTTTAAACCAACTTGCTTAGCCCAATCGACCAATGCAGGAATATCTGCAAACTCACCAACACCAAAGCCTTTTTCTGTACGAATACTGAATACAGGAATAGCCATACCCGCACCGCGCCAACTGGTATTGGGCAATACCGCAAAGCCATCATTGATTAGGGTTTGCTTGTCTTTGGCTACAGCATCATACAATACGCGATTATTGCCATTTTCAAAGCGAATGAATTTTCCTGTTGCGGTTTCCGCTACACCATATTTATATGCGATAGGAAACTGTGCTTTGGAAAGATTTAAAGCAATACTCCAATGACCATTGGATGCACCTGGCTCTAATAGTATGGGTTGCGTTGTATCCCAATCGTGCAACAAAGCATCGCTACCTAAGAGGCATAGTGATTCATGTGGCTGCAACAAAGGTGCTTTTACATGGAATGTATGTGTAACTGCTTTTTTAGCGGGAGTTTTAGCTGCTTTACGCTGATGTAATAATACCTGCTCAAAGGGTTCAGTATAAAAAGCATTTTCAAAATAACCGGCATAGTTCCAAGCGTCCATCACCAGTAGATCCTTTGCATCCAACCCAGATGGATCAATGGTCTTATCCCTACCCCAGTCAGTGGTAAAAGAACCATCTGCTGACTTCAACAAGTAATTATAGGTAAATGCAGTACTAGTTGTATCTATTTCAAGTTCAGCATACCAACTTTCTTCATTAAAGTATTTCATTGGTAAAGCCTGATCAGGATTACCCATACCTAACTGAGGGTGATTACCTGTAATGAATAGGGATTGTCCAAAACTGGTTTTATACCTTAACTGGAAACGTATTCGCACCAGCCCTTGGGCTTTGGTGGTTGTTTTAACAGTTTTGGCTGCTTTAGCAGGGGTTTTGGCAGTTGTAGGGTTGGCAGGTAATGCCACGGGCTTATTGGTAGCACGTGCAGTTCTGCCCTTGCCGACAGGCTTTTTCGCCTTTGGCAAATCGTTAGAGCGCTTTTCAGTGGCCAAGGTCAACGGTTTAGATAAGCTAAAATACGATATAATGTGTAAAAAACACACATTGCCACCATATGAACAAAACAAAACCCGCATACCGGCTGAAGGCATGCGGGTTATACACCAACTGAAATGGTTTCACTAGTTCATGTTCCAGCGGCTATAAGCAGCTGTTGCACCTTTCATGGTACGCTGGATCTTCCAAAGATCAGCAGCACTGAAAACCGGCTCTTTTGCCTCTTCCAGCAATTCCTTGCCGGCTACAGTTTCCTTCACTTCATTCACCAGTTCATCTAATACTTCTTTTTCCATGCTAATCATCGCATGTGTCATTTCACTTTTCATATCTGTCCTATTTTACTTTTTAGACTGTTTATCTCAACAGCAATCAGGTCGTTAGTAGCGTTAGCGGCTATGCGCTTTCAGTGGGGGCTTACTGAATTGGGGTGCAAAATTACGCGGTTACAATGGGCTGAAAAAGTGAGAAGATAAAAAGTATTGTTAATATGTATGCCAATACTTAGACAAAACCATCTTGAGAATAGCCATTCCCTTTTGAATAAATCCTGATAATTATCAGTCCGGAATGCATCATTTGTCATTTCAGCCCCCATACGCCCAGTCTAACTTCATACCATAAAATAAACGCCGTATGGACAACCTAGAAACATTGGAAAAGACAGCGACAGATGCTGTGATTTCCGCCTCTGCTACATCTCCTAAGAAATTTGTTTTTGCCTTTCATGAAGGCGATGGAAAAAATAAACAGTTATTGGGTGGTAAGGGTGCGAACCTTTGCGAAATGACCCAGATAGGACTGAATGTTCCTCCCGGTTTCGTGATTTCTACAGAAGCTTGTTTGACTTATTTAGCAGACACCAACCGCAAACTGCCTGCAGGTGTGATGCAACAGGTGAAAGAAAACCTGATTGAAGTAGAACATCTGACTGGTAAAAAATTCGGTAATCCTGAAAATCCACTTTTGGTATCTGTTCGCTCTGGCTCTGCATTGTCTATGCCTGGTATGATGGATACTATTCTGAACTTAGGCTTGAATAAACTCACCTTACAAGGTTTGATTAAGCAAACGCAAAACGAACGCTTTGCTTACGATGCTTACCGCAGATTCATTCAACTCTTTGGTAAAGTTGCCCTCGGCGTACCTGATGAAAAATTTGACCATGAGTTTGAAGCTGTAAAGCGTCGCAATAACGCAAAGAATGATGTTGACCTGAATGCGAATGACCTGAAAGAAGTGGCTGAAAAATTCTTGTCAGTAGTAGAAAAAGCGATCGGTAAGCCTTTCCCTGAAGATGTATTTGAGCAATTAGAAATTGCCATCAAAGCTGTCTTTAATTCATGGATGGGCCGTCGTGCTATTGACTACAGAAGAGAATTCAATATTACCCCACAAATGGCCAATGGTACTGCTGTAAACGTGGTTGCGATGGTATTTGGTAATATGGGTAATGATAGTGCAACTGGTGTTGCTTTCACGAGAGACCCAGGTACTGGTGAAAATATTTTCTTTGGTGAATACCTGACCAACGCACAAGGCGAAGATGTGGTTGCCGGTATTCGTACACCAAAAGCTGTGTTGGACATGAAGTCAGAAATGCCTGAAATGTATCAACAACTCGTTGAGCTGCGTAACAAATTGGAAACACATTATAAAGAAGTACAGGACTTTGAATTCACTATTGAAAAAGGTGTATTGTATTGCCTGCAAACCAGAAATGGTAAAATGAATACCACTGCATTGGTACGTACTTCTGTTGAGATGGCCAGAGAAGGTTTGATCAGCAAGGAAGAAGCTTTGCTGCGTATTAAACCAGATTTATTAGAACAATTATTACACCCCCGTTTAGACTCTCTGCACAAGTCTACTCCCCTTGCGCAAGGTCTGCCCGCATCACCTGGTGCTGCATCCGGCATCTGCGTATTTGATGCAGACCGTGCTGAAGCACTAGGCCATGCAGGCAAAAAAGTGATCTTGGTGAGAGAAGAAACCAAGCCTGAAGACATTCACGGTTTCTTTGCTGCACAAGGCATTTTAACTAGTCGCGGTGGTAAAACATCACACGCTGCTGTGGTAGCACGTGGTATGGGTAAACCATGCGTTGCCGGTGCTGAAGGTATTACTGTAGATGTAAAACTGCGCCAGGCAATAATTGGTGACATGATTTTACATGAAGGTGATTTCATCACTATCGATGGTGGTACTGGCTATGTGTATCAGGGTGTGATTCCAACCGTGGAACCAACTTTCTCTGATGAATTAAAAGTATTGTTGTCTTGGGCTGATGAAATTGCCACACTGAAAGTGATGGCCAATGCAGATACCCCCAATGCTGCTAAGCGTGCTTTGAGTTATGGTGCAATGGGTATTGGTTTATGCAGAACAGAGCGCATGTTTAATGCGACTGATCGCTTGCCAATTGTTTTGGAAATGATTTTGGCCAATACATTGGAAGAACGCGAAGCTGCATTGAATAAATTACTGCCTATCCAACGCGAAGACTTCAAAGAAATCTTCACTACAATGGCACCAAGACCTGTCACTGTTCGCTTACTAGATCCTCCAATCCATGAATTCCTGCCAACAGAAGATGAACTGCGCGAAGAATTGCAACACCTGCGTGCTTTGAAAGAAACCGCTTATGGTGTAACCAATCTGCTGAGTGCGATGAAAATAATGCAGGTTAATCCGGAAGATGCCCTTGCAGGCTTACCATTCAACGACAAAGGTGTTGAGTTGATTGATCAAGCTATTTTGAAGAAAGAACAAATGCAGAAAAAAGTACACGACCTGCATGAAGTGAACCCAATGCTGGGCCACAGAGGTGTACGTTTGGGTCTTTCTTATCCAGAAATCTATCGCATGCAAATTCGAGCAATTCTGGAAGCTGCCGCAGAATGTCAGAAAGTACATATTGATGTTCGTCCAGAAATTATGGTACCACAGGTTTGTACCGCAGAAGAACTGGTACTTGTAAAACAATATGTAGAAGAAATAGCAGCAAGTGTAGAAAAGGAAAAAGGTATCCGCCCTGTATTCAAGTTCGGTACGATGATTGAAGTAGTACGCGCTTGTATGGAAGCAGATCAACTGGCCGCACAAGCATCCTTCTTCTCCTTCGGTACCAATGACTTGACACAAGCTACTTTCTCTTTTTCTAGAGAAGATGCAGAAAACAAATTCCTGCCTTTGTATACTGAGAAAGATATCCTGCACGACAATCCATTTGAAGTACTGGATACCAAGGGCGTGGGTAAATTGATGCAGATTGCTGTAGAATGGGGCCGCAAGACCAATCCTGAATTGAAAATTGGTATTTGTGGTGAACATGGTGGTCAGCCAGATTCTATCCGCTTCTGCCATCAGTTAGGTCTTACTTATGTTTCTTGTTCTTCTCCACGTGTACCTGTAGCCCGACTGGCAGCAGCGCATGCTAAACTCGGCGAAGCCAAACAAGCATCATTATAACCCTCAACCAACTGAGACCAATCCCTCGCAGTCCCGACAAGTCGGGATGCGGGGGATTTTTGTTTTAGACTACAGTGTTATTGCTAAAATAAACTTTCAAAAGCTTAACATTTTTCTTGGTACCCTTTTTGCTATCTATGCGCTAAAGCAATGATATGAAGCAATTACTCTGTACTGCAACTGCTCTTTTTATATTGATCACCAGTAGCGACGCACAATTATTAAAAAAAGTGCTCGGCAATCAAGATAGCGGACTACAAAAAAAAGCCAGTCAATTATTGGGAGGCAATAAATCAGGGGGTAGCTTAAGTCAGCAAGATATTGCAGCAGGATTGAAAGCTGCGCTCAACCAAGGCATTGAAAAAGGGACTTCGCTCCTTTCTGCAACAGATGGATTCTTTGGTAATGCTGCTGTAAAAATTCTCTTACCACCAGAAGCAACACAGGTGGAAAACACTTTGCGTAGAATTGGGATGGGCAAACAAGTAGATGAAGCTATCCTGACGATGAATCGTGCTGCAGAATCTGCAGCGAAAGAAGCTTTACCAATTTTTAAAGATGCCATTACTGGCATCAACTTTGCTGATGCGATGCAAATACTCAGAGGTGGTGATACTGCTGCAACAGGTTATCTGCGTGGTAACACACAACGATCATTGAGCAACGCGTTCAGGCCTGTGATAGAAAAAGCATTAGAAAATACTGGTGCCACCAAACATTGGAACACCATTTTTTCTAACTACAATAAAGTAAGTTTGAAAAAAGTAAATCCTGATCTCACTGGCTATGTTACGGAGCGTGCTTTACAAGGACTCTTTTTACAAGTAGCAGAAGAAGAGAAAAAAATTAGGAAAGATCCGCTCGCTAGAGGCACTGACCTCTTGAAAAAGGTGTTTGGCTGATAGATTTTCAGCATTCTTTGTAACAAATTCAGGCTTGGATACCCCCTCAAACTAGGGATATTCGAGCCTTTTTTATTTTTAAAATATTGATTTTCAATTAATTACAACACTCTCACCCCTGTAGTATGGCAACTACAGTAATTGCAGAATATGCACTACGTTGTACTCTCAATGAAAATCCTGAAATTGCATATGTGTTTTGGAAACAACAATTCCGAACCCAATAACCAAAAAATCCAATGAGAAGCCTTATCCACATAGCGATAGCGTTATTTCCGCTATTCCTGCTACCCACAATAGGTAGCACCGCGATAAAGGCGCATACTGCTTCCGCCTATCAAGTTCCAGGAAACAATATTCAGAAAGATCTTGCGCCTCCCGCAGTTGCAAATTTCAGCAGACGCTCTCCTTTCGATACCATTTCTAACATGACCAGTTTTACTTATCGCTTGGTATTTAGCGAACCTGTAGTAAAACTCAACAACAGTTTCGTAGGCGTGTATCATCCAACAACATTATTACCCGGTAATACTATCGTACAACAGGTTAATGACAGAACTTTTGATATCACACTGGATCACGTAAGTGGTTATGGTTGGATGCAACTATATGTGTATGATAGTTTAGGCGCTATCAGAGATTTGCAGGGCAATGCGCTTCCACTGCAAAGATTTACCAGCAATCCCTTTGTAAAAAACGCTATCCCCAAGTTCAATAATAACAGTACCAGTATCCCCATCACTTTGTGTGGCAATACCAGTTTCAATAAACTAGATTCTATCCTTAGCACTTTTGATGGTGATAGTCAGCAACGCATTGAGTGGACAGTCCGCAGAGCTGCAAGAGGCCGTGTGAATGGATTACCTGCTCAACGTCTTTTGCCCGGCAATCAATCAGTACAACCAACTAATGCAAGCTATACCCCTCCTGCAGGATTCACTGGCTTAGATACCTTGTTTGTACAAGTAAGTGATGGTCTTTCTACTGATAGTTTATTTGTTGCTTTCAATGTATTGCCTCAACCAGCATTAAATGGTATTACTGGTGCAACAAGTGCTTGCGTTGGAGAACAAAAACAATTCAGCACAGTGGGAACCAGACAAGGTGTATGGGCATTCAAAAACTGGAGTACCAACGATGCTAGTTTATCAAGTATCGATCAGAATGGTGTGTTACGCGCCAAGAAAAGTGGTACTGCCATTGTACGCTTTGATATTGCTGATCCAAATGGTTGTGCACAGTTTGCACAGCAGACCATCACTGTATTTCCTATTCCAGCTAAACCAAGTATCAGCAGAGAGTTTGGCGCAACAGAATTGAAAGCGAATATTACAACAGGTATACAATGGTTTGATGCCGGTGTACGCATTCAAAATGCCACTAAACAGGAATTTACTCCGGGCAAACATGGTCGTTACAGTGTTACACAAACACTCAATGGTTGTACCAGTGCCCCAAGTGATGAGTTCCTTTTCGTTGAAACTAGTTTTGCTTATCCTAACCCAGCCAGAGATGTGCTGAATATTCAATTACCCAGCGACAAACAGAAAATGGCGATTGTACAGATTGCAGATATCAGCTGGCGCGTATTGATGGAAAAAGAAGTCCAACTTAACAAGGGACAAACCCTTGTGCAATTCAATATCCTTAATCTGTCTAAAGGGATCTACAGACTGATTATCAAAACCGAAAACAATGAATACAAACAATTTGCCAAAGAATAAGGGCCGACTGTTCGGTCACCTGCTGGCCGTGCTGTTTGTACTCAGCTGCATCTCCACTACAGCTCAGAGCATCACCACAACAGCAGTACCCTACCTGCGTTTTGCACCGGATGCAATTTCATCCAGTATGGGTAATGCAGGTTTAACCTTGAGCCCTGATGAGTATAGTATATTCCATAACAATGCGAAAGCACTGTTCTCAGACAAGCAATTTGCTTTAGGTCTCTCACACATGGGCTATAGCACTGGATCAGGCAGCAATGTAAAAGGCAGCTATTTTATGAGCATGGCCGGTTACAAGAAGTCTGAAGATGATAAAGACCTACTCTCTTTTGGTATCCGCTACATCAGCCATGGTGGTATGGAATTGAGCTCAGCCATGGGCGATCGTCTCGGCACCTTTAACCCATATGATTTTGACCTCAGCTTTGGATATGCACACAAGATCAGTAATACATTGGGTATTGGTGTAACCATGCGCGGTGTATTCAGCAATATGGCGAGTGGTGTAAGTGCATCAACAGGCTATCAGTTTAGTACAGGTGTTGCATTAGCAGGTGATGTGAGTCTGATGTATAACCAACAATTTGTGAATGGTAATTTCTTACGTGGTGCTCTTCAGTTTTCAAATCTGAGTTCTAAGATCACTTATGTCAATAATGCCATTGGTAAGGATTTTATTCCTACTACACTGAATCTTGGCCTTGGTTATGTGTTCTTATTTGATGATGAAAACGATTTAGGCTTTGAAGTGAAATATAGCAAACTCATGATTCCAGGAGCACCTAGCTATACTGGTAATTATACTCAGGATTCAGCAGCCATTACTGATTTCAGAAACAAAGATGTACTAAGAGCATGGGGTGAATCTTTCAATGGTGCTAACGGATTATCTACTAACTACAGCCTTTCTTTTGGTGTGCAATATCGCTACATGAATTACTTACATATTCGCGGTGGTTACTTTATGGACAAACCAAGCAATGTGCAACCGCTGAATTATTTTACTGTAGGTGCTGGTGTGGGTTTTGGCCGATTTGGTGCACAACTGGCTTATCAAGTGCCTACCGGTGGTACCGCTGCCAATATCCCGATGATGCAAAGATTTAAACTGGGTATCAGTTTCAACTAAGCTAAAAACAATCAACAGATACAAAAGAAAAACCCTCATCAATGATGAGGGTTTTCTGTATGTTCATTTGCAGTGATTATTTCACTTCTTCAAACTGTGCATCTTCTACATTGCTACCGCTGTTGTTTGCTTGCGCACCGGCATCTGCAGTACCTGCATCCGCACCTTGTGCACCGCCAGCTGCCTGTTGTGCTTTGTAGATTTCTTCAGAAGCTGCAGTCCAGGCAGTATTCATCTCAGCCATTGCTGCATCAACTGCGGCAATATCCTGTGCCTTATGTGCTTCTTTCAGTTTGTTTAGCGCAGATTCGATAGGCGCTTTCTTATCAGCCGGAATCTTATCACCAAACTCTTTCAACTGCTTTTCAGTTTGGAATACCAAACTATCTGCCTGATTCAGCTTGTCGATTTTTTCACGAGCCTGCTTATCTGCTTCTTCGTTGGCTTTTGCTTCGGCCTTCATCTTTTCGATTTCTTCCTTGCTCAAACCACTGCCTGCTTCAATACGAATCTTCTGTTCTTTACCAGTACCCTTGTCTTTCGCTTGAACGTTCAAGATACCGTTGGCATCAATATCAAAAGTTACTTCGATCTGAGGCACACCGCGTGGTGCTGGTGGAATACCATCGAGGTTGAAAATACCCAAGCTCTTATTATCCTTCGCCAGTGAACGCTCACCCTGCAATACATGGATCTGTACACCAGGCTGGTTATCGCTCGCTGTAGAGAATACTTCTGTTTTCTTGGTAGGAATCGTTGTGTTGGCAGGAATCATCACGGTCATCACACTACCCATGGTTTCAATACCCAAGCTCAATGGTGTAACATCCAGTAACAATACATCCTTCACTTCACCGGTTAATACCGCTCCTTGAATAGCCGCACCAACTGCTACTACTTCATCAGGGTTTACACCACGGTTAGGCTTCTTACCGAAGAACTTCTCAACGATCTCCTGTACTTTAGGAATACGTGTAGAACCACCTACCAGAATTACTTCATCAATTTCTGATGCATTGTAACCGGCATCTTTCAATGCAGCTTCGCAAGGCTTTAAGCAACGAGCAAAGAGGTTATCGCTCAACTGCTCAAACTTAGCACGGCTCAACTTCAGCACTAAGTGCTTAGGCACACCGTCTACTGCAGTGATATATGGTAAGTTGATTTCTGTTTCAGAAGAAGAACTCAATTCAATCTTTGCTTTCTCAGCCGCTTCTTTCAAACGCTGTAAAGCCATTGGATCTTTACGCAGGTCGATTGCTTCCTGCGTCTTGAACTCATCAGCCAACCAGTCGATGATCACTTTATCGAAATCATCACCACCCAGGTGGGTATCACCGTTGGTAGATTTTACTTCGAATACGCCATCACCTAATTCCAGAATAGAGATATCGAAAGTACCACCACCAAGGTCGAATACGGCAATCTTCATGTCCTGGTGCTTCTTATCCATACCGTAAGCCAGTGCCGCAGCAGTTGGCTCGTTTACGATACGACGCACATTCAGACCAGCAATTTCACCGGCTTCTTTCGTTGCCTGACGCTGGGCATCATTGAAATATGCAGGTACGGTGATAACCGCTTCTGTTACTTCCTGACCCAGGTAGTCTTCAGCAGTCTTCTTCATTTTCTGGAGCACCATCGCAGAAATTTCCTGCGGTGTATACTGGCGTCCGTCAATATCCACACGTACGGTATTGTTATCGCCCTTCACTACTTTGTAGCTCCAGTGGCTGATTTCTTCAGTTACTTCATCGAATCTGCGGCCCATAAAACGCTTCACAGAGCTAATGGTGTTGCCGGGGTTGGTAATAGCCTGACGCTTAGCGGGGTCACCCACTTTACGCTCGCCATTCTTCAGGAAACCTACCACGGATGGCGTGGTGCGGCGGCCTTCATCGTTGGCAATCACAACTGGTTCAGATCCTTCCATCACGGCCACGCAACTGTTCGTGGTACCGAGGTCAATTCCTATAATTTTACCCATAACATTGAATTTCAGATGAATAATCGCTTCTATCTGTCAATCATTGTGCCATGACAGGCCCATGTGTTAAATTGGCAGAAAGTGACAGAGAAAACGGAGAAATGGCAGCAAATCAGGGGTTTACAAGGTAATTTGTCAGGACTTAAACGTGTAGTTTTTCTGGCTCAAATAGCTGAACATGACAACAAAGACAGTCGTCAGAATCTTGGCCGGAGTTGGGTACCAACCAAAGAATTCCACCAGAATTTTCAGGAACATATAGTTCAGGCCAATACAGCCAAAGACTACGATGAAATATTTCATGAGCTGTTCCCGCTTGGCGGTATCTGTCTGCTGCCAAACCACATACCGGCTTAAATAAAAGCCGATGGGGAAAGTAAAGAGAAAGGCAAATAAGAATGCAGCGATGTGTGGCGTAATGATGATGCTGCCATAAACGGGTATCGGCTCTTTGTGAAAAACATAGTTATACCCTACGAAAAATAAAAGGATGTCCAGCACCGTATTGAAGCCGCCACAAGCTGCATAACGATAGGTTTGCTGGGGCATGAAACGACGAAACAGCGGATAAAACCAATCCACTACCATCAAAATTGTCTGCCTTAACCAATCGTGTACGCGACGCATATAGCCGGCAAATGTAGCCCATTATTGATTAGTTTTGCGCTCCAAAACTGTTCAGCACCATGCGGATTACGGCACAGATCAGGCATTTAACTAGCAAGGCCATTCAGGAATTGTATCAGGTGAGCATCGACGAACATGCTGTGCTGGTGAATGAAACCAAACCAGAGTTTGAAGGCGATTATACCGTTGTGCTCTTTGCATTTGTAAAACAACTCAAACAATCACCCGAAGCATTGGGCGATGCATTGGGTAAACAAATGGTGGCCAACTCCCCCAACCTTTTCAAAAGCTATAATGTCATCAAGGGTTTTCTGAACTTGGTGGTGGATGATGCTTATTGGTTGCAAGTAATCAAAGACCAATATGCGAACCCCGCTTATGGTCGCAAGCCAGCGAACGGACAAAAAGTGATGGTGGAATATTCCTCACCCAACACCAATAAACCACTGCACCTTGGCCACCTGCGTAATAATTTCCTTGGCTGGAGCATTGCTTCTATTCTGGAGTTGAATGGATATGAAGTAATCAAAACTTGTATCGTAAACGATCGTGGTGTGCATATCTGCAAGAGCATGATCGCATGGCAGTTGTTTGGTAACGGTGCTACGCCAACATCTACTGGTATAAAGGGCGATCATTTTGTAGGCGATTACTACGTAAAATTCAACGATGCCTATAAAGCCGAAGTGAATGAACTGATGACCAAGGGCATGGATAAAGACACTGCAGAGCGTGAAGCCCCCATCATGAAAGCCACGCAGCAAATATTGGTTGACTGGGAAGCAGGCAAGCCTGAAGTGATGGAACTCTGGCAAACAATGAATGGCTGGGTATATGATGGCTTCAATGCTACGTATGCGCGCATCGGCAGCAGCTTTGATAAGACTTATTACGAAAGCAATACATATCTGCTTGGAAAAGACTTGGTAGAAAAAGGTTTGTCGAAAAATGTTTTTTATCAAAAAGAAGATGGTTCTGTTTGGATTGATTTAACTGCGGACGGACTGGATGAAAAACTGGTGCGCAGAAAAGATGGTACATCGGTATACATCACACAGGATATTGGTTTGGCTGAACAGAAAACAGCAGAGTTTGGTTGCGATCAAAGCATCTATGTGGTGGGTGATGAACAGAACTACCACTTCAAAGTGTTGAAACTGATTTGTCAGAAGTTGGGATTACCTTCTGCGGATGGTATCTACCACTTGAGTTATGGCATGGTAGAATTGCCTACTGGTAAAATGAAGAGCCGAGAAGGCACTGTGGTAGATGCGGATGATCTGGTGGATGAAATGGTGAATATTGCGCGTCAGAAAACGGAAGAGTTGGGCAAAGTGAAAGATTTTACAGATGCAGAACTCACAGAACTCTATGATACCATTGGTTTGGGTGCGCTGAAGTTTTTCCTCCTGCGAGTAGATCCGAAGAAGAAAATGATTTTCAATCCGGAAGAAAGTATCGATTTCCATGGCTTCACCGGCCCATTCATTCAATACACCCATGCACGTATCCGAAGCATTTTGCGCAAAGCAGATGCAGCTGATTTTGCATCTACAGTCAGCGCCGACTTACTGCCTTTAGAAAAGGCATTGACTGTTGCATTGGAACAATTTCCTGTGGTATTGGAAACTGCTGCGAATACGCATGACCCATCACAGTTGGCTATTTATGTGTTCAATATTGCGAAAACCTTCAATAGTTTTTATACTGAACATTCTATTGCCAATGCAGAAAGTGCTGAAAAGAAAACATTGCGTTTACAACTATCACAACTCACTGCTACCGTACTGAAAACAGGCATGCAGGCATTGGGCATTGCAGTTCCGGAAAGAATGTAAAAAAGCAGTTGATATTTGCTGCCAACCCCTATTTTTGCAGCCCGGTTGCCCAGGTGTTGAAACTGGTAGACAAGCCACTTTGAGGTGGTGGTGCCCGTAAAGGGCGTGCAAGTTCGAATCTTGTCCTGGGCACAAAGCCCCAACACGAAGTGTTGAGGGCTTTTTTATTTGGATGCGTGCAAAGCTTGCTTTGCTAAGCAGACAAGGAAAAAAGCCTCCACGCTGAAAGCGGGGTTAGGGCTTTGGGTAAGACCTCCCGTTAAGATCACCACAGGTAATCTTGTCATTGTCCCCGCAGGTAATCTTATCTATAATGCCCATCGCGGTGTTATCACCGCGATCATTGCAAATTATATTCAACCCCTTGTGTCCCCGCAGGGTCTTCCAACGAAGACGGAGACCCTGCGGTATGATTGCACATCATATTCAACCCCTTTAGGGTCATAGTTCTGTTTATCGCAATCTGCTATTTATATGAAATGGAAAGAGGGTTTGCCAAAAGTATAGTCATTCTTTGTGGCAGCGATCTAAATACTTTTGTGCGGCTTTTTGGTGCTAATCATTTTAATCTTTCTTACACATGTGGTGTTCTCACCAACCAATCACTACAGGAAAATTCCCATTTTTATGGGGGGTGTTTTACCCCAAAAATACCGTTGTTTAACGGGTTGACTTTTTGAAACAAGTCGGGTAGATTTGGATTAATCAACGTTTCTAAACGCTTTTACACAGAAATTGAGTTTTGTCGATCAGGTTGATATTCAAAAAAAGTAACCGTTTAGTTGCGCGTATTTACGAGTTGTAAGCAATACTAATATTTAGTTTCAATAATCCCTTAATAACCAAAACAACCAAACATGCGAAACACAATTAACCAAATGCTTGCAATTAAATTAGCATTTCTCATTTCCATATGCTGCATACTTTCATGTAGCAAAAAAGACCTCTTAGCAAAAAATGAGGGGCAATCAATCGAGAGTAAATTTTTTGAAACAAACAGAAGCAGTAATGAAGAAGAAAAAAAGATTATTGAATTTCTAAAGAGAAAAAACAACCAATACAAGTTTGTAGAAAAAACAGTTAACCAAATAGGTTATCCAAGATGGGACAAAGTAGTTAAACAAAAGCAACAAACACAATTAATAACAAATCAGTCTAATGCTACAGCTACTTCAAGCGATAACAATGGTACAACCAATAATTATATCATACCTTTTGTTAGAGACTCACAAAATTATGTAAATGCAACAATGGTATTGACAACTACACCGACAGACACAACAATAAACTATTTATGCGATTGGCAGTATAAGAAATTCCAAAATAATAATCCGTCAAAACCTTCAGCAGAAAGCTTCGCTGCCTTTTTTATGAGTTTTGACAACAGGGTGTTTGGACACACTGATTTTAATATCACAGACAATAGTTTGTTTGATAAATATAAGAATCAACCAAAGAAAGTCAAAATCCTTAAAACAAAAAGTCTATCGGGTGTAGCTGTTAATTTATTACAAGAAGTTGAGTATTGTTTAGACTTAGGTGTAACCTATATTAACTGTCCCGATCCCGGAAGATGTGCCGGTCCGGGTGGATCTTGTGATGGTTATAATTGTATTACTGGAGTTTGCATAGATTATAGGATAATATCAATTTGCTGGACTGTTTTGGAATATGTTGGAGGCGGAGGTTCTTCATCAGGTTCTGGTTCTGGTTCAGGTTCAGGTTCAGGTTCTGGCTCTGGTTCAGGCTCCGGCGGTGGAGGTGGTAGCACTGGCGGTTTTGTACCGCCTCAACCTTGTCAGGAACAACCTTTTGAAACTAATTCAACTGGTGGTGGTATTTCTGCTAATCAAACTCCTTGTAATACTGATCCAGGATGGATACCACTACAACAACGACAACCTTTTCCTGAAGATCCGTGTGAAAAAAAGAAAAATTTGGCTAAAAAGATGGACTTAATTTTTAATTCAAGCAAATTGGATTCAACATTAAGTACTATTCCAAATTTGAACACGGAAAAAAAGGAAAAGGGGATTCCAATTTATGTAAAATTTACCGTAAATCCTTTTAATGTACATGACACGACTTTTAATTATATTTCTGGAGATGTACAAACTGGTACAGATTCTAATGTTGTAATTTCAACTGTAACAACAAATTTAAAAAAACTAGCAGGAACTTTACACACACATCCTACAATAGGATATTCAGCTCATTCAGCAAAAGACATATCAGAAACCATAAAAGAATCAATACAAAATCCTTATTATGAGGGGGCGTTTGTTAAATCAGCAAGTGGAGACGAATTTGTTTTAACTGTTTCAGACCCAGCAAAAGCTGCAATTGCTTTGCCGAATATAGAACAAAGCCTAAACGGAACTAAATGGGATGAGAATAGCGTTATAGGAAAATCTTTTAAAAAAGCTTATGAGCATTTTGAAGATGGAGACCCTAATAAAAGAAATTATGCATATGAAATGGCTATGGCGGCGATATTGAAGCAGTTCGATTTGGGACTTACTCTAAACAAAAAAGATATTAATGGGAATTTTAAGCCTATAGTAATTAACACAACTGTAATTCCTAGACAAGGATTATTTAAACCAGAAAAAACAATTTATACACTAGATTGCCAATAATTTTTTAAATTCAAATTAAACAAAATGAAGAAATTAATACTGATACTCATTGTGTCAATAATTTTTGCAAAAAAAATTCAAGCCCAGGCAGGCGTTACTGACACACTTGCATACCTACAAAATATTGTAGCCAATAAATCACAGTATATTGGACAGCCATTTCAAAATTTAGTTCAGAATCTACAAATTCAAATAAAATTTTTCCAACCATATGCAGCTATTCCCTATAATAAAAATAAAGAAACTTCTACATCATTTTCTTTCTATTTTCCACTAAATAGCAGCGAATTATATTTAACGTTTCCAAAACTAGAAATATACTGGCAAACACCATTGGACATTATGCTATCAGATAATATTCGAAAAGCCAATAATAATAAAGGCATGTGGAATTCTTCTGCTAATTTACTATATTCTTCCGCCATTATTACTGACATAAAAATTCGAGAACAATAATTTCAGAATAGTTTTAAAATAAAAGGTCGTAATTCGAAATTACGGCCTTTTTAATAGCCATAAAGTAGTACTGCTTACAAGAGTGCATTGGCATAATGGTGGCTTCTGTCCCCTCAAGGTCTTCCAACGAAGGTGGAGGCCTTGAGGTATTGAATTCAACTTGCTGGTCGGGCGACCAACAATGTCGTGACAGATTCGCCTTATTCCTTTTTAAAAACTATATTTAACCAGATTAGTAACTGCTGATTATGCGTCAATAAACCTAATTCAATATCCAACATAGCATAAAACGAATCTATGCCCCAAGCAAGGGTTTCTCAAAACAAATATTACCAAAGAATACAGGAACAATTAGCCATACTTCTTAAGCCAGCTTCAGAAAACTGGCAGGCTAAAAGAGAAGCCTGTCATACAATTGCCGGGATATTTGCAGAAACGGATGTTTATAATCTTTATACAGAGAAAGAAACTGAACAGGCGGGCGGAATATGGTTGAATCACGGCTATGCAGTGAGTACCTGGTCGGCTGCAATGTGCTTATTGGAACTCAAAAGAACCATGGTATTTCTGGCCGGACTCGTTGAAGCCATACAAGAGCAACTCAAACAAACTAAGGAAAAGCCCATCCATATTCTGGATGCGGGCTGTGGCCCCTTTGCACTACTCTCAACATTATCCTGCTTTTATTTTAAACCAGAAGAAGTACAATTTCACCGGCTGGATATATTTGAAGATAATATCACTGCATCCCAAAAACTGGCAGACGCACTTGGTATTGCTGATTTCTTCAGCAGTGATCACTGTACCGATGCCACCAATTTCCAATGGCCCTTCCCCTATCCTTTACACCTCGTAGTCTCAGAAACCATGCTGAATGGACTGAGAAAAGAACCACAAGTAGCAATCTCTCTTAACCTTAGCAAACAGCTTCATCCAACCGGCATGCTGATTCCCGAGGAAGTGAGCTTATATCTGGCAATACACCAGCAAACGACAGTCAATTCAGCCCTAACAGATGCAGAATTCCTTACTGAAATACGTAATATGGAAATTGCCTGCTTAATGCAACTAAACAAACAAACAAGCCTAAGTAAGGAAAACCAGATTACGCTACCCACTTTTTCCCTGCCTGCACATTACCAACCAGATAAACATGCAGTAGCTGTGCATACAAGAATTCGTGTTTTTGGCAAACACATATTGGACTATAACGACTGCAGCCTCACCCTACCTCTATTCTTATCAACACCCACCAAACCCCGCATCCCCAAAGGGGCAAAGCTTGACTTCCATTATTCCATCAGCCATTCGCCCGGAGTACAATACAGCTTACATACTGCCTAAATTGATCAATAAGCCTAACCTAAGATTATTACAGGCGTATTATATACCCGCAGAGTCTTCCGCCAAAGGCGGAGACCCTGCATTATTGAATTCAACTTGTTGGTCGGGCGACCAACAATGGCGTCAATGCCCATCGCGGTGTTATCACCGCGATTATTGCAAATCATATTCAACCCCTTCAGGGTTGCGATTTCATCTGCCGCACTATCCTATTCATATTGGACGCCTTCAGCGTCCGGTCTAAAGAAGGATGATATAACATAGTCCCCGCAGGGTCTTCCGACAAAGGCGGAGACCCTGCGATATGACTGCATGATCGTTGGTCGGGCGACCAACAATGGCGTGTATGCCCATCGCGGTGTCCCCACCGCGATCAATGTAAATTATATTCAACCCCTTCAGGGTTGTGATTTCATCTACCGCATTATCCTATTCATATTGGACGCCTTCAGCGTCCGGTAAATGTTATCCAAACAAAATAATATACGCCCCGGACTAAAGTCCGGGGAAATACACGCAACCATTACCCTATTTATTTCCGGGGACTTAAGTCCCCAGTATACTAAAACAAAACTACGCTCCTTCATTACCCCCGACTTTAGTCGGGGATGCATAAAAGCTCAGCGCTCAGTGGTAAAACAGTTCAACACAAACACATCCACACAACTCCCCACATTTGACTTAATTTGTAGCTAAATTCAGCGAGGATATGTCAGGATTGATCATTTGCCCCAATTGCAGTCACCAGTTTGAACCTACCGACGCATTTCGGGAAGAGGTACAGAAAGAATTGAACGCCAAAGCCGCCGCATGGCAAAGCAAGAAGGAAGAAGAATTCAAGCTCAAAGAAGCCCAATTGCAACAACAACTGCAACAAAAAGATGCAGAAGCCAAACAGCAATTGCAACAAGCCATACAACAGCAGGAAGTACAGATGCGTCAGCAACTGGCGCAGGATTTTGAAAACCGCATGCGTTTACTGCAAGAAGACAATCAGCAAAAAGAAGAACAGCTGAAAAAAGCAAGGGCTATTGAGTTGGACATGATGCGCCTGCAACAGGAACTGAAAAACAAAGAACAGGAACTAGAAATATCCGTACAGAAAAAAGTATTAGAAGAAAGAGAACGCATCAAAGAACAATTACAAAAAGAAGAACAGGAAAAACGCAGCCTCAAAGAACAGGAATACCAATTGCAATTGCGTGAACTGCAGAAGCAATTAGACGACCAGAAAAAACTGGCCGAAGAAATGAAGCGCAAGGCCGAACAAGGCAGCATGCAATTACAAGGTGAAGTACAGGAATTGATGCTGGAAGAAATTTTGCACACAACTTTTCCTTTCGACAAAATTGAAGAAGTGGGCAAAGGTGTACGCGGTGCTGATTGTATCCAGATCGTACACAACAGCTTTGGTCAGGAAGCTGGTAAGATCATTTATGAAAGTAAACGCACCAAAGACTTTGCCAACGACTGGATTGAAAAACTCAAAGCAGATATGCGCACCCTTGGTGCCGATGTGGCGGTGATTGTGACGCAAGCTCTCCCCAAAGACATGGAACGCTTTGGTGAAAAAGATGGCGTCTATATCTGCACTTTCGCGGAAGTACGCAGCGTGGCACTCTTACTGCGCAATGCCATTCTTAAATTGTTTGATGCACGCAAGAGCCAAGAGAACAAGGGCGACAAAATGGTGATGCTCTACGATTACCTCACCAGCAACGAATTTGGTGAACAATGGAAGGCGATTAGAGAAGGCTTCATGGCCATGAAACTCAGCATACAGAAAGAGAAAGATGCCATGGAAAAACTTTGGAAGCTGCGCGAAAAGCAATTGGAAAAAGTATTGTTGAACGCAGCCCATATCAAAGGCTCAGTAGAAGGCATTGCCGGTGCAGATGCAGTAAACCTGAATTTATTGGAAGACATCGATCCACAACTGGATGCATGATTGAACTGAATACCGATAACCAGCCCGATAAACCATCGCGAAAGAAACCCATTTTTCCGGTGAATCCGCAGTTGCGGCAATACCTCACGCGCTATGGCCGCGAAGTAAAGCTGCCGCTCACCTATAAAGATTTATTACGCTTTACCTATACCCTTCCACTCAAGAATAAAAAAGGTGAAGCCACTTCCTGGGAAACGGCTAGTTATGACATGCAGGACTGGGAATACCTGCGCGAAAACCTGGTGAAGATTTACGCGATTCTAAAAACAGAAGGTGATCTCAGCTTCATCAATCACTTGGATGTGGCACGTGTTGATTTCTGCTATTTCGGCAATAGCCAACCCTTCCGCATCCGCATCGTGAATAAGTTTAATGATAACTACGATCATTACTATATCAAACAGGCAGACGCCAATCGTATTTATGGACTGGAACTAGAGCATATCCTCTCTCCTAACCATATTACTTTCTTTACAGATCACAACACCCTGATTGAAGAACATATTCCCGGTGTGCCCGGTGATCTGTTTATCAAAGAATATCTACAAAACGAGAACACCAATAAAATCCGACTCGCCAAGGAATTTGTAAAATTCAATGAACGCTGTTTTGTGCATTTGCTGGGCGACATGCGTGCCTACAATTTTGTGGTGAGCATTATTCCCGATATTGAAGATTTTCAATACCGCATTCGCGCAATTGATTTTGATCAGCAGAGTTATGAAGGCAGAAAGAGCCTATACCTGCCGCAGTTTTTCAAAGAGAACAATCCTTATGTAGAAACGGTGATGCAGCACCTTGATAAAAAATCCATCGCCCAATACCAAACAGAAGAAAGAACCATGATCGCCTGGCGATTGGTATCCTCCCGCTATCGCGTGAAAGAATTGCTGGACTTAATGGGTATTGACCAAATCTCTACGCCGGAGAAAACACAACAACTCAAGGAAGAACTCAGTGCCTACTTTCAACAACCGCTTTTCCTGAAAGCCAAGACTATGGGCCAATTGGTGAAAGTGCAATTGAAACAAATGCTGCGCAAGAGTCTATTGATTCTTCCCAAATCGAAAAGCAATTCTGTGTATTAAACCGGCGTGGCCGTCCACACAAGCGACTGCTTACCCAATTGCCTGAAATGCAATAAGAGTTTTTCTTGCACTTGGTCTTTCCAGAACATGGCATCCATGGTGCCCTGCTCATGTAACGCAAAGGGCATAATGCGTAGCACTTCGCTGAAATCCACATCCCCATTACCCCACCATTTAAACATGGCTTCTTTGGCACTCCACAAAAATGTGAGCAATGCTGTCTGCTGCTCAGCAGGAAAAGTATTCACAAAACGCTGCTCTTGTGGATGCAGGTATTTGTGTTTGATGCGATGCACCCGCTCGGTGAAAGTTTCAATATCAATACCCACGCGATGATTGGTACTCACAATAGCTGCTGCATAATCGCCGCAATGTGAGATGGAAAAATGAAAAGCCTCACTGGGTAAAAATGGTTTTCGGGTATCCGCAATCAGGATTTCTTCATAGGGAAATGCAGGAAACAAATAGCGCAACAAGTATCGTCCGGCCAAATGCTGTAAGCGCTTGTGCGGATGCGAAATCTCGCGCTGCAAGGGCACGGTGGTGCTGAAAAAATCTTCCGTTTCTTCCAGCTTCCAGACGGCCAAACGGGTGCTCGCGTTGATATCTTGTTGATAAAACAGAGGCATGCGCGAATATCTGTTTTTCCCTGCGCGATTACTCATTTATTTGCCATTAATTCGTACAAAATCAACCGAATCGAACATGATCCTCTCCGATTCCCGCATACTGGAAGAAATCAGCAAGGGCACTATTAAGATTGAGCCTTATGACAGAAGCTGTCTCGGTAGTAATAGCTATGATGTGCACCTTGGCAAATGGCTGGCTACTTATACCAACCATATTCTGGATGCCAAGCAACACAACCAGATCGAATATTTCGAGATACCGGATGAGGGCTTTGTTTTATACCCCCATGTATTCTATCTCGGCGTAACGCAAGAGTACACCGAAACCCATGCACATGTGCCTTTTTTAGAAGGTAAATCTTCTACCGGTCGTTTGGGTATTGATATCCACGCCACAGCCGGTAAGGGCGATGTTGGTTTTTGTGGTAACTGGACTTTGGAAATCTCCGTAAAACAACCCGTGAAAGTGTATAAAGGCATGCCGATTGGCCAGTTGATTTATTTCCCTGTAGAAGGACCGATTGAAGTGGCTTACAACCAAAAGAAAAACGCCAAGTATAGCCAGCAGCCCGATAAGCCCATCGAGAGTATGATGTGGAAGAACCAATTTTAAATTGACAATTGGTTATTGTTGATTGATTATTGTTGATTTGAGATTTATTATTTGAAATTTGAGATGACGATGCACAACCTTGGGTTGCTTCATACCGCCGTAACTCCGTGATTAAAAAAGGAAATTTCCGCTTCGTCCCGAAGTCTCTGAACAAGGATTGCTGGTTACAAATTATTTCTAGCCCCATGCAGAGAATTTGTATTGACGCAATAACAATACAAAAAGCATAATAGCAATTCATTAATTTTCAATAATGAAATTTTATTATAAAAAGTAAACAGGGCGAATGGTAAGCTCCCCCAAAAACAGTACGGTTTAAAAGTAGACAAAAGTGAATACATTTAAACTGTCAAATATGAGAAAGAGTCAATTTAGCCACACACAGATTGCTAGTATTTTAAAGGAGTT
>JAIETM010000013.1 GCA_019745155.1 Chitinophagaceae bacterium | reverse complement strand
TCATCATAAGGTTCTTTTAAAATCCATAAAATTTTTGGTTCTGTCTTTTGATATTTTTCTATGTCAACAATTCCATCAATTATTGGGTCTGCTTTTCCATTGTCGTCAATATAAGTGTCCCAAATTTCTTGCTCAATTTGTTCGCAAATAGTCTTTAAGTCGAGATTATTGTTCATTAGTCGTTGTCTTTTAGGGTTGCCACTAACTCTAAAATATGCGAAAGTTTTGAGATAATAAAGACTTGTGCAATCTGCCAGAAACAGCAAAAAATCAACGCCTTATAAAAAAGTGTGCGTGTTTTATGGCAGTAGCGCAATTGCAACCGATTAAATTTATTTAAACGTTTATAAGCGTTTAAAATCGGTTACTATTTCGTTATGATATCCAATTCAGTTTCCTGATTTATACAATCTTTAACGCGATCTTTCTAGATAAACCCAATTCCACAATTTTATACAGTGTATGCAACTCGGGCTCAATCAAATCATTTTCCACCCGAGAAATATAGGCCTTACTGGTGCCGCTCTTTTGCGCCAGTGCATCCTGCGATAAACCCTGTGCCTTTCTTGCCCTTCGTATGGCCGCGCCTAATAAAAACCGCTTTTGTGCAATTGGCTCACTATGCTCAAACAATACTACCGGGTCTATCGCATATGGTTTTTGCATTTCATTTCCACCCATATCTGTAATCCTTAACAAAATATTCGGCCAACTCAGGGTTTGCTCAATTAGCTTTAACCGTTTAAACTGTTGCACATCCAGCAATGGATATTCAGGATCTGTTTTCTTTATCCGCCATTGTTTGAAGAGCCGCGCAAAATCAATGCGCCTGGTTTCTCCATTGTTAAACACACAAACCACCTCAAACCCCTTTACAGAAACCAGTTTTAAGATGCGTGGTATTTTATTGGCTCTTTTCATTTTTTTAAACCCGGGTTTAGCTCATAAAAATTCTGTAACAACCATGCAGTTCTACCATCTTCTTTCATCCACTTTCTGCATTTCCGTAGTACCAAAACCGGAAGATGTCCGGCAAGGATAGCACCTGATTGTATTTCCAACAGCGCTTCATCTCCACCATACCGTAGATGTATATGGGGCGGTAAATGATCACGACTGTATACCTCCACTTTAATTCCCTCAAACAAATGCAAGGTAGTCATTTTAGTAATTTTTGTTGCCGAATTTGGTAACAAAATTCAGGTGTAGATCATCCAGCGGACTAACCACTTTCAATAAATCCTTATTGGTGGTATGGAGATAACGTAAGGTGGTCTTGATATCCTGATGGCCAAGCAGCTTTTGAATGATGCTGATATCTGTGCCCTTATCCAGCAAGTGTGTGGCAAAACTATGCCTCAATGCATGTATTGACCCGTCCTTACATATACCTGCTTTCCGCTTTGCCTCCTGTAAAACAATTTGCAGCGATCTGGTACTATAGGGTGTGCCCGGCTCCTGCCCAGCAAACAAATACCCTTGTTTATCTGGGCGGTACTGTCTGGCATACGCACGCAAAATCACCAATAGTACCGGACTTAATTGAACCAATCTGTCTTTCTTTCCTTTGGCTCTTTCTACCAATATACACCTGCGGTCTGGCATAATATTGGCCGTCTTTATACTCACCACTTCACTCACCCGCATACCGGTACTATAACAAAGCATCAGCATGGCCTTATGTTTGATGTTTTGTACCACCTGTATAATGCGCACCACTTCATCTTGAGAAAAAAAACGCGGAATCTGTAGTGGTTTTTTTGGCCTCGGTATCTCCCATAAAAATCTTGGTCTATGCAATACCTGCTCAAAATAAAATTTGATCGCATTAAGCCGGCTGTGTAAGGTGTTTTCAGAAAGGCCCAATTCAACGGCGCAATAAAGCATATACCTGCGCAAGTGTTCTGGCTGCAAGTCTTCCACCGGTACATCACCCAACTTCATGAGTAACTGGGTAAACTCATTTCGGTATGTCGTAATCGTGGATCTGGAATATTTTTTTAAAATCAACTGCTCTACTATCCGCTTCAACTGCAACAAATTTTTCTCGCTAATCCTTGTTCGTTGTTGCGGCAATGCCCGTATTGTTGGTTCTGCTGTTGTTTCAGCATCCGGCATTAACCCAACCATTCGGCGGTTCTCCGGCGTATCCGGAATATGCCAAGCACCATGGGTTTTACTCCACCGAGCATCCGCTATACCGCGAATACGTTTATTCCAGCTACTCTTTGTTGAAAAGCGCAACAAGATTCTGTGTGCGCCCCTGTGTTCAATAATTTGTGCAATAGTTTCCTCCATAAGCAAGGTTTTGCTTCATCAGAGGTTACTGATACGAATATACTAAACCGGCTTAGTTATATAATTCAGATAGACATGTTTTACCCAATTAACACCGCCGCCCGATTCAATCATTCAACCGATTTTCAATATCCATGCTTTGGTGTAAAATCCTGATGACTTCAATTTCAGTTTTACTGTCTATTGCTCGGTAAAAAATAACATGCGACTTTACTTTAGCAGAGCGATAGTTTTTTCGAATATGGCTGCAATCCTTTCCTGATGCAGGATGGTTTGCCAGGTATTCAATTTCGTCGATGATCAAATTAATATATCTATCCGCCTGTGCTAATGACCAGTTCTCAACAGTGTACAACCAAATCTGCTCAATATCTTCAGCAGCTTTAACACTAAGTTGATAACCCATTGGTCAAATGTTGATCATGCAAGTTTTTGAGGAATTTTTTTCGGTCAAAGTTTTGTACAAAACCCGACTGCTCACCCTTTTTCAATTCCTTGATTAAGGCATTTTTTTGATTTTCTTCTTGTTCAAAAAGACGTAAAGCTGCGCGTACAACTTCACTAGCAGAAGAGAAACGGCCACTTTGTACCTGATGGTTGATAAAATTATCAAAGTAATCTCCCAATAAAATGGAGGTGTTCTTAGCCATAACTACAACTTTGATCGAATATACCAATTCTTGGTATATACAACAAGTTTACAGCAGCGTTTTCCTGTGTTTAACTTTTTAAATATCTACCCAATCAACCCCGCCGCCTTACTAATCTCCAGCATTCGGTCCATAGGTTTCTTGGCAGCTAATCTGAGTGATTCATCCATGATAATCTCCGGCAACTCATATTCCATGCAGAGATAGATTTTCTCCAAGGTGTTGAGCTTCATATGCGGACAGTCATTACATGCACAATTGTTATTGGGTGGGGCGGGTATAAAAGTCTTTTCCGGACTTTCTTGTTGCATCTGGTGCAGAATACCCGTCTCAGTAGCCACAATAAAGCTCGTGGCTTCGTTGATTTGGGTGTACTTGAGTAATTGAGTGGTGCTGCCAATGAAGTCGGCCTGGGCCAACACAGCCTCCTCACACTCGGGGTGGGCAATAAACTTCGCTTCCGGGTGACGGATTTTCAGCTTGGTGATCTTTTCCAGGCTGAAAATCTCATGCACCATACAAGCGCCATTCCACAACAGCATATTCCTACCTGTCACTTTATTCAGCCAGGCGCCCAGGTTTTTATCCGGTGCGAAAATGATGGGTTGATCGGCTGGCAGACTGTCGATAATGGCTTTTGCATTGCTGCTGGTGCAGATAATATCGCTTTCCGCCTTGATATCGGCTGTACAGTTGATATAACTCACCACCAAATGATCAGGGTGTTTGGCCTTGAATGCCCGAAATTGGTCAACCGGTGCTGAATCTGCCAAAGAACAGCCGGCTTTCAGGTCGGGCAGGAGTACTTTTTTGGTTGGGTTTACAATCTTGGCGGTCTCAGCCATAAAGTGCACGCCGGCAAACACAATGATATCCGCATCGGTTTGGGCAGCTTTCTGGGCAAGGCCCAGGCTATCGCCGATATAATCGGCCACATCCTGGATATCAGGCTCCTGGTAATAGTGCGCCAGCAGAATCGCATTTTTTTCTTTTTTCAGACGCTCAATCTCGGCAAATAAATCCAACCGAACATCAATGTCCAGATCTAAAAATCCTTTTGTTGCTAATGCCTGCTTCGCTGCCAAAATGTTCATAACCAACGTAATATATTTATATTAATACCTTATTTATATAAAACCAATACTACTATTACAACTGTGGATATCGGGATAAATCATTTATACACAATAGGCAAAGTTAATAAGCTGGGTACTTGTACACCGGAATCCACTGTTAATTCACACAGACAAATCCTTATCTGTTCTGTATTTAATTGGTTTATACACAGTTGTGGATCATCTGAACCTAGAAAACCCACATACCTAAGTCCACATATTAGACACTGTGTATTCCTGTGAACTGCAGTCGGATAAAAACCAGTACTAGGGATTTTCGGTGATTCAACCGGCTCTAGTTTTCCCTTTTTCATACACCAAAGTTTGGGGCAAAAACCGGGTTTATCCACCCAAAAAGGGGCTTATCCACGAGCGTATGTGTATAGGTTTTCTCAGCTTGGCGGTAAGGTTGGAACAGACCGGTTTCTTTTTCAGGTTTTCCACGTGGTACAAGCCCTTGTTTTTCGGGCATTTATCAGGGTTTTCCACAGTTTGTTCTAACGGTCAATTACCCTATTTTTGCCACCCGCCAATGTGCGGGCATTTTTATTCAAGACCAACAAAACGATTATGTCTGTTATTCAAAGTATTCGTGACAAGGGAGCGTGGATCATTTTTGCTATCATCGCTTTAGCCCTGATTGCATTTATTCTGCAGGATGCTTCATTTCAGCGTGGCAGTATTTTCTCTAATACCACAACGCTGGGTAAAGTGAATGGAAACAATATTGAGCGTGCTGAATTTGAAGAGAAGCTGGCGATGCAACAACAGATGTATGGTGCACAAGCACAGCGCGATCAGTTGATCGGTATGTTGTGGAATCAGGAAATTGATAATGCGCTTTTACAAGATGAATACAATAAGTTGGGTATTCAGGTAACCAGCAATGAATTAACAGATATCCTGTTTGGTGATAACTCACCATTCAAAAATGAATTCACTGATCCTAAAACAGGTGAGTTTAAAGTGGATGATGCCAAGCGTGCTTTGGCGCAGATCAAAAAGAGCAAGAATGCTGAGCAGTTGAAGATGATCAATGACTTGTACATCAAGCCTGCTATTGAACAAACACTGCGTTATAAGTACCAGTCATTGGTACAACAAGGTATGTATGTACCCAAGTGGATGGTAGAAAAAACCATTGCTGACAATAACGCTATTGCGAATGTTTCTTACATCTATGCACCATACGCAAGTGTATCCGATAGTTCTGTAAAAGTGAGCGATCAGGATATCCAAGCTTATATCAGCAAGCACGCCACAGAATTCAAGCGTGAAGAAGAAGGTCGCAACATTTCTTATATCACATTTGATGCTTTCCCTTCTGCGCAGGATACAGCCAATGTGTTGAATCAAGTACAAAGTGTACAAGCTGAATTCAGTACAACTGCTGATATCAAAGCATTCATGAGCCGTACAGAAAGCGAGCAGCCTTATTTGGATGCTTTTGTGATGAAGGATAAGATTCAGGTACCAAATGCTGAATTAATTAAAGCACTACCGGTTGGTGGTACTTACGGTCCTTATATGGATGGTGGTAATATTGTTCTAGCACGCATGATTGCTAAGCGCACTATGCCAGATTCTATTAAATGCAGACACGTCCTCGTGAAGATTGGTACTGCTGCAGAGCCCGGCCTTTCTGATTCTGCTGCTCGCAAGCGTATCGATAGTGTTGCTGCATTAGCGAAGAATGGTGTTGATTTCAACGAGTTGGTTCAGAAGTATAGTGATGATCAGGGTAGTAAGGGAACCAAAGGTGAATATGAATTTGCTTCTCTTCAATTCCCAACACTGAGCAAAGAATTTGCTGAAGCGGTTTTCTATGGTGCTACCGGCGACAAGAAAATTGTCCGTGTAGAGAATGATCAATATACTGGCTATCATTATGTAGAAGTATTGAACCAGCGTAAAGTGGGTGAAGCGGTAAAAGTTGCTTACCTGAGCAAGAAGATTGTTGCCAGCAATGAAACCATTGCTGCTGCAAGTACTGCAGCTGCACAATTTGCTTCTACCAGCAAGAATAGAAAAGCTTTTGAAGACAATGCGAAGAAGTTAAACAAGTTTCCTTTGTTGGCATCTGATGTAAAAGAAAATGATTTCTCCATCATGGGCTTGGGTGAAACACGCTCTTTGGTTCGTTGGATCTATGAAAACAAAGAAGGCGATGTAAGTGAGCCAACCGAAGTAGCAGATCGTTATGTGGTGGCTACTATTACTGCTATTCATAAGCCGGGCACATTAACAGTTGCAGAAGCTAGACCACAAGTTGAAGCTTTTGTACGTAACGAAAAGAAAGCACAACAAATGATCACCAAGTTTACCGGCAGCACTTTGGAAGCAATGGCTACTGCTTCTGGTAATGTGGTAATGCGTGCAGATAGCTTAACCTTCGGTAACTCATTCATTCCAAATGTTGGTAATGAAGCCAAGGTGGTAGGCGCAGCTTTCAATAAATCATTACAGGGTAAAGTAAGTACACCCATTGCTGGTGTAGGTGGTGTGTATGCTTTGCGCGTAGAAAGCATGGGTGCTAAAGCGAATTTGGCAACAGATGCCGAAACAGTGAAGCAAGGTTTGATTCAGGCAATGCGCATGGCAGCTTTCAGAAGCGCTGAAGCTTTACGTAAAGGTGCTGTGATCAAGGATTACCGTTTTAAGTTTTATTAATCGATAAAGCGTAATATTATAAGACCCCCGACGATACTGTCGGGGGTTTTTTGTTGCCCGCATTTTCCGCAATCGAAAACCAAAACCCAACAACAATTGTACTTTTACTATATGGAACCGATTGTAAACAAAGTAGCAGAAAGCGGACTCGTCACCCTGGATCTGGAACAATTCTACCCAAAGGGTGAGATTAAAACCTTCGATCTGAAGGGCTATTTGTTTATGGAACTGATCCTGAAGGAAAAGGATTTTCGTACCGCCTTGCAGAACACCGATTGGGAAGTATATCGTGATACTTATGTCGCTGTTACCTGTTCAGCGGATGCCATCATCCCCGTATGGGCATATATGTTGGTGGCCAGCTACCTGCAACCGGTAGCCAAAGAAGTGGTTTTCGGAAACGAGCAGGAACTCATCAATACCATTTTACAGCGCAATATTCAACAGATGGATGCAGCGGAATATGCTGATCAACGAATTGTAGTGAAGGGTTGTGGCGATATCCATATTCCCGAGACCGCATATGTTGCCGCTACGCAAAAGCTTCGTCCCTTTGCCAAGAGCATCATGTATGGCGAGCCCTGTAGCACCGTGCCTATCTTTAAAAAAGCTATGGCCAATAAGCCAGCATAAGCGCCATTGATGTAACAAATCGGCCTTCGGCCACGTTTTCCTGCTAGAAAATGGAAGCAGCCCAAAGTTTGGCACTAGCTTTGAAGTAGTTATTCAAAACGTGGTATATGAAACAGCTCATCACCCTTTTTGTATTATCCCTTGGCCTGAGCGCTCAGGCACAGGAATTATTGCCTGATCAGAATCCCAATTACCTGATCAGCAAGAATAAATACATGCAACACAAAGATTCGCTGGGCATGTATATGAACACCACTATACAGAATACCTATAAAGCCTATGATTGGTACGAGGCCAGACAGGAAAGACGCCAGGTGCGTTTTGACAATCGCATGCAGCGTAGATTATGGTCGGCACAAAACACGTATTGGATCAATGATGGCTGGGGATGGAATAACAATCGCTGGAATGGTGTAAACGATTGGCGTTGGCGCAATCGTTGGGCCAGACCCGGAATTGGTTTCCGCACCGGTAACTGGTGGTTTATGTTTTAATGATTACGATTTATCTCTTCACTCAATAACCCGAAAGCATGTTTAAGTTTACACGTATCGCATTTGTTGTAGCCATTACTGTTTTAGCTGCATCTTGTGCCAACAGAAAAGTAACCCGAATCGATCCCGCTGAAACACCTGATATCAGCGGTAAATGGAATAATACAGATAGTCGTCTCACCGCAGATGAAATGATTGGTGATGTGTTAACCGCCAAGTGGTTGAACAATCACGTTACCGCAAAAGGTAAAAAGCCCGTGGTAATTGTAGGTATGGTGAGTAATAAAAGCCATGAGCATATTGAAGCAGAAACCTTCATGAAAGATCTGGAGCGCAGCTTTATCCGCACAGATAAAGTGGGTTTGGTACAAAGCGGCAAGAAGCGTGAAGAAATGCGCGCAGAGAAAGCAGATCAACAGACCAACGCTTCACAAAGCACCATGAAAAAGTTTGGTTTGGAGAATGGCGCAGATTTTATTCTGCAAGGCTCTATCAACTCTATCGTAGATGCGTATAAGCGCAAGAAAACGGTTACTTATCAGGTTAACCTAGAGTTGACGAATATTGAAACCAACGAAGTGGTTTGGATTGGCGATAAGAAAATTGCCAAGTACGTAAAGAACTAATCAGCTTCACATGAACGGCTTTTCCAAACGGGTATGGATAGGGCTCCTATGTATACCCGTTTTATTTTCCTGTGCTACCTATCAGCGTAAGCTGTCTGCATATTACCAACAGGTAGATGCCGGCCATTACGAACGTGCTGATGCATTGCTAAGCAGCAATGGTTTTCTGCAGCGCGACAGAAACCAGTTGCTCTATTATATGGAGAAGGGAAAACTGTTTCACCTGCGCGGCCTTTACGACAGCAGTAATCTTTATTTCAATAAGGCGGATGATTTCATTGAGGAGAAAAGAAAATCCGCAGGCGATGTTTTTCTTGGCGCCAGTGTTAACCCCATGCTGCAAACCTATTTAGGTGAGGACCATGAGCGATTTCTGATTCACTATTACAAAGCCATCAATTATTTACAGCTAGGTAATACAGAAGGCGCACGTGTAGAAGCTAGACGCATTCAACTCAGCGAAGATGCGCTGAACGACAAAACGCGTAAAGAGAACAAGTATCAGCAGGATGCTTTTGCATTGATTCTTCAAGGATTGTTGTATGAAGCAGCCGGAGAAGCCAATAATGCATTCATTAGTTATCGAAACGCTGCGGAGCTCTATTTGAGGAGCGGAGGTAATTATTATGGTGTAGCATTACCCAATCAACTAAAGCAAGACCTCATTAGTGCCGCAAGGGCATCTGGTTTTGGCGATCAGGCCGACTATTATGCCAATGCAACAAAGGCCAAGGAGGAAATGAATATGCAACCCGCAGGCGGATGGCTAGTGGTATTTATAGAAACCGGTAGTGCGCCGGTGAAGCAAGAGATTCGTTATTCAGTAACACAGGGTGCCAACGGTTTTTATTTCTACGGAAACGATGGATTGCGTCAGGATATTTTCATCGATCGCAATAGGTTCAATGATAATCAACTCAGCCAGATTCGCAACACAACAATTGCGATTCCATATTATCAGCCAAGAAGTTTTAATAGTCCAGCTGTACAAATTCGCTTGAACGGTAATAACTACCGAGCAGAAGATGTTGCAAATATGAATGCGCTTTGTGCAAGACTGATGCAAGAGCGTATGGGGAAAGAAATTGCCAATGCATTGATCAGACAGTTGGTTAAGAAAGTTGCAGAAAAGGGATCCGAAGCAATAGCTACCGCTGCTGCACAAAAAAGTGACACGAAGAAAGACGGTACAAAGAAAACCGAAGCAGAAAAAAGAAAAGACGCACAGAATGCCGAAGCGATTGGCGCCGCAGTTGGTTTAATCATGAATGTGGTGAATAGTGCTACCGAAAAAGCAGATACCCGTAATTGGCAGAGCTTGCCGGCATTTATTCAATATGTACGCATTCCTTTGCAAGTGGGTGTAAACACTATCGAATTGTCTGCGGGCAATCAACAAAAAACCATCACCGTACAAGGTAATGGCGGCATTCAATTACAGAACTGGATTTTGCGCGGGCGTTGATGCGGTTCTGTTCTTTACTTCATCAAATCTTTCTTCATAATCAGGGCGAATCGTGCCCATCCATCTATCCCACCACAAAAAATACAAACCATAATTCCCTTTAAAATATTGGTGGTGCATATTATGGTTTACTGAAGTGTTGATCCATTTACCTATCAGACTGCGCTGAAAACCCTTTGGGTATAATTCATAACCCAGGTGTCCATACACATTGTACATGATCGACATCAAAAAGAAAATAGCCACTTGCGTGATATGAATGGGCACAGTAAAAAAGAAAACCGCAACGATGCCGTTTTCTACCAATGCTTCCAGCGGATGAAAAGCATAAGCTGCCCAGGGTGATGGGTTGGTGGATTTGTGATGTACCAAATGAAACCATTTGAATAAAGCGGGGTGGTGCATGGCGCGATGTGTCCAATAGAAATAGGTATCGTGTACAACAAACAATAGCGGAAATAAAGCGAAATAGTAGAACCAGCCGTATTCCTGAAAATCCGTGTAACGTGTGGTGTATGGCGCAATGGTGGGATGAGTTAACACCAGCATGTACACGGGAAAGATGGCAATGGACAATAGTGAAAAACCGGCTTCTCTCAGAAAATCACTATTCTTCGGAAAACGCAGCTGTATTTTTTTGTACGCCAATTGTTTGCGTAGCAGCACATAGAAAATCAGAAACGCAATGCCCGCTACCACAAAGTAGCGGCTACCAATCTTTTCAATAATCATCCAATAATCTGGTCGCATATTATTGAGCTGCTTGTTGCATGAATTGTGATAAGCCCTTTAAAGCTTTGCGGCGCACACTATTGTGTAAAAACCCGCTCCAGCCAAAGATCCAACCAATGAGACCAAGGGCTTGCTTGCACCAACGATACAAAGAAAAAGCATCAGAATGTTCTGTGATGATGCCATTCTGAATGCGCATGTGCGCAGTAATCTTATTCACCACTTTTCTGCCCGTTGCGCCGAATGTATAAGTAGCTGTCCAGTTACAAGTAGCGTATTCCTCATCCAGACATTTGATATTGTCAAACTCAAGAGAAAAATCTTTTGCCCTTGCACAAAGCATCTGCCACATAGCACGAACGGCATCACCCTGCATCATACCAAAGACCGGGTCGCTGAATACGATATCATCGGCATAGCAGCTATTCATGGTTGCAGCATCTTTCTGCTGAAACGCTGTATAAAATTTCGTGATGATGGCTTCTTGTTGGTTCATGTATTTGGTTTAATGTGCTTCCAGCCAATTATCGCCTGCGCCAACTTCGGCTTCAACAGGCACATTGTTGGGTAAAGGCAATGCGGCACGCATATTTTCTAAGATGAGCGCCTTCAGCGTATCTACTTCGCTCTTGTGTGCATCAAAGACCAATTCATCATGCACTTGCAGAATCATTTTGCTGCGCAGCTTTTCTTGCTGCATGGCTTTGTGAATACGAATCATCGCCAGCTTGATCATATCGGCTGCTGTTCCCTGTATCGGTGAGTTGATGGCGTTGCGTTCTGCAAAGCCACGCACCGTGAAATTGGACGAGTTGATGTCACGCAACCAACGCTTACGGCCCATCACGGTTTGCACATAGCCGTTTTCTTTGGCGAAGTTCACGGTATCGTCCATGTATTTCTGTATGCCGGCAAACTCTCTTTTATAATTATCAATAATTTCTTTAGCCTCTGTTCTGCTGATGCCCAGGTTATCCGCCAAACCAAAAGCACCTTGTCCATAGATGATACCAAAGTTCACACTCTTGGCTTTGTAGCGCATTTCCTTGGTTACATCTGCTTCTGCTACACCATAAACTTTTGCCGCGGTAGCTGTGTGAATGTCTTTACCCAAGCGGAATGCTTCACACATGTTTGGGTCACCACTGATGGCGGCAACAATGCGTAATTCAATCTGCGAATAATCCGCGCTAAGTAAAATATGTTCTTTATCTCTCGGCACAAATGCTTTTCTGATTTCTCTGCCGCGTGCTGTTCTAATTGGAATATTCTGCAGGTTTGGATTATTGCTGCTCAATCTTCCTGTAACCGCAACGGCCTGCGCATAGGAAGTGTGTACCCGACCCGTACGCGGATGAATCATTTCCGGTAGCGCGTCTACATAAGTTGATTTGAGTTTGGTGAGTTCTCTGAAGGCCAGAATATCATCTACAATTTTGTGACCCTTCACCGCAAGTTTATTCAACACATCTTCCCCGGTTTGGTACTGACCCGTCTTGGTTTTTTTCGCAGAAGGATCAAGCTGCAGTTTATCAAATAAGACCTCACCTAATTGTTTGGGCGATGCCAAGTTAAATTTTACACCGGCTTGTTCATATACAGACTTCTCAGCTTGTCTAGCTTCTTCATCCAACAATCTGCTGTATTCGTGCAAGAAACCTTCATCTACACGCACACCCTCAAACTCCATATCGGTGAGTACGCGCACCAAGGGTGTTTCCACTTCATCAAACACTCGTTGTACTTCTTTTTCTTGCAGCTGTGGTGTGAAGACTTGTTTCAATTGTAAGGTTATGTCCGCATCTTCTGCTGCATATTCTTTCACCTTTTCTACATCCACATCGCGCATGGTGCCCTGGTTCTTACCTTTCTTACCAATGAGTTCATCAATATGCACGGGCTCATAACCGAGATATTGCGCACTCAGCAAATCCATGCTGCGTCTACCTTCCGGCTCAATGAGGTAATGCGCCAACATCGTATCAAAAAATGAGCCCGCAGGAACAACACCATAGTTTTTCAACACCAACAAATCATACTTGATGTTTTGTCCCACCCAGCGCTTGTTTGCATTGTTGAATAATGGGGCGAGTTGTGTAAGAATTGTTTCGGTGGTTTTTCTATCGGCCGGAAAAGGAATATAATATCCTTCACCCGCTTTATACGAAAAGCTAATACCCACCAATTCTGCGAGCATTGGATCAATATGTGTTGTCTCTGTATCGAAACAAATTTCTTCTACAGCGTTCAGCTCTTTTACCAAGGCATCAATCGCTGCAGTATCGTTCACCAATACATAGTTGTGCGGTGTGTTATGGATATTGCGCGTAGCACTGAGTCCCGCTTCTGCGGCGGGTGCGGAATCAATCAGTTTTTCGGTTTTCTTCTCCGGTTGTTCTACTACGTTACCAAACAAATCCGTCTGCACACCAACCGGTGGCGTTGCAAAAGCATTGAAGCTTTCACCTAGAATACGCTTACCAAGTGTTTTGAATTCAAGCTCGGTAAACACTTCAGTTAATGCTTCGGTATTCCATTCTTTTAAACGAAAATCTTCTTCATGAAAAGCTACTGGTACATTGGTGATGATGGTTGCTAGCTTTTTACTCATCACCGCCAGCTCCTTGCCGTTGCGCACTTTTTCACCCAATGCACCTTTGATTTGTTCTGCATTGGCCAACACGTTTTCCAGCGTATTGTATTCTTTCAAGAGCTTGGCAGCAGTTTTCTCACCCACACCTGGAATGCCTGGAATATTGTCCACTGCATCACCCATCAAACCAAGGATATCAATTACCTGATCTACTCGTTCAATATTCCATTTCGTACAAACTTCCGCAGGGCCCATGATCTCCACATCACCACCCTGATAACCGGGTTTATAGATATAGACACCATCGCGCACGAGCTGGCCATAATCCTTATCGGGCGTAACCATATAGACTTCATAACCCGCATCATGTGCTTGCCAGGCGAGTGTGCCAATCACATCATCGGCTTCATAGCCCTCTACGCCAATAACGGGAATATTGAAACCGCGGATAATGCGTTGAATATCCGGAACAGATTCCAACAGGTCTTCCGGAGCTTCTTGTCTATTGGCTTTATAATCAGCGAAATCGGTATGGCGCTCTGTTTTGCCCTCCACATCAAAACAAACAGCTAGGTGGGTGGGCTTTTCTTTATTAATGAGGTCGAAAAGTGTATTGGTAAAGCCAAACTGGGCATTGGTGTTTCTGCCCGTAGAAGTGATGCGCGGATTGCGGATCAGGGCATAATATGCCCGGAAAATCAGGGCAAAGGCATCGAGCAGAAAGAGTTTCTTTTGCATGCGACTAAGGTAACAAATGCCCACATAGCCTGCGCGGTCTTTCGATAAACGAAAAAACACCCCCTTGCGGCGTTAAAATGGGTGAAAGCCCTCGTTTGGCCCGACGGAAAGACGTTATTTTTGTGCTCGACCGTAAAATCAGAACCATGATCCAAACAGGTAATCCCGTGATCAGCATCTATACAGAGATGACGCCCAACCCGGAAACCATGAAGTTTGTTGCCAACAAACTCCTGTATCCCGGAAAAAGCATCGATATCGCTGATGAAAGTGCTGCAGGTCCTTCGCCTTTAGCCAAGGAATTGTTCAGCTTTCCTTTTATCAAGAGCGTATTCATCGCCAGCAATTTTATCACGCTGACCAAAACAGCAGATACCGAAGATTGGCAGGATGTAATTCCAACCATTAAGGAGTTCCTGAAAGATTATCTGGAGAATGGCGGCGTGGTGGTGAACGAAGAAGAAGTGGTGAAGATGAAGCAAGAAGCCACCAACACGGTGCATGCTGATGACGATGATATCGTGAAGCGCATCAAGGAATTGTTGGAGAACTATGTGAAGCCTGCTGTTGAAATGGATGGCGGTGCGATTCAGTTCAAGAGCTATAATGAAGGCGTGGTGAATCTGATGTTACAGGGAAGCTGCAGCGGTTGCCCTTCTTCTATGATTACGCTGAAAGCCGGTATCGAAGGCATGATGAAGCGCATGATTCCTGAAGTGAAGGAGGTTGTTGCCGAAGCAGAATAATTAAGAACGAATACTATTCCAATAAAAAATCCCGACAGTATCGTCGGGATTTTGTTTTTAGCACATGTATCATTTATACCAATGCGGCATCTGAAGAGATGGTAGTGTTGTACAATTTGCTGATGGGACAATTGGCTTCTGCATCTTTTACGCAGGCTTGAAATTGTTCCTCACTGATGCCCGGCACTTTGGCTTTCACCGTTAAGTGCGATTTGGTGATGCCACCATCGCGCAATTCAATCTCACAAGTTGTTTCCAGTGTTTCCGGTGTAAAACCCGCTGCGCCTAGCACAAAGCTCAGCTTCATGGTAAAGCAACCAGCATGTGCAGCGGCCACCAATTCTTCCGGATTGGTACCAATGCCATCAGCAAAGCGCGAGTTGAAAGAATATTGTGTTTTGTTGAGTACGGTGCTTTGTGTAGTAAGGTGACCGTTGCCCTCTTTTCCTGAGCCGTTCCATACGGCAGATGCGGTGCGTATCATGTTGTCTTGTTTTGTTGTTGAATATGTTTGGGTCTGAAAAAATACAAAGGAACGGCGATAAAAAACAACCAAGCTGCGGGTGCGTAGACAATAGCAGCCAATAATCCACAGGCGTAAAGAGCGGGCCCCACCAGCGAGCGGCGAATCAAAGCTTTCTTTTGTTGATTGTCAACAGCTTCGGTCATCAGTCCGCCCTTGTACATAGCATGTCTGCTCATTAAGGTAAAGGACAAAGCTGCGCAAAGCATCACAAAAGCATAACCCATATTGGCTGCATGACTGAAGGGATGCTCGCCAATAAAAGCTGTTGGCAAAGGAATCAGACTGAGCCAGAAAAGTAAATGATTG
This sequence comes from Chitinophagaceae bacterium, assembly GCA_019745155.1. GTDB lineage: Bacteria > Bacteroidota > Bacteroidia > Chitinophagales > Chitinophagaceae > JAFLBI01. The sequence continues at coordinate 36,026 of JAIETM010000013.1, read as the reverse complement.
TTGTGCCAGAGCAGACCCGCATCAGCATGTGTGAGGTGATGAAAGAAATTGTGGTGGTTCACCCAGAATATGGCAATCACCAGAAAGCTGAATGCATAAGCAATGAGTTTTGGTGCCAGCTCTTTAAGCGCATGCATCAATTCTTGTTGTGTAAACTGTTCAGCGAGTTGCGGTACATGTAATTCTAAAACAAGTATGGTGATGATGATGGCCATGACACCATCACTAAATGCTTCTATTCTTGAGGTTGAGGGTATTTTCATTTATCGTTTTTTCAGTTGATAATTCAATCCGAAAGAGAACAATGCATCACGCTGTTGCACACCGCTCACCACTACTTGCTCATAGAGATTGGTGTAGAGCATTGTAAAACCCAATCCTTTGTATACAGGAAAATCCAAGCCGGCTTCACCGGAAACCCGGTAATTATTTTGTCCGTCTAAACCCGGCTGATAATAAATGGTATAATGCAAGCGAAGCCCGTTTTCATTGAATCGATGTTGCCCCGCTAACCAAGATGTTGCACGCCACAAACGAATTTGTTTTTGTCCAGTGTAGTGGGTGTTGTTGAATTGGCTGCGCGAGAAATTGGTTTGTTCATACACCATCGAAGCAGATAATTTGATATTGCTCTTCGATGATTTGATCATTTGCCAGGTAGCACCTCCGCCAACAAACACACGTGTATTGATTTTGAGGCGATAGTTGCTGGCCACAAAGCCCATCACAAAAGGATAGACAGGCTGTTGCGGACGATAGTAGAGAAAGTTTCTGCTGAAGATATCTGCATCGGCCTTGGTTTTAAAGAATGATTGATACAAACCATTGTTCTGCGTTTTGAATACGAAGCCTTTTCCCGCGGCAGACAGTTCTATTCTTCCGCGCAGGGCAAATAATTGCACATTGCCTTGCTGATAATTACCGGTGATACTGCTACGTAATTGTACACGTGCAGTATCACTTTCGTTGATCTGGGCCTGTGTAATAAAAGGCAGCACCGCGAGTATTATGATAAACTTGAATTGCATAAGCAAAAGGTGTCGGCTATTGCCGACACCGAAAGATTTATTTTTTCAACTGAGCCACCAACAATCTTGCAGCAGCTTCACCGCTGTTTTGTTGTTGTCCAGTAATCAGGTTGCCATCTGCAATGGCGTAAGAAGCGAATGCTGGTGCTACTTTGAAAGTAGTTCCACTCAATTTTTTGGCTTCTGTTTCTATTCGGTATGGTTGAATCTTCTGACCAACTGCTTTGTCTGCAAATTCTTCTTCCGCATCTGCAAAGCCCGTCCAGGTTTTTCCTTTCACCAGTAAATCACCTTTACTTGTCTTGGCTTCTAAAAGCAGTGTTGTACTGTGACAAACCGCTGCGCTGGGTTTGCCTGATTCATAGAAACTGGCGAAGAGCTTTTCCAGTGTTTTGTTGCCACGGAAAGTGTACATAGGCGCTTGTCCGCCCACCAAAAAAATGGCCACATACTCTTTTGGATCAACCGCGCTGATGGCTTTGGTGTTGGCCAGCATATCGTTAAACCATTTCTGTTGCATGTAACCAAGCGAGATCACATCATGCGAAGAATAGCCGCTGGCATCGGTTGGATTAGAATATCCATCCATCATAATCTTACCACCCTCGGTAGAGGCGAGTTCTACATCGTAACCCGCTTCCTGAAAAACACGCAAAGGGTGTGTCAACTCTGCAGCCCAAAAGCCGATAGGCCATCCAGTTTGTTTAGAAACAGAAGGGCTGCTGGCGACCATCAGAATTTTTCCTTTGGTTGGCGCACCGTGAAAATGCGCGTATTGTTGTTGTTCAATGAGTTGTTTTTTTTTGCGCACTTAGGGTTGTAAATGTGAGTGCTAAGATTGCTGAGAAAATCAATGGCTTCATGGTATACATTTTTAGTGCTGTAAAAATGACTTGCTTGAAAGCGGAAACCATGTATAACACTAATATGACCGTTACGCACCTTTTGGTAGGGAATGCCTAATTTTAGTCCATGCCCGATGTAATTATTAACAAGGAGATATTTTATAACCCGGTTGATTTTGTGCTGAAGAAGCTAGGAGGCACTTGGAAGATTCCGGTCTTATGGCGTTTACGCAAAAAAACATGGCGCTATACTGAGCTGCAGAAAGATATTGAACATATCAGCCAGAAAATGCTTTTACAAACATTAAAGCAATTGGAGGCAGAAGGTTTTGTACAAAAGAAAACCTATGCAGAAGTGCCGCCAAGAACCGAGTATTCTTTGACAGAAAAAGGGAAGCGAGCGGTTGAGGTGATTGAATACCTGCGTAATTACGGGCTTGACCTGATGAAGGAAGATGGCATTGATTATGAAGCCATGATGCGCGAAGAAGCACTCAGGAAAAAACAAGCGGGCGCATGAATACTATTTTGGAACAATTCATCAGCGGCTTACGCGCAACAACTTTCTTAGAGTTTATCGCTGTATTTGCAGGTATTGCTAGTGTGTGGTTCAGTAGGAAAGAACACATCTTGGTTTATCCCATTGGTTTAATCAATACCATTATTTATATCTATCTAAGTTTGAAGGGCCATCTCTTCGGTGAAGCCAGCGTGAACCTGTATTATACCATTATGAGTATTTATGGGTGGATATTGTGGAGTAGGAAAGATGCTGTGAAGCACGAAGCCGTGTTACATGTTCAATTCAGTACACAGAAAGAGTGGTTGTATCAACTATTGTTTTTTGCGGTTTTTTATGTGGCGATCTATGCTGCATTGAGTTGGTTAAAAACATCTTTTGCACCGGAAGCCATTCCCTGGGCGGATGCATTTGCTTCTGCCACAGCTTATACCGGTATGTGGCTGATGGCCAGAAAAAAAGTAGAAAGTTGGATCTGGTGGATTGCGACCAATATCGCTTCTATTCCTTTGTATTTTGTAAAGGGCTTCGTGTTCACCAGTGTTCAATATGTGGTTTTACTCATTTTGGCTGTGTTCGGCTTGATCAGCTGGATGCAAAAAGCCAGACAAAATAAGCAAGCATGAGTTATTGTAGCGCTATTGCGAACATGAAACCAGCGGATGCGGCATTGCATCAAGCATATCATGATCATGCTTATGGCTTTCCAATAGAGACAGATGATGAGTTGTTTTGTCGACTGATTTTGGAAATCAACCAAGCGGGTTTAAGCTGGACAACCATTCTGCGCAAGGAAAATAGTTTTCGCAAAGCGTATCATCAGTTTAAGATTAAGAAGGTTGCGGCCTATACCGATGCAGATATAGAACGCTTGATGAATGATGCGGGCGTTATCAGAAACCGCTTGAAGATTCTGGCTGCTATAGAGAATGCAAAGACTATTCTTACAATACAAAAATCGCATGGCTCTTTTCGAAATTGGTTAGATACACATCATCCACTAACAAAACAGGATTGGGTTAAACTATTTCGGAAAACTTTTCGTTTTACCGGAGGTGAGATTGTGAATGAGTTTCTGATGAGTGCCGGCTATCTGCCCGGTGCACACGAAGAAACCTGTTTGATCTATAAAAAAGTACTGAAGCAAAAACCTGCATGGAGCAAAGCGTCAAAAAAATAGTGATTATCGGACCTGAGAGCACGGGTAAAAGCACACTTTGCGAAGAGTTGGCACAACACTATCAAACAGAATGGTGTCCAGAATTTGCTCGTGAGTATTTGCTCACCAATGGCACCAATTATGATATGGATGATTTGGAACTGATTGCCAAGGGACAATTAGCGCTGGAAGATGAATACGCGTCACTGGTATGCAAGAATCAATCGGATAATCCAAGTCCACTATTGTTTGTGGATACAGACATGTATGTGATGAAGGTGTGGTGTGAATACGTGTTTGGGAAATGTCATCAATTTATTCTCGACGAGATCATTACGCGGAAATACGATCTCTACTTGCTTTGTAATATTGATTTACCCTGGACCAAAGATGAATTACGCGAATATCCAGATGAAGGTCCGCGCAAAGAGTTATTTCACATTTATCAAGACATATTGATCAATCAGTCTGTTCCTTGGGCATTGATTAGTGGAGAAGATGAAGCGCGTTTCGCTTCAGCGAAAGCAGCAATAGACCGATTTATTTTTTCAAAATAGCTTCAAGGTCTTCATCGCCTTCCAGCTGATTCATCTGACGCATAATCCACTGCTGTTTCCAACCAACAAATCTGGATGCTGGTTTAACAGTAAATCTTTTTGGATTGGGTAAGCAAGCGATGATGGATGCCGCTTCAGCGCGAGACAAATCTTTGGCATGTTTACCATAATAATGTTGAGCAGCCGCTTCAATACCAAATATGCCCGGCCCCATTTCAATTACATTCAGGTAGACTTCCAGAATGCGTTGTTTGCCCCAGATCCATTCAATCAATAAAGTAAAATACGCTTCGGGCAACTTGCGTACATAACGCATGGGGCCGCTGCCCTGCCAGAGAAAGACATTCTTAGCGGTTTGTTGTGTAATAGTACTTGCGCCGGCGCCAAGTGGTAATTTCTTTTTCTTGTTCTTCTTTTTTGGGTTGAGGCTTTTCTGAATGGCGTTCAAATCAAATCCATTGTGATCAGGAAAGGTTTGGTCCTCACTGGCAATAGCTGCCAATTTCACATTACGTGATATCTGGCTCCAGGGCACATAATCTCGTTTGAGTCCATAAGAAAAACTATCGCCGAGCTGTGTGATGGTGATAGGCGGAAACAGAAACCGACAAACCAATAAATACACCAGTGAGCTGATGAAGCAGAAGAGAAATGCTTTTTTGAAGAAGCGCCAGATTTTTTTCATGCTGGCTAAAATTACAATTCCAGCATTTCAACCCGATATTTTTTTCCCATAACCATGCGGTCCTTTTCCAGCTTTTGTAAGACCAAGCCCACCACAAATACGCCCGCTGTTATACCCAATCTGGTACCATTACCATCTGAAAACAATGGAATACCTCTGGTAATTGAGTTTAGCAGATTGATACCGCCATATGCTGCAGCACCCAACTGCAAGAGACTTCCCAGGCTTTTCCAGATAGAGGTAAAGCGCGCGTCTTTAGGAATTGCTGCAACGTCTTTTATAGAAAACACATCAAACCCTTGTCTTACTGTATCAATCTTAGTACCCATTCCGGCTTTTACAAGACCCATATAGCCCAGCATCAGGTGAATACTATCGTTTTTGTTTTTTCTAATCCAGCCCTGCACCAATCCGCCACCAGGATGATAGAATTGAAGGAAAGCGCCTTCGTAATAGCGCGTAACAGTGGTTTCACCTTTTTTAACAATCAGCACACCTCTCTGAGCAAAAGCAACCGATGTGCACAATAGTACAATAAGTAGCAGTAGTGTTTTATGCATTGGCTGCAAGTTAAGTGGAGGTATATAGTTAAATCGTTAAGACTATGATAAACGATCACCAAAAGCCAGTGTGCCCCAGATCAGCGCAATACCAAAGCCAATCAGAATAAGGCCCGAAAGGATATTGATGTAATGAATGTTTTTTGGTGTCAGTTTTTTGCGCAGTGCACCTGCCAGAAAAACCTTGGCCAAATCTGTCAGCAAAACCACGAATAAGCAGGTACCAAATAAAACAACTCGGTGCGAAAAACTAAGGCCCACTACAGATGTTGCAATGATGAGCCAGAATGCAATCACGCTGGGGTTGAGGATATTCATGAAATAACCAGATAGAAATACCCGAACAATATCGCGCTTGCGCAATTGAATTATCTGCTCACCTTCCTCATTTACCATTACTTTTTTAAAGAACAAAACATACACACCAATGATGATCAGTAGTATGCTTCCGCCCACACCAATTTCTTTTTTATAATCAATGAGTGTGCGGAATAACTCTGTAAACAACTGACTGAAGAGCACCAGACTGATATCACTTGCGCTAACGCCAGCAACAAAGGCAAACCCACCTTTGTGTCCGTTATTGATGCTTTGCTTGATGATAGAAAAAATAACCGGCCCAACTGAAATGCTGAGCAGTAAGCCCAGCAATAGTCCCTTGATAATGGCAGCGGTCATACCCTAAAGGTCTTTATCTGATTTCGTACCACAAAAAAATCCCCTCACGATTTCGTGAAGGGATTGAATCTATTCAAAACCACTAGGTTTATTTGATACCGTATTTGTGCTTATAGCGCTCGTACAATTGGCTATGCTTATTGTCCAGGCTCACATGGCGGCCCTGTATAAACGCATGGCTAATTTTGCTGCTGCGCATATCCAGGATATCACCTTCGCTGATGACGATATTGGCATCTTTACCTACTTCAATAGAACCGGTTCTATTCGCAATACCCAGAATCTTTGCCGTATTCAGTGTCATAGCACTAATGGCGGCCTCTTTATCCAAGCCATAAGCTACGGCAGTACCTGCATTGAAAGGCATGTTACGACCACGATTCTGTGAATCATCATCAGTAATAGCAAATAGTACACCGGCTTTTTGTAAAGCAGCAGGTGTCTTGAATGGTTGATCGATATCATCATCATCCAGCGTGGGCAGGTTGTGCATTTGAGATAAGATCACAGGCACATTGTTCTGCTTCAGCAGATCAGCAATCTGCCAGCTTTCAGAACCACCTACAATCACCACATCAAAACCAAACTCTTTTACAAAATCAAGCGCGAGCAACATTTGCTTTACCTGATCGCAGTGTACAAAGAGCTTTTGTTTTTTCTCGAACAATGGTCTTGCTGCTTCAAACTTGATATTGATACTGGTCTTAGCATCCTTTTGATAATAGGCTTTTGCATCGCGGAAGAACTCTTTCACTGCTTCAATTCTATCCAAAGCCTGCTTAACAGGATCTGTTTGAATTTGTCCGCCAAAGGCAGCAAACAATCTGCCAAAGCGGCCACCGGGACCAGCGAGCAAACTGGGCATATATAAGTTCATGCCATTGTCCGGTGCATAGGCAGCATCTTCATAATTCCAGGCATCCAGCTGTACTACTGATGAAACACCACCCACGAGCGAACCTTGCGGAATGATGTGTGCCAGTAAAATACCATTGGCTTTTACCGTGTTGATGATTTTAGAATCAGCATTGTATGCTGCAAGTGCGCGTACACCAGCATTTACATCACCAATTTCACGATAGTCGTTGCTACCACGAACGGCATTACCACCAATCTCCTGAATACCCAGTGTGGATGTTGGCAGAATCAGGCCCGGGTAAACATGCTTACCCTTGGCGTCATATACTTTTACATCATCTGCAGGAATAGCAATATTGCTGCCCACTTTGGTGATCTTACCATCTCTTACTTCAATGGTGGCATTTTCAATTACCTGACCATTACCAACGTGAACGGTACCGTTCTTGATAAAGAGTAAACCTTTTTGTTCTTTGGCCGGATACACAGTTTCCTGTGCGGTTGCTACGCTGAGCGACAACCAGGCGGCGCATATAAAGAGTGTCTTTTTCATGTGTCTCAGTTTAGTGGTTATCATGTTCATCAGCATCTTCTGCTTCAATTTCCAGCATACCCAGTTTATGACCATGGTCTAAACAAGTGTGGATATACTTATAGCTCGGCTGTGCCGGAATAGTTGGACGGCCCTGTGCTTTTTCACCTACCATCTTGCTGATCAGACGAAGGCGCTCTGCTTTAACGTCTTTACGCATTTGCAGGTCTTTTTCACGATCAAAATAAATGGTACCATCTACCATGGTATAGAGTGATTTGGCATAAATGCTGAGCGGATTATCGCTCCACAGTACCAGATCAGCATCTTTACCGGCTTTGATACTACCTACTTTATCATCAACATGCAACATTTTAGCGGGATTGATGGTAACCATTTTCCAGGCATCTTCTTCGCTTACACCACCATACTTCACACTCTTAGCAGCTTCCTGATTCAGGCGTCGTGCCATTTCTGCATCATCAGAATTGATGGCCACGTTTAGTCCAACCGCATTCATGATAGCAGCATTCTGCGGAATGGCATCTTGAACTTCCAGCTTGTATGCCCACCAATCAGAGAAAGTAGATGCTGCTGCACCATGTGCTTTCATTTTATCGGCCACTTTATATCCCTCGAGAATATGGGTGAAAGTGTTGATGCGGAAACCAAATTTTTCAGCAACGCGCATGGTAGAAGTGATTTCACTAGCAACATAAGAGTGGCAAGTGATGAAACGCTTTTTGTTCATGATTTCTACCAACGCATCCAGTTCCAGATCTCTGCGGAAGATCATGGGCGTTGCACCTTTCTTTTTATTGTTGGCCTCAACTGCTTTCATGTTGGCTTCATAATCCTTGGCACGCTGGAAAGCATCTGTCAATACTTGTTCCACACCCATACGCGTGTCGGGGAATCGGTTATTGCCAGTAGCCGCTGATGTACGCTTTACGTTTTCACCCAATGCAAACTTGATGAAGGGATCAGCACCTTGGAATTTCAAACCCTCATCGTTGGTACCCCAACGCAGCTTGATCAATTGTGTTTGTCCGCCAATAGTGTTTGCAGAACCATGCAGGATATGCGAAGATGTTACACCACCGCTTAACTGACGATAGATATTGATATCATCCGGATCGAGGTTGTCTTGTATGCGCACTTCAGAAGTTACAGTTTGTCCACCCTCGTTGGTTGAAGCAGAAGCAATATGTGAGTGTTCATCAATCACACCTGCGGTGAGGTGTTTGCCTGTTGCATCAATAACACGAGCGCCATCTGCAGAAAGATTCTTACCTACTTTATCAATCTTACCATTCTTTACCAAAACATCTGTATTCTGGAGAATGCCTTGTTTTTCACTGGTCCAAACAGTAGCGTTTTTAAACAGAACGGTTTCTTGTTTAGGCTGGTTATTCTCTCCAACACCAAATGCGGTGAATGGATATATAACCTCTCCAACTTTTGGTGCAGGTTTTGGTGCTGGCGCTTCTGCAGCTTTGGCTGTTGCTGGTGTTGTTAAAGTAGCCGACCAGTTTACTGCGTTGCCCAATGAATCAACACCGGTACCCTGCCAGTAATCGCCATTGCTTACGCCTGTCAGCTTGGTTGCGTTCGCAGGAAGAGGTGCTGCAGGTGCCTGGAAATTGCCACCACCAAAACCGGCGGGTCTTCTGCGTTGTGTAGCAGGCGCAAAACTGATTTTCACCATTTTGCCATCAAAGGTGAAGCGTGTGTTCAATGTGTCTTTACCAACAGCGGTAGCGTTGCTGTTGCCTTTTACATCTAATGTGTAATTGGTGTTGCTACCATCAGCATTGATGACAGTAATATTATAGAGACCGTTGATGCTGTTCCAGCTGTCTTCTTTGATACCAAATTTCTTACCCTGTACCCAGTTGTGCAGAATAGTTGTTCTTTCTGCGAACACGGGACCGTTGGTGATTACAAAGTTGGCCCACTTACCCGCATCAAGGCTACCTACTTGATCATATACACCAAGCATGGTTGCCGGATTTTTTGTCAAGGCTTCCATCGCAGCTTTTTCGCTGAGACCATATTCCATTGCTTTGCGTAGGTTGGCCATGAATGTGCGGACATCGCGGGTATCGGCTGGTGTTAAGCAGAAAGGAATACCAGCTTTTTCAATAGCAGCAGGATTGGATGGTGCCAATTCCCAATGCTTCATATCAGCAAGTGAAACCAGCCTGGCATCGTTGGGATCTTCCACATCTTGTGCAGCAGGAAAATTCAGGCCAACAATCAATGGTGCTTTGGTAGCAGCCACATCTTTGATGCGCTGATATTCTTTTCCACTCGCTTTAAGAATGTATTGTACACCAAACTCATCACCAATGCGGTCTGCACGCATCAGATTCCACAAATCTGAGAGACGATCACTTGGATCGAAAATTTGCGGTAAGCTCTGTACATCGTTCCATGCTTTTAGTGTAATGTTTACGCCTTCGGCGGATGGATTGGACTTATACCATTGTGCATCAAAATAGGTTTGACGCAACAAAGCAATATTACCCATCATAGATGAGGGATAAGATTGTTGGCTGCTTCCTTTGTTGAAAGAATAATGTGCTGTAGCTTTTTCTTTCAGGATCATCAGGTTCTCACGCTCACTGCCTAAAGCAACAACAGTACCTGTTCCACGTGCAATACCATCTTTGTTGTGTGTGAGCACTACGCCGAAGCCGCCTTCGCGCAGAGATTTTGCGCGCGCTTCATCAGCAGCAAATAATTTGTGTGCTTCTACATCTGCTTTCAACGCTTGGTTCCAACCATAAGCGCCTTTCTGGTTGCTGAACAATTGGGGGGGTGCGTTGAAGTTGAATGGTGCAGCCTGGCGATTTTGCTGCGGCATGCCATAATCACTATAGATATCAATGAAAGAGGGATAAATAAATTTATCCTTACAATCAATGACTGTTGCATCCTTCGGTATGGCAAGGCCATTACCTACTGCAATAATTTTTCCTTCGCGAATGACCATGGTGGCATTCTGTAATGTGGTGTTTGCATCTTTCACGATGGTGGCATTGGTGAAAGCATAAGTGCCGTCACGTTTGTCTGCCACGCCATTGACGAAGAATGTTTCCTGCGCTTGCGATACAACACATGCAAGCAGTGCAGAAAACAAGAGCCAGCGTTTTCTCATATGCGGTTGGTTTGTGAATGTGAAGCATTAAAGCTAAACATTTCAAACATCAACCGCGAAACCGTCTATCCAAAAATTATTTAGCTGCTTTGTCTGTTTTGTGAATGAACCGAATCACACCATTCATGAAGTTTTGCTGATCATCCCACATGGCTAGGTGACTTCCATTAGGGCAATAGAGATATTCACCCTTTGGCATTTGTTTGCTCATCCATTCCATATGCTCGGGATCCATGGTATCGTGCTTGGCGCCGATGGTGAGTGTGGGAATAGCGATCTCTTTCAATCTGGATTTGATATCCCAATTGGCCAATCTGCCGCTGATGCCAAATTCAGATGGGCCCTGCATCATGGTGTAGATGGTCATATTGGCATGCTTAAATGAACGCTGAACAGGATCAGGATTAGGCGTGATGCGGCAAAGGTGTTCAGCATAATAACCTTGCAAGAGTTGCATAAATCTTGGATCGCTCGTTTTTCCTTGATTCTGTAAAAGTATGATGCTGTCGATGGTATTCTTATCCATTTGCACCTGCAGTTTCAGATTATAGAGTGCATAGTCTGGCGCACTTGCCATCATGTTAGCAATAATTAAGCCCTTGAGGTTTTGTTGATACTTGAGTGCATATTCCATAGCAAGAATACCACCCCAGGAATTTCCGAGTAGAAAAAAATTCTCTTTTGTCAGTCCGAGTGCTTTGCGCACTTGTTCAACCTCCTCTACAAATCGCCCTGTTGTCCATAAACTGGAATCGGTAGGTTGATCTGAGTAATAAGAACCTAGTTGATCGTATTCTATGAATTCAATTCCCTTTTTTGGAAAAAAGCTTTCGAAGCATTCCATGTATTCGTGCGTCATTGCCGGGCCGCCATGCAGGAGCAGTACTTTGATGCGTGGATTATTGCCAATGCGCTTTGTCCAAACCTTGAAATTGCCAACCGGCGTTTCAATGGGAATCATCTTGATGCCGGCAGATTGTACTCCCGAATCCTGAGCTGCATGGTATTCTGCTACAGAAGGCGTTTCGGCATTTTGATTCTTACATGCTGCAAAGAGGATAGCGCAACAGGCACAAATAATGGGCAAAGCAATACGCATATTGAGTGTTTAAGTATTAATAATTAGAAAAAAACTAATTAATAAATCTTTATATCAGTTATCGACCCATATATACCATCAATATCTGCACATCACTCGGATTGACGCCTGAAATCCTTGAAGCTTGTCCCAAAGTTCTTGGACGAATCTTATTGAACTTTTGAAGGGCCTCATTTGACAACGCTGCTACTTTATGATAATCAAAGCTTTCTGGAATAACTAAGGATTCCATCTGTTGCATGCGCGTGGCAATTTCTTGTTCCTTTTCTATATAACGCTCATATTTTACTTGCACTTCTGCTTGCTCTAAATGATCCGCTTCATAGGCAGATAAGGTTTCTTGCAGGCGAGGAATGGCATTGGTTAAGTCGCTCAATCCCACATTGGGACGAAGTACCAATTTGGAAGCTTTTTGTTTTTCGCTTAATTCGGCAGAGCCGATGGATTGAAAATGAGAATTGATTTCCTCCGGTTCTACAGAGAATTGTTGGAGCGTTTTCTTGATTTCCGCTACTGCGTTCTGTTTGGCCAATACTTTTTCCATTCTTTCCTGAGAAGCCAGGCCGAGACGGAAACTTTTTTCGGTTAGACGCAGATCGGCATTGTCCTGACGCAGCAGGGTTCTGTATTCTGCTCTGCTGGTGAACATGCGGTATGGTTCATCCGTACCCTTGCTGATGAGGTCGTCAATCAAAACGCCGATATAGGCTTCACTTCTTTCCAGAATCACCGGCTCCAGCTGATTGGCTTTCTGGTGGGCGTTAATGCCGGCCATCAAACCCTGACAAGCCGCTTCTTCATATCCGGTGGTACCATTGATTTGTCCCGCAAAGAAAAGATTATCAATGAGTTTTGTTTCTAATGAATGCTTGAGCTGTGTTGGCGGGAAGTAGTCGTATTCAATCGCATAGCCCGGTCTGAACATGCGAACATTTTCAAAACCGGGTATAGTACGAAGCGCCTCGTATTGCACTTCTTCTGGTAATGATGTAGAGAAGCCGTTTACATATATTTCAACTGTGTTCCATCCTTCTGGTTCTACGAAAATCTGGTGGCGGTCACGATCTGCGAATCGATTGATCTTGTCTTCGATGCTTGGGCAATAGCGCGGTCCCACCCCTTCAATCCTGCCCTGGTACATTGGACTTCTATCGAAACCTGTTTTCAAGATGTCGTGTACTTGGGAATTAGTATAAGTTATAAAGCAAGAGCGCTGTTGCTCGGGACGAATGCGCGGAATATCCAGGTAAGAGAACCCGGTAATTGTGTCATCACCTTTCTGCTCCTCCATTTTGCTGTAATCAAGTGATCGTCCGTCTACCCTTGGTGGCGTACCCGTTTTCAGACGGTCGCTTTCAAATCCATATTCCACCAATTGCTCTGTGATACCTGTAGCTGCTTTCTCAGAAATTCTTCCCCCACCCAATTGCTTTTCACCAATATGAATCACCCCGTTCAAAAAAGTACCACTGGTAACTACTACTGATTTAGCTTTCACTTCGTGGCCTAGGCCAGTAATCACCCCACAGGCTTTGCCATCTTTGATGATGATGGAGCGCACCATGTCCTGGTAGAAATCTACATTGGGAGTTTGTTCCAGCATTTCGCGCCATACGGCTGCAAAGAGCATGCGGTCGTTCTGGGTTCTGGGACTCCACATGGCCGGACCCTTACTGCGGTTCAGCATGCGGAATTGGATCATACTCTTGTCGGTAACGATACCACTATAGCCACCCATGGCATCTATCTCACGCACAATCTGCCCTTTGGCAATACCGCCCATAGCGGGATTGCAACTCATTTGGGCAATGGTCTGCATATTCATGGTGATCAGCAAAACCTTGCTGCCTAGGTTGGCGGCAGCTGCGGCAGCTTCACAACCGGCGTGGCCGGCACCCACTACTATCACATCGTAAACTGGAAACATGGTGCAAAGATAGTTGTGTAACGTTGGAGCCCGGTTTTGGATTACCCGAACTTCTTCAATATTTCCTTTTCTAATAAGAGATCTGCTATGCTGCTACCCTCGTGCAGGCGAAGGAAATCTGCCTGATCAAAACTGCGGGCGGCTTCCAGTTCTGTCAAATTGCTTTGTAGAAAATGCTTTTGCCCTTCATTGATGGCAATGGGTTGATCAGGTATCTGTGCAATTCTCTCTATCATGGCAGCACAAACAGAGAATCCGGATACTTGCTGCAGGGTTTCAAAGTATTGCCTAATTTGCTGGAGGCCGGGTCTTTCTCTGGGCAGGTCAATTCTTTCCGGTCTGATATTGATGAAATGCCAGCCCAATCTCAGGTCGGCTTCATCAGATAGGTTCAAATAAGCCAGTGGTAGTACATGTTCAAACTGCCATAGCTTGCCAAAGTTCTCCCAGTGCATGTCCGCATCAAATTGTGCTTCCAGCCAGTCGCGAATACCCTTGCTATCCAATCCGAAATAAGGCGCATACTCTGTACTAGGGGAGCCTTCCAGCACAAATCGGCGAAACCCAAGCTGCCATTTCTTTTTTTCTTTCGATAGCAAATCGGCTTCTGTCAGGTTGGTTTGGGGTGTCCATTGCTTTCTTGCCATAATCAAATGTACATGTTCCGGGGTGAAACCGTGATTCGTGGAACAATTCAGGTTTCGATAAAGAATCTCAGTAAAGCCTCGTTTCTCCTTGAAACTGTGCTACGTGGAACCTTATTGTGTGCAGGCAAACTCTTGTACGGCAACCCATTGGTCTTTTTTATTGGCCTTAGCGTAACCAATACCGATAGTCGTAAAGTTGGGGTTCATCAGGGTTTTTCGGTGGCCCAAACTGGGCAGGTCTTTGTCCAGATATAATAATAGAAGATCCAAAAGCACATCAGCATGGCCCATACTGATATTCTCCCCTGCACAGTAGCGGATGCCTGCGTTTTTGACCCTTTGCTCAAAGCTTTCTCCATCACGGGCTGTATGGGTGGGCGCATCCGGGTTTTGCGCATTGTCATTGGCATGGGTGCGCGCAACTTTGATCAGGGTCTCATTGAGTTTGAGAAAAGGCTGGGGTTGTGCATTGTACAGGGTCTCCTTCAAGCTATTGGCATAACTACCCTTTAATGATGGATACACCACCAAGAGGGGAACAAACAAACTATCCCACAATGCTTTTGGATTGAGGCGAGCGTAGTTGGTCCAATAATAGAGCTCCTGCTCCATTGGGTTCAACTTGGTGTACAGTGGTTGGTCGATAAGTTGTTGTTGCAGTTGTAGGTCGCGGGTATGCGAGGGTCTGAAAGCCTTGTTAGGCAGAATTACCTGAGAGCGTTGTGCTTGGGCAAATGAGACAAGGAAAACAAATACGAGCGTCAGCCATTTCATGATCGAGTGCGTTTTTGGTATAAACGCAAATACTGGTCCTCTTTTTGTCTCATGAGGGCAATATCTTTTTTGGTCTTGTCTTTATAGCCACACAAATGCAGTGCACCATGGAAAATCACACGCAGTTGTTCTTCCCGAACGGTAACGCCCAGGGACTTGGCATTGTCCTTTACCCTGTCCAGGCTAATGTAAATTTCTCCTGTGATGGGTTCGCCTTTGGCGGATAAGCCGAAGGTGATGATGTCGGTGTAATAATCATGCTGGAGGAAATCCCGGTTCATTTGGAGCAGAAATTCATCCGAACAAAAGATATAAGCTAATTGGGATAAAGCTTTTTGCTCTTTTTTGAAGAGAAAAGAGATGAAATCCTGGAGTTCGCGCTTGCCGCGGAAATGAAATGCTTTATCGGCCTGATGGAAATAGATCATGGGTGATGCGATAGAGAACTCCAAAATTCGACATAAAAACCGATGTGGCAGCATTACTTTTGTGCCACAAACGGAAACATGAAAAGGCTCTCAGAAATTGGCGTAGGTAGAAGGGTAAAGATCAGCTCAATAGAAAATGATGATAACCTGATCAAGTTGATGGAAATGGGCTGCGTGCCCGGCGAAGTGGTGCAGGTTGAGCAGATTGCTCCGCTTGGTGACCCGATTTCGATTTCCGTTGCCGGCTATAGCCTGAGCCTGCGCATCAGCGAAGCGGAGAGTATTCTTGTAGAGGATTTCGTATAATTAATTGATTATCAATATATTAAATGAAAATTGGCCTGTATTTCGGTTCTTTTAATCCCATTCACACGGGCCATTTAATCATTGCGGCACATGTAGCCAACCATACAGATGTGCAACAGGTTTGGCTGGTGGTGTCTCCGCAAAATCCGCTCAAGCAGGGCGGACTCCTCAACGAATATGATCGCTTGCATTTGGTGCAATTGGGGATTGAAGAAGATTCGCAACTCCGTGCGAGCGATGCAGAATTCAAACTGCCCCGCCCCTCTTATACCATCGACACGCTTACTTATTTACAAGAGAAATATCCGCAGCATGAATTTGCGGTGATCATGGGTGGCGATAGTTTTCAGAACATCCATCGCTGGAAAAATTATCAAGCACTGTTGCGCGACTATCCCATTTATATATATAACAGACCCGGCTTCGCGATTACAGAAACACATGGTGCACGTATCACCATTTTAGATGCGCCGCTCTTAGAAATTTCTGCAACACAAATTCGCGACTATATCAAAGCGGGTAAAAGTATTCGCTACCTCGTGCCGGATAAAGTGCGCGAGGAGATTGAGCGAAGTCATTATTATCGTTGATGCATCAGGCTTTCAGCGCATCCCATGCGGCAATGATTTCTGCTGCGTGCTCCTTACTCTTTGGTTTGTGAAAGATTTTGCGGATCACGCCTTTCTCATCAATCACAAAAGTAGTGCGCAACAAACCCATGTATTTGCGACCATATAGTTGCTTCTCGCCCCACACGCCATATTGCTCAATAATCTTTCGCTCGGGATCAGCCAACAAGACGAATGGCAGTTGATGTTTGTCTTCAAATTTTTTGTGCTTGGCCACATCGTCCGGACTAACACCCACTACTTCAAAACCATGCTTGCGTAAGAGCGCATGATTGTCGCGCAAATTACAAGCTTGCACTGTGCAAGTAGGTGTGCCATCTTCGGGATAGAAATAGAGTACCACTTTCTTCCCTTTCCAATCAGCCAGTTTGTGTTTTTTGCCGTTCTGGTCAACGCCGGTAAATGCCGGTGCTTTTTGTCCTTCAGTTAGATGTGTCATACAAAGCCTTTACGCAATAACTCCAGCGGTGAGCCATTGTTCGTGCAAAAAGACAAAAAATTAAAACACCATCTTGTGCGATAGCAGTACATTTGCACAATTTGTTTTTACCATGCCCAAAGACCCTTCCATTAAATCGGTATTGATCGTTGGTTCAGGACCCATCATTATTGGCCAGGCTTGTGAGTTCGATTATTCCGGCTCCCAAGCTGCACGCAGTTTGCGTGAAGAAGGCATTGAAGTGATCCTGATCAACAGCAATCCGGCAACCATCATGACAGACCCGATGATGGCCGACAAGGTTTACTTGTTGCCATTAACGGTAGAGAGCATTGAAAAAATTCTGCAGGAAAACCAGATTGATGCCGTGCTACCTACGATGGGCGGCCAAACAGCATTGAACCTGTGTAAAGAAGCAGATGAGCTCGGTATCTGGAAACAATACAATTGTCGCATGATTGGTGTGGATGTGGCAGCCATTGATACAGCTGAAGACCGCGAACAGTTTCGTCAGCTCATGGTGAAGATTGGTGTGAAAGTGGCACCAAGTAAAGTAGCGAACAGCTTTTTAGAAGGTAAAGAGTTTGCACAGGAAATCGGTTTTCCATTGGTGATTCGTCCATCATTTACTTTGGGCGGAACCGGTGGTGGTTTTGTGCACAGCAAAGAAGATTTGGATGCAGCGCTGCAGCGTGGTTTGGAAGCATCACCTATTCACGAAGTATTGGTGGAGAAAGCGGTGTTGGGTTGGAAAGAATATGAATTGGAATTGCTGCGCGATAAGAATGATAATGTAGTCATCATCTGTACAGTTGAGAATCTAGACCCAATGGGTGTGCATACGGGTGATTCTATTACTGTTGCGCCAGCGATGACATTAAGCGATACAGCATTTCAGGACATGCGTAATCAGGCTATGCTGATGATGCGTAGCCTCGGCAATTTTGCCGGTGGTTGTAACGTGCAGTTTGCATTGAATCCGGCAAACGAAGAAATTATTGCTGTTGAAATCAATCCGCGCGTGAGTCGCTCTTCAGCACTGGCATCTAAAGCAACAGGTTATCCTATTGCCAAGATTGCTGCGAAATTGGCGATTGGTTATTCATTGGATGAATTGAAAAACCAAATTACACAAACCACATCGGCCTACTTTGAACCAACACTCGACTATGTCATTGTAAAAGTGCCGCGCTGGAACTTCGACAAGTTCAAGGGTGCGAACGATACACTGGGTTTGCAGATGAAGAGTGTGGGTGAAGTGATGGCGATTGGTCGCAGCTTTACAGAAGCGATTCAGAAAGCTTGTCAGAGTTTAGAAAATGAAGCGGTTGGTTTGGGTTATTACGGTAAGAGCCTGATGAAGAGTGAGGAGATTGTAGAGTATATCAAGACGCCAAAATGGGATCGCATTTTCCGTATTAAGGATGCATTGATGCAGGGCACAACCGTGAAGACCATTGCACAAGCAACCGGTATTGATCGTTGGTTCTTGTACCAGATTCAAGAGATCTGCACTATTGAAAAGCAACTGGCAGAACAAAGTCTGGAGAGCATTTCAGAAGACTTGCTGAAGACGGCGAAAAAGCACGGTTTCAGCGATGAGCAGATTGCACGCATCCTGAATGGAAACGCTACTGAAGAGCAGGTATATGAAAAGCGCAAAGCTTTAGGCATTACCCGCGTATACAAAATGGTAGATACTTGCGCAGCAGAGTTTGAAGCAAAGACGCCTTATTTCTATAGCACGTTTGAAGGTTAAGCCTTCTGGTAATATGATTGTAATTAAGTTCAGGAAAATACTTGCTAGGCCTCGAAATTTATTTATCTACATAGATATTTATGAATACTATTTTAATTCGGTTATCTTCATATACAGAAAAAAATATTTAAGAGATTAACTAATGGTTATTCTGCCTTTCTATGCTTAAAAGTATAAACAAGAGAAATTCTAATTATCTAAGATTAAACCAACCTGCTTTTTTTTGTTTTCCTTAACCTTTGAAAGAATCTCTTGCCACCTCTTATCTGAATGTAGGTTTATGAAATTCATGTCTTTTGAAATTAAATCGAAGTTGGAAAACTTACCCGCCCCTGAAATTTTGTATAGTTGGATAAAAGCATTGTCGATTCTCTTTAGTATGGCATAGCATGCAGCTGCCTTATAACGATGCCCACTTTTACCTAGATCATTGTTTTCAAGGAATGCCTTGGTGTAATACTGGATAGCGATATCGTGATTTTTGGCTTCGAAAAAAGAGTCAGCCTTATTTGTATCTGTTTCATATGAGTATGATAATGATTGGCTCAAGCCAATTAGGCTGCTTAAAATAAATGTCAGTAAAATAGAAAATCTACTTATCATAATGCATTTGTTTTAATGATGATTATATATTTTATTTTTAGCTTAGATTGCTCATCTTTTATTACCTCAATGGAGTTTATCTTATCCTTACTTAAATCTTTGAACTTACGATCATCAATGGAGTAAAACTTGTTATCAATAACAACAATAGTACTCTCTTTGGTTTTAAAATAATCTCCAACGATGGAAGAGACATCATAAACTTTTCTATTAGAAAAATCCTGCTTCATATTTGGGATAGTATCAAGCGGCTTATTCTGTGAATAATTGTACTTCGAAAACAGAAATGCCAAAACCAGAAGATAAGTATGTTTCATAAAATAAATTAAATTGAAGGTAAACATCAATTGTTTACCTTCATGTAATAAGTTAACACCAAGTATCGAATTCTTTTTGTGACATACATCTTGGTTCATTACCTATATAATTGTCCCCATAAGGGTTAGGATCTTCAGTAAACACAAAGTTGTCTATGCTTCCGCTCCATATAAAGGTTCCGTGTACCCAACATCCAGAATTCTTTAGTATCCAGCCTGTATAAATTCCAAAACCAGAACCTAAGCTTACAGGATCAATGCTTCTAGCGATTTTTTGATCCTTTCTAATAACAGCATACCCAAAAGTTCTGAAACCGGTTTTCTTATCTTTAGCAATTATGCTCTCTAAATAAAATTCTTTATTGTTTGTTTGGCCGACTAGAAGTATTCTTTCTGCTATCTCATTCCTAATAGGATTTGAAGTGTGTAAAGCAGCCGTAATTCTCTGCTGTCGATAATCTTCTTCAGAAACCCTTTTTTCTGTTGTATCCTTGGAACAAGAAGCTAAGAGAGCAACAAAACAAAAGCCCATAACCAATTCTTTCATGATTTTAGTTTTAAAATGAAACCCACCTTGCTTAGTTGCAGCCAAGCTGTCGGAAAATTGAGGCTAAGGCATGAAAATTAAAAATTATCAATAATATTCTTTTCAATTCATTTGATAAGGACCATTTTGTCCGGTTTTGAATTTTAAAGTGTCATCAAATTTTTTTAATTCTTCAAGAGCAAACGTAATAGTCAAAATAATTTATATTCATATAAACCTGCCTTTCGGTCTGATATGAATCAATAATGAAGTTAAAATCGAGGGTTTAAAAAATCAATCCGTTAAACAACGGGATTTTGGGTGAAAAACACCCCCCTACAAAACCGGGAAATTTCCCCCTTGACTTTTTATAAATTTTTTTATATGCGGGCGTTTAATATTTATTTAGTGTTCTTTATTGTGAGAACATACACCCAAACAGCATTAAATTATATTTTATAGATGTAGAAAAGCTCAACGGTTTAGAAGAAAGCATTTTAAGTCCCGGCAAATACTTGTCGGGACTTTTTATTATTTTCAAGCAGCAAGCTACCCCGAACAACCAAAACAAACACCATGAAAAAAGCCTTCAAAGTGCTGGGCTATCTCGTGCTTGGCATTATCGTACTGCTTGCTGCTGCTTTAACTTATGTAAAATTGGCTCTACCCAATGTGGGTGAAGCACCACAACTAACCGTACAAGCCACGCCTGAAAAAATTGCCAGGGGCGAGTACCTCGCCAATCACGTAACAGTTTGCATGGACTGTCATTCCAAGCGCGATTGGACAAAGTTTTCCGGTCCGGTTACACCGGGAACCTTGGGCATGGGTGGTGATCGTTTTGATGAAACTGTTGGCATGCCCGGCGTTTTTTATGCAAAGAATGTTACGCCTGCGGGAATCAGTAGGTATAGTGATGGAGAATTGTTTCGCTTGATCACCACCGGTGTTACCAAAGAAGGTCGGGCCATGTTTCCTTTGATGCCCTATCCTTATTATGGCAAAATGGATGCGGAAGATGTGGAAGCTATTATTGCGTATTTGAGATCTATTCCCTCTATAAAAAATGATGTGCCCGATTCCAAGCCAAGCTTTCCCATGAGTTTCATCATCAATACCATTCCGCAAAAAGCGACGCTTGCCAAGCGTCCAGATACAACAGATATACTTGCATACGGCGGTTATCTTACCAATGCTGCTGGTTGTATAGAGTGTCATACACCTGTTGAGCAGGGTAGAATCATTCCGGAAAAATCTTTTGGTGGTGGACGATCCTTTTTGTTTCCTGATGGATCTGAACTGCGCTCATCTAATATTAGTCCGCACAAAACTGGCATCGGCAGCTGGACCGAAGCCATGTTTGTACAACGCTTCAAAGCATATGCTGATTCAAACTATACGCCACCTGCGGTAAAGCAAGGCGAGTTCAACAGCATCATGCCCTGGACTATGTATGCGGGTATGAAGGAATCTGATTTGAAAGCGATTTATGCCTACTTGAAAACAGTACAACCGCAAGAGCATGTAGTGGAGAAGTTTGTACCGAAAAGTGGAAGATAATGAGCTATTTGATGAGTGTGCCCTTCAAAAACCGCTGCCAGTCTTCCAGCATTTGGCCCTTGAGCACGCGGGGAAATTTATGCTGACCGCCCACTTTTCCTTTAGCGGCCATAAAATCGAGGAATTGTTGTTCAGTCAATACATCCAGAAAAACTTCTTTCAATGCGCTATTGCGTTCCACCGCATAATCGTCATTAAGTTCTTTGAGTTTTTCGTCAATGGCTTTTCTTAACTGTTCTGCATCTACCGCATCGTTGCAAGCAACATACCAGTGGTGTGCAAAGAAATTACCGTGGGGTACACCCGCAACAGTGAATTCGGGTATCGACACATTCAGCTCTTCGCCAACTAGCTGAATGGCTTTATTCATATTGTCTACGCTCAGGTGCTCACCCACCAAACTCAAGAAATGTTTGGTTCTTCCGGTGATGATGATTTCGCAATTCTCCTTATCTACAAAACGAACAGTGTCACCAATCAGGTAACGCCATGCTCCAGCGGCTGTACTGATTAAGATTGCGTAATCTTTGTTTTCCTCCACCTCATGAATCATGAGCACTTCCGGGTTGGGCACCATCTCGCAATCGGGCGTGAAGTTTTTCTCATCAAACGGCACAAACTCAAAGTAGATATGCTCATTGGTCACCAAGCGCATACCTTTTGTAAACTGTTTGTCTTGATAAGCCAGAAATCCTTCGCTAGCCAAATAGGTTTCGATATACGTGAGCGGCTTGCCCAATAATTTCTCAAACCCCTTTTTATAGGGCTCGAAGCTCACACCGCCGTGTACAAAGAATGTGAGGTTGGGCCAGATATCATGAATATTGTTCAGCTTGTAGCGCTCGATGATTTGTTCTATACATAACTGAATCCAGGCTGGCACGCCAATTACAAAGCTGATATCCCACTCTGGTGCTTTGGCAACAATCTCTTCCAGCTTACGGTTCCAGTCGCGCTGCTTGGCAATTTTCTTACCGGGCTTATAAAAAGGCTGAAACCAGAACGGAGATTTTTTTGCAGTGATACCGCTTAGGTCGCCGGCATAATAGCCTTCGCCCTTTTGTAAATCGGTGCTGCCACCCAGTGTTAACCAACCTCTGCCAAGTGAGGAAAACGGAATGCCTTCATAATGACGCAGACTAAACAACTGTTTAATCATGGCATTCTTATTACCCTTGAGTAAATCGTTGGTAATAGGAATGTATTTGCTGGCAGCGCCACTTGTGCCGCTGCTCAATGCGTAATACTTGATCTTGCCCGGCCAACACACATCTACATGTCCTTCCAGTGTTTTATGCCACCATTCTTTGTAAATACGGTCGTAATCATAGGTAGGCACCAGTTCCTGGAATTTTTTGCCGGGGTGTTTGCTCAGCAGGATACTATCGAAGCCGAATTGCTGTCCAAATTCTGTGAACTGCGCTTTTCGCAGGAGTTTTTTCAACACCCTAATCTGTTGCCTACGCACATTGTTCTTCGGCAAGCGAAGCACTTTGGCAATCGAGTTAGGTATTGTAATGTCGAATATGGGCATTGATAACAGCGGGGTTCAAAAATACGAAGCTAATTAAAAGCCAGTATAGAGCTGCGAATATCCGGTCTTTGTGTATAAGAATGCTGTTAAAATCAATGCATTGTGTAAAACTTATTTACTCAATGTGTGGCCGCTGCTGTCCTTTGAATCGCTGCCGATAATACTCCTGCTGCCCGCATGATGAAAGCGAAGGGCGGTCTTTCCTTTGAGCTTATCTGCAAAAGCAATCAACTGATGCATAGAGAGGTGGCCCGATACCAGTATTGTTTCATGTGCTTGATTTGCTACAACTGCTTGCTCACAATCAGACTCATTGTTACACCACTGCACCACACGCGTATCCAGTTGCATGGATTGGAAGAAGGATTGTGCTGCTGCTTGGTCGTGCGCATGAACCAGAACCACAGCCCGGTCAATGACCTGACCCGTTGCATCTGGTTTCAGCCAGCGAATGCGCAAAAGCCACCAGCGAAATAACCAAAGACCTATTCCGGAACCGATACTGCCTAATAATATTACTGCTCTAGAAAATCGCCAGCCTTCTGGTAATAAAGCATAGACCGCTAAGGTACTTAGGAGTGATATGCCAAGGGCCGACAGTAATTTTATAGGCGCATAAATGCGATTGTATAAACCCGAGAATGCTGCTGTTAGCCAATAGACCAACACAAACGCTGGCAATAGAATGATGATTTGATCGCGCTCGAAGGGAAACTCTTTCACCTCGGTTTCCCAATAATGTTTACTAAGCCAAAACAGGGAGAAGATGATCAATCCATCAATCAAGGGCATGCCGATACTGGTAACAAATCTTTTGATCAGCGAAATGCCAGCACGTAATACAATAGCTATTTGCAAGCCTTGTACAATCAACGCAGACTTGCTACCGCTGTAATGCTTACGCACAAACTGTTGCATGGCTTTGTAAAAAAGCTGTACATAGTTGCTACTGCCTTTTCTTGTGCTCTCGCCTTTGAAATGAATGATGCTGGTGTCTGCGCAATACCAGTTTTGATAACCCGATTGCTTGATGCGATAACTCAAATCAATATCCTCTCCATACATGAAGAACTGCTCGTCATAACCATTCATCTGTTGAAACAAATCCCGGCGTACCAACATACAGGCGCCGGCCAAAACATCCACAGGATGATTCTTGTTTTCATTCAAATGTCCCAACGCATATGCATTGAAGAATGCAGAACGAGGAAATAATCTCGCCAATCCTGTTAGCTTAAAGAAAGCGGGTATCAGCTCCGGAAAAGCTCTTTTGCTTTCCGGCAGAAATTCTCCTACCCCATCCAGCATGCGCACACCCAGCGCTCCTGCATGCGTGTTTGCTTCCATAAGTGCCAGCATTTTCTGCACGCTGTCTTCTGCCAATAATGTGTCTGGGTTTAAGAAAAGTAGGTATTGACCCTTCGCTAGTTTAGCTGCATGGTTATTGGCTTTGGCAAAACCAAGATTATCCTGCAATGCCATGAATTGTACCTGCGGAAACAATGGTTGCAGGTATTCCAGGCTGCCATCGGTGGAAGCATTGTCTATCACCAATACCTCCGCGCTAAGTCCTTGAATAGCACGATGCACCGAATGCAGGCATTGCTCCAGAAAGTGGCGCACATTATAATTCACGATGATGATGGAAACCTGCAAAAGCGTTGGATTGAAACAGCAAATTAGCAAATTGCAAGCGCTACAAACAACTACCTTTGCGCATGCTTAAAGAAACACTGATTCAAGCCACGGAAAAAGGGGCTGCTGTGTTGAAAGAATATTTCGACAAACCCTTTACGATTTCCAATAAAGAGGGCATGAATAACCTCGTTACCGAAGTTGATCATAAGAGCGAGGAAGTCATCATGGCCACCATCCGCGAAGCTTTTCCGGATCATTTTATCCTGAGTGAAGAGGCTGGCGAAATGGCGCAGTCTTCATCTTATAAGTGGATCATCGATCCTATTGATGGTACTGTCAATTATGCCAATGGCATTCCCATTTGTTGCGTGAGCATTGGTGTAGAGAAAGACGGACAAATGGTGCTCGGTGCGGTGTACAATCCTTTCATGAATGAATTCTTTTTAGCAGAGCGTGGTCAGGGTGCTAGCTTAAATGGCAAGCCTATCCGCGTAAGCGAAAAAACAGAAGTGATTCATAGCTGCATGGTGACTGGTTTTCCATACACGTACTTAGACATGCCCAACGGTCCCTTGGACGTGTTTGAACGTTTTATCAGAAAGGGTATTCCGGTAAGAAGATTGGGTAGTGCGGCGATTGATTTGTGTTGGGTAGCTGCAGGAAGATTCGATGCATTTTACGAACACAAATTGCAGGCATGGGATAGCGCTGCTGGTTTTCTGATGGTAGAAGAAGCGGGTGGTAAGGTGACTGATTTTACCGGCGCATATTATTCACCTTATCAGCCACACTTGGTGGCGTCTAATGGAAAAATTCACGACGAATTATTGGCGGTCATCAATAATCAAAAAACACTATGAGCGAGAACAGAACAGAAATAGCTTCTTTGGGCGAGTTTGGTTTGATTGAACAACTCACCAAGAATATTGAATTGCAAAACGCATCTTCTATTTTGGGTGTGGGCGATGATGCTGCAGTGATTGATCACTTCGGTAAACAAACTGTCATCACTACCGATCTTTTGTTAGAAGGCATTCACTTTGATCTGATGTACACACCACTCAAACATCTTGGCTACAAATCAGTGGTGGTAAACCTGAGTGACATCTATGCGATGAATGCAGAGCCAACGCAAATCACTTTAAGCATTGGCATTAGTAATCGCTTTAGTGTAGAAGCATTGAATGAGTTTTACGAAGGCGTATATGCTGCTTGTGAAAAATATGGTGTTGACTTAATTGGCGGCGATACATCTGCATCACAGAAAGGATTTGTGATTTCAGTGACCGCGATTGGCGAAGTAGCACCGGATAAATTTGTGAAGCGCAGTACAGCACAAAAGGGCGATTTGATTTGTGTGAGCGGCAACCTGGGCGGTGCATTTCTGGGCCTCACGCTGATGGAGCGCGAAAAGCGTATCTATCTGGAGAACCCACAATTACAACCAGATCTGGAGAATGAATCATATATCGTTGGGCGCTTGCTGAAACCAGAAGCACGCAAAGACATGATTGCGTTTTTTGCAGAGAACGAAATTGTGCCCACATCCATGATGGATATTAGTGATGGATTGAGTAGCGAAGTATTACACCTCTGCAAGCAGAGCGGATTGGGCTGCAGAATCTATGAAGAAAAGCTGCCTGTCGCGGACGAAGCGCGAAAAGCAGCTTTCAAATTCGGTTTAGATCCCACCGTATGTGCTCTGAATGGTGGGGAGGATTATGAACTGATCTTTACCTTGAAGCAGGAAGACTACGACAGGATTACGTTGAACGAAGAGATCAGCGTTGTCGGTTATATGACCGACGCGCATGAAGGATCTAAGCTGCTCTCCAGAGGAGGCAACAGCTTTGACCTCACCGCGCAGGGTTGGCAAGCTTTCCATGTTTGAGGATTGTAGCGTTAGAGAATGGTAGCGATTACTCGATGATGATGGTCATCGGCATATTGGTACGCTCTTTCTTCTGCATACTCACTTTTGAAAGACGCATATCTTTCAACACAGAGAAATACATGACAACAGCTGTGGCAATGGCTGCTAAACCGCAAACAATAGATGTGGCCATGTCGCTTTTAGAAATTGCGCTGCTGAGGTCTGAAATCATGAGGAAGAAAACGGCGCCGAAGAAAAGTGCGAAGACAAGCTTCAGTGTGAAGGTTCTGTAGTTCATAAATATTGGATATTAGATTTTACACCCTTTAGAGGTGTTTTGGATATTGTGACATAAAAGTATACGGATTTGCGCAAAAAAAAGATGATGCAGAAAGCAAAAAACCCGTTTCAAGGTCTTTTTAAGGCGCTTCGAAACTGGCCGTTTTTTGTTGTAATGATCTCATTATTAGCATCTTGCGCTACAACAGCCAAGCGTGCAAGCCAACCGGAAACACGGCTCTCACCTGAAATACTTAAGGAGGATTTAAGCCTGTTGAAACGCATTTTGGAGGCGAATCACCCCTCTTTATACTGGTATACCAGTAAAGACAGCCTTGATGCACAGTATGCGCGCACGTTTTCAGCCATCAAAGACTCGATGAATCTGGTATCATACAAGAATTTACTGGCACAATGGGTGGCTCAAATACAATGTGGACATACGCGTGTGTTGTTTCCAACCAATTTTTCGCGCAGTGCAGACAGGTTTCGTTTTCCATCATTTCCGCTTACACTAAAAGTGTGGAATGACACTGCTGTTGTGACGGGTAATTTTGATCGTAATGATTCCATCTTGCGAAGAGGCACAGCAATCATTTCCATCAACGATCGAAGTATTGCCAACATCACTACAACCATGTATGCATACATGAGTACGGATGGTAATGCGCTAAACCATAAAGCACAAAACATTAGTAGCAACTTCCCGGCATGGTATAGA
Source organism: Chitinophagaceae bacterium (assembly GCA_019745155.1). Classification (GTDB taxonomy): domain Bacteria; phylum Bacteroidota; class Bacteroidia; order Chitinophagales; family Chitinophagaceae; genus JAFLBI01. Next base: position 8,382 of record JAIETM010000013.1, on the reverse strand, counting down.
ACTGTGTTTGGTGTGGATACACTGTATCGTTTTGTGTATAGAACAAAAGAAGGAAGTATCGATACTGTGCTGCGCAAAGCATTTACACCCGTACGTATTACTTCTGCAGCAAGAGTGGATAGTAGCAGCAGTACGGCTCCTGCATTGAGTAGGCGAAAAATCAGGTTATTATCAAAGCGCATGTTGATGGTGGATACAGTAAATCGTTTTGCAGTGATGCGCTTGAATACTTTCAGTAATGGAGCGATGAAAAAGTTTTTCCGTTCATCGTTTCGCACTTTGAAGAAATTGGGCATCAATGATCTGGCTATTGATCTGCGAGAGAATGGTGGCGGTAGAGTCAATAATTATATTCGCTTAACACGTTATCTCGCACAACAACCATTTAAAGTGGGCGATACTGTTGCTGCAACTACCAGAAATATTCAATACAAAAGATACATCAAGCCTGCGTGGCCTTTCTGGATAGCCATGCAATTCAGCGCAAAGAAAATGGAGGATGGTAAATACCATTATCGACGTTATGAGCGACATTATTTTCAGCCATACACATCCGACAAAGCCTATAATGGAAACCTCTATTTGATTCAAGCTGGCGCTACGTTCTCCGCAGCATCCATGTTTACAGCAACATTAAAGGGTCAGTCCAATGTCTTGATTGTTGGTGAGGAAAGTGGTGGTGGTTATTATGGCAATTCTGCCATGCATATTCCGGAGATCGTATTACCAAATACGCGCGTTCGCGTTACGCTGCCATTGTATCGTTTGGTGATGGATAAACACAGAGTAAAAGGAAGAGGTGTTATGCCTGATGTAGTGGTGCCTCCCAATGCATCGATGATTGCAAAAGGTATTGATCCAAAATTGCTTTATATCAGCAACCTTATTGCAGCTCGCAAGCAAGCAGCTGTTAAGGAATAAGCGCTAAGTGCTCGTCAACAAAACAAAAGTTTGCTGCATAGCCCGGTTCAATTTTGCCCAATACATCTTCCATGCGTAAAACAGCAGCCGGATATAAACTACACATGCGAATGGCTTCATCTTCGGGTACGCCTACATGATGAATTAAATTCAACATACACTGGTGCATGGTTAAAGCAGAACCACTGAGAATACCATTGCTTTCATATTTATCGCCAGCAGGCTGATGCGGATAAAAACCTTCGGTGGTAGTTGTAACTGCATCTGTAATGGCAAATAATCTGCTACCCATTATTTTCTTCGCGATGCGAATAGCAGCATAATCCACATGGTGTCCATCAGGAATAATACTTGCTCTAACAGTTGGGTGATTGAAGACAGCACCTACTAAGCCCGGTGCGCGGTGTTGAAGCGGACTCATAGCATTATACAAATGCGTAACCGTACTGATGCCTCTATCAAAAGCTTTAGTGGCGGTAGCATAATCTGCATCACTATGCCCGGCAGAAACAATGATGCCTTCGCTTTGAATAAAGTTGATGATGGCTGGATCGCAAACTTCGGGTGCCAGTGTAATCATTTTGATGGCCCCCTTTCCATAAGCCAATAATGATTGCACTTCTTCCATATTAGGTGCATGAATGAGTGACTCTATATGCGCACCTCTGCGCTTGGGGTGTAACCATGGCCCTTCAATATGTAAACCGATACAACCTTCACCACCTTCTTGCCAATAGGCGCGCACCGCATCAATGCATTGCCTGATGACTGTGTCGTGATTAGTAGCAACGGTCGGCAAGAAAAATCCGGCACCACCGGCTTTGCAATAAGCATGAATTGCATGAATCGTGGCTGCATCAGGATAAACGGCCAGTAATCTGTCGTGTGCGCCATAGAGTTGAATATCTATCAACGCAGGCAATACAGTGTGTGTGTCGTAGTGATTGTCCTGATTCGGTTCTATCGCAACAATGTGCTTATCGGCAATCACCACAGTATGATCGTACAACCAATGATCGCCGGTAAACAGCCGTGCAGTTTTAATGCGTTGTTCAGCCATGGTGAATGGTAAAGGGGTCTGCGTCTTTTAAGAAAGGAAGTTTGCTGCGAATATCGTCCAGCGGTTGTTTTTCCAGTGTGATGGTGTGTACATCATCGCCATGGGCTTTTTCATACAGTATAGTACCCATCGCATCAATTACCATGCTATCACCACTGTGGTAAATATCATTACCGTCTCTGCCTACACGGTTCACACCAATCACATAACACTGATTCTCGATGGCTCTTGCCTGCAACAGTGTTTTCCATGCATGATTTCTTCTTTCGGGCCAATTCGCAACATAGAGCAGCACATCGTATTCTGGTCCATCATGTTGTTGCTGTCTGGCCCAAACGGGGAAACGCAAGTCGTAGCAGATTTGCAGATTGATGCGCCATCCTTTCACCGATGCAATCAAACGCTTGCTGCCCGGTGTATAATGCTTGTCCTCACCTGCATAGCCAAAACAATGTTTCTTATCGTAATAACCATATTCGCCGTTAGGCAGCATCCAGATTAGTCGGTTGTGGTATTGACCATTCTCTTCAATCATCAGACTGCCGGTAAGAATGATTTTTTTCTCCACAGCTGTGTTGCGCATCCAGGTGACTGTTGGACCGTCCATCTTTTCTGCAAAAATTTCCGGGCGCATGCTGAAACCGGTAGAGAACATTTCCGGCAATACCACTACTTCAGTGTGTTCATGGATGTTGTGGATGATGGAACTAAAGTGCTGGATATTGGCTGTCTTGTCCTCCCAAACCAAAGCTTGTTGCAAAAGGGTAAATGTTAGGGTTGACATACACTGATTTTTGATAAAGTTACTGAGCTCGTTGAAAGCGGTAGGCAAAACCTATTACGCCATAATTCTGATTATTGGTTTGTGAAGTAGCTTCCTTACCCTGGTGCACAACTTCAACACGCAGTGTGGTTCTGTTCTTTGCATAGCAGAAACCAAAGCGGTGTTCAGGTAAAAAATTGCTGGGACTTGCCGTTACCACGGGTGCGCCGGGTTTATTGCCCATAGGGCCCTGTATGGTAGCATTATACCATTGCCAGGTAATAGATGGGTAATAATAAACAAAGACCTCTTCTTTATGCTGCCACTTTGCTTGTCCCTTGTGGATGCGGTTATTGAACAAAGCGGTTTGTTGCATGGCTTCAGCCTTACCTAAAACAAAATATGCGCCCGTACGTAGATTACTGAAAGTGGTACCCAAGTTCAATTGTGCTGTTGGATAAATACGCGCTAAGCCATTTTTTTCCGGTTGAATAGCAGCGGTGTATTGTACACTTGCATCAAGTGCAAAATGATTGGGAATCTGTTTTTCCCATCCTGGAAAGAAAGCATAGTTCATCAGGTTGTGATACCACTCTTGAAATCCTGCTGCCCCGGCTGCTGGTCCTACTACGCCTAAAGCCCCAGTCCATTCTAATTGCTGTGCTTTTGGTAAGATGTTTTTCTGCGCGTATTTCAGATAGAGATAACCCGCATAAGGTCGGTCGATAATATTGTTATAAGCATAAGCCTTGTTACGTGGCGTATACATCTGCTGTCCTAATTCAAGGGTTTGAATCCGCTTCAAGCCTTTCTTGGTATTGTTTGCAGCGGCATAGCGCAGATATAATCCGCTGGAATAATAGCCATCTCTTATTTTCAATAAGAAAGCATCATTATCGATTTGTACCGATAACTCTTTTGCATAACTGCTTGTTTGTGCGAAAAGATTGTTTATGCAGCAGCAACTCAGAATAAAAAACAAATAACGCATGCGGGAAAGATACATTAATCAGTGTTTTTGTTGCTGCAGGTTTTGATGGCCTGCTGAATCAAGGGTAATTCAAATCCTTTTTGCATCAGGTATTGTGTGGTCTTGGCTTGTTTACTGATTGTCTTTTCACCTTTCAGGCTGTTCCACTTTAGCTTAGCCTGTTTTTCCAATGTGCGCAGATAATCGTCCTCATCAATACTTTTCATCGCTTTGCGGATACTGTAATCACTTACTTTCTTTTGTTTCAAGGCATACTGAATTCTTACACGACCCCATTGTTTGATGCGGAACTTACCACCTGCGAATTGTTCGGCAAAGCGTTCTTCGTTCAGGTAGTCTTCTTCAATCAACTGTGCAAGAATGGTCTCCACCTCTGTTTTGTATAAACCGTATCCATAGAGCTTCTCACGCACTTCTGCATGACAGCGCTCCTGATAAGCACAGTAGTGCCGAATTTTTTGTAAGGCTTGGTCTTTATTAACGATTCTTTGCCGCATTTTCAGGTCATTTTAAGCAACACCGCATACAACAAAGGTATCTTTGCCTCGTTAATCCGTACAAACCTTTTGCTATGACGATGATTGATGAAATGGCGGCCCTGGCGGCAAAAGACAATTTCGATGTTTGTCTCATCGATGATGATCATATCTATCAGTTCACAGCCAGAAAAATGCTGGAATCAACGGGACTGGCGAGACAGATCTACTCTTTCTACGATGGTGAAGCAGCAATCAGGTATCTCAGCAATGAGGATACGATCAGCCAGAACAAAGTACCGGATGTAATCTTTCTTGATATCAATATGCCCATCATGGATGGCTGGCAGTTTCTGGAAGAATACAGAACCCTTGCGGGGAAAATGCCCAGACAAGTAACTGTGTACATGGTAAGCTCCTCTGTGGATATTTTCGATATCCAAAGGGCGCAGCAAATGGCCGAGGTAACAGATTATCTGGTGAAGCCCATGCCACGCGAAAAATATCGTCAGCTCATAGACGGATTGAAGCGACTTTCAGCCAATTAATGGCCCAATCCACAACTCATTCACATCTGTTTTACAACTGCTTAAGCGGCCCAATTCGCTTTTGACGGATAGCGAGTTTTACAGTAGGTTTGTTGCTATCTAAAAGTAGACGAATGAAGTTTATTGTTTCCTCCTCCTCCCTGCTCAAACACCTGCAACAAATTAGCGGTGTGATCAACTCTAATACTGTTTTGCCCATTCTGGAAGACTTTCTGTTTGAAATACAGGACAAGAAGCTCAGTGTTACTGCAACCGATCTGGAAACAGTGATGCGTGTGCAGATGGATGTGGAAAGCAAAACCAATGGCAAAGTGTGTATCCCTGCCAAGATCCTGATGGATTCTTTGAAGAATATCGCTGATCAACCACTGACCTTCAACATCGATAAAAACTTTGGCGTAGAAATCACCAGCGATAACGGTAAGTATAAGGTGATGGGCGAAAACCCGGATAATTTCCCTAAAGAACCTACTGCTGATGATACCAATGGTTTCACCATGAGCAGCAGTGCTTTGGTGACCGCCATCAACAAAACCTTGTTTGCAGTGAGCAATGATGATTTGCGTCCTGCCATGACAGGTGTTTTCTTCGAGCTGCTGAAAGATGGCGTACAGTTTGTTGCCACCGATGCACACAGACTGGTTCGTTACAAGCGCACAGACGCAAAAGCACCCAAGACAGATTCATTCATCGTTCCTAAAAAACCTTTGACCCTCTTAAAGAATGCTTTGCCTGACAACGATGATGAACTGCAGGTTAGCTATAACAGCAACCACCTGTTTGTAAACCATGGCGAAACACAATTGATTTGTCGATTGATTGATGCACGTTTCCCTGATTACAAAGTGGTGATTCCTGCCGACAATCCATATAAGCTTACTGTAAACAAAGCCGATTTCCAAAGTGCCTTGCGCCGTGTAAGTGTATTCTCTAACAAGAGTACCAATCAAGTTGCTCTGAACATTACCGGCAGCGAATTGCAGATGGCCGCACAGGATGTTGACTTCAGCTTTGAAGGTAATGAGCGCATGGGTTGCCAGTACGATGGCGAAGACCTGCAAATTGCTTTCAATGCACGTTTCCTGATTGAAATGCTGAATGCAGCGGATACCGATGAGGTGAATGTAGAACTGTCTACACCCACCAAAGCCGGTTTGATCAAGCCAACAGAGCAGGCAGCCAATGAAGACCTGCTGATGCTGGTGATGCCGCTGATGCTGAACAACTAAGTTGTATCAAACAATTTTATAAAAACCCTTTGCGTAAGCAAGGGGTTTTGTTTTTGAATGATTCGGTGGTGAGGACGCCACCGGGGGCCACTTTGCCTCACCCTTGCAGTCTATGCCCCTTGCGGTGCCCGCGCCGCTACGATGCGGTGTCCCCACCGCAAGCACACAATCGCTTATGGTGAAACCGAAAAAGCTTCATGTCAACAATCCAAGCAGATAATTTGTACTTTCATTCGTAAGAATTGTTTGCCATGACAGATGCCATTATTCAGTATTTCTCCAATCTGGAGCAAAGACCATTGGAAAGACTCGCCATTCTCGTAAGTGGATTATTGTTCTTTTGGATCATTGAGGGGTCCATCCCTTTGCTGCCCTTGCATTACAAGAAAAACAAATGGCGTCATGCAGCCGTGAATTTTGGTTTCACCTTAATTCATTTGATCATCCATACTTTTCTTGCACTTATCATCATCCGCATCAGTGATTGGTGTAAGACGAATGAGTTTGGCTTGGTCTATTGGTTGAATGCAGGTATCTGGACAACCGTGCTCATCGCATTCCTCACGTTAGATTTCTTCGGCGGCTGGTTGGTGCACATGACAGAACACAAAGTGCCGGTACTCTGGCGTTTTCATGTGGTGCATCATGCAGATAATAATGTAGATGTCACTACAGGCTTGCGCCACCATCCGGTGGAAAGTATTTTACGCGGTCTCTTTTTCTTCATGGGCATCATTGTTTCCGGTGCGCCCATGTTTGCGGTCATGATTTTTCAAACCATCTTGATTGTGGCTACGGCGTTTACACATGCCAATATTCGTTTACCCAAACAATTGGATGCGGCACTGAGCTGGGTGCTGGTATCGCCAAACATGCACAAAGTGCATCACCATTGGAAACAACCGTATACTGATAGCAATTATGGTGCAGTGCTTTCAATCTGGGACAGATTGCTGGGCACTTTCATGAAGCTAGATACTGGACAGATTCGTTATGGTTTGGATCGCTACTATCCTAACGAGAAAGATGAGCAGTTTGGTGAATTACTCACCAAGCCTTTTGGGCATATGGATAAGACGCCTGTTGCCTGATGGCATTCAGCGGTTAACTTTGCGCCATGAAGCAAATCGCCATGATTCCGGCCCGTTATGCGGCCACACGTTTTCCTGCTAAGTTGATGCAACAGCTCGGCAACAAAACGGTGATAAGGCATACTTATGATAATACCATCGCCACTGGCTTATTTGATGAAGTGGTAGTGGTTACCGATAGTGATATCATCTTCAATGAAATTACACAGCATGGCGGCAAAGCCGTGATGAGCAAACGCACACATGAGAGTGGCAGCGATCGCATTGCAGAAGCTGCTGCAGACATGAACGTGGATATTATCGTGAATGTGCAAGGCGATGAACCCTTTGTGAAAAAAGCACCTCTCGAAAAATTATTACAAGTATTTCAGGGCGAAGCCGGTGCACAAGTGCAAGTAGCATCCTTGATGCAGGAGTTAAAGGAAGAAGCATTGATCAAAGACCCCAACTATGTAAAAGTTGCTGTGGACAGGAATATGAATGCGCTATTCTTTTCCAGAAGTGTGATTCCTTATCCAAGAGATGCTGCAGCGGCTAAATTATATTATGAGCATATCGGTGTGTATGCATTTCGCAAACAGGCTTTGTTGAATTTTACTTCCTGGCCCATGACACCTCTTGAAGCTACTGAAAAGGTTGAATGTCTCCGCTACCTCGAATACGGTGTACCTATTAAAATGGTGGTAACAGATTATATGGGTGTAGAAATTGATACGCCGGAAGACTTAGCAAAAGCGGCGAAGCTTTTATAATTCAAAACGCAAAAGAGAAAATTCAAAATCTGCGTTTGATTTTATTCGTGAATCGCTTGTCCAAAGCATTCGGGGCCCTATCCTGAAAATCTGTGGGATTTTTTCTCGCAAAGCGCGCAAAGACTTTTTTAGCACGCAAGGTGATTACCAAGATCATTGCGTGCCTTATATCTTGGCGAGCTTAGCGTGAAACCGCTATAGAACAGAAGAACAATAGAACAGTGAACAGAGGAATAAGGAACAGAAGAATTAATGAAAGCAGCGTATGGAAATCGAATGATTTCAGTAATGATCAACTACCACCTATTCAACCAAGACTAAAAGCAAAAGACCAAAGACCGGAAGCGTAGCATTCTGTCTTCGCGGTGAAAACTAAAATCCCCAACCATCAACAACAAACCAACAAGCATGTCACGTCCTGAAAAAAGTTGACAGTAAATAAGTCAAGTAAAACAGGAAACCATGTCAACAAAGCGACAACAGGTAGTTCGGTACAGTATTAGCTTCAAGCAACAAGTTGTTGCTGAATTAGAACAAGGGTTTGGTATTGA
>JAIETM010000022.1 GCA_019745155.1 Chitinophagaceae bacterium | reverse complement strand
GGTTTCCTGATGCAGATACCTCCAAAGATTATTCGCTAAGCGAAGGATTATTTGCTGATTACTTTCAGCGTGTGCTTGATCTTATTGGCCTTGAAGGTAAGATCCTGATATTCTTTGCTGATGATGGTCACGTGCCCCATTTTTCTGCCAGGCTTGGTTTGCGTCTTGCCATATAGATGCACGAATACATTGTCCATGCGCAACACTTCATCTAATCCATCATAAGCAGCTGATCCATCATAGCCTGGCGCCCCTAATAAGTTAACGATGGCTGCTGGTAGGATGGGTGCGGTATTACCCAGCGGATAACCCAGCATGATGCGCCAGAGCATATCGTACTGACTGCTGTAGTTGGCTTCAATGGTATGGTGGCCGCTATTATGTACGCGAGGTGCTGTTTCGTTCACAAGCACTTCGCCGTTTTTGTCAACAAATAGTTCAATCGCAAACAAGCCGGGACTTTTTAGCGACTTTGCCACTTTAATCGCGATGGCTTCTGTCTTCCACAAAGTCTTTTCATCCAGCTTGGCAGGACTCACCTGATAATCCAACAAGTTCAGCACAGGATCGAACACCATTTCAGCAGGAGGGAAGATGGCGGTTTCGCCGGCATCATTCACTGCAACGATGATGGCAATCTCTTTAGCAATATTCACCATTTTCTCCAGCACCGCAGGTGCATCAAAGCCAAGATTGATCTCACTTTCTGTTTTCACTACCTGAACGCCTTTACCATCGTACCCGCCTTCAGCGAGTTTATGTACAGCAGGTAGAAAAGCTGCTTGATCAGTAAGTTCTTGCAGGTTATGCGTGACAACAAAAGCCGAGCTGGGAATCTGGTGCTGGGCGTAGAATTCCTTTTGGCGAATCTTGTTTTTAATGGTCTTGATGGCGGATGGTTTGGGGTAGACTTTCACGCCTTCTTGCTCCAGCTTTTCCAATGCATCCACATTCACCGATTCAATTTCAATGGTGATGGCGTCTAGTCCCTTACCAAATTGATAAACAGTATTGAAATCGCGGATATCCCCTTTTACAAAGTGATGGCAGAGGTGTGCAGCCGGACAGTTGGCATCGTTTTCCAGCACAAAAGTCTCCACTGTGTAGTTGGCTGCAGCTTGCAATAACATTCGGCCTAATTGGCCGCCACCCAAGATTCCGATTTTCATAGCTGCGAAGATAGTATCCACAACGGAGCTGCGGACTTGGAAGAACAAGCAATTTGGCTATTTTTGTTCCACATGCTGCCAGATTACGCACATAAGCATTTTACAGACAAGCGGGGTTGCTACTGCCTGCTCATGGAAGCATTGGCCATGGATAAACTGGCTTGATCAATACTTGATCACCCTCGCTCACGCTTTCTCATCATTCACATAAACACAAATCAATTGTATGGATACGATGCTTGCATCAACACCTGCCCCTGCTGCTACACAGGATTTTCTGCCGCTGGAAGGCACTGATTACGTAGAATTCTATGTTGGCAATGCCAAACAGGCTGCGCATTTCTATAAAACTGCTTTTGGCTTTCAGAGTCTGGCTTATGCCGGTCCGGAAACTGGTATGAAAGACAAAGTGAGCTATGTGGTTCGTCAGAACAAACTCACTTTCATGTTCACCACGCCATTGCGTGCAGGTAATCCTATTGCTGATCACATCTACAAGCATGGTGATGGAGTGAAAGTTTTGGCTTTACGCGTACCGGATGCAACCGATGCTTGGCATCAAACTACGATTAGAGGCGCGAAATCTTATCAAGAGCCAGTGGTATTGGAGGACGTAGGTGGTAAAGCTGTGATTAGTGGTATTCATACTTATGGAGATACTGTACACTTGTTTATTGAGCGCAAAGACTATACAGGGGTATTTCTTCCCGGCTTCCGCGCGTGGAATACGCCGTATTACAATCCGGAACAAACCGGTTTATTGTATGTAGATCATTGTGTTGGTAATGTAGGTTGGAACCAGATGAATAAGTGGGTAAAGTTTTATGAAGATGTAATGGGCTTCAGAAACATTCTCTCTTTTGACGATAACGATATTTCTACAGAATACTCAGCATTGATGAGTAAGGTGATGAGTAATGGCAATGGATTTGTAAAGTTTCCCATTAACGAGCCAGCTGAGGGCAAGAAAAAATCGCAGGTAGAAGAGTATTTAGAGTTTTATGATGGCGAAGGCTGTCAGCACGTAGCATTGGCTACGCATGATATCGTCTCAACAGTTACTGCACTGCGCAGCAGAGGCGTGGAGTTTTTACAAGTACCCACTACGTATTATGATGATTTGCTGGATAGAGTAGGCCATATTGATGAAGATTTAGCGCCACTGCGTGAGTTGGGTATTCTGGTTGATCGTGATGATGAAGGGTATCTCTTACAAATCTTTACTAAGCCGGTTGAAGACAGGCCAACCTTATTCTTTGAAATCATTCAGCGCAAAGGTGCCAAGAGTTTTGGCAAGGGTAATTTCAAAGCCTTGTTTGAAGCGATTGAACGCGAGCAGGATTTGCGCGGCAATTTATAAACTATTGTGAACTATTCACACGAGGCAGTTTCATGGAAGTCTTTCGGTAATTTTATTCCATGAAGCTGCCTTTTTGCATACTCATGATCGTCTTTTTGTTGCACGATAGCGCAACAGCACAATCCGGCTTCGTAGCAATGCAAAAACAATATCCGCGTGTCGCAAATGCGTTTAAGCATAAAGAAGATTCATTAAAAATGCATGCCAAGGCCAATGGGTTTCAATGGCCATTGAAGCAATTGTACTTCCGTGCTTTCAAGGCTGAGGGCAAACTGGAAGTATGGGCACGCGATTTTATTGTAGATAGTTTTCGATTATTCAAGACCTATGCGATTTGTGCCATGAGCGGCACTTTGGGGCCTAAGCGAATCTCTGGAGATTTTCAGGTACCAGAAGGGTTTTATAGTATTAACGAATTCAATCCGCAGTCGAACTACCATTTATCATTGGGTTTGAATTACCCCAACGCTTCAGATAAAGTACTTTCAGATAAGCAACAACCCGGCAACGATATTTATATCCACGGTGCATGTGTTACTATTGGTTGCCTGCCACTGCAAAATGATCCGGTTGAAGAAGTCTATGTGCTAGCTACTTTGGCCAAAGGTGCCGGACAAGATTTTATTCCCGTCCATATTTTCCCGGTAAAGTTTGGGAAAACAGAACGTCAGCTTTGGTTAGAGACAACCATCAAGGATAAGCCCGGCTATAGTAAGCTGGTGAGCAGTATGGAAAAAGCCTATCACTTGTTTGAGCAAAAGCATCGTTTGCCCGTTGTAGCTGTAAATAAGCAGGGAGATTATTTGATTTTCTAGGCGAAGCAGCCTATTTTCCCATCCGGTTAAGCTGCTGCACAACCTATTTGCAGGCAAAAATGGCCCAATGAAAGGAATACCTCGACTTTCCAGATCAAATTTTACGCTAATCGCCGTGTGTCTGCTGGTGATTGTGGCCATCCTTTTCAGCAATATTGTTACGGTTAGAAACCTCTCTACACTGGGTGATAACGTTGATTTATTGGCGCAGGAAAGTGTAAGCCTCACTTTGTTAAGAGATGCAAATGATGAGTTGTCGCTTGCCGATAACAAGTACATGATTTACGAAGCGTCTAATGAGCAAAACTATCTCGAACAGTACGAGGGGCATATGGAAAAAATGTCGCAGTACTTAGATGAACTGCAAGTTGGAGAGGATAGTGCTTTGGTGACGAATATTCGCATGCAGTTGAATAAAAAGCTCATGCTGGGCAGAAGAATCCATGTGCTGAACCGTTTGAGTGCACCTGCACAAACAGATAATGCAGCCAATGTCTTGGCTGAATTGCCTTTTGAAGAATTACAACAAATCAGGAAGGAATTCTTATCGGCAGATACTGCGCAGTCGTATTCAGACACTGCTACTGTTCGCCAGATGCAGTCGGATGTATTGAGTTTCGCTACCAAGCGTCCGCAAGCATTTCAATCTTTTTTGCAAGAGCAGCAAAGACTTTTTGCTGAAGGTTCACTCACACTTTTGTATGCATTGAATGATGCCCGAAAAACGATTCGTGAACGAGAACAGCAAACCAAGCTGGAAGAAAATCAACGGGGAATTGTGAGCATTATTCATGCGAAGAAGAATATCGAATTACTCTCTTATGCTTCATTGGGTGTGATTATCATCATCATTCTTGTTTTGGGATACAATATTTTCAAGATGGTGCATTATGAGAAAGATATTCTGGAAGCAAGGGAAGAGGCAGAGCGTCTCGCTAGAACAAGAACGCGTTTCCTCAGTAATATGAGCCATGAGATACGCTCACCGCTTACTTCTATTATCGGTTTTGCAGAGTTGATTGAAAAACAAGAAGCGGATGCTGAAAAGAAAAAATTCGCGCAAGCCATTACAGCCTCTTCTGATCATTTACTGACTATCGTAAACGATATCCTTGATTTTTCAAAATTGGATGCAGGTAAACTACAATTGTCTAAAGAAGCATTCTCGCTGAAGAAAGTAATTGGTGAAGTGGTATTTGCTTTCTCTATGTCTGCTACCAACAAGGGGATACAACTGATTAGTCGACTAGAGATAGATGAGGAATTAATGGTGATCGGCGATGCTTATCGCTTGAAACAAATCTTGTTCAACCTCGTGAGCAATGCGGTGAAGTTCACCGAAAAAGGTACGGTAGAGTTGGTGGCTTCATTGCCTATCAGAAATGCCAAGGATCTCGAATTACAGGTTTCTGTGAGAGATACCGGTATTGGTATTCCTGCTGATCAAATCGGGGTTGTCTTTGAAGAATTTGCGCAGGCAACCAATAATGGTAAGGAAGGTAGAAGAGCAGTGCAGGGAACAGGATTAGGCTTACCTATTTGTAAAATGCTGGTAGAATTGCAAGGTGGTGAGATGAAGGTAGAAAGTGCAGTTGGTAAAGGGTCTTTATTCAGCTTTATTCTGCCATATACGATTGCTTTTGCACCTTCTTTAGAGAAACAAGCAAGTCAGACCCAGCAAATCTTCTTGGGTAGAAAGGCTTTGATGGTAGAGGATAATGAAATGAATGTGATGCTGCTGACTATGCTCTTGAAAAAAGCAGCCATGATTTTTGATATAGCCAAGGATGGGGAAGAAGCTTTGCGTTTATTTGAAAACAATCATTACGATATTGTATTGGCTGATATCAATATACCCAAGCTTACCGGTGATCAGCTGGCTACGCGTATCCGTAAGTCGGGCAATCATGCAAAATCCAATGTGCCTATTATCGCCATGACTGCTTCCATCTTCAAAGATGATGTTGAAGCATATAAAGCAGCTGGTATCAACGATATTCTGGTAAAGCCCTTTAAACAGGAAGAATTAAGTACAATGTTGGCTAAATACCTCAATCAATCATTCATGGTATAGCACCTGTACCGTTTCAGTTGTTTGTTGTTGCAGTACAATTTGTTTTCCGGCAGTCAATTTTTGCAATAGTTCATTCGTATAGTGACGAATAGTGAGTAGTGTCAATCCTTTTTCAATTTGTACATCAAACATGGCTGCGGCTTTGGCTGCCAGTTGATCCAGTTTTTCTGCACGGTTATCTACACAAAGTTGTACGTTGATGGCGCCGGTTTGTATGAGGTTGGGACGGAATCTGGTTTCATTAAAGATGGTGTATAAATCGCCTAATGGTTTTTCACCCACAAAGGAAAAATCCTGACTATGCAAATGCATCAAGACCTGATCTTTCTTGAGTACAATCACCGGAGGCAATTGTTTTACTTTTTTACCTGTGATGGCTGTGCCCGGTAGACTAGTGTCTAAAAAGCATTTCACGTATAGAGGAATACGCTTATTCTGTAGTGGTTTGATGGTCTTCGGGTGAATAACCTGTGCACCGTAGTAGGCCATTTCAATCACTTCTTCAAAACTCAGCTCGCTGATATATTGCGCTTCAGGAAATTGTCTGGGATCTGCATTCATCACGCCCTCTACATCTTTCCAAATAGTGAGTCCGCTAGCATCTAACACATTGGCCACAATAGCTGCGGTAAAATCGCTGCCCTCCCTGCCTAAAGTGGTGCTTTCATTTTCATCTGTGCTACCGATAAAACCTTGAACGATACAGCAGTTGGTTTGGCTGATGGCCTCATGAATGGCTGCATGAATTCTAGGCGCAGAAAAATCCCAATCCACATTGGCATCACGGAAATTATCATCGGTACGTAAGAGATCGCGGATGTCGAGCCAGGTATTGGACAAACCTTTTTCATTCAGGAAATAGCTGATGATACAGGTACTCAACAACTCACCAATACAAACCAGTTGATCATAATAGTAGTCATAATTTCTTACCGGCTTATCGTGTAGCAACCATTCTGCCTCAGTGAAGAAATCATTGAGTTGGTCGTGACAAGCATTGTAATGCGTAACCAGCAGGTATTTGGCAGTAGTGAGGTGTTGTTGTTTCACCACATGGAAAAGCTGAATGGCTTCGGCTTGATTGCCTGCGTAGAAAGCTTCGGCAACTTTTTCTAAGGCATTGGTGGTTTTCCCCATCGCAGAAATGATCAATACAAGCTTGTCTTGCTGATATTGCTCCAGAATTGTTGCCAGATGTTGAATTCGCTCCACACTATTGACACTTGCGCCGCCGAATTTGAATACCTTGATCATAGTTCCTGCTTTTCCATCAATAATGGTACAAAGATACTCAAGCCAGCCCCTGTTTATTGGATGAATTTTGCCCATTTTACAGCGGCTTGGGTATAAATCCGTCCTATCTTTACCAGTAAACGATAACCCATATGATGATTAACAGAAAGGTCTTAACACTGGATGAGTTTACCTTGCAGCAGTTGCGCAATTTTCCTTCTGCAACGGGTGAGCTGAGCAGTCTGTTAAGAGATATTGGATTGGCAGCCAAGCGTGTGAATGTGGAAGTGAACAAAGCGGGATTGGTGGATATTCTTGGCGATGCTGGTCATACCAATGTACAAGGTGAGGATGTCAAGAAATTAGACGTATATGCCAATAATCAATTGGTTGGTGTTTTGAAGCATGGCATTAGTTGTGCGGGTATTGGTAGTGAGGAAATGGATGAGATTGAAATTTTTGATGACGAAGTCAGCAACAACAGTAAATATGTCTGCTTATTCGATCCATTAGATGGCTCAGCCAATATTGATGTGAATGTGTCCATCGGAACAATATTCAGTATTTATCGTCGCGTGAGTGAAATTGGTAAGCCATGTACGACTGAAGATTTTCTGCAGCCGGGTAACCAGCAAGTAGCTGCTGGCTATGTGATCTATGGAAGTAGTACCATGTTTGTCTATGCAACTCGTCGCGGTGTAAATGGTTTCACGCTCGATCCATCGATTGGTGAGTTTTGCTTAAGCCATCCGGATATTCAATGTCCACCATCCGGCAGAATTTACTCAGTGAATCATGGTAATTTCTTCCAGTACAGTAAAGGTGTACAGCAATACATCACCACTTGTCAGAAAAAGAATAAGAACAATGGTGGTCCTTACACGCAGCGTTATATCGGTAGTATGGTAGCAGATGTACACCGCAACCTCATTAAAGGTGGCATCTTTATGTATCCAGGCATGACGGATAAGCCCAGTGGTAAACTGCGTTTGTTGTATGAGTGCAATCCTTTTGCATTCATTATTGAAAGAGCAGGTGGAGTAGCCACCAATGGTGAACAAAGAATTTTAGATATCAAGCCCACAGAATTACACCAGCGTTCTCCATTCTTTGTCGGAAGTAAATTGATGATGGAAGAGTTGGATCAACATTTAAAAGAATATGATGCGTAGAATATTGATTGGTATCATTTGTTGTTGCAGTGTGTATGCCGTGAAGGCGCAAACGCCTGTATTGGATGCGCAGTTGTATTACCACAATCCATCAGGTTTGGGTTTTATTCCCCCTTTGTCGAGACCAGCGTTGGTGTATCAGGGCAGATTGTATTCAGGTAATAGGCAATTGTCAGCTTTGGTAAATCAACTCAATCAGCCTGAAGTCACCATGCATTTCCAACAATACAAGCGCAATAAAACCGGCGCTATGATATTGAATGTAGTGGGAACGCTTACGGCATTGAGCTCCGTCATTATTTGGAATAACGAAAACAATAGTGCACGTTGGTGGCTTTTGGGTGGAGGTATTGTGTGTAGTGGAACAGGTGGCGTATTGAATGGATTGGCCACACAACACCTGCGTGCAGCTGCTATGAGTTTTCCTGCTGCTAAACAGGCGGGAAATGTGTCAAATACCAAATTCAGTTTGCGTATTCCTCTTGGAAAATAAATAAGTATGAGCAAGACCATTATATCGGTGCAGGATTTGCATAAGTCTTACGGCGATTTCAAAGCGGTGAAGGGCATTAGTTTTGATGTGTATGAAGGAGAGATATTCGGCTTATTAGGTCCGAATGGTGCAGGGAAGTCTACTACACTAGAAATCATCGAAACGCTTCGGGAGAAATCTGCAGGTAAGATCGTGGTGGATGGCTTTGATCTGGATAGTCAACCGAATGAAATCAAAAAAATCATTGGTGTACAGTTGCAGACATCGGGCTATTACCCGGGATTGAATTTAACGGAGTTGTTGGAATTATTTGCCGGCTTGTACAACCAATCTATCGATCCGCTTACTTTATTGGACAGTGTTAACTTGCGTGATAAAGCCAAGGCCAAGTACAAAGAATTGAGTGGCGGACAAAAGCAACGTTTCTCTATTGCTACTACACTCATCAATCAACCCAAGATTATTTTCCTCGATGAGCCTACAACAGGTTTGGACCCGCAGGCGCGGAGAAACTTGTGGGACTTGATTCGTGATATCCGCTCCAAGGGAACCACAGTCATCATCACTACGCACTATATGGATGAAGCAGAAGTGTTGTGTGATCGTGTAGCCATTATTGATAGTGGTAAAATCATCGCCATCAACTCACCTGATCAACTCATTGATGAATTGGTGGCTACGGGTTTTGAAAGACCGAAGGAAGTGAAACAGGCCAATTTGGAAGATGTATTCATTCATTTAACCGGCCACGCATTACGCGAGGCTTAAACACTATCTATGTCAACAGATCCACGTTATCCCATCGGTCAATATGCGCCACAGCCTTTCTCTGAAAAGCAATTACAAGAATGGTTGTTGGATATCAAGTTCCTGCCACAAGCATTGGAGTTGGCTATCCAAAATTTAGATGAAGCGCAACTCGATACACCTTATCGCGAAGGTGGTTGGACGTTGAAGCAAGTGATGCACCATGTAGCTGATAGCCACATGAATGCGTATACGCGTTTCAAACTGGGTTTAACAGAAGAGCAACCAACAATTAAGCCATATGATGAAGTGGCTTGGACTGCTTTGGCTGATGTAGCTACAGTACCGGTAAATGTGTCGCTCACTTTATTGCATGCCCTGCATTTACGTTGGTATGAAGCCATCAAAGATTTATCTGAGACTGTTCTATTGAATCGTTCTGTGATTCATCCGCAGCATGGCAAAGTGTTTACACTCTGGCATTTATTGGGCATGTATGCTTGGCATGGCAAACATCATACAGCACACATCACTTCACTGAGAGAACAAAAAGGCTGGTAAGATGCGTGAGTTACGTTGGACAACTTTAGAGTCGAAACAACTACTGAAGGATAAGTGGACGGATGTGCGTGCAGATACCTGTCAGACAGCAGATGGTAAAATCATTGAGCCGTTTTATGTCTATGGCTTTCCTGATTATGCAACTGCTGTGGCAATTACCAAGGATGGTAAAGTGATTTTAGAGCGCATGTATCGTCATGGTTTGGGCGTAATATCTACAGAATTACCCGGTGGTTGTGTAGATGCTACTGATGCCAGTCTTGAAGATGCGATGGCCAGAGAATTGTTAGAAGAAACCGGTTATCGTTTTGAGAAGATTGAATACTTGGGTGCCATTTCTCCTAACCCAACCACCAATACCAATTTGATGCGCATGTTTCTGGCAACTGGTGGTGAATATGATCCAAGTGCTGCAAGAGATACGGAAGAAGATGTAGAAGTATTTTTGGTAGAGTGGGGTGAGTTTATTGATTTATTCAAAAAGCAGGGATTTATACAATCGATGCAGACCTGCACCATTTTATATGCCCTCATGCATATGGGCAAGCTAAACATTCAGTAATGGAACAGTCTTGGCGTATTTTATCTTCTGATATTACTTTTCATCGTAAGTGGATGCAGGTGCGTGAAGAAGCTTGTGAATTACCTGATGGCAGAATTTTATCGCCTTATATTATACTGGATATTCCCAGCTTTTGCAATGTGCTAATTGTGACGGAAGATGAGCGGGTGGTATTGGTGAAACAATATCGCCATGCGGCAGGCATTGTATCTATTGAGTTGCCCGGTGGCATGATTGATCCCGGAGAAGCACCAATGGATGCGGTGAAGCGCGAAATGCGCGAAGAGACGGGTTATGTAAGTGAAGATGTGGAATTCCTATTTCAAGTACATCCCAATCCGCCATTGGAAAGCAATATGGCCTGGTTCTTTATTGCACACAATGCCAAGAAAACTGTTGCGCAAAATTTAGATGCATTTGAAGATTTGGAATTGGTCTACTACAGCAAGGAGCAATTTTTAGATTTTCTCTTAGCACATCAATTCACGCATGGTATTCAAGCAGGAGCCATGTTTGCCGCAGCTGTGCGCTTAGGCTGGTTAACGCGCAATAGCTGATCTATCCACTTCTCCAACAACAAATACACTGCCACAAACCAAGACTAAATCGTTTTCTTTTGCTGCTTGTAGTGCTGCTTGTAAAGCAGTGTTCACTTCTGCATAAGCTTTTCCGGTCAATCCATTCGCGATAGCTTTTTCCAGCAATTCATTTTCAGGAAGTGCTCTGGGTATTTGTGCTTTGGTGAAATAGTAGTGGGCATGTTTAGGTAATAGCGTAAGCACTTTGTCTACATCCTTATCTTTCACCATGCCGGTGATGATATGCAGTTGCTCGTAGTTGGTGTGGTTAAGCTGATGAATGATTTGTTGAATACCATCTTCATTATGACCAACATCTAATACCACCAAAGGCGACTCTTGAATGATATCCCATCGGCCATATAAACCAGTGAGTGGTTTTACTTGCTGTAGTGCTGATTTGATTTGTGCATCGCTAATCTTCCAACCTTTGTTCTGTAAAATGTCGATGGCCGCTAATACACCTAAAAGGTTTTTCGTTTGGTATAGTCCGTTTAAATCAAGTGTGTAGTCGGTATGCTTTTCAAGATGTTGAACACTTACTTGTAAGTGTCTATGATGATACTTGACTTTGGTTATTTCTCTGATGGCCTGTGCGAAGACAAGTGTAGATGCTTCTTGCTCGGCTTTTTGCGTAAACACATTTGCTATAATGCCGCTAGCTTCGCCAATCACTACAGGTATGTGTGGTTTAATGATACCTGCTTTCTCACCGGCAATGGCTTCTAATGTATTACCAAGAAGATTCATGTGGTCCCAGCCAATATTGGTGATGATGCTTAGCTCCGGCTGAATGATATTGGTGCTGTCTAATCGTCCGCCTAGGCCAGTTTCAATCACCGCAATATCTACTTTTTGTTCAGCAAACCAACTGAAAGCCATTGCAACGGTGATTTCAAAAAAAGAAGGTTGCAATTCAGTAATCAGTGGTTGAATGCTTTCAGTGAATCGAACCACAAATTCTTCGCTGCACATGGCGCCATTCACTTTGATGCGCTCACGAAAATCTTGCAGGTGGGGAGATGTGTACAAACCCGTTTTATAACCGGCAGTTTGTAAGATAGCCGCTAGCATATGACTCGTGGAGCCTTTGCCGTTGGTACCGGCTATATGAATGCTTTTGAATTGATGATGCGGATTACCCAATGCTTCGCAGAGCGCAATGGTATTGTACAGGTCTTTTTTATAGGCCGCTGCACCAAGTCGGCTAAACATGGGTAGTTGCGAAAAAAGATACTCAATAGTCTGCTGGTAATTCATGCAGGCTGCAAGATAATCAACCCCGCAGTTTGAAATCGAAAACGATGGTGCCGGTTTGTTCCGGCTCGTTGCCGGGATTCAATTTTAGCTGTCGTGCTTTTCGCAATGCAATAGATCTAATCTGCTGATTGGTGGTGGTGGTGCCACGGGGATTCACCACAGCGCTGGTAACAGCGCCATTGGCATCAACGGTAATGTCTACGGCTACTTTGGCATTCTCATTGAAGTCGTCTTCAAAAGAAGGTAGTCGGGTAATGCGTCTGCCATCCAATCCGCTTCTGATGCGCACGCCGCTATTGCCGCTTCCTCCATTACCGGTATAGCTGTCTGAATTAGGATTGCCATTGGGCTTGCCCTGATCACCCGTACCGCCAGCAATGCCTTGGTTGCGCACACCATTGTAGCTGTCGGCATTGTTACCGCCAGTACCCGTAGCACCAGGTGTTTTGAATAAAGCTTTGGGTTTAGCTGCTACGGTGGTTGCTGCAGTGGTAGCTGGTTTGGTACTTGGCTTATTAACTGCAGTATTGTTCAAGACTTTGTTCTCCGGCTTTTTCACGGCTGTATTCACTTCTGGAGATTCCGGATCATCTGTTGGGTCTGCTTCAATCTTGGATTCGGTTGTCGTTGCAGTAGGTGGAGGAGTAGCTGCTTCCGTAGCATCGGGTGCAGGATCGCCGGGAATTTGTGGTGGAATATCACCTAAGCCGGTTTCGCTATTGCCCAGATTCACTTCAATACCTTCTTCTAAGGGCAGGGGCGGCTCAACAGGTATCTGCCATTGCACCAGAAAAAAGAGCAAAAGAATGCTTCCGCAGATAACTGTAGTAATCGCGGCGGCTTTGGCGTTTTTGCTTCTTTCGTAACTGAGCTGCATGGCTGTTGCGTACATAACAAATCTACAAGGGTTTGGCTGCCACTGCGGCAATGTTGAAAACTTCACAAAGAAAAGACCGATAGACACTTTTTGCAGTAAGGAAAGGTTAATATTCTCCTTTGGCAAAAAGCTTTCACAATCTGTTGATAGGATAGCCCTTGCTGGTCGCCTGACCAGCAAGATATTCTTTTAGCTCTTTATCTGTTGGTCAGGCGACCAACAGCGGCGAAGTGTAGATTACTTGAAGAAGATATCATACCCAAAACGAATCAAGGTACCGAATACCACCAGCAGAAAGAAGATGCGGATGAATTGATTGCCTTTGGCGATGGCTGTTCTTGCACCTAGAATACCGCCCAGCGCATTACTCACAGCCATAGGAATGGCAATACTCCAAATGATAGATCCCTTTAACACAAACAAAAGAATGGAGCCCAAATTCGTGGCCAGATTCACCAGTTTGGCGTGGGCACTGGCGTGGAGGAAATCATGTCCCAACACCGCAATAAATGCCAACACCAGAAAACTACCTGCACCCGGACCAA
This sequence comes from Chitinophagaceae bacterium, assembly GCA_019745155.1. Lineage (GTDB taxonomy): Bacteria > Bacteroidota > Bacteroidia > Chitinophagales > Chitinophagaceae > JAFLBI01. The sequence continues at coordinate 67,321 of JAIETM010000022.1, read as the reverse complement.
TAAACCCATCATAAAAACCAATGATGAGGCTGATGGTGATGGAACGAATCCAGTTTTGTGTTGGTGTGAGTGTCTTGGTCTTTGTTTGTCCGAATTGTTTTCTGGTATAGGTGTAGATGGCTACGCCACAAAGCACGATAAAGATGATGGGCTTCATGTACTGATTGCTTACCATGCTCAATAACATCGAGCCTGAATAAGCAGCACCAAATGCCACCGCACACATCACGGCAATCTGCATCCAGTACACTTGCACTTTTTTGAGGTATTGCACCACCGCGAAAGCTGTACCGCTGAAAGAAGGAATTTTTAAGGAACCTATCACCGTAGCAACAGGGAGATTAGGCAGTAGGATTAACGCTGCAGGTGTTTGTATCAATCCTCCTCCACCTACAATGGCATCTACAAAGCCTGCGAGAAAGGCAAATGCACAGAGTAGTAATATCAGCTGCCAGTCGATCATGCGCGCTTGACTTTAAAAAAGTTATTGGCAATGAATAAGCCCATCAACACCAGTGCTGCGCTTGTTGCATGTAACCAGGTGAATGATTCTTTCAAGAGTATCAATGCTTCAATAGAACTGAAGATGGGAATGAGGTTGCCGAACAAAGCGGTGCGTACCGCACCCAGTCTTTCAATCGCTGCATTCCAGCATAAAAAAGAAATCACAGAAGTGCCTAGGCCCAAGTACGCAATCATGCCCCAGAGTTTCCAGCTGCTAATAACTACACCACCTTGCTGTAATTCCAATAAGCTAAAAGGGAGTAGTAGTAAAGTGCCGAAACTAAAAATCGTGAATAGGAAAACAATCGGTGAAATGCCTGCGGGCTTTCTGCGTACTAGCAAGTTATAGATCGCAAAAGATAGTCCCGCCAACAAAATCCATACATCGCCAATGGAAAAATGAATATGCAATAAGTTATACCAACTGGCTTTTGTTATCAGTAAGAGAATACCACTAATACAAAGTAGTACCCCAAGTATTCTTTGCCACGACAAAGCTTCTTTTAAAAACACAGCCGCCATTAGCATGGCGAAAATGGGTGAAGAAGTAGTGCCAATCAAAGCCATATTGGTAGCTGTGGTATAATGTCCGGCCACATACACAAAAGTGTTGAAGAGTGCAATGCCGGTAAGTGACGTCCAGAAAAAATAGCCGCCATTGCTGCGAATGATGGGCCAAACAGTTTTTGTCTTTCGGATGCTGAAAGGCAGCAGAATCAAAGAGGCTGTTGCCCAGCGAAACAAAGACAGCGTAATCGGTGGTATGTCGGCATAAATGGCTCGTGCAATAATGAAATTGCCGCTCCAGATCAATGTAGCAATCAATGCTAAAAGAATACCTGCTGTTGCTGTTTGTTTCAAATTGACTGCTTAGTGTGCAAAGTCCATTGCGTAATTACCCTTGATGCGTTCCATGGGCGGATTGAAATAACCAAACTTGAGGTTGGGGAATTCTTCCCGAATCAAATCCTGTAGTTGTTTCACGCCCATCATCTCGCCCGTATCACTCACGTTGATCTTACCCAAGTACCAATCCGGATCAATATTGAAGTTTCTCCATTGAATCATACTGAGGTCGGTTTCCTTGATCAATTTGCGCAATGCTTCGTATTCTTCCACACTATCCGTCATGCCAGGAAAAACAAAATAATTGATACTTGCCCAGCCGCCATAGCTTCTCACAACTTTCAGGCTCTCCACAATGTCTTCAAAGCTGTAGTTGTTGGGGCGATAGTAGGCTTCATAAATATGCTTGCGTGCAGAATTGGTGCTGACGCGAATACTATTCAATCCGGCTTCACACAATGCTTTCACCCATTCCGGTCTTGAACCATTGGTATTGATATTGATGCTGCCGCGATCCGTATGTTTTCTGATTTCAATAATTGCTTCGCGAATGGTTTCCCACATCAACAAAGGTTCGCCTTCGCAACCTTGTCCAAAGCTGACAATAGGAAATGGTGCAGACATCAAATGCGGCACCGTAAACTCCACAATCTCCTCTGCACTGGGTTTGAAGGTGAGTCGGTCTTGCGTAGACACAATCTGTTCTTCTTCCGGCTGGAAAGAAATGCAACCAATACAATTGGCATTACAAGCCGGTGAAGTAGGCACGGGACATTCCCAACGTGATAAGGAGAAGTTTCTCGCTGCCGGACAATTATAGGTCATGCAACAATTCTCCATCAAGTGTTTCACCAAACGGTTATGCGGATAAGTCTCTAACAGGTTTTGTGTGCCAGATTTGATCTTGGTATCATCATAACCGGCGCATTCCTGACGAATGTCCTGTTCAATGCGCACTGCTGTTACATAGAATTGGTTATTGTGCCAGCCTGCAGCGGTATAACAAAACAAAGGCAGGGTAGGTGCATCTGCTTCGGTTTCGTAAGCAGCAAGCCATAATCCTGTGTGTGCAGGCGGAATAAATGCGGCTACAGCCCAGCCCTTATCGCACAAACGCATTTCACCTGTGGCTACATCAATGCCAATGCCTTTTCTGCCGGGCAGTTCATATAAGTTGCCGCCATCTGGTAAAACAATCCAATCTTCTTCTGGAACGGGAAAAGCATCCCATCCGGCCCTGCCTACGGCATAGAGACTGGTGTCTTCGAAAATATTGCCCTGGCCATCTGAATACAGGAGATATGGGGAATGTGCTAAACTCAAAATCTGTGGTTTAGCTGCAAAAATAACTGAATCGGGCAGAACCTTAGCGAATCGTTAAGGCGGCTTGTTTTTTATGCCCTCAGGTGTTGGGCAGTGTTTGACACATTCTTTGATCACCTATACTTTTATCAAAAATGCATATGAAAGCACTGCTGATGATACTAGCTTGTTTATTGGTTGGTCAGATGTTTGCACAAAAAAGCACGCTGATTGCCGAAAAGAGAAACAGACAGCTTTCATTTGTAGAGGGTAAGCGATACACCTTTTCTTATATTGATGGAGATTTGATTAGAACGCAGAAAGGCGTACTCTCAATTATTCAAGACTCTATTTTACAGATAAAAGGAAAAAAGCAAACAGTTTCCTTCCCGCTCAGCCGATTACATGGTGTGTATGATTATCGCCATTGGTCAAGTGTGGTATTCACTGTTGTGCAGTCGGGACTAGGAGCAACATTGGCCTATGCGGCGTTTAGTCGGCAGCCTATGGACTGGCAAGATGTGCTCTACGGATTAGTTGGGGTAGCTTATTTTACGGATGGTATATTCTCTCTTGCAGGAGTACAAACCTTTGGTGTCTTAGGACCTAATCCCAGCACCGCGCGCAAGTTTACTTTCCGGATTCAGCACTAATGCGGAGTTGTTCTTGACAATATGTGTTGAACTCTTTTTCTAGCGATGCATACACAGGTTCCTGTAAATCTTTTTGAAAGAGGCGGTTGTTCTTGAAGTCAATTGTAATTACACCATCTCTAATCAGCACATTGGAAAACTCATTCCAGTTGTACACTTTCTTCGGCAGTGTATTGAAAACAACCTGATCTGTGTTGAAGCCAATTTCTTCAGGGAATTTCGCTAGTCCTTCAGCAATACCAGCAGCAACATATAAAACTGCCTGCCATACAGGATAGCCTGCCAAATAGTATAATGCTATAGCTGCAATGAAGAGTGAAGTGCGATAATAGGGCTGGTGTGTAGCCTGTTTATTAAAACGATTATACGCCCAGAAGAGAATCATCGATACCATCGACACAAGGATGGTCCATTTTTGATTGGTCCATTCAGTCAGCCCTGTGCCCAATTCAATCAATGCAAGCAAAATCATGAGTTGCCCTGTCCAGTTGATATACCGGTAAGAAGGTCTTTTGGTGGTTATCACAAAATCATAGGTACTCATGCCTGTACCATCATATTACAGATTCTGTATAATAGGCGAGCGCCAACATTGCTATCCCAATCAGATTCACCAACACCCACTTCTACTAAATCAAAACCAATAAACTGTCGGCCACTGGCTTTGATTTTTTTGAAGAGATACAAAACTTGTTCTGTTTCAAAACCGCCATTGACAGGTGTACCGGTGTTGGGACAAAGCTTGGGGTCCAAACCATCGATATCAAAACTGATATAGACTTGTTGGGGCAGGTGTGCGACTATTTCGTCAACAATGGATTTCCAGCTTTCGCCTTCAAATTGGCGTTCCTTGATACGCTGATCAAAATAAGTAATGATGCGGTTAGGGCTTTCCTGAATACAAGCACATTCTTCATCGCAATAATCGCGAATGCCTACCTGTACCAGTTTGCTTACTTCCGGAATTTCGCTCAGCACATTGTACATGATAGATGCATGCGAATATTTGAAGTCCTCGTATGCTTTACGCAGATCGCAATGCGCATCAATCTGAATAATACCAAACTCGCCGTATTTTTTAGCCAATGCTTTTAAGTAGCCAAGTGGTGTGCTGTGGTCGCCACCAATCAAACCAACCAGTTTACCCTTGTCTAAGAGTTCTTGTGTTTTGGCTTGCACCCAATCATTCAACATGTGACTGCCTTCATTGATTTCTTTCAGGCTTTTGCACATGAACTTGTTTTTCTCTAAAGCTTCACCTTTGGAGATATAGTCGATATAGAGTTCAGCTTCCTTACGCAGGTAATCGCTTTTCAGCAGAATCTTTTTATCAACTTCTTTCATGAAATAGCCCTGCTTCCAAGCATCTGGGTAGTCATTGTCATATAGATCCACCTGTAAGCTGGCTTTGAAAATGTGTTCAGCTGATCTGGCGGTACCTGCACCGTAACTTACCGTTACTTCCCAGGGGATGGGCAATAAAACCAGTTTGGCTTCTTCTTCAGAAAAGGGTAGGCCGAAAATATTATTGTTCGGGTTACCGGCGGAGTTGGGGTTAAAATTCGATAGATCGGTCATAATCTGCTTGCTAAGCGCGCCGCAAATTAGTGGCTAATTCTCACACCAAAAAAGTATGTTCCGTTTCTGCACATTTTTTAAGGCGGTTGTGGAAGCTTTGGTTTTTAACAAGTAGATTCTTCAAACGAATGGCTCAACCAAGGGTTTTTGCTATACTTTTGCACGCAAACGGCTTTCTATGAAGAAGATGCATATTGTGATTCTGGTGTTGATTGCTATATCTATCACAGTATTAATTAGTTATACTGGAGATTTGACTACGTACGAAACAGTGGCTTCAGCCAAAAAGAAGGAAGGCAAATTTGTGAATTTGATTGCCAAGCTGGACAAATCTCAACCTATGGATTATGATCCGGTAAAAAACCCCAATTATCTCTCATTTACCGCAATTGATACCTTGGGCAATGCTGTGAAGGTTGTTTACCACAATACCAAGCCAACGGACATGGAGAAAAGTGAGCGTTTGGTGTTGAAAGGTCGTATGGATGGTGACCATTTTGAGTGTAAGGATATTTTGATGAAATGTCCGAGCAAATACAAAGACGATATGCAAGCTGCCAGTAAAGAATTAGAGCAGGCAAGCACCACAAAATAATTTTCTCATCATCCCGGCATTGTTCGGGATGTATTGTTTATTCCCATGCAATATTTAGGCGAACATTTATTACCCGGACAAATAGGTCAGTTCTTTGCTGTTTTGTCGCTGGTGGCATCCATTGTTGCAACCATCGCATATTTCATTGCCAATAAAAAGCAATTAGGTCCAGATCGTCAGAATTGGATTCGTATCGCGCGCGGTGCATTCTTTCTGGAATCAGTTTCCGTAATGGGCTTGTTTGTGGTGTTGTACTACATCATCTCTAATCACTTATTCGAGTATAAATATGCTTGGCAGCACAGCGATCGCAGTCTGCAGATTGAATACTTGTTGAGTTGTTTCTGGGAAGGTCAGGAGGGTAGCTTCATGTTGTGGAGTTTCTGGCATTGTGTATTGGGATGGATACTGATCTGGAAGTCGAAGCAATGGGAAGCTGGTGTGATGACAGTAGTGAGCTTTGCACAGTTCACCATCGCTACCATGATCATTGGTATTTATTTCTTTGGCGTGAAAGTGGGCAGCAGTCCATTTGTGTTGTTGCGCAATGAAATGGAAGCCCCGATCTTCAGCATGCCTGATTATCTATCTAAGATCAAAGATGGTAATGGCTTGAATGCTTTGTTACAGAACTATTGGATGGTGATTCACCCGCCAGTACTGTTCTTAGGATTTGCCTCTACCATTGTGCCTTTTGCATACGCGATGGCAGGTTTATACAACAAAGATCATGGTTGGATTAAACCAGCTTTGCCTTGGGCATCCTTTACTGGTGCAATTCTTGGTACAGGTATCATGATGGGCGCTGCATGGGCTTATGAGAGTTTGTCTTTTGGAGGTTACTGGGCATGGGATCCTGTTGAGAATGCTTCGTTGGTGCCTTGGTTGACATTGATTGCAGGGTTACATACCAACCTCATTTATAAGAGTACCGGTTATTCCTTGAGAAGTACTTACTTCTTTTATATCATCACTTTTATACTGATTCTGTATTCTACCTTCTTAACAAGAAGCGGTGTGTTGGGCGATACTTCTGTGCATGCGTTCACAGATTTAGGCATGAACACACAGTTGTTGTTGTTTGTATTGGTGTTCTTGTTTCCTGCGATTGGTTTGTTTGCGGCGCGATACAAATCCATCCCAGCTATTGTAAAAGAAGAGAATACCTATAGTCGTGAATTCTGGATGTTTATTGGTGCGTTGGTATTCTTTCTAGCCGGTGTGGTGATCATTGCGAAAACCTCAACCCCTGTATTCAACAAAGTGTTTGGTACACAGATTGCACCACCGGAAGATCCAGAATTTGCGCACAACCAGATTCAGGTATGGGTGGCGATTGTGGTAGGATTGCTGACTGCGGTTACACAATATTTCAAATACAAAGACACACCGAAAGATCAATTCGGTAAAAAAATCTGGTTGCCTACATTGATTGCCGTGGCCATTAGTCTTGCGATTAGTTTGTTTGGTGGCGTTCGTTATGATAAGCAAGGCCCTGGATTTTTGTTTGCTATCCATCTCGCCATTTTTGCAGCAGTGTATGCGGTAGTAGCTAATGCCAGTTATGTGTGGTTGGGATTGAAGGGTAAGGTAAAAGCTGCCGGTGCTTCTGTAGCACACGTTGGTTTTGGTTTGGTATTAGTAGGTATATTGATTTCTTCCAGCAAGAAAACAGTGTTGAGTTGGAATACCACGGGCTTGGCTGTGTTCAAGAAAGATAAGCGCGAAGATCCTGCGGAAAATATCACCCTTTTCAAAGGAGTGGAAACTGATATGGGTAAGTATATGGTGACTTACCAAAGAGACACGTTGAACCCTCGCGATCGTAAACAATATTTTGAAATTGATTTCAAAGCAAAAGACAGTAGCGAGTCGTTCAAGTTATATCCTGATTTGATTAAAAACAATCAAGGTGAAGGATTTTCTGCCAACCCTGATGCAAGACATTACTGGCATAAGGACATATTCGTCTATATCTCTTATTTAACTCGTAACGAGGGAACAGATACAACCACTTATCGTAACAGAGCTGTGCACAAAGGCGATACCGTTTTCTATAGCAATGGTATGTTGGTGCTGAATGATGTAAAAGTGAATCCAGCAGAAGAGAGGGGCAAAAAATACAGTGCAGATGAAAATGCCCTGTTCCTAGATATGACCATCTACTCCAAAACCGGTAAGCAATACAAAGCCACTCCAGGTCTGGCCATCAAGGGTACGCAGGTGCGCGATTTGCCAGATACGGTAGTTGCAGAAAGTATGGCTTTGCGTTTCAATAAGGTATTGGATCAGGAGAAGGGTGAGTTAGAGATTGGCATCAAAGAAAGCTCCGCAATAACAGACTTGATCACATTGAAAGTATATAAGTTCCCCATGATCAATATACTCTGGTTGGGTATTCTGGTGATGGTAGTGGGCTTTGTGATGTCTATCCTACAGCGGGTACGCAAATCTGTTAAAGCCGTCTGATTTTTACTTTTCAATAAGGTTACCTTTTGGGTGAAGGCAGCATTAATCTGCAGAACAATGTCTAATTTTAAGCAGATGCGCTTGTCGGCTAAACATATCATCCTAACCATGCTATTACTGGGTGCTGCTTTTTTTAATGAAGCAGGTGCCCAGGAATTCATCCCGCAGCGAGATACCGTTTATGCATATATCAATGCAGAAGGCGATACCGTACCGCAGTATGTTTTACCGGAAGTAACAGTCTATACCAAACTCACGCCTGCACAAAGAAAGTATTGGGCTGAGTGGACAAGGTTACGTAATGCAGTCTATGTTACTTATCCTTACGCCAAAGCTGCCAGTCGTATCATGAATGAGATCAATGTAAAACTGGCTGGTGTTACAGATAAGGCAGAGCGCAGAAGAATCATTCGTGCCAGAGAAAAGGAATTGAAGAAAGAGTTTACAGACAAGCTTACAAGTCTTTCTGTTTATCAGGGTAAAGTGTTGATGAAATTGATCTATCGCGAAACTGGTGCGCATTGCTTTGAAATCATCAAAGAATACAAAGGCTCTTTTACCGCCTCATTTTGGCAGGGTGTTGCATTCCTCTTTGGTAGCAGCCTGAAACAAGTATATGATCGGGAAGGGGCAGAAAAGCCCATGGAGATGATTGTAAGAGACGTAGAGCGTTTATATGGCTATCGCGGCTAGTCAATCAATTCATCCAGCAGACTGCAGAATAATTTTCTAGGAATCATATGGGCACCAAGGCTTTCTAAATGACTGGTGTATACTTGGCAGTCGATCAATGCAATTCCTTCCAACTTAAGTTGCTCCACATATTGAATGAAGGCAAATTTGCTGGCATTGCTTGTGTGGCTAAACATACTTTCTCCAAAAAAGACCTTACCCATTTTAATACCGTATAAACCGCCAACCAATTGTCCGTCCTGCCAAGCTTCTGCCGAATGAGCGATACCAAGTGTATAGAGTTTGTTATAGGCTGTAGCTACTTCTGGCGTAATCCAAGTACCGCTTTGTCCCATTCTAGGTGTAGCGCGACAATTTTCAATTACATGTGCAAAAGCTGTATTGGTTTTGAATACAAATTCTTTTCTGCGAATCACTTGCTGCATGCTCTTGCTGATGTATAGTTCTTCAGGATAGAGTACAAAGCGGGGATCGGGGCACCACCAGAGAGGCATTTCATCTTCAAACCAAGGGAATATGCCTTTTCTATAGGCTTTCATGAGTCTTTCCGGATCAAGATCGCCGCCCATGGCCAGTAGACCATCTTCTAATGCATCTTCCACCGGTGGAAACCAGTGCGATTCACCTAATGCATACAATGGCATGGATATAGTTTAGGAAACCAGTTCTTCAATAGTTGCACCGATACCTCGGTCGGTAATGGCATCGCACATGGGCTTGAGGGTTTCATAATTGCCCACTTTAACGGCGTATTTGCCACGGAAATGAATGATCATGGCACATTGCTCGGCCTGTTCGGTGCTATGGCTGCAAACTTCAATCAGGGTTTCAATGACCCATTCAAAGGTGTTTACTTCGTCATTCCATACAATCAACTGCCAAGCATCGCTGTCTTTGGTCAGAATATCCGTATCCTGAGACTCCCAGGGTTTGGTTTCGTTGAATGGTTGATTGAATGACATGGCGCAAAATTAAGGGTGCTATATGATTAACGGCCGATTTGTGTAATGCAATACGTGGCCAACCTTAAATTTTAAGCTGATTGTGGAAAAAAGAAACCCTCCGAGTGATCGGAGGGTTGTCTGTGGGAGCACACGGGTTCGAACCGCGGACCCTCTGCTTGTAAGGCAGATGCTCTAAACCAGCTGAGCTATGCTCCCTTTTTTGTTGGGAGTGCAAAAATAGGGGCTGAATCCTATTGACCAAAAATTTTTTTGATTTTTCTACGCTTATAGCGCAAGTATTGCACGAATGCTTGATTTATCTAGTCTGTGCAGCAATGCGGATATGGTTAAATAGCAATCGGCCATCCCGCTTGATATTAAAATTATAAATCACATTGTTTTCATCGCCGCGTACATCATTGCCATAACCATCTTTCATTTGCCTTCTGTAGAACAGGTTTAACGACAGGCGGCCTACTTCCTTATCATAAAAAACATCCATACTGTAATTGGTGATGCTGTCTTCCGCATTAGCGCGAGATGAAGCACTACCTTTCTTGAATAGGGTATCGGTATTTATTTTCAGTAGGCTGATGACAAATGCTTTTGGAAAAATTTTCCGGTAATACAAGGTCAGATCGGCTTCTGTAAATGGAATGATTTTCTGGCTATTGATTTTTCTGAACTGCTGTTCTTGTTCATTGAGCACCATATACCAGATATCGTTATTGGTGTTCATTACCGGAAATTGCATGAAGGATTTGGTCGCTCTAATATTGCCTTGGTACACAGCATTGCGGAAATTGGTAAACTCCTGCTTGAGCGTGGTCATCTCAGCGTCTTGCTTTTCCTCAAGCGGATCATTATTGGCAGGAAGATTACAAGCAACAACACAGCAAAGCAAAGTTGCTGTCAACACCATCACCATGTATTCCTTCGCTTGATTCATTAGTTGAGTTGTACTGCAGGAAGCCTGAATTGCTGACTGTCGTACACAAACAACTCGTCAATCTCATAGGTCCAATATTTATACAAAGGCGATTTGGCTAAATAGCCGTCTACTTCCGCTTTATCTTTTGCGTTCATTGTAATCCAACTTGTTTGGGTTTCCATACTCACAGCATAATAATCAATCACACCCTTATTGATTAAGTAGTTGATATAGGTACGATGCGGCGGTACAAAGGACATAAATTCCTCGTCCATACTGAATCGGATGATGGCCTGAAATTTCTTCATAGCGCTTTTTCTTTTAGGGTACAAGTATCGTGCTACAGATCTTTCTTATGGCAAACTGACAAAGCTTATCCAACAAAGTCAGTGAATCATTATTTTGCCTGATAAACTTACATGATGCGCACCATATTACTGCTATTGATTTCAAACATCTTTATGACTTTTGCTTGGTATGCCCACTTAAAGGATAAGGGACTGCCATTATGGAAAGCAATTCTCATTAGTTGGGGGATTGCTTTTTTTGAGTATTGTGTGATGGTGCCGGCAAACAGAATCGGGTATCAGGGCGGTTGGGGTGCTTTTCAACTCAAGATGGCACAGGAAGTGATTACCTTATTGGTTTTCACGGTATTCGCAGTTTATTACCTGAAAGAACCGTTTCAGACAAAATACCTGATCAGTTTTCTTTTCTTGATTGGTGCTGTCTACTTCGCCTTTAAAAAATAAAGTAGGGAGCCTGCTCAGACTCCCTAAACCCTGCTGCAAAAAACGTAGAAACGATTTTTCAGCATTGAGACGCCTTTTTTTACAGCGGGTTTAATCAGTTATCAAAATTTTAATGAACGGATTTTGTGGATGATTGCATCCCCAAAAACACAGAGTCCGCTATTGAATACCACCAGTGCTGCGGTGCCATACCAAAACCAAGGGGCACCACTGGCTTTTACGGAACCGGCGTCAATAGCCATACTCAATCCGGCGCCTACTAAGATCAATCCGAGCGGGGCTTGTATCAGCCATCTTGTTTTAGCGTTCATACTATTGTTGATTGATTATTGTCAATTGGGTATTATTGATTGGGTATTGTCAATTGGTTATTGTCTATTTTACCAAATCAGTTTCGCAATTCTGCCATCACCGCCGGCGAGATAGATGGTTTGGCCTTTGGCCGATTTTTTGGCTACATGAAAACTAGTTTTGCTGATAAAGCGCCAGTCTTTGCCCGCATTATCTGAAACATCAACACCTGATGTGCCACAAACCAACCATTGTTGTTTGTTTAGCATCACCACGCTGCTTTTATAACCACGTGGCGCAGTATTTGGTTGCTTGAAAGCAATGGGTTTGTCTGTAGTAAAGAGTATTACATTACCCGTACTGATGCTGTCTGCAGCAAAATCGCCACCCACAATCACCCCTTGCTTACCCGAGATGGCTAATGCATTGGCGCCTGTTGAGTTTTTATCGCGGAGCATGGGTAATGCAAAACATTGGTTATTGATGAATAATCTGGATTGTGTACCCCCACTGATATAAGCGAATTTGGGCGAGCTTGATCTACCATACCATTGAATATTGCTACCACTGCTGGCAAAAAACGCTTCCCCGTTTTGCATCAATGCGCAATTTGTTTCTGGGATAATTTTTTGCCAACTGCGTCCGCCATTGGTACTCATTGCCAGATATACTGAATCCTGAATTGGATCACCGATCACAACACCATAGGAACCCTGAAAATCTAGCGCATCAAGAAACATCCCCTTGGTGGTATCTTCAAAAACCTTGGTCCAGGATTTACCTGCATCATCCGTCCGTAACATCACAGCAGGTTCTGCAATGCCCATAATAATGGCTGTGTTACTGTCGAATGCATGAATATCCCGGAAATCTCTTTGCGCATATCCGGGTATTTGCATCCACACAATGGTTTTGCCGCCATCGGTACTGCGTGCGACCGTGCCTTTACTACCGCTGGCCCAGAATACATGATCGTTCACCACGGATAATCCCCGCAGGGAAACCTTATTACCACTGTGTAATAGCTGAATTTCCTGTGCGTTGAGTTGTGACACAATGAAAATTAATATCAATAAGAATTCTTTTTTCCATTTCATGGGTAGGCGTCAAATTTGCAGCTTCAAATTACGTAAACATGAGTCAGATACCATATTGGATGAGCAGAACGGAATTGTTGTTGGGCGAAGAAACTGTATCGCGCCTGCTGGATAAACATGTGCTCGTGGTGGGATTGGGTGGAGTAGGCGGTATCTGTGCCGAAATGATTGCTCGTTCCGGTGTTGGTAAAATGACCATTGTGGATGCAGATGTGGTGGATCTGAGCAATTGTAACCGACAAATACCTGCATTGCACTCCACTGCAGGAAAAGGTAAGGCGGAGGTAATGGCAGAACGCTTGCGCGATATCAATCCTCAGTTGGATTTGCAAGTATTGCCCATTTACCTGAAAGATGAGCTGACTTACGAAGTGCTGGATAAATACCAATTCGATTATGCGGTTGATTGCATTGATACCTTATCTCCCAAAGTGTTTTTCATCAAAGCATGTATTGATCGAAAAATTCCAATTGTAAGTTCCTTAGGTGCTGGTGGTAAAGTTGATCCCTCCCAAGTAGTGATAACAGATATTTCTAAGACACACCAATGCAATTTGGCGCGTTACGTGCGTAAGTATTTGCACAAGTTTGACATCTACAAAGGCTTGACTGTTGTGTTTTCACCTGAACAGGTAGACCAAAGTAGGATCATTGAAACGGAAAAAGCTTATCCTAAAAAATCCATCATTGGCACCATCAGTTATATGCCGGCTATCTTTGGTTGTTTTGCTGCAAGTGTGGTGATACGTGATTTGTACAAGGGTATTAATACAGAAGCCAAGGCTTAACGCGCGACGACCATTCTTGTGCAACAGTACATTTCGTATGTATTTGTTGCATGAAATCATCGAATGATACAGCAAATAATTCAGTGGAATTGGGTATGCCCAGTAATCTGTCCAAATGCCCGCCACCACCGGGGTTTACAGCGGTTGGATATTTTTCCCATGCAAATTGTTGGTGGTGGTCTTTGATGATTTTGATCAGCCAGAGTCCGAATTGTACTGGTAAAAAATGATGCGTATCATTTACTTCAAATGATAGTCCTACACAATGCTCGCCTTGATATTTATTGGTGCTCGATTTGAATTGTATGTCGCTGCAAATGACCTGTGGATAGGTTCTAGCAATCATTGCTTTTAGCCACACAGTATCCAACCATGGTGCAGCAATTGCATGAAAAGAACTATTGGTAGCACGACCTTCATGCAGGTTGGTTGCTTCTAGCAAACAAGTACCGGGATAAAACAACATGGCCTGATAATCTTGAATGGCTGGTGAGGTGGGGGCGAATGCCCAACCTGTTGCTGGTTGATGCATTGCTCGGTGCCACTGCGTACAACCGATGACATCCAATACCAAGTGTAATTGTTTCTCCGCATTGAAATATCGCGCTAACTCACCCATCGTGCAACTGTGTCGCACAGGCATGCTCCATCTACCAATGAATGAACTGCAATGTGTTTCATCCAGCATAGGGCCTTCAACTAATTGAAGATTACCTGAAATTGGATTGGGTCTGTCCAACACCACCAATGTTTTGTGTGCTTTGGCACATACTTCCATGCAATGGGTGAGCGTCCACAAATAGGTATAAAACCTTGCGCCAACATCGGGGATATCGAAGAGTAATACATCAATGGCTAAAAGATCGTTTGCATCAGGTGCAAGCTTGTCGCCGTATAGGCTCACGATAGGTAATCCGGTAAGCGTGTCTTTTCCGTCCAGCATGGCTTCACCATCGGCACCTTGCACATCAAGTCCGTGTTCAGGAGAAAACAAAACAGTAAGATGGAAATCTTGATCTAGTAAAGCTTTTCTAACAGGTTCGCCCTTGCTTGTAAGTGCAGCATGGTTGGTCACAAGGCCTATTCGAGCCCGCTTCCAGGAAGGTTGTAATTGAAGCAGGTTATCGATCCCGGATTGTACCATCCTTACAAGTTACACTGCATTGTTGATGCATCAAAGCCCATTTCCACTTTTAAGGATTCCATCACATTGAAAATAATGGGGCAGCGGTCGTAGTGCATGAAGATGGTGAAGAGCCTTTTGTTTACTTCGGGTAAGTGCAGTGCGGGAAATTCTCGGCATCCCGCGAAGCGGTGCTCATAAATGCTGCAGGCATTGTTTTCCAGAAAATGACAAGGAATGGCATTCATGATCATGAGTGGACCATCCTCACTTTTCTCTACAAAACGCGTATCAAAATCGGCACTGCTCATACCCAAATGTGCGGCGGCAGCATCGGCTTCAGGGCGGGTGATGTTCACCATCAGGCTTTTGCAGCAATTGCCACAGTCGGTACAACTGATTTTGGGGCTGATTTCAGTCTCCAGTCGGCTCACCGTTTTGTCGATGGCTTCGCCGGCATGATTGGTCAAAAAGGTTTTGAACAGGTCATTTTCCCGGATTTTTTCTGTGGCCAGCTGGGCCATCCTGCCGAGATTGGTTTCGGGGTGTGATAAGTAGTTGATAATCAAATGTAGATAAATATTTTGTTTATCCACATTTGTGCAAGGTTTGTAGAAAAGAAAAATTGCACCGGCAGGGTATAAAATTAACTTTTGCGGGTTGTGAAATCAAGACTATGGCAGAGAATAAACAGGCTGTGAATTATACGGAAGACGATATCCGGAGTCTCGACTGGAAGGAGCATATCCGCTTAAGACCGGGTATGTATATCGGTAAGCTGGGCGATGGTTCTGCTCAGGACGATGGTATCTATGTGTTATTGAAAGAAGTGACCGATAACTGTATCGATGAGCACATGATGGGTTATGGTAAGCAGATTGATATCACCATTGATCAGAAGACGGTAACGATTCGTGATTATGGTCGCGGTATTCCCTTGGGTAAAGTGGTGGATGTGGTGAGTAAAATCAACACAGGTGCTAAATACGATAGCAAGGCTTTCCAGAAAAGTGTGGGTTTGAATGGTGTGGGTACGAAGGCGGTAAACGCTTTGAGTAATTATTTCAAAGTGACTGCTTATCGTGATGGTAAGGAAAAGACTGCGGAGTTTGAACGTGGTGTATTGAAAGTAGAGCATAAGGAAGCCAAGACAACTGAGCCGAATGGTACGATGGTTACTTTCATTCCCGACGATACCGTATTCCGCAACTTCAATTTCCGCATGGGCTATATTGAGGAACAAGCTTGGAACTATTGCTACCTCAATGCGGGATTGATCATTAACCTGAATGGTAAAAAGTTTGTCAGCAAAAATGGTCTGCTCGATCTCTTGCAGCGCAAGACTAATGAAGATGAACTGCGTTATCCCATTATTCATCTGAAGGGCGAAGACATTGAAGTAGCGATCAGCCATAACAATGAATATGGAGAAGATATTTTCTCTTTTGTAAATGGACAATACACAACGCAGGGCGGTACGCACCAACAGGCTTTTCGTGAAGCTTATGTAAAAGTGATCCGCGATTTCTTTAAGAAGGATTACGATACCTCTGATATACGTACCAGTATTGTGGCGGCCGTTGCCGTGCGTGTGCAGGAGCCTGTGTTTGAAAGTCAGACAAAGACAAAGCTCGGTTCTCAGAATGTGTATGAGAACGGCCCGAGCATGAAGAACTTTGTGCTGGATTTTCTGGCCAAGGAATTGGATAACTATTTGCACCGCAATCCGGCTGTAGGTGATGCTTTGAAAAAGCGTATTGAGCAGAATGAGCGCGAGCGTAAGGAATTGGCCGGTATCAAGAAGTTGGCGAATGAGCGTGCGAAGAAAGCCAACCTGCACAATAAGAAGCTGCGCGATTGTAAAGTGCATATGAACGATGATTTGCCTGCAAAGAATAAAGAGGCTTTCATCGCTTTACAAAACCAAAGCACCATTTTCATCACCGAGGGTGATAGTGCTAGTGGTTCCATCACCAAAGCGCGTAGCGTGGAAACGCAGGCTGTATTTAGTTTGCGTGGTAAGCCATTGAACGCTTTTGGTCTTACCAAGAAAGTAGTGTACGAGAATGAAGAGTTCAACTTGTTACAGCATGCACTTAATATTGAAGACGGTTTGGAAGGGTTGCGCTACAATAACATCGTTATTGCAACTGATGCCGATGTAGATGGAATGCACATTCGTTTGTTGTTGATGACCTTCTTCCTGCAATTTTTCCCTGATCTGGTGAAGAAAGGTCATGTATATATTCTAGAAACACCACTTTTCCGCGTGCGTAATAAGCAAGAAACGATTTACTGTTATGACGAAACAGAAAAGCAAGCTGCCGTGAAGAAATTGGGTAATAAGCCTGAGATTACCCGATTCAAAGGTTTGGGTGAGATTTCTCCGAATGAGTTTGAACGGTTTATCGGACAGGATATGCGCTTGCAGCCGGTATTGTTAGAGCAGGGCGATCATATTCAGCAACTGCTAGAATATTATATGGGCAAGAATACGCCGCAGCGACAAGATTTTATTATCGATAATCTTCGGGTTGAACTTGATTTAATCGAAGAAGTAGGAGGGAGTTAATGATTAATAATTAAGAATTAAAAATTAAGAATTAGGATCGAAGTAAAGTTTATGGTATGAAGCAGGAGAATGTGATACTGGAAAAGAGCTTTGCGTTTTCTGTATCCATAGTCAAGTTACATAAGTTGCTGAGAGCGGAAAGGGTTGAAAGAGAAATCTGTTCTCAGCTGTTGAAGAGTGGCACTTCGATTGGCGCCAATGTGGAGGAAGTAATTGGAGGCTCTTCTAGAAAAGATTTTATTCATAAGCTAGAGATAGCTTATCGTGAAGCAAGGGAGACTAAATATTGGTTAAGACTAATACATACAACAGAGGATTCAATGAGGCCGATGTTACAGGAAACAATAGAACGGTGTGATGAGCTGATCAAAATACTGACAGTAATCCTGAATACATCCAAATCATCGTCCGTAAGTACTTAGTCGAACCTAAATTATTAATTGTTAATTATTAATTCTTAATTAAGATATGATTCATATAGTTTTCGAAACAGCGAACATCGCTTCATTACAAGCTGCAATTGAACTCGACGAAAGCTTACAAGGCGAGATACTGGAAATCAAAGATGATTATGCCGTTGGTCCGCTAGGAGATATTTATGGTGCGGAAGGCTATCAAGCACGCCGCGATTGGTGGAGGCAGGTGTTGGAGTTTTCTCCTTATGCAGAGCAATTGGATATTGTAGATGATAAGCTGACTGTACACAATCTCTTGAAGACATTGGATGAACAGTCTGAAGAAATTGTGTGGGTTTGGATGGGACAAAACCAGCATGATGTGTGCGGATATTTTTGGCTGATGAGTCAGCTCAAAGAATACCAGGGGCGTGTATTTGTGCTGTATATGAATAACCTGCCTTTCATCAATGAGAAGGGAAATATTTTCTATCCATCTCACTTGCATGAAATACAGCCCAAAGAATTTCTGAAAGCGAAGAAATTGGCTAGGCCCATTACACCAAGTGAGTTTGAAGTAGATCCGGATGAGTGGAAGAAGTTATGCGGTGAGTCGGCCATAGTGCGCATACTCGAAGGCGGAAAAAAGATCGTGAGCAAAGAAGCTAATTTCTACGATAAAGAATTGTTGAGTGCAGTAACAGGCGAAACGCAAAAACTGGGCCGTTATCTCCAGCATGTGTTGGGTAAGATGAAAATTAAAACCGGAGATGCATTTCTGGTATGGCGTTTACGAGAGTTGGCTGCACAAGGAAATATTGAATTAAGTGGTGATTGGAACAAAGGATGGAAGGAAATTCAATTAAAAACAGCAAGTGCGCCAGCCGCAACACCAAGTGCTGAATGAGACCATTGATTGACCATATTCATCATGTGGCCATTATTGCCGGTGATTATGAACGCAGTAAGGAGTTCTACACGCGCATCCTTGGCTTTGAAGTATTGCAGGAAGTATGGCGTGCAGAAAGACAATCCTGGAAACTGGATTTATCGGTGAATGGGCAATACCAGATTGAGCTCTTTTCTTTTCCGGATTGCAGGGAGCGCGCTTCTTATCCGGAAGCAAAGGGCTTACGTCATCTGGCATTTGCAGTGAAAGATGTAGATGCATGGCATATATGGTTGAGTGAACAAGGTGTTGCAGTGGAAGCGATACGTGTTGACGAATACACGAATAAACGTTTCTTTTTTTTCAATGACCCCGATGGACAACCATTGGAAATTTATGCTTTCTGAGTATGGTGACTGTTGAACCATTGGTATTGATTGGGTCAGATGAAAGAGGGGCCACTTTTGTATTCGACAATGATAGAACCGGACAATTCATTGTGGTGCATCGGAAGAAAGGAAGTGTAAGCGGCAGGCAATTTCATAAAGGAAGGACGGCACATAAAAATCCGGAGAAACTGCTGATTATGCAGGGTGTGGCGCGGTTGAATTGGCGTGATACTCGTTCTGATGCAAACGGTACTGTAATGATAGAAGGTCCGGCTATGGCAAAAGTACCAGCATATGTCTGGCATGAATTGGTGGCAGAAACAGATTTTGTGATGTTGGAATTAAACGCATTGGCAGACGGACAAGGAGATACATTTTCTTGGGAAGAAAGATAAAAGAACTAAGTAATGGCGAAGCAAGAGAACACAGTGTACAAAAATGATTCAGGCGTTCAGGGACAGTTTAAAAGCTGGTTTCTGGATTATGCTTCTTATGTAATATTAGAACGTGCAGTACCGGCTGTTGAAGATGGTTTGAAACCAGTACAGCGTCGTATCCTGCACTCGATGAAAGAAATGGATGATGGTCGCTACAACAAAGTGGCCAATATCATCGGACAAAGTATGCAGTACCACCCACATGGTGATGCATCTATTGGTGAAGCATTGGTGAATATGGGGCAGAAGGATTTGCTGATTGATACACAGGGTAACTGGGGTGATGTGCGTACAGGCGATGATGCAGCCGCTGCTCGTTATATTGAAGCTCGTCTGAGCAAGTTTGCTTTGGAAGTAGCTTTCAATGCAAAAACCACCAATTGGCAGTTAAGTTATGATGGTCGTAAAAATGAGCCAGTAACCTTACCAATGAAGTTTCCTCTGCTTTTGGCACAAGGTGCTGATGGTATTGCAGTGGGTTTGTCGACCAAAATCTTACCCCATAATTTCTGCGAGCTAATTGATGCTTCCATCAAATACCTCAAGGGAAGAAAGTTTGAGCTCTATCCAGATTTCCAGACGGGCGGTATGATTGATGTGAGCAACTACAATGATGGCAGACGTGGCGGTAAAGTGCGTGTACGCTCCATCATTGAAGAACAGGATAAGAAAACACTGGTGATTCGCTCTGTACCTTATGGTGTTACAACTACTTCTTTGATGGAGTCGATTGTGAAAGCCAATGATCAGGGTAAGATCAAGATCAAGAAAGTAACTGATGCTACAGCTAAGGATGTTGAGATTACAGTAGAACTGGCAGCCGGTATATCACCAGATATCACGATTGATGCGTTGTATGCATTTACAGATTGCGAGGTGAGTATTTCACCGAATGCATGTGTGATTGTAGATCAGAAGCCACAGTTCATCGGTGCATCAGATTTGTTGCGTTTGTCGGTTGATAAGACGAAGGAGTTGCTGCAACTGGAGTTGCAAATCAAGCTGAGCGAACTGGAAAACAAATGGCATTATACTTCGCTGGAAAAAATCTTCTTTGAAGAGAAGATTTACAAAGAGCTGGAGAAAAAGCATGAGACTTGGGATAAGGTATTAGAAGCTATCGACAAAGCATTTCAGCCTTTCCGCAAGTTGTTGAAGAAAGAAGTTACTAGAGAAGATATTCTTAAGCTGACAGAAAAGCCTGTTCGTCGTATTTACAAGTTGGATATTGATGATTTGATCAATCAGATCAAGGGTATTGAAGCAGATATCAAGCAAGTGAAATACGACTTGGAGCACCTCACTGAGTTTGCCATCGCTTACTTCGAGAATTTGCTACAGAAATATGGTAATGGCAGAGAGCGTAAAACAGAAATCAGGCCTTTTGATACCATCAAGGTACAGCAGGTGGCTATTGCCAATGCCAAACTGTACATGAACCGTGAAGAAGGTTTTGTGGGCACCAGCTTGAAGAAGGATGAGTTTGTCTGTGATTGTTCTGATCTGGATGATATCATCGTCTTTACCAAACGTGGTATTATGAAAGTGGTGAAAGTGGGCGACAAGACCTTTATTGGTAAAGACATCATCTATGCCGCAATCTTCAAGAAGAATGATGAACGTACTACCTATAACATGATTTATGTAGATGGTGCAACTGGCGTTAGCTATGGCAAGCGCTTCAACGTAACAGGTGTTACCAGAGATAAAGAGTACGATCTTACCAAAGGTTCTGATAAGAGCAAAGTGCATTACTTCACGGCCAATCCTAATGGTGAAGCAGAAGTAGTGAAAATTCTGCTTAGCCCGAATTGTTCTGCACGTAATAAGGACTTAGAGTTTTACTTTGAAGAGTTGGATATTAAGAACCGTGGCAGTATGGGAAATCAAGTAACCAAGTATCCCATCAAGAGTGTGAAACTGAAAGAAGCGGGTAGAAGTACCCTGGCTGGTATCAAGCTTTGGTTTGATGATCAGTTTGGCCGATTGAACAAAGAAGAGAAAGGTCAGTACTTGGGTATGTTTGACGGTGATGAAAGACTCTTGGTTATTTATAATGACGGCAATTATGAAATCACTGATACGGAATTAACGCAGCGCTTTGATGCGGATAAGATATTGTTGATTGAGAAGTTCAATCCTGAGAAGATTGTTACTGCAGTGTATCTAGAAAAGGATAAGCTACAATATAACGTGAAGCGTTTCAAAATTGAAACCACCACATTGCGCAACAAATTCCTCTTTGTAAAAGAAGGTGAGGGCAATGTGCTCGAAGCTGTAACTACTGATAAGGAACCGATTTTAGCCGTTCAGACCGGACGTGGATCTCAAGTGCGAAGCGCCAAATTCAAGTTGGCTAAAATGGTGGAAGTGATGGGTTGGAAAGCCGTAGGTGCCAAGCTGATGGACTTTAGTAAATCAGTGGAGATGCAATGGGAGCACAAGTCGGAAAAAGATCAATTACAGGGCGACTTATTCGGTTAAGGTCTATCGCCACGCTTTCGCTTGAAGCGAATCGTGGCGGTATTTTCCATATCACTAGTTAAGTTCAACTCATAGCGTGATAGGCCATCACGAATGATGATGGAAGCTGTATTAGGTGGAATCCTGCTTGTATTCTCCGCATACATGCTTAACTCTGTATACTCGCTGGTAGTATCAACAGGGATATATACACGAAATGCTTTGTGCGTAAGCATCGTGGGTCCCTTGATCATCTTGTTATTCAGAAATACAGATACAGAGTCGTAGTCAACTTCACCATTATCATAAAACTCAAGGCTGATAATCTTGCTGTTCACTTCAAGTTCAGTCACTAGTCTCTTCTTCCTTGCTTCAAATTCTCTTCTACGTAATTCATCTTCACTGATGGTGTTGGCAGCTACTACCTCTTTCTCAGTTGGCATGGGCTCTAATGCATCGTACTCCACTTTTGCAGAAAGAATAGTGTCGTTAGACTTTTTTAGGATGAAAGTGATATTAGGGCAGGAGTATTTAAAAGTTTCTGTGCTACGCAGTTTGCCAACTAGCAAAGAATCTTTAGAAGTAACGACTAAAGAAAAATCGCCGGTCATGGGGCAGTCCACCGACTGGCGTGTGCTCTTAGAACCGTAATAAATAATGGGTATTTGATTAAACCTTACCGTCATTTTCTTTTGATCGAAAACGCCACGAATGGGTTCAATCAAGAGGCTATCTCTAAAATAGTACTGCATTTGTCCGTAAAACTGCACACCCCGCTGGCGAATAACAATCTCCGATAAATACGCATCATGGTTGCCGGGAATCTGCAGTTTACCACTGCCAAACCAATGGCCGGAGATATTCTGGGCTTGCGCCTGTCCTAGAAGCAGGAACAGACAAATAATGGGTAAGCTTGTTTTCATGCAGCTACGGATTGTTGTGCCGGCCAAATCGGTTATGGATTAGGTTGGCACAACCTAAGAACGACAGCAGTCACTTGTATATTTCATCCTTGAAGGGTTGTTTACTATGATAATTTGCTTTGAATACTCTTTATGTACCGAAATTTTCTCCCCTTTTGCCTTTGCTTATTACTTGTATTTTCCTGTACCAACTACAGGGAGCAGATATTGTTAAAGAAAAATGCAAGGACCGGCTTAAAAGTGAGAGAAGCCATTGAATACCTACGTTTAAGAACAGATCCACAAGCCGAGGTAACGATTACTGGATATTTGGTAGGTAGTAGACAGTTAGGAAAAGATATTTTCTTGCAGTTGGCTGAAGACAAAGGGCAAATCGCTTCTGCATTTAACTGTTATTGTCGGTTCGAGTTAAACCAGCAGCCTGCTTTACAATCCATAGCACAAAACACGGCGATAACGGTATCGGGAAAATTGGGTGAAACTACGCAAGGTATCACGCTAACTGATTGTCAATTGATCATGATCAATAATGAGGGAAAGGATATGTATTTGCCTGTCAATTACTGACGGAACAAAACTTTAAAAATAGACCGGCCTTTCTTGTCTTTGGTTTGAAGTAAAAGCAAGCCGGCTGGCCATTGCATAGCGTTTAGTTGAACCTGATTATTGCCTGATTTTATGGGCACTTGTTGTTGGTGAATCAGTTGTCCCTGACTATTCATAATGCTTAGCGGCATAGAAAATGCATCTCTTGATTTTACTTGAATCAACAGCTGATTGCGAAAAGGGTTGGGAGAAGCTTGAACCTGTATGTCATCTGTGCTTACTATTGGGTACTCATAGCATGCACCCATCTTTGGCATATTGGCATCAAGCCAGTTAAGTCTTTTGAAAAGCCAGTCTTTTAGGTATTCTATCTCAGACACATAGTCTGAAGGGATCGGTGTTGGATTGGGCCATACATATTTACCCAATACAGGCCATCTGGTAAAGTGACGATTGCGCGCCTCTGCAGTGAGTGCAACAACTGAGTCAACCAACGCGTATAATTTACCTATCGACAAGTTATTTTGTCTTACAGTTTTCCATTTACACATCAATTTGCCCTGAAAAGCTGTATCAAGGTTTAGCTGGTACCACCAAAATGGTACTTGCCAAAAATCATCCGGACAGGTTTGGTTAAACTGCCATGCCCAACCATCTGTATTGCTACCATTGCAATAGTTGGCATTTCTGAATGCCAGATCATAATCCCATACTGGGCCTGCCACAATTTTCTGATTTCTTTCTTTATAGAGATAGGTGCTGAGTCGGTAAGCATCTACATTTCTACTTACTTCATTTACAATCAGGTAATCAATGAAACTATTTTCATCTGCATGGCTGCGCCAGCCTTTCTGTACATCTTGGAAATCCTTGCTATAGAGTTTTTGTTCAAAGCTGTCTACATAGGATTGCAAATAGTTGCGCTGCTCAAATGTGATATCCGCAATCTTGGGGTAGGTATAAGTGTATTGAATGCGCTGCCCCTTTCTGCTATTGGGGGTTGCATAGGCGGAGAACCATCCATCAGCTTCTTTGTCTATGCTAAAAATATAGCCGCCTGTAAGAGCTGTGCCACTATTATCTGTCTTTGCCATCTTGGTAATGGGCACACGTCCGCTACCACGTTTGATGCGTTCCATGAAAACATAGATGCCTTTGTAGTCGCCATCAATCACCACCTCTACAAAGCGGCAGTTGGCTGCCCATTGGCCTAATTCGCGGCTCATAGTATAAGCCAGAAAGTTGCGCATCAAAGTTTTATCAGTATATGGTGCATACAAAACCCAATCGCTTTCCTTGGGTAGTCCGAATAAGGATTTGTCAACAGATTTACCCGTATTGTCCCACAGTTCAATACTGTAAGATTTCATGGGAAACTGTTGTGATGACTGTCCGCGAATTTCTATGCCAATCTTTCCGTTATAGTGATTAAAAGCATCAGTGATGGCGTTACGTTTGCCCTCGCCATTATACACAATACCCATATCTGCCATGATCTTAGGATCATCCGGTATGGTTTGTCCGCCCGTATTGATGACGATGATCGGTAGGTTGGAACTTGACAAAGTTTGCGCATCTATTCTATAGACAAGCGTGTGCAACAAGACAATCAAGAACCAATATTTCATATAATAAAGTTACCGATGATCAGGGTCGCTTGCGCAATTGCTGTTCAAAGAGTTTTAAAATACGTTTGTACTCGTCTGTCCAACTACTCGGCTCTACAAAGCCATGATCTTCCATAGGATAGGATGCTAGTTCCCAATTATCCTTACCCAATTCAATGAGTCTTTGTGCCAGTTTCACAGCATCCTGATAATGTACGTTCACGTCTACCATTCCATGGCAAATCAATAAGTGGCCATTCAAGCCTTCTGCAAAATAAAAAGGTGAGCTTTTTCTATAAGCGATACTATCGGTAAAAGGTTCATTCAAGATATTGGCAGTATAGCCGTGATTGTATTGTGCCCAGTCAGTAACAGGTCTTAAAGCTGCACCTGCAGCGAATTTACCCGGTGTGGTAAACATGGCCATCAAAGTAATAAAGCCACCGTATGAGCCGCCATAAATACCTACTCTGTCAGCATTTACGTTGTGATTTTTTACGAGATAGTCAATGGCATCTACATGGTCTGTAAGATCTTTGCCGCCCATGTGGCGATAGATACCGGTTCGCCAATCGCGGCCATAACCTGCGCTGCCTCTGTAATCAATATCAAGAACTGTATAACCAAGATCAGCTAATAAGTTGTGGAACATGTATTCACGGAAGTAAGAACTCCACCACTTGTGTGCATTCTGCAGATACCCAGCACCATGCACAAAGATGACTGCTGGTTTATTAGGGTCTTGTTGTTTTGGTGTATACAGTCTGCCATAAACAGTGGCGCCATCTCTTGCTGTAAATGTAACAACTGCTGGATCGCGCCATCCATAACTGTTGAATTCTGCAGACGTTGCTTTATTGGTGATTTGCTCAGGCTTAGCACCCACTTTGTTTTCTTGCAGGTATAATTCCCAAGGCTTGTTAGAGTAGGAGTAAAGATAGGCGATATACTTCTCATCAGGAGAGATACTTACCTGATGCGCACCTGTCATGCTAGTGATTTTTTCTGCTTTACCACCTGTTACAGGTAGACGATAGAAATGTTGTTCGCCTGGATGCACTTCATTTGTTGTGAGGTAAAAGAACTTCTTGTCTTTAGATAATTCGGCTTGTTGTACTTCGTAATTGCCGGATGTTAATGCCTGAATAGTATTAGCGCTAAGATCTGCTATATACAAATGTGAGTAACCGGTTTTTTCCGAATGAAACCAAAAACGGGTATCATCTATCCAGCCAGTATTTCTACCAAAGCCAATACCAGGGCCGGCAATCCATGCTTCATCGCGCTGGCGATCCAGTAACTTGAAACCAGTGCTGTCGAAACGCATCAACCAACGATCCTTGTTGTCTACAGCACGTAAGTCAATAACTGCATAATTACCTTTTGGCGACCAGCTCACATTGGTAATCGTAAAGCTTCTGTTGCTATTTCTTTTTTTGCGGTCTTCCAGTTGCTTAGGATAATCTTTTACATAATCAGGTAAATCCTTGATGCCCGGAATTTGCTCTGCTTTCAATTGCATCAAAGTGTCTTTGATACGATCATAGATATAGAGATCACTGCTACCTTGTGGGGTGCCAACTTTTGTTCTTGCGTTGATGTCTGTGGTGAAGCCGCTTTCTGTTACATAGCTGGTTACAATGGTATTTCTACCACTACCTTGGCGGAAGATGCGATAGCTCACAAAGCGGCCATCAGCACTAATCGTAAGTCCTTGCATGAAACCATCGCCCATAGGTAGGGCGCGCATTTCTTTTGGTTGAGGGATACGCTTATTGTAAGCTTCTGTACTTTCTCTTTTCTCCTTTCTTTCGCGCAGCACTTGAAAATAACGCAGCTGATCGTTCTTCAGCCATTCTTCCTGTGTACTGCCAGTGCTGAGCATGGGAGGTGTGTTGCTTGCATTGTTTCTACCAAAACCACCACCTTGCATTGGCGCTGTAGGTACCGTGCCTGAACGGATATTCGTCAATTGTTCTGTTTCTCCTGAGTTGATATCCCAGGCATACAAATTTTGATTGCGTGTATAAACGATTTTGCTGTCGTTGAAGCAGAAGAGTGGCGCAGATTCCTGATCCATGGTATTGGTTACACGCTTGGTCTTGCCTGATTTTACATCAACAAGATAAACATCGCCAAGCTGTGCATACACATATTGGGTTCTTGTTTGATTATAAACAAAACTGCCTTGGTTGTTCAGCAATTGCGTTTGCTCAATACTCGCTTTCGCAGGTTGCTTATTGGTTGTACTGATATGATACATTGAGTCGCCGGGCTGACCTTCTGGGTTCCAGCGAAAAAACAATTGATTGCTGCTTTGGCTCCATTGAAGATTGGATGGAGAACTACCAATCCATTTTGGGTCGCGCATAATTTTTTCAACGCTAAGAGGACCCAGTGTTTGGGCGTTTGTAGTACTTAATGAAAGTAACAGCAAAATGGGTGCGAACAATTGTTTCATATGCCTGAATTAGGGCAATGAATGTAGTTAATTCTGCAAGTTTTGCCTTCAGTTCAAAGGAGTATTTGACAAGTGGTTAAACCCGTTTCGGAAACCAAGGAATCAGCGCGCTGGTTGACTTTTTATACGCATCAAAGTTGGGATTGCCGATATATTTCTTCTCCAGCATTGGCACGCCAGATACAAAAGCCAGTAGATAAGTAATGGTTACCGGACTAATAAGTCCTAACCATCCATGATTTAGCTGAAACACTACCAGCCACAATCCCCACCACATCAGTATTTCACCGAAATAGTTTGGATGTCTGGAGTATCTCCATAAACCTTTGTTCATGATTTGTCCGGGTAGTTTGTGTTGACGAAATCTAGCCATCTGGTAATCAGCAATCGCTTGTATGAAAAATCCTTTCAGCCACGTAATTACCCCTAGATCAATCACCCAGTTGTATGCGATAGGCGTTGGATCAGCGAAACTGATAAAAATAGGCGCGGCAATGATGAGCAAGAAAAAACCTTGCAACACAAACACTTGTAGATATGTACGCCAGTAAAAATGTTCGCCCCATTCTTTTCGCCATTGGGCGTAGCGAAAATCTTCCTGCTTTCCTTTATTGCGTGTACCAATATACCAACTAAGTCTAATTGCCCACAAGACAATCATGCTACTAACCAAGAGTGATATACGAGTAAAAGAAAATTGTTGCAGGCAAAGTAGGATAATCACCACATAGCCTAAACCCCATGCGACATCTGCAATATCATTTCTTTTAAGTAGCAGTGCTATGACAAAGCAAAGACTTGCATAGAATAATATAGCAGTTGCTCCGTAGAGATAAAGGTCTAGTAGTACTTCCATGTTTATTGTCTAAGCCATTGTACAATCGCATATCCGGCCGTGCTTACCGAACCTGTTAAGCAAATACCCCAAGCAATATCAATGAAAACGATTTTCAAAGGCCAGTCTTTAATGGTTGCCAGATTGGTTAAATCGTAGGTAGCATAAGTGAAACCGCCAAATAGCATGCCGAGTATCAGTGCTTTCCAGATAGAACCTTGTTCTGCTGCAGGTATAATGCAGAAAATGAAAATGCCAATAATGAAGAGTAAATAAAAGATGATGGCTGCTGTCCAGTTTACTTGCGGACTTAAAAAATTACCCAGCTCACGTTGGTAGAGATCCTTCGCGAGTACGCCAAGCCAGATCAAGTCTATGGCAAAAAAGACAAGGGTAGTGCCTAGATAGGCCAGTAATAATTTGGATAAAGGCAGTATGGGCATGATATAGGTTTTAGACGTACTTAAAAGAATGCATTCAGTAAGGTATAGAATTCCTGCTTCTACTAAACCATAGATCTAGAGAAAGGTTGTCACGTGTGCTTCAACTTATTTCTACTGCTTACTCCTTATGACTAAGATCAAATACTCAGAACGATTAGCAACAATTCAATATTTCTTAGTAGCAAAGCTTCTTTCATCGCTTAGATACGTCGACAATCATTGAATTTTCTTCATGGGGAAGTATTCTGACACCTTTCTGCCGGCCATTAGTCCAGTGATCTCAGCTACAAGTGAGTCGGTTCCTTTTTTTCTATAGATGATCTGTTGTGGAAATGGATTTTTTTTGTTTTCAAACACCATGCTGTCGGCATGTAAAGAAATTGATACAAAGTCAACTGCTTGTTGCGCTGCATCAGCTGCAATTGTTACGATATAATGAATATTTTTTTGTTCTTGCGTAACCCTGATCTTTTCAAAATAAACAGTATCCGTTTGATAGATATAAAAACTCTTTACTGCATAGCCAGTATCACCAGTTTTTTGCCAATCTTCATATAAAGGGCCTCTGGGTGTTTGTGCCACCCAAGTGCCATTTAACCATCCAATTGTCTCCAATGGCTTTTGTTCTTGTTTGCAGGATAGGGTGGTAAATACAATCAAGAGGGCTGCGATATAAAGCGTATGTTTTAGCTGCATAATCAGTTGGTCAAGTGGTTTATGAAATTGGCTCACCGAAAGTGAGCAAATTATTGTCAGGATCCAACAAAGAAAATTCACGTTGTTGCCAAGGCTTATTTTCTAGCTTCCCATTAGGATGAATAGCTACTTGTTTGTCCAATAATTCTTGATACCATGAATCGATATTGCTGACCCTGCAATATATCTGTCCATCATTCTCTTCAGGTATCAATGTGGTATGCGCAAAAAAGTGCAGTTCTATTTGATCTTTTTCCAATAGAAGATAGTCGCCATAATCATTCACTTCTTTAAACCCAAGCTGATTGATATAATAGCTTTTGGTGGCAGCCTTATTGCGCATGGGAAGCTTGGGGATGGCCAGATGCAGCATCTTCAATTCTTTTCAGCAAGATACAGGCTTCCTTTTGCATCAAGCTTAATCAGGCTCAGGAACATATTCTAAAATATCTGCGGGCTGACAGTCTAAGGCTTTGCAGATTGCTTCGAGTGTACTGAAACGGATGGCTTTAGCCTTACCCGTTTTCAGGATGGAAAGATTAGATAATGTAAGGTCTACCCGTGCAGACAGTTCGTTCAGCGAGATCTTTCTTCTGGCCATCATTACATCTAAGTTGACTATGATGGGCATGTTAAACAGTTAATTCGTTCTCTGATTGTAATTCTGTTCCTTTCTGAAACACATGCGCAATAATGTACATCACACCGGCAAAAAATAAAAGTTCTTCATAGCCCCAATGTAAGTCAATGACAACGCCTCTTTTCATCAGCCATCGCGCTTGCGCATTGGCAATAAAACTGATGACAGCAGTAGAAACTGCTGTAAAACTGATTAGGCTGAGGTGTTTGCTGGCCATTTCATTAAACGGACTCGCCAGATTGAAGCGCTGGAAAATCTTTACCACCAAAAAAGCCATGTAAGCTTTCAAGGCGTTCACGGTAATTAATAGCGTCACCATCTGGTAGTATTGCAGATCGCTGAAAGCCTTTACAGCAGATAGATCCAGTCCCTCGTATAAGTCACGCGAAGCGTTATCGTTCACAAATAAGCTCACAAAAACGGAAATAATAATTGCCCCGGTTTTGATACACAGACCAATGAAAATGATCCAGAAAAGCACCTTCATAAAGGTGAGGATGTTTTTTTGTTGCTTTTGCATATTGAGTTATTGATAATGCAAATATCAGCTAAAATTTATTGAAAAACAATAAATAATTATTTTTTAAGGAAAATTTTCAAGATTGGATGCATGACCCTCATCACTGCATTGGGAATCATTTATTTAGCAAAAAGCTGTTGGCTTTGTTTTGGGTTAGTCAATTCAGTAATGTTGCTGTATGCAGCTAAGATTTTGTTTTTGCCTCATTGTTTTTTGTGTACTGCACAGCCAGCTTCCAGCACAGCAATTACCTTATCAGAATCCGCGTTTGCCACATGTTGTGCGTGTGAAAGATTTGCTTGGCAGAATGAAGCCGGAAGAGAAGTTCTGGCAGTTATTCATGGCACCGGGCAGTCTTGCTGATACGAATCAATTGCACAAATCAGTTTTTGGTTTGCAGCTGAATGCAAGCACACAAACCAATACCACACAACAGGTATTGCAATACGGGAATGGGCAGGATGCGCTCAGCTTTGCCAAGCAAGTCAATGCAGTACAAGCATTCCTGATGCGTCAAACAAGATTAGGTATACCTGGTATTTTCTTTGAAGAGGGTTTACACGGATTAGTTGCAACCGGTGCGACCGTTTTTCCGCAGTCAATTGCATTAGCCGCATCTTTTGATACATTATTGATGCAAAGTTTAGCCACGGCTATTGCGCAAGAAGCGCGTATCAGAGGCATTCGCCAGATATTGTCACCAGTATTGAATATCGCTACAGACCCACGCTGGGGCAGAACAGAAGAGACTTACGGTGAAGATCCGCTCTTGTGCAGTTGGATGAGCCAGGCGTATATCCGTGCCATGGAACAAGCTGGTGTTATTACCACACCCAAACATTTTATTGCCAATCTCGGTGATGGCGGTCGCGATAGTTATCCTATTCATTTCAACGAGCGATTGCTCAGAGAACTCTATTATCCGCCTTTTTACAATGCTATTACCAAAGCGGGTGCGAGATCAATCATGACTGCTTATAATTCTGTAGATGGAAGTCCTGCTTCTGCCAATCAGCATTTATTAGAGCAGGTATTGAAGAAAGGCTGGGGCTTTCGCGGATTTGTGATTTCAGATGCCAATGCAGTGGGTGGCGCAAACGTACTACACATGACTGCTAAGGATTATGCTAATGCAGGAAAGCAATCCATTCAAAATGGTTTGGATGTCATTTTTCAAACCGACTTGAAACATAACGCATTATTTATGCCTCCTTTTTTGAATGGAGCAATTACACAACGAAGTATTGATGCAGCGGTTTCGCGCGTACTGCTGGCAAAGTTTCAGCTGGGTTTGTTTGATCAACCCTATGTTGCTATACCTGAACCTGATTCTATCAAAGCCTTATCTGCAAAGCATCATGTGCTGGCCAGAGAAGCGGCGCAGAAATCTATTGTGTTGTTGAAGAATAAAGCACAGATTTTACCTATTCAATCCAGCGTGAAAAAAATTGCTGTGATTGGTAGTGATGCTACAGCTGCCAGATTGGGCGGATATAGTGGCACAGGTAATCGGGTAGTATCTATACTTGATGGAATAAAAGAAGTGTTTGGCAGTAAGGCAACAATTGTTCATGCACCCGGCTGTGCAAGAACTTCGAGTAAATACCAAACCATTCCTTCAAAACTACTGTGGGTAGAAGCGAATGGGGTTTGGCAGCAAGGCTTGAAAGCGAATTTTTATGCGTCACCTGGATTTGCGGATGCTGCTGTTGCCAGTCGTATTGATCCTCTCATTGATGCGCACTGGACATTGTATCCACCCGTGCCTGAAGTAAAGCCTGATTATTATGCTTTAGAGTGGACAGGTTATTTAAAACCTGATACTACTGGCATTTTTGAGTTAGGGTTAGAAGGGAATGATGGTTATCGGCTTTACCTGAATGATCAATTGCTAATCGCAGAAGACAATAAACAAAGTTTTCATTTGAGGACAGTGACGCTTCCCTTGCAAAAAGATAGTTTATATCCCATCAAAGTACAGTTCAGGGAAACGCAGGGTAATGGAAGAGTCAGACTTGTTACAAATATGCATGTTGCAGATCAGGATAGCAGATTGATTCAAGACGCAGTTGCTATAGCAAAAGATGCGGATATCATGCTTGCGGTTGTAGGTATTGAGGAAGGCGAGTTTCGCGATCGTGCACAATTGTCATTGCCCGGCAAGCAAGCAATGCAGTTACAAGCACTTGCTGCAACTGGAAAACCCTTGGTGGTGATCATCACGGGCGGCAGTGCTGTTACCATGCAGCCTTGGTTAGATGTAGCTGATGCAGTTTTGATGGCCTGGTATCCTGGCGAAGCAGGAGGAATGGCAGTAGCAGATATACTCAGTGGTAAAATCAATCCATCAGGAAAACTGCCGATCAGTTTTCCGCTTGCTGAAGGACAGTTGCCATTGAGTTATTGGCATAAACCAACAGGAAGGGGAGATGATTATGCCGATTTGAGCGGTCAGCCTTTGTTTCCATTTGGCTATGGATTAAGCTACACGCAATTTGCATTAAGCGAGCTGAAATTGAGTCAACAGCGCATTCGTGCCGGTGAAGCAGTTACGCTAAGCTGTGTTATTGAAAACAAGGGAAAATATCCTGGAACAGAAGTGGTGCAATTGTACCTGCGCGATGAATTGGCTTCTGTTGCAAGGCCTTTACAGGAATTGAAAAACTTTCAGCGTGTGCAAATAGAACCAGGAGAACGTAAACAAATTTCTTTTGTGCTCAAGCTGGAAGACTTCCAAATGCTCAATACGAAAATGGAATCCGTGATTGAGCCTGGTATGTTCAGAATCATGGTTGGCACTTCTTCCCGAGAGCTGGCACTAAAAGCACAGATTGAAGTATTGCCTAAAAAATAAGCGGGCCTTCAATCAATGTTTCATGCCTGTATGTAGTTAGATGTGCTGATCAATCAGAATGGTATTGCCGTCAGGGTCTTTAACAACAATATGCGCAGGACCTTTTCCATCAGGTTCTGTTGTTGCTGCTAGCTCAATGCCCTGCTGTTGTAATTGTTGCTGAATGCTGCGAACATCATCGTATGCTGGCAGTGCTTGTGCATTTTCATCCCAGCCGGGATTAAAAGTCAGCATATTGCCTTCGAACATTCCTTGGAAAAGACCAATAAGCGTCTTGTCGTTTTTCATGATCAGCCAACGTTGTTCAATATGGCCAGCAAAAACTGTAAAGCCTAATTTTTCATAAAAGGCTTTTGATTGATGGATATCTTTTACGCTCAGGCTAATGGAGAAGGCACCAAGTTGCATGGTTTGGGTTTTAGGTATGCTGATTAAGAAGCATTGTCATTAGTAATTTAGCCAAATTATTTTTTGCTGGTTTCAAACACATGAAATTTAATATCCTCATCAATTCTTTCCTCCAAAAAGTGGAAGCCAAGTTGTTGCAAGAGCTTGATGGATTTTTCATTCTCAGGCAGGGTGGTGGCCTGCACAGTATGGTGCTCTGGGGTTTGCATTACTTGCTTTAATACAGCTTCACTTGCTTCTTGCGCATAGCCCTTGCCATGGTATTCAGGTAGAAAAGCAAAACCGATATCGAAAAACTCCAGATAATCGCGTTTAAGAAAACTGATTACACCTATTGGGGTATTGTTAGTCTTTAATCTTACCACCCAATAAGTGCAATCAGTTCTTGCTAATAGCTGCGCGATATATTGTCTTGCTTTATCCGCTGAGTCAATTTTTCTATCGCCAATAAATTGTAACCATCCTGCTGTATTCATGAGCCGATATAAGAAATGCGCATCATTGGTGGTTACGGGTAATAAAGCCAATCTGGTTGTACTGATCATCATAGTAATTACTTACTTATAAGCGGATTGCTTTTATGGCTCGATCGCTTGTTAGATTTATCTTGCTTTCGCTGCAAAATACTTTTGGCAATACACATAGGAAATAATCAATGCCGCAAAGATGGGGATCATGGTGAGCATGCCCATATCAAATCCGTTCACTTTTAAATTGGAGTAAATAGCAGCAATCAAATCGTAGGTCAGTCCTGCATAAGCCCATTCCTTGATGGTTTTATAACCAGGAACCACTAGCGCAATACTACCCAATAGCTTGGCAACGCCAATAAAAGGAATAAAATATTCTGGGTAGCCTAGTTGCATAATAAAAGTCTTGGCTTCAGGAACCAGTAAAATATCTGGTACGGCTGTAAAGGCCATAAAGCCTGCAAAAAGGATCGTGCTGCTCCAGTAAATGTTTTTGATCTTTTTCATAGCAGTTGTTTGAAAACAACTTACGAAAATCAATCAGCCCGTTCAAAACAATGTGATGAAATACGTTTACCCATGAAATAGCTGCTTTGACAATATTTCCGCTTACAAAAACTAACATCTGTTATCTTCGCGCCAGAAAAGTAAGTCATATGAAAGAAGTTGTGATTGTTTCCGCTGTACGTACCCCAATGGGTAGTTTTGGTGGTAGCCTTAAGTCGCTCACTGCCACGCAATTAGGCGCAGTAGCCATCAAGGGTGCGTTGAATAAAGCAGGTTTGTCGCCAGACAAAGTGAATGATGTGTTGATGGGCTGTGTGATCCAGGCCAATTTGGGCCAGGCACCTGCACGTCAGGCAGCTAAGTTTGCCGGTTTACCCAATGAAGTGAATTGTACAACTGTAAATAAGGTTTGTGCCAGTGGTATGAAAGCCATCGCACAGGCTGCGCAAAGTATTAAACTGGGTGATGCAGATATTGTAGTGGCCGGCGGTATGGAAAGTATGAGTAATGTGCCTTTCTATGCAGAGCACATGCGCTGGGGCAATAAATATGGCAATGTGGGTTTTCTGGATGGTTTGGCGAAAGATGGTTTAACCGATGTGTATGACGGCAAAGCCATGGGTAATGCTGCTGAATTGTGTGCGAGAGAATGTGGTATCACACGTGAAGAGCAGGATGCTTTTGCGATTGAAAGCTACAAACGCAGTCAGGCTGCATGGGAGCGTGGTGCATTTGCAGATGAGATTGTGCCTGTTGAAATTCCACAGCGTAAGGGTGATCCCGTAGTGTTTGCAAAAGATGAAGAACCCTTCAATGTAAAGTTTGATAAGATTCCAACATTGAGTCCGGCTTTCCAGAAAGAAGGTACTGTTACTGCAGCAAATGCATCAACCATGAACGATGGTGCAGCAGCATTGGTCTTAATGAGTGCTGATAAAGCAAAAGAGTTGGGTTTACAACCTATTGCTAAGGTATTGGCTTATGCCGATGCAGAACAAGCGCCTGAATGGTTCACCACAACGCCAGCATTAGCTGTGCCTAAAGCTGTTGCTAAAGCGGGCTTAAGCATGCAGGATATTGATTTCTGGGAACTGAATGAAGCATTTAGTGTAGTAGGTATTGAGAATTCACGCAGAATGCAACTGGATCCTGCAAAAGTGAATGTGCATGGTGGCGCGGTAAGTTTGGGTCACCCATTGGGTGCGAGTGGTGCACGTATCATCGTAACATTAATCAATGTATTGAAGCAAAACAAAGGTCGTTATGGTGCAGCTGGTATCTGTAATGGTGGCGGCGGTGCTAGTGCAATGGTGATTGAATTACTTTAAGGTTAAGTAAGCTAGTATTACAAAAAAATCCTCCGTTTTTGCGGAGGATTTTTCTTTTCATGCAAGCATCATCAAATAGTCGCATCGTCTTTAGATATGCTCTTCTTTGTATAGTCAAGGATAATATTGGTGAGTAATAGGCCAAGCACAGCAAAATACACAGTACTTCTCCATGGATTGGAAGTGATGGCACAGGTTCCATTCACGCAACCTATTTGTGCATAGTAAATATATCCGCTAATGCCACCTAGAATTGCGCCCAGTAGATACCATCTATATCGCTGTATTAATTGATTCATGCTTTCACTTTTATCTTGACACTTTTAGCTTTTTACTTTTGCCTTACTACAACATCGTCGTAGGGCAAACATAATCCGTAATGCGGAATTTGCCTGTTTCCTTAATGGCTTTAAAGCCACCTTGTACATCAATTAGGTTGGTGAAGCCTCTGGCTTTCAGAATAGAACAGTAAATCATGCTTCTATATCCGCCTGCACAATGTACGTATACGGGCTTGTCTTTAGGTACAGATTGCATATTGTCGTTGAGATAATCCAAAGGAATATTCACTGCATCCAATATATGTTCTGCATCGTACTCGCTTTTTCTTCTGGCATCAAGGATGAATGTTTCAGGATCACTTTCTTTAATCACTGCTAATGCGTCAGCTGAAAGGGTAGGAATGGTATCTATTTCCTTACCTGCTTTTTTCCAGCTCTCAAAGCCGCCTTGTAAAAAGCCAATAGCATTGTCATAACCCACACGGGCCAATCGGGTAACCACTTCTTCAACCTTATCATCATCTGCTACAAGCAAAATGGGTTGCTGCAAATCTGTGACCAATGTTCCTACCCATGGCGCAAATGTGCCATCAATACCAATATTGATTGAGTTAGGGATATATCCTTTAGCGAATGTCTGCGGATCTCTTGTATCAATGACCAATGCTTCTGTTTCTTCTGCGGCGGCTTCAAATGCTGCTACACTTAGTTCCTGAGTACCGCGTTGCAATACAAAAGAGAAGGAATCATAACCCTGAATATTCATCAATACATTCATCGGGAAGTATTGTGGAGGAGGCGTTAAACCATCCAGAATAGCTGTTACAAAAGCATCTTCTGTCATGGGTTGTAAGGCATAGTTTGTTTTTTTCTGGTTGCCTAGTGTGTCCGTTGTTTCCTTACTCATATTCTTACCACAGGCTGATCCTGCACCATGACCTGGGTACACAATGATATCATCTGCTAAAGGAAGAATTTTTGTGTTGAGTGATTGATATAAATGTCTGGCTAATTTATCCTGCGTTAACTCGGCAATCACTTTTTGTGCCAGATCCGGTCTGCCCACATCCCCAATAAACAAAGTATCACCAGTGAAGATGGCTGTCTCGTTACCATTTTCATCAATCAGCAAGAAGCAAGAGCTCTCCATGGTATGACCGGGTGTGTGCAATACTTTGATCTGCACTTTACCTAAAGGCAAGATTTCTCCATCAGCAGCTACATGCGCAGTAAATCCAGGCTTAGCTGTAGGACCATAGACGATAGTGGCGCCACTTTCTTTTGCTAAATCAATATGACCAGAAACGAAGTCGGCATGGAAATGCGTTTCCAATACGTACTTGATCTTGGCATCGTTGCGTGCTGCTTTCTGGATATAAGGTTTGGTTTCGCGAAGTGGGTCAATGATGGCGACTTCTCCTTCGCTCTCGATGTAGTAGGCGCCGTGGGCGAGGCAGCCTGTGTAGATTTGTTCTATTTTCATGACGGTTGTTTTAAAAGACTTAGCAAAGTTGAATAGCCTTTGAAAGGTCAACAATGACATTTGTCACAAACCGTCTATGGTGGATTATTTACAAACGCGAAATGCCTACACGTTGACAAGTATATGTGTTAGCAACAATAGATGTTAACAGACAGTTGGCTAAATCACCTGCATTGATTTCATAATGATTGGGTATTGGTGCTGCTTCTGCTTTGGTGATATATTGTCCGCTGAATGGCCTATCCAAAATATTGGGTGAGCAAACAAAGGTCCAAGAAAGCTTACTCGCCTTTAGTGTTTCATATGCTGCTTGATGTTCTCTACCAACTGGCAAATACGCTTTTGGATAGTCTGCGCCATCCAACAAATAATGACCTGATTCATCGGGTAGAATGCCTAATCCGCCTAGTGCTGCAATGCGTTGGACATTGGCTTGTGTCATTTGTTGTACGATCATCTGCATGCCCTTGCTGCGTGTTTGATCCAGTCCATCAAAACTGCCGCCAAGTACTGATATCACTGCATCTGCCCCAATCACTGCATCTGCTACATCTGCGGCGTCCAATACATAACCTTTAATCGCGATGAGTGCTTCATTGTGTAAGTCAGCATCAATGAGATCGGTCACATTTCTACCAAATGCACGAACTGTATGTCCTGCTGCCAATGCTTGCGCTACCACCTGTTTACCAACCTGGCCGGAAGCACCAAATACCGTGATGATCATCGTAAAGGTTTATTGTAAGATAGGTAATTGGAAAATATCTTTTTTGAATGACAAATATCATTGTTATGAGCAGTGTGGAAGATGAACTTTATAGAAAACAATCTGATATGGTTACGATAGAACAACAGAAGCCCGTATTAGAGCTTCATCTTGAACACGAACTGTGGATCAAGGAATTGCTTTTCTGGAAAGAAGAAATTGCTGTTATGGAGAAATACCTGGCACAAGTAAATGCTTGGTTAAACACACTGGAATCCAAAGCAGGAGTAGAACATTTCCAGAATCAGTTTATCCGTCAGAGAGAAGTTATCGACGAACTCAAGCATGAGATCAGGGTGAACGAAGAGTCGCTGTCTGCTCGCTTAAGTAATCTAACGGGACCAGAAGCGGATACCAAACGATTGGTAGACCATGATGTTACCCGTGAGAAAGTCCTCATCACTAGAAAAATTTATCAAGATCTCAAAGAAGAGTATCGTAACTGGCTGGTTCGTATCCTTTAAAAAGACCAAGGGCGGTATCCACGGATGCCGCCTACTTTTTTATTGCTTGCTCTGTTAGCTCAGCCATGGAAATACCCATATGGCTTTCATCATAGATGCATTCGCCATCCTGAATGAGTAAGACCTGTGGTGATTCATGATGTACATGAAAATCTGCAGCAATCTTATTAGAAAGCTCGCGATAAGTAATCAGGTCGAGGTAATGAAAATCTATACCATCTGTTGCATCAGCAGATTCCAGACGATTCTTTGCCATACTGCTGATACTACAGCGAGTACTGTGCTTGAAAATTACTTGGGGGGTTTGGTGAGACCTTTCAACCAGACTGGTCAGGTCTTCAGCTTTAGTCAGATGATGCCATTTCATGCCTTAACAACAAAACGCTTGGCTTAAGGTTTGAAATAGTTTCTGTTGGTGGTAGGACAGCCGCCATTCTTAGAAGAGGCGCAGCTCGTGAAAGCAATCGCTACCATGCTAATGAAGAATAAGGAAAGAATCAACTTTTTCATGACCGTGATTTAGGTTTGGTTGCAAAGATACAGTGGCTATAATCATCGCTGCTCCTGCAGTTTTCCAGAACTGTTAATGTTTCCGGAATGGTGAAATTACAGGCTTTGCCCTGCATTAACGTAGGAATATGCCTGAAAAGTGTGCTTTGAACAGATTTTAAGCCCCTCAATTGATTACCTTTGACCGTAATAACCCAAATATTCATCAGGCTCAACACCTTACCCTAAGTTAGAATGAAGCTCCAGCTAACCCGTCCAATTGCCGTTATTGATCTGGAAACCACCGGCATTAATATTGGTTCTGACCGCATTATAGAGATTGCTATCATCAAAATTTCACCAGACGGCACCCGTCAGGTAAAGCGTAAGCTCCTAAATCCACAAATGCCCATCCCCAAAGCATCAAGCGATGTGCACGGTATTACAGATGAGATGGTGAAAGATGCACCTACTTTCAAGCAGGCTGCCAATGAGATCAAGCAGTTTATCGATAATTGCGACCTAGCTGGTTACAATAGCAACCGATTTGATGTACCCATGTTGGTAGAAGAATTTCTGCGTATTGGTATGGAAATCAGCATCGATGGTAAGCGTCTCGTGGATGTACAGCGTATTTTCCATATGATGGAGCAACGCACTTTAAGTGCTGCCTATAAGTTTTATTGTCAGAAGACACTGGAAGGCGCACATAGTGCTGAAGTAGATGCCACTGCAACTTGGGAAGTTTTAGAAGCACAAATTGAACGCTATCCTCAACTCGGTAATACAATAGAGAGTATTGTAAAAGCTACGGGTGAAGAAGACCTGGTTGATTTTGCGCGCCGCTTTATTCGTGAGAACGGCGTGGAAGTTTTCAACTTTGGTAAGCATAAGGGTAAGCCTGTAGCTCAGGTACTCAAAGAAGAACCGCAGTATTACGACTGGATGATGAAGGGAGATTTTCCCATGCATACCAAGCAGAAACTATCTGAGATTTTCAACAGAACGATGTTGATTAAGAAGGTTTAACCTTTTCGCAACGTCGACTGTAAATCTTATTGGCGAAACCAGGAATACATTAACTATTTTTATCCTGTACCGAGCAAGTACCCCCGTATTGGAAAAATTAGTCATTATACCCACTTACAACGAGAAGGAAAATATTGCGGCTATTTTAGCTGCAGTCTTTGGCTTGCAACAAACTTACCATGTGTTGGTCATTGATGATGGTTCACCAGACGGTACCGCCGCCATTGTAAAAGACCTGATGCAGCAGTATCAGGGACAGCTATTTCTGGAAGAACGAAAAGGCAAATCTGGGTTGGGCACTGCGTATATCCATGGCTTTCGTTGGGCTTTACAAAAAGGCTATCAGTTTGTGTTTGAAATGGACGCTGATTTTTCGCATAACCCTAAAGATTTGGAGCGACTGTATCTGGCTTGTAAACAAGATGGGGCAGACCTCTCTGTAGGAAGTAGGTATGTGCCTGGCGGACAAACAGAGAACTGGCCATTAGACAGACAAATCTATTCACGTGGTGGTGCTTTGTACACTAAGTTGATTACTTGGATGCCGGTAAATGATCCTACAGCAGGATTTGTTTGTTATAGCCGCAAAGTTTTAGAAGCCATCAATTTTGATGCGATTCGATTTGTGGGCTACGCATTCCAGATTGAGATGAAGTTTGCTGCATGGAAATTAGGCTTCCGCATCAAGGAAGTGCCCATCACTTTTGTAGATCGTAAAGAAGGTACCAGTAAAATGAGCGCAGGTATTCTAAAAGAAGGTGTCTTTGGTGTCTTGAAAATTCAATGGCAGAGCTTGTTCAAAAATTACCGTAATCAGGTAACAAAATCGGCAACAGCATAGTATCATGCTTTTTCCTAACGATGCGTTACTTTCACTTACATGAAAGCCGCTTTCCTCAAATTACATCTCGCTGTTTTTCTGGCTGGTTTCACAGGAATTCTAGGAAGACTCATTACGCTCAATGAGGGTTGGCTGGTTTGGTATCGACTGCTCATCAGTTCCATCACCATGTGGATACTGTTTCACTTTACAAAAAAGTTGCAGCGTATTTCAGCAAAACAACGTTGGCAAATCACTGGTATCGGTTTTATCGCTGCATTGCATTGGGTTACTTTCTACGGCTCTATCAAATATGCCAATGTATCCATCGCATTGGTTTGTTTTTCAGCAATCGGATTTTTTACGGCACTGATTGAACCTTTGTTTTTCCGTAAACGTGTTCAACCTGTTGAATTATTATTAGGTATCGTGTGCATAGTAGCGATCTACCTTATTTTTCATTTCGATCCTCGTTATAAAACAGGCATCATCATTGGTTTAATCTCCGCTTTTCTCGCAGCGATTTTTCCTGTAATGGATAGAGTGATGTTGGCAAAAGTGAATCCGGAAACACTCATCACGTACAAACTTAGCGGAGGATGGTTAACCCTTTCCTTATTGATGCCTTGGTATACCATGCAATTTCCCGCTGATCATATCATACCCAGCTGGACAGATTTCTTCTGGCTTTTGTTCTTGGCTTGGATATGTTCTGTTTGGGCTTTTCGCTTATCCGCGGAAGCGCTACAAAAAATTTCCGCTTTCACCGTTAACCTTAGCTATAACCTAGAACCAGTCTATGGTATTCTCTTGGCCTTTTTAGTTTATCAGGAAAACAAGTTGTTACATGGTAGCTTCTATGTTGGCTTTGCAATGATTTTATCAGTCGTTGCTTATCAAACTTGGCGTGTAGCAAAAAAGAAGTCGCAGTAAAAACTGCGACTCCATTCATCACTTCATTGATTATTTAGAACTCTACAATGAAACCAATGGTTGGTGTAACCTGTGCCTCATCATTCGGTAAGAGTAAAGGAATACCATTGCTGCCATTGGGTCTGATAGGTTGTCCGTCTGTAGTGAGGAAAGCGGTATTGTTTGCATTTCTTCTGAATGTGTACTGCGGATAATTGGCCGCTCTTGCGATATACCAATTGGTCACATCTAAGAAGAGGTCAAAAGTGAATTTTCGGAAGTTCCATTTTTTATCAATACGCACATCACTAGCGTGAAATGCAGTTAAGCGATTTTGATTCAGTCTGGTATAATCCAATATCCCTTGATTTAGCACCAGAAAGTTTTGTCTGCTAGCCACATCATCAAATGGTGTATATGGTGCACCACCTTGGTAACGGAATTTCAAACCCAATTCCCAGTTGCGCTTAAATTTATAGCCCCAGGTAACACTCAAGAGATGGCGATTATCCCAAGCACTTGGTACATATTTGCCATTGGCCCCTGTGTACTCACTCTTAAAGTAAGTATAGCTAAATACACCAAAGAAGTTTTTGGTGAGTTTTTGCTGGGCGAAGAATTCAAAGCCATAAGCACGACCAGTACCATTGGTGAGCACTGCTTCATTACCTAGTACATTGAAATCGCCACCCATATTGGCTAAGCTGATGCCATCACGAATGCTGATGGGTACATTGCTGTATGCTTTGTAAAAACCTTCCAGTGTAAAACGTGTTGCATCACTTTTCAGGTGCTCAATACCCAATACATAATGAGTGCTCTTGGTGTAATCACTGTTTTTATTCAGGAAAGTATTGTTCTGCTGAAAGCCCAGGATGGTATAGGGTGGGAGCTTGTAATAAGTGCCTACAGATGCATTCAGGTTCCAACGATCTGCGAGCACATAAGATGCGCTGATACGCGGACTAAAAGTCTGTAATAGATTCCAACCCTCATTGGTGAAGGAGTTACCATCTGCGCGAATACCTGCACTAAGACCTAAACGATTGTCGAAAAAGCGTTTGCCTATTTGTGCAAATAAACCAGCTTTAATAAAATTGATATTGGTATTGAAGTTCACTGTTACTGCAGGCTGTGTAACAATATTGTTATTGTCGCGTATTTCTGGGCGGATGACTTGAAATGTGTTGTTATTAAAGCTTACTGCTTGAGCAGCTACGCCGTAAGCGATCTTCCAGCCATTTATGTTTTGGTTTACATCAAAACGGAGTTTGTTTTCTGTTTCACCTGAGGTAATGTTCAGGGTTTGATCGCCTTTAACGGGACTCAAGTTATCTTCATAACGCTCTAATGTATTATTGAAATCATTTCTGCTCAACGCCAGGTTCCAATAGCCATTGCTGATCACTCTTCTTAAGCTGGCACCAAACGTATAGCTCCACTGTTGAATCGATGGACTGCTATTCAATGCGTATAATTTCTCTGGAGTCGCTTCTTTCGGCGCAGCAAAACTGAATTCATCAATGGCGCCAACACCTAAGAAGGTAAGGGTTGTTTTCTTGTCGAGCTGATGTGTTGTTTTGAATTGAAAATCCCAATAGTTTGGTCGAATAGGTAAATCAATTGCCTGAAACAAAAACTGCAAATAGCTTCTTCTTGCAGATGCAAGGAAAGTATGTTTCTTGTCTTTGGAAAGTGGTCCTTCAAAAGTAGTAGCCAGTTCTGTGGCACTTAATCGAATATTACCCTGCACGCGATTGGCGTTACCTTTCTTTTGTCTGAATTCAAAAACAGAGGACAAGGCATTATCGAATCTTGCATCAAAAGCAGAGCTGCTCAGTTTTACATCTTCAATAAAGCTCACGTTCAAAATACCTTGCGGTCCGCCGCTGCTACCTTGTGTAGCAAAGTGGTTGATCGTTGGGATTTCGATACCATCTAAATAGAAAACATGTTCATTGGGCGCACCACCACGGATGATGATATCGTTACGGAAGCCACCGCCTGCGGCTCCACCACCAACACCGGGTAAGCTTTGAATTACTTTAGAGATATCGAAATTACCACCGGGGTTAGCCCTGATTTCTTCAGTGGTTAATCGCTGCACACTCAACGGTGTTTCCAGGGTAGCTGCTTTAGCTGTTTTTCTACTGGAGCGAACGGTTACATTACCCAGTTCAGATGCAACTGGCTCCATTTCAGCCAGAATGGTTTGTTCATTACCTGTTGTAATGATGATGTTGTATTTCAATAGTTCTGCATAACCAAGTCCCGAGAACTGT
The DNA here is from genome assembly GCA_019745155.1 of Chitinophagaceae bacterium. Classification (GTDB taxonomy): domain Bacteria; phylum Bacteroidota; class Bacteroidia; order Chitinophagales; family Chitinophagaceae; genus JAFLBI01. Next base: position 22,846 of record JAIETM010000022.1, on the reverse strand, counting down.
ATGGTATAGGCTTTTACTGGTATGCCTGTAATTCTGAAACGACCTGCACTATCAGTTACTGTAGCTTTATTGGTGCTCTGTAGCTTTACCGTAATGCCGCCGAGGGGCGCGCTGTTGTTTTTATTGGTTACAGTACCTGACACTGAACCTGTATTCTGTGCTTTTACCTGCAGTATGGTCATCAATATGACCGATACACTCATCCTAAACTTCATGGTTGCTTGTATTTTAAAATGGAGAACAAAATTAGCATGAAATTGTTCTAAAATGGTATAATTTTATACATATTTGTTGTAATAAACGCTGTTTATGAACTATTTGTTGATCAAAAACCTGATGAATGAGCTGGAACGCTACGAGCAGGAGGGCCATAATAGTACTGATGTTCAAGCATTTGCAGCTTGGCTTTCAGGTGCCCAGCATCGTTTTCAGGCCCCAGCTATTCCGGATGGTGCTATCAGTGGCGAAACATTGGAAAGCATGATTAGCAAACTGGTGGTGTTCATGAACCGATATGCACGTATGTATGTGAAGAAGGCTTTGGAAGGAACCGGAATCAATAGTTTCGATGAGTTTACCTTTTTGATTGCGCTATATCCCTTTGGTAGTATGACTAAGATGGAGTTGATAGAACGCAATATCCAGGAAAAGCCCACAGGCATGGAAGTAATCAGGCGTTTATTGGAAAAGGGTTATCTGGATCAACAAGATGATCCAAAAGATGGCAGGAGTAAGCGACTGACCTTAACTGCAGCAGGCCGACAAACCCTCGAAGGCAGTTTTCAGGCCATGACCAAGGTTACCCATATTGTTTCCGGTAATTTATCTGATGAGGAGAAGTTGCAGTTATTGTTTATCCTTCAAAAGCTGCATGAATTTCATCAGCCCATTTATCAATCCAAAAAAGAACCCGATCTGGACCAGTTGCTGATGCAGCACAATATTGCTCCGGTCCTGTAATTCCTGATTTGTCTGTTGTTTCTTCAGTTATATTTATTGCCTTAATTACTGTTTATGAAGAAACCCCTGATTCTGGCCGTGTCTTGCATCCTTGCAATAACGGTTCAGGCACAAAAGAAACCACTGGATCATAGTGTGTACGACGGCTGGCAAAGCGTCGGTGAACGTATGATCAGCAACGATGGAAAGTTTGTGGTCTATGCAGTTAACCCGCAGGAAGGAGATGGCACTTTGTACATTCAGTCCAGCGATGGCAGTTTCAAAAAAGAAATTGCCAGAGGGTATAATGCAACCATTAGCGAAGACAATCAATATGTTTTCTTCCGCATTCGTCCGCTATTTAAGAATACCAGAGAAGCGCGTATCAAGAAGCGCAGGCCAGACGATATGCCTAAAGACAGTTTGGGTATCTATGTATTAGGCAAAGATCAGCTAACCAAACTGCCTCGCGTAAAATCATATAAGACACCAGAGAAAGCATCAGGCTGGTTGGCTTATCATTTAGAGAAAGCATTGCCTGAAGCACCTGCACAACGTCAACGTCCTGATTCAGCAACGCAATTGCAGCAACTCACACGCATGGCAGATAGTTTGCTGAAAGTGGCAGACAGTCTGCGCGCTAAAGTAAGTGAAGCGCAAACCAAAGGTTTGGCTGTTTTGCAAAATAGAAACAATCGTCCTGCAACTGCAGTAAGACCAGCAGAAGAACCGGTAGAAGAAGGAACAGACTTGGTTGTACGGAATACAAACTCTGGAAGAGAGAATCGTATCAAGCTGGTAAATGAATTTTACTTCAGTAAGAATGGAAGTAAATTATTGGTAGAGACTTCTCGTAAGAATGGGGATACTGCAACCAAAGCATTGGTGTTGTGGTATGATCTCAATAGCTGGAAAGCAGATACTTTATTGAAAGGCTTCAATGATGCGAAAAACTATGCTATTAGCGAAGATGCAACACAGGTGGCTTTTGTTGCAGAGCGCGATAGTGCTACTAAGGCATTGCGTAAGTTCTATCGCTTATGGCATTATCAGCAGGGTATGGCTGCAGCAAGTATTAAAGCAGACCGTGTTACCAAAGGTGTAGTAGGAGGCTTAACCGTGAGTCCTGATTACAACAATAATTTTAGCAAAGACGGTAAGAAATTATTCTTTGGGCTTGCGCCGATTCGTCCGGTGAAAGATACTAACCTCGTTGACTTCGAAACAGCTCGTTTGGATATCTGGAATCACAAAGATGATGAGTTGCAACCTCAACAATTGGTAACACTGCAGCAGACATTGCGCAGAAGCTTTTTGTCTGTATGGCATGTAGGTGATGATAAAATTGTGCAGTTGGCAGATGAGGATTGTGATATGGTGATTCCTGCTAATGAAGGCAATGCAGATATCGCACTAGGCATGGGTGATAAAGGATATCGTATCCAGGATCAGTGGGAGCAGAGCAATCTGCGTAGATTGTTTATTGTAAACCTGAAAGATGGTTCTAGAAAACAGATTGCAGATAAAGTACGTGGTGGTGCACAGATGTCGCCAGAAGCCAACTACGTGATGTGGTACGATTGGAAGCAACGTAACTACTTCGCTTACAGTATTGCTACAGGTACAACCATTAATGCAACAAAAGGTATTAAAGTGCCAGTATTTGATGAGGAAGATGACCATCCGGATGATCCTCCTCCACATGGTACGATGGGCTTCCATGCTGGTGATCGTTATGCATATGTATACGATAAATACGATGTATGGCAGGTAGATCCATCAGGTAAAGAACAACCAGTATCATTAACCAATGGTCTGGGTCGCAAGCAAAACCTAACCTACCGTTATGTACGCCTTGATAGAGAAGAGCGTAATATTAAAGATGGTCAGGTAATCTTATTCTCTGTATTTGATAATAAAGAAAAGGGTAATGGCTTCCGTTTCCATACCATGGGCACATCTTTTGACGCAAGTGCATCTGTTACAGAGCCTTCATCAGTGAATGGTTATTTTAAAGCCAAGGATGCCATGGTATTGGGTTATCTGAAGGGTTCTTTCGATCGTTCTCCCAATGTAACCGTTGCCAACCGTATCGAAAACAATCAGGTAAAGAATACGGTGCAATTAAGTAATACCAATCCTCAGCAGAAAGACTATAACTGGTTGACTGTTGAATTGCATAAATGGAAAATGCTGGATGGTAAAATGAGCGAAGGTTTGTTGTACAAGCCCGAGAATTTTGATAGCACAAAGAAATATCCAGTGATTTTCTATTTCTATGAAAGAGATGCGGATACTCGATATAATTATCGTGCACCTGCACCAAGCCGTTCTACTGTAAACATTCCTTACTTCGTGAGCAATGGTTATCTAGTATTTGATCCGGATATTTTCTACAAGAATGGTGAACCCGGTGGTGGCGCATATAATTCTGTTGTTTCAGCTGCGCGTTATTTGAGCAAAATGAAGTGGGTAGACAGCACTAAGATGGCCATTCAGGGACAAAGCTGGGGTGGTTATCAGGTAGCTTGGTTAATTACGCGTACCAATATGTTCGCAGCAGCCGGTGCCGGTGCACCAGTAGCCAATATGACCAGTGCTTATGGTGGTATCAGATGGGGTACAGGTATTAGTCGCCAATTCCAGTACGAGAAAACACAGAGCCGTATTGGAGCAACATTGTGGCAGCGTCCTGATTTATACATCAAGAACTCTCCATTGTTCCAGGCAGATAAGGTGAAAACACCATTGCTGATGACGCATAACGATAAGGATGATGCAGTGCCCTGGTATCAAGGTATTGAGTTCTTTACAGCCTTAAAGCGTTTGAATAAGCCTGTTTGGTTGTTACAGTACAATGATGAGTTGCATAACCTTTCTGAGCGCAGAAACGCTAAAGATCTTTCTATCAGACTTGGTCAGTTCTTTGATCATTACCTGAAGGGAGCACCTGCACCTAAATGGATGACAGAAGGTGTGCCTGCAACATTAAAGGGTATTGACTGGGGGTTAGAGATTGATCAACCTAAGAAGTAAATAATAAAAATGCCTCCGACAGGAGGCATTTTTATTTGGTAGTTAGTAGATATACCAAAGGCGTCACTGCTTGATCAGTTTTACGCTCTTTATTTTATCAAGCTTTGGAAAACGCTGATCGAGTATTCTTGTGTTTTTGTGGACGCTATCTATCAGGCGCATGGGCTGGTTGGCATAACCACTGTACAAACTATCTACCACATCCATTCCCTGTACTACATGTCCGAAAACAGGAAAGCCTGTTACACCATTATAGCGTATTGTATCTAGTCTGGGTGAATTGGATTGGGTATTGATAAATAAGTCAGCGTTTCTGGTTTCTTTTCCACTTCGTGCATAGGCCAATGCGCCACGTGTATTGGATGCAAGTACAGGTTCGTCGGGTACTTTGTGTTTTGCCCATGCATTTTTCATCAAAGTATCTGTTGGACCAAACTGTGCAACAAAGCCTGGCACTACACGATAGAAATAAGCACCATCATAAAAGCGATGTATTAGCTGTTGATAAAAACGATCTGCCGCCGCAGGACTCAGTTTTCTTTGTACAGCAATATCAAACTGTCCTTTAGTCGTAGAAAACCGGACAGTAAAACTATCCGGTGCGTTTTGATTCAGCCAACTTTGTTTGAATCTGCTACCAGCGCATGCGCTTAGTAAGAGCATCAATACACAACCCCATAAAGATTTATTCTGCCACATAGGGGTCTTGGAGTTTTTTAGCTGTATAGGTGATATTGCTGAATCGGACTGTACATGATTGACCTGTGGGTGACTGCGCTAAAAAGCCAACTGAAAATTTTTCTGGAATACTCATTTGTACATGTCTCACCAAAAGCCATTGCTTACCATCAGTTGATACATACAGTATAATCACGTTGCCAGCTTTAGCCATTTTAAAAAATGCTTTATTACCTGTGATGGCAATAGAATTGGCGTCATCAGATACATTGTTGGTTACAACAGACACGATACGCTTTGCACCAGTATAGTCTTTCTCAAGACAGAATTTGATCCAGCGCAGACTATCAACTTTTAATACCAATGCGCCGCCATCCCATTTATTGGTGAAAGCTTGCTCTATTCCCGCGGTGAGAATAAAATTGCTATCAGGTTGAAACAATAGTTTCGGTGCGTTATCTGTGTTATACGTCACATTCGGATCGCGAAACATATCTGTTTTCGCGCCAGCTTGTATGGAGAGGATATTGTTTTTGTAAGTCCAGCTAGTAGGTTTGTTTTCCCAATACATAGTTTTTGGGATGCCACCAATAGTAGGCGTCTCTTGTGCATGGATGTACTGTGTACAAAGCAACAAGAGTAATGCGATGCATTGTTTCATATGATGTCTATTTATCTGTTTCCACCGCCGGGTTTCTTAGGCGGGGGAGGTAATACAGCTTTAGGAACTGGCGTAGCTTGCTGTCCGGGCTTATTAGCTGGCGTAGTACCAGGTTTGCTTTCTGTGGGCTTGCTATTGACAGGGCTCGCTACTGGCTTGGTTTCTTTCTTTTCTTCAATCAATATCTCCGACTCAGCTTTGATATCTTCAGCTTTGATGTTTTCCATTTCGTAATCATCGCTGGTACCAGCACCCATGTCTTCTCCTTCTGCACCCAAAGCTGGTTGCACATCATTGATCCAATCCATGATGATATCGTTGGCCATTGACTCTGGCTTAGTGAATGTGAGATTTCTGTCTAAACCGCAGTTAGGATCATTGATGGCTTTGCCATAGAAATAACCCCAGATAGGTAATGCTGCAGAAGCACCTTCACCCAATTTGGAACTGAGTCTGATGAATCGATCATCAGCACCAACCCATGCACCTGCAAGTAATTGAGGAGAATAGCCCATGAACCAGGCATCGCTGTTATCGTTGGTGGTTCCTGTTTTACCGGCTAATTCACCAACAGCACCATAGGCATAGATACCGCGACCAGTGCCCGACTGTACCACGCCTTGCATCATTTTGATGGTAGAATAAGCAGTAATATCACTGATCACTTCTTTACGCTCTGGTACAAATGTTTCTAGTACATTACCGTTACGATCTTCGATGCGTGCAATAAACATCGGCTTCACATTAAAGCCTCTACCGGGGAACATGGTATACGCCTGCATCATTTCGTACAAAGAAATTTCACAGCTACCGATGGCTATAGAAGGGTAGGGTTCAATCTTACTCTGCACATTCAATTTGCGCAGATAATCCACAAAACGTCTGGCGCCATTATTGCCGGTATTGTCCAATTGCTTCATGATATAAGCTGTGGCACAGTTACGGCTCCAGGTTAATGCAGATGCCATGGGCATGGTTCTACCGGTACATGTTTTGCCTGTAGCGGGCACCAATCCATAGCCGTCGAAATTTTGCTGCACATCTTCTACCATGGTATTCGGCGTAAAGCCTGCTTCTTCAATGGCCAAGCTATACAACAAAGGTTTGATAGAAGAACCCACTTGTCGCTTGGTATTGATATTGACGTGATCGTACTTGAAATGCTTGAAATCAATACCGCCAACCCATGCTTTCACCGCACCGGTAATAGGATCCATCACCATGAAGCCGGCCTGCATCATCTGGCGATGATACTTGATAGAATCATAAGGGCTCATGACTGTATCCTTCAATCGCTCATTATTCCAAGCAAATACTTTCATGGGTATTTTCTGGTAGAAAGTCTTCTTGATTTCATCTTCTTCCAAACCCTCTTTGCTTAATGCGCGCCATCTTTCGCTCTGCTTCATCGCAGCCTGAATCACATTCTCGTAATCCTTCCAAACACTGCCGGTCTTGATGTTTTGCTGACTATTCAAAATTTTCTGTAGATAGCTCATGTGCTTGGCTACCGCTTCTTCAGCATACAACTGCATGCGTGTATTGATGGTGGTATAAATCTTCAGGCCATCTCTATACAGATCATAGTTATCGCCATTACTCTTTTTATGTTCTTTACACCAACGCTTCATTTCCTCGCCCAGCACCATTCTGAAATAGGGGCCAAGTCCGTTGGTCTCATCCAGCTTTTTATAGTTGAGTACAATGGGCTTCATCTTCAATGTAGCCGCTTCAACTTCATTTAAATAATTATTTCTTACCATCTGGTTCAGCACCGTATTTCTACGGTCCATCGACAACTTGGGATTTCTTCTCGGGTTATAGAGTGATGGTGCATTCACCATACCAATCAGTACAGCAGCTTCTTCTACTGTTACACGATCAGGCTCTTTCTGGAAAAAAGTTTTACTAGCATTACGAATACCAAATACATTATCACTGAATGCAACGGTATTTAGATAAAGCGTGATGATTTCTTCCTTGGTAAAAGCGCGCTCAAGTTTTATGGCAATGATAGACTCCTTGATCTTCTGGATACCTCTTAACAAGAAATTTTTAGTGCTCCAGTTTTCTGTAAACAGGTTCTTTGCTGTCTGCATGGTGATGGTACTGGCGCCGCCATCGCGACCTAAACCTTTAGCCGCACGCATTAAGGAACGAAGATCAATACCACTGTGCTCATAAAAGCGTTCATCTTCTGTGGCTACTAACGCTTCTACAATATGCTTACTGATATCACGATACTTGACATTGATTCTGTCTTCCAGATAATATTTACCCATCAGGTTGCCATCCTGCGCATATACCTGACTAGCCAAGGATGCTGATGGATTCTCGATATCCTCAATAGACGGCATCTTACCGAAAAGTCCATAATTCATGCCTATCAGCAAGAGTGCTGCAATACCCAAGCCTATAAAATATACCTTCCAAAAAATGCGCACCGCGTTCGTCATATCGGGGTTTTAATGATCAGGCGTAAAACTAAGGCAGAACCTTGCTTTTGCCATTCATCGTAAGTTAAAATTTATCTGGGAAAACTGTTTTGAGAAATGCCTGATATACTTCCCAGTCCTTTCTTTCCAAAAGCAGGGTCAGGTTATTGTTCGAGAAAAAGCTGAAACTGTATTTATCCGCCTGTAACCAGGGTACAATTCTGGAGCGTGCTGCAGGTTTGGTTTTGTCCAAATAATCCATTGCCTCGCCAGCATTCATAAATGGACCGGTGATCAATAATACCCGCTTATCATCCAGTCTATTGGTTTGTAATCTTAGACGGGAGTATTGGCCATTGGTCTGATGGTATCGGTTAAAAGCGTTTCTGGCTTCTGTTATGAAGATATCGTCCACTTTGTCCAGTAAAATGCCTACATATTGGGTATCAACGGGGTTAAACTGGTATTCTTTTTTGTTTACTTCCGCAATTTTGATGGTAGCCGCAGCCTGCTGTTGGGGAACGGTACTGATTGTTTTGCGCAAGTTGACAGTATCCACTGTTTTTTGTGGAAGAGTAGCAACTGCTTTTGTATCGTTTAAGTCAACCCGCTTGCTAACCACTTCTTCCTCACGTGTTACATCGAGATTGCTGAGATAGGCTTCAATTTCCTTTCTTCTACTCAATACATCGCGCATGGTGGCTGCTTTGTCTTTCAGTGGTGATGCTGGAAACTTGCTCTCAATGTTTTTCAGTTGTTCTATGGCGAGGCTATCATTTCCTTGTTTGATATAATACAAGCTTTCGATGTAAAGCAATTGTGGTGTCCAGAACTGCTGCCCGAATTGTGCATCTGCCTGTTGCTTTTTAGCCAATGCTTTTTGGAAATCGCCTGCAATAAAACCCTGATAAATTGCTTCATAAGCAGTTGTACCAGCGTCCTTGCTTTGTTGCTTGGTGCCACTAAGCAGTTGTTGTACAGTGGCATCGTTGGGATAATAAATGCGCATGAGTCCCTGCACACTATCTGCACGCTTGTTGAGCCCTGCGTACTGGCAACTCAGGTAAAAGTCTTTTAGTATTTCCAGACTTCTTCTATTGGGGTAACGTAAGAGTAATTGTTGATAGCTATTGGCTGCTGCAGTATAATTATCCAGATCACGTAGCAATGTGTTGGCGGTGCTTAATACAGCATCAGCAATGATGGAGTCTGCTATTGCTTTTTGCTGAGCAGTTTGAGGTATCCGCTCCATCAGCGTTTCCATTGTAATATCTGCATTATCGCTGCCCGGCTTATTGTCTGCAAGGGCATCGCTGTTTTGTTGCATATTTGGTTGAAAGCTTTGAATGGTTCTTTCAACTGCAGCCATTCTTCGCCAATTATCCACATCGGGTCTATCGCCCCATTTGGCTTTAAACTCAGTAAAGCCTCTTGACTTTACACCGTTATTGGCAAAATAGAAATCAGCGGCATTGTTATTGCTAAATAAATTACTGTTGTCTGTTTGATTGTTATTGAAATTATCTGATGGCAAATCATCAGCACTCTCTTTCAGCCCCTGTTCTTTCCGTAATTGTCTAACCAATTTTTTCAATAGAGCATTTCTTGTATCAACAGGCATTGCAGCAATTTTCAGCAGGCTGTCCTGCAGCAGTATTGTGTTCTGCAATTTGCTGATATTGGCTAAAGCTGGTTTACGCAGTGTCACCAATTGTTGATCAACCGTTGGCAGGAGGGAAGCATTTAAACTATCGTAAGCGGCTGATGCAAGCGAGAATTTTTCTTGTTCGTACGCAATGTTGCCAAGAAGTAAAAAGTTCTTAGCTCTTTGTTCAGGATCAGCATCAATCACTTTGGTGGCTTTGCTGAGTATTTGCTCACTCATGGCATAATCACCTTGCTGATAGGCAAGTTTTGCTGCTGCATAAAGGATGATGTCTTGATAGGCTTGATATTTTTCTCGTTTCGACATCTGCAGCAAGGACTGTATATGGGTGGCTGTTTTACCGCTTCCAGCTTTGGTTTGTATTTCAGCCAGATTGAGTCTTGCATACACTTCCATGACAGGATTGTTGGTTTTGTCGGCAGCTTTCTCATAGTAGACAGCAGCCTGCGCAGGTTTGCCTGCTAATTGCCAGAGCTGAGCAATCAAATATTGCCAGCGACTTTTCTCCGGCTGATTACCTGCAAGCGAGAGTGATTCCTGCAAGTGAAATGCAGCACTGTCGTAGATTTTTTGTGTGTAGAACAAATAGGCTTGTACTTCGTGCAGTTCAGGGTGTAGGCGGTTAGGGAAGAATGGATCTGCCTGCAGTAGCTCAATAAGTCCGGAAGCTTCTGCAATCTTGCTCTGTTCAATCATGGTTCTAACCTGCCAGAGTAGGGCTTCATTTCTAACAGGTGGGTTGGTCCAGATTTTTTTCCAAAGATTTCTTTGCTCTTTGGTAACAATAGTGAATATGCCATTGGTATTAGAAGCATTACTGCCTAATGGAATATCATAGCCATCATCTTTGGGTGCATAAGCATAGTTGATATACTGAAAGGTGAATGCAGCTGAATCAAAATCTTTTCTATAGTAATAGCCTTTGCCTAATAACAGGTAGAGATCATCAATCCACGCATTGCGTAAATCATGTAGCAAAATACCAGCAGTACATTTATACAAAAGAGAATCCAGCATGGATTGCTCATTGGCTGTAGCATCCAAGGTGTAATTGTAAAAGGGCAGTAGTTGTGTATAGTCTTCCTTGAACTGGCCTTTTGCTGCAATCAAAATATCCTGCAGTTTTTGTTCTGCGTTGAAGTAGTAATTGTAGTGCGTAAAACCGCTTTGGGTAAAGCGACGCATCAGCGTGTTTTTTTTCTCCGCCGTTTTTTCTGAAGTCAGTTGTCTGTCTTCGAATTTTTTGGGTTTGTCTAACGAAATACTGGTATTAGGCTGCGCCTTTAGTGTAGTAAGGCTTGCCAAAAAGAAGATCATCACAAGGGTGAAAATGCCTGAGCGCCATCTAAGCTGTAATCGAACGTTCATCTGCAATAAAATTACAGCTATTTGATCGGTAAACGATGCAGTTCAGGGGCAGAATATTACCTTTAACAAAGGGAAAAGCATATGGCAGAATTATTTAGTCAAGATACCGTTAAAAGACTCCGTAACCGCTACAGGTTGGTGATCATGAACGATGATACGTTTGAGGAGATGATCACTTTCCGGCTGAGTAGGCTGAGTGTGTATATCGGGCTCAGCACGGTATTCATCCTCATGGTTGGTTTAACCATTGGCTTAATCGTATTTACCCCTTTGAAATATTATATCCCTGGCTATGGCACCCGCGAGAGTAGGTCTGCTTTGCAGCTGCTTAAGATTAGAACTGATTCGCTGGAGCAAACCATCCGGCAAAAGGATTTATATCTGGAAAGCGTGAAAAAAGTACTCAACGGCACTGCACCAACAGAAAGAGATACGGCACTGCTTCAATTACCGAACGTAGAAACCTCAAATGACTAAGCAGTCGCCTCCAAAGCCGCCCATTTTACTGCAGTATTTAGGGCTAGCAACACAAATGGTGGCAGCCCTGCTGATAGCTGTGTATGGTGGATTCTGGCTGGATAAAAAACTAGCGTTATCAGTGCCAGTTTTTGCATGGCTATTACCTTTGCTCATCCTGATCGGTATGCTGGTAAAAGTGATCAGGGATACTTCAAACAAGTAATATGCAATTAGAAAAAATAAAAGATTGGATGTGGCTGGCTGTGCTGGCATTAGTCATTTTAGGTATTACCGCACTCGGTTGGGATGGTTTTGAAAAGAAGGCCATCAGTCCAAGGGTATTATTATCTGCAAATGCAATACTGTTTGTGCTAACCAATATCAGTATGCGCATGCACAATGCCTCATATACCACCAAGAATGAATTTGCCTTCGTTCGTAATGTAATGGGCGCTACTGTGCTCAAACTGCTGGTGATTGTTGCAGCCATTTTTATCTATTTCTATGCCTCCGGCGAGTTGGTGAATATGGGTGGCATTTTTGGTGGTATGTTTATGTATATCGCCTATACAACTGTAGAAGTGATTCTTGTATTGAGAAGGAACGCGAAGCGAAAAAATGCCGATCTCTGAACATCCCATGCAGGCGCTGGCAGATTTTCTGCCAAAGGGTAGCTTCGATCATGTAGTAGGCTATCTGCATCGCTATCATGTGCATCTGACAGTTACGAAAAAAAGGAAGTCGGTATTGGGCGATTATCGCCATGCATTTATGGGTGCCAATCATCGCATCACGGTGAATGGTGACCTTAATCCCTACGAATTTTTAATTACACTCTTACATGAATTGGCCCACCTGCTTACGTTCGAGCAATTTGGCAGGAGGGTAGAACCACATGGTATTGAATGGAAACGTATCTATTCTGGTTTGTTGCAAGACTTTATTGCTAAGCAATTTTTTCCGGAGGATGTCACCAAGGCTTTGCGTAAATCCGTGATGAATCCTGCAGCCACTGCCAACGGTGAAATGGATTTACTGAAAGTGTTGAGACGCTATAATCCCGTTCAGCAAAAGCGCGGTACCATGGTAGAAGAATTACCCGATGGTGCATTGTTTGAAACGGAAAAGGGTAAGCAGTTCCGAAAGCTGCATAAGCGCAGAACTAGAATAGAGTGTGTAGAATTAAGTACGGGGCTTCATTATTCTTTCAGTCCTATTACCGAAGTAAAGCCAATACAAGCGCAATAAAAAACCCCGAAAATTCGGGGTTTGATTTTTTTATTTGGAGCTGAATTAAGCAACTGCTTTTTTTACCAGTTCAGCAGCTTCGCTGAGTAGAATAGCAGATTGTACTTTCAGACCACTTTCATCGATCAGTTTCTTCGCTTCTTCAGCATTGGTACCCTGCAGACGAACAATGATAGGGATATTGATATTACCCAGCTTGTTGTACGCTTCAATCACACCCGCAGCAACACGATCGCAACGAACGATACCGCCGAAGATATTGATCAGGATAGCTTTCACATTTGGATCCTTCATGATGATGCGGAAACCAGCTTCTACAGTTTGTGCATTCGCTGTACCACCTACATCCAGGAAGTTAGCAGGCTCACCACCGCTCAGTTTAATCATATCCATGGTAGCCATAGCAAGACCAGCACCGTTAACCATACAACCTACGTTACCGTCCAATTTCACGAAGTTCAGGTTGTACTGACCAGCTTCTACTTCTGTTGGGTCTTCTTCAGTAATATCGCGCAGCGCAGCAGTATCTGCATGACGCATCAGGGCGTTATCATCAATATTCATCTTACAGTCAACAGCAATGATTTTCTCATCGCTGGTTTTGAACAGCGGGTTGATTTCCAACATACCGCAATCCAAAGACACATAAGCGTTATAAAGGTTAGTTACGAACTTCACGCAGTTCTTGAATGCTTCACCGCTCAGGCCTAGATTAAATGCGATTTTTCTTGCCTGAAAGCCTTGCAGCTTACCACCTGGGTGAACCCACTCTTTGAAGATTTTCTCAGGTGTGTTGTGTGCTACTTCTTCAATGTCCATACCACCTTCAGTGCTGTACATAATCACATTCTCACCCTTTGCGCGATCTAGCAGGATAGAGAGGTAGAATTCTTTTACTGGGTTGGGACCAGGGTAGTACACATCCTGCGCCACCAATACCTTATTTACTTTTTTACCTGCAGCACCAGTTTGGATAGTTACCAGCGTACCACCGAGAATATTCTTGGCGATATTGCTCACGTCTTCCAGACTTTTGGCAACAGCTACACCGCGTTGTTCGGTACCAACAATCTTGCCCTTACCGCGTCCACCCGCATGGATCTGTGCTTTTACTACAGCAAAATTGTTGTTTGTCTGCGTCTTAATCTGTCTGTAAGCTTCTTCCGCAGCCATTACTGTGTCTACAGCAATGCCTTCCTGTACCGGAACATTGAATTTTTTCAGGAGCTCTTTGGCCTGGTATTCGTGCAGGTTCATAGGTAGTCAAAAATTTTCGCGAAGATAGGTGAATTCAACTTTGGGCTTTGGTTCATTTTCAACTGCTAGGAATGTTAAAATTTTCGGTTTTGGAAAACAAATTGATGTATGTACATGTATTTATTGGGAAATCCCTATTTTCGCATTCAACTAATCAAAAAGACAAGCATGAAAAAAATCTTCACAGCTGTTGCAGCAATCGCCCTGATGGCGGGTGTATCTGCATTTACTGTTAAGCCAGCAGACAACTACACTGTTAACACAGAAAGAAGCCGCGTAGAGTGGATTGGCGCTAAGGCAAAAGATTACCACACTGGTACTTTTAACCTGAAAAGCGGCAGCCTTACTGCAGATGGCGGTAAATTAACCGGCGGTAGCTTTGTGATTGACCTGACAAGTATCAAGGTAACTGATGCGGGTGGTGGTGAGCGTTTAGCTGGTCACCTGAAGAGTGCAGACTTCTTCGATGTAGCAAAAAACACAGAAGCTGTTTTCACTATTTCTGGTGTTAATTATACCAATGCAACAACCGCAGAAATCAGCGGTAACCTGAGCATTAAAGGTTTGAATGTGCCTTTGAAATTCCCAGCTGTAGTTCGTTCTGCAGATGATAAGGGTTTCTTCGGTCAAGCTTTCTTCTCAATCGACCGCACTTTACTGGGTATCAACTACAAAGGCCCAGCTAATGATGTTCAGCTGACAGTTTACCTGTTTGCTGCAAAAGGTTAAGCTTTTAAATCCCCCGATAGAAGGCCCTTGTCTGTATAGGCAGGGGCTTTTTTATTGTCCCCAACGGTAAGACTTGAATTGAAGACCGGCTAGATCCAAAGCGCGGTCAACCACAGTAGCTGCTGCAGCTTCAATACTGGTAGGTACGCTGTAAAAAGAAGGGGAGGCGGGACAAATGATGCCACCAGCGAGTGTCACGGTTTCCATATTGCGGATATGGATGAGGTTATAGGGGGTTTCGCGTACCATCAAGATCAACTTTCTTCTTTCTTTCAATATCACATCTGCGGCACGTGTGGTTAGGTCATCACTAATGCCGGATGCAATTCTGCCCAAAGTGCCCATACTGCAGGGCGCGATGATCATGGTATTGAATTGTGCTGAGCCAGATGCAAATGGCGCATTGAAATCGTGCTTGCTATAAAAGTTGAAAGGGTAGTCTTTATATGATTCGTTGCCCAATTCAGTCTGCCAGACAGTTTCGGCGTTCTTGCTCATCACAATGCCCACAGCAGCAACCTGATCTTGGGCTTGAACCAGTTTATCCAATAACAATTTGGCATAGATAGCGCCGCTTGCCCCTGTAATGGCTATAACGATTTTGTGTTTGGTCATCATTGCAATACTAACAAATCCTGATGGCTTCTGTTCTCCCTGAAAAGAAAAACCCCTGCAGTGTTGCAGGGGTTTTGATTATTTGTACATGATCTCGTAGTATTCTTCGGCCATGCGGTTACTATCAAACTTGAATCGCACATCGCGCATACCATTCTTCATGATTTGGCGCCAAGTGTCGTAGTTGTCGTAGTAAAGTGGCACAACTTGATCTTCCAGAATCTCATACAACTTATTCAAGTCGTATTCATCCTGCTCGTGCACATGCATGTTGGCATAGTCTGCTTTTGGAATCACAAAGCCATTATTGCCGTGATTCACAAACTCTGGAATCCATCCATCATCGGTTGAGAAGTTCACCGCACCGTTCATAGCTGCTGTCATACCACTGGTGCCAGATGCTTCTCTAGGTACGCGTGGATTGTTCAACCAAATATCAGCAGCCTGTTTCAGTCTTTTACTCAAACCGAGCTCATAACCAATGAGTACTGCAACATTCTTATAATTCTTGCTTAAGTGAACCAGGTTGTTGAACTGCGTGATAGCGGGGTAGTCAACAGGGTAAGGTTTACCGGCCCAAATTACCTGTACAGGTCTATTGATGCTGTTAATCAGCTTCTCAAAACGTTCCATGTCATAGGTCAGCATATCTGCACGCTTATAGCCTGCAAAACGTCTTGCCCAAACAATGGTCAGGGTATCCGGGTCAAATTTCTTACCCGTTTGATCGGCCACGATTTCAAACGCACGCTTCTTTAAGTATTTCTTTCTGTCGTCAAAAGCTACATCATTGCCTTCTTCCGCATAGCGATACAACTGCTTGTCGGCCCAATAGCGCCAGTTTTGTGCATTGGTAATGGAAGTGATTTCACAAATGCCAGTATATTTCTTCCACATATCGCGACTCACATGACCATGGAGTTCAGATACACCATTGGCTTTTCTGGCAAAGCGTAATGCAGCCAGCGAGTGGTTGAACTGATCATCTTCGATACCGGTAAGCTTGCGCACTTCATCAATGCTCATGCCACAGAAATAGCTCATTTTATGGCAGAGATAGATATCGTGTTTTTCGTTACCGGCTTCTTCCGGCGTGTGCGTAGTGAATACCAGGTGCTGTCTCAGTTTTTCTACACTCTTGAATTTATTCAATAAGTAGAAAGCAGCAGAAATACCGTGGGCTTCGTTCAGGTGGTATACATCAGGGTTAAAGCCCAACTCATCTACCAGCTTAGCACCGCCAACACCCAAGAGAATAAACTGCGCTACTTTGGTAGCAACGTTAGCATCGTACAAACGGTGTGTGATGGTTTGAGATACATAATCATTCTCAGGCAAATCAGTACTTAACAGGAAGAGTGGAGCACTATTGAATGTTTCAGGATTCAGGTACCAGGCTTTCACCCAAACTGGATGATCGTGAATCAGTATTTGAAATTTGATGCCGGTATCTTCTAAGAAAGAATAAATCTTTTCCATCCAGGCAGGCTGTAGAGTCTGATCCTGGTTACGTGTTTGGTCGTAGTATCCATATTTCCAAAGAATACCCACGCCAATCATGTTTTGTCTCAGTTCATAAGCGCTGCGTAAGTGAGAGCCTGCGAGAAAGCCAAGACCACCGCTGTAAATTTTTAGCGGCTGGTGAATCGCGAACTCCATTGAGAAGTACACGGCTTTTTTAGCGTATTGCTCATTGATCTGATAAGGAACATGATAGTTTCTAAAATTCATAGGTGCCGTTTTGGTTATCGGTTTAGGTGATGCAAGATAGGTCTAATTTCTTATAATGTATTTTGTACACATTAGATGGTTTCTGCAATGGTTTGCGAAAGGCTGAAATGTGGATAATTAGCGTTTTCGCTTTTTTGGAGGATTCTTTTTGATATAGCTGTCATCAAAGAAACATTTGATACCGCGATGGTTGCCGCAACTGCCTTGTTCCTTCACAACGAGCCTACTTCCCTCAAAACGAAAATCAATCACACATGGGTCGCCGCTCTCTTTGTATTGGGCATTGGTTTTATCGCGCAGTTGCAGATCGCCCTTTAATTCGCCAATACAATTACCACCATTCTTTTCAAAATAGATAAAGAACAAATAATTGTTGGGATCTTTACCATCGCGGATGGAGATGAAATTCTTTTTATCGCGTATATAATCGCCGCTGAGCTTATTTCTTGTCGGTAATGTATCAATAGGGTTGATGATTTCATTGCGCTTTTTCAAATCCTCGTTCGAGTCATTGATCACCACCATGAAAATACCTGCATCATTGAAAGCCCAACCATTGCGTGTGTACATCAACTGATTGTCTGCAGTAATTTTTTCGCGACCAACCAAAAACGTTGGTTCACGATTGATGGATAAAAGATGTACATAACCATCTTGTGCACTATTGTCCAGCAACAATTTTGAAGTAACGTATTGCAGTTGGGTATTGAACACAATGGCATAGAGACTATGTACTTTATTCTTGCTCACATCCAGCAGTACATAAATTTCCTGCTCTTTGTTTTTCTCCTTGACAATCTTGCCAACTGGTTTAATGATTGTTTTTTTGTCGCTCAGCTTCCATGTTTTCAACACACTATCGGGAACAAACTGTGCTAATACCTTGGCGCCAATACGCATCGTATCTGCTGCTTTGTGCAGATTGGTATCAGCAACACCAAAGGGTAGTTTCAGCGAACGAATGGCTTTAAAAAAGTCTTCGGTCTTTACCGGACTATCGCCGGAAAGATCAATCGGCTTGTCCTTACAAGACAGCAAACTCAATAACAAACCAATTAGCAAAACATGTTTCATATAAACCTCGGAGCGTTAAAAATACAGTTTTCAGCTATCCAAAGGCAGTATGGCTATTTTTATAACCGAAATAAAATTTAGATTTGCCTAAAATAATTTTTTGTGTCAGCAAATTTTTCTGTCTCTGAAGAGAATTATATCAAGGCCATCTATCATATACAGCAGTCTGTAGATACTGTTAGCACGAATGCTTTGGCCGAGCAATTAAAGACCAAGCCAGCTTCAGTAACGGATATGCTGAAAAAGCTGAAGACAAAGAAATTGCTGCATTATGAACCTTATCAAGGCGTTAGGTTAACTGCTGAAGGCAGAAAGTTGGCCTTGGGTATTGTGCGCAAGCATCGTCTGTGGGAGTTTTTCTTGGTGGAAAAGCTGCAGTTTGGTTGGGATGAAGTGCATGAAGTGGCAGAAGAGTTGGAACACATCAGTTCAAAGAAGTTGATTGATAAGCTGGATGCTTATCTGGATTTTCCACGTTTCGATCCCCATGGAGATCCAATACCGGATAGTTCGGGCCGTATGGCTGCTCAGCAACAAATCAACCTGATTGATTTACCCTTGAATACGCCTGCAGAAGTTTGTTCTGTAGGTAGCCAATCTGCAGAACTCTTAGAGCTGCTTACGCATAAGCAGATTTCTATTGGTACAAGGCTGGAAGTGAAAAAGCAATTTGGATTTGATCACTCCATTGAAATCAGGGTAAAAAATCAACCAGCATTTACCATCAGTCAGCAATTAGCGCAAGTATTATTTGTAAAGAGAGTGTAGTATGGAAAGGGTGCATCATTCAGAAAAATCATTGAGCGAAGTACATGGTACGGTAGATACGGCCAAGCATCCTCGTGGCTGGAAAAGATTTCTAGCGTATATCGGTCCCGCCTATCTGGTGAGTGTAGGGTATATGGATCCGGGTAACTGGGCAACAGATTTACAGGGTGGTGCAAAGTTTGGCTATCAGCTCATCTGGGTTTTGTTGATGAGTAACCTCATGGCTTTGTTGTTACAAAGTTTGAGTGCCAGATTGGGTATTGTGCGCAGGCGCGATCTGGCTCAGGCCAATCGGGAACTCTATCCGCCTATAGTGAATTTCTGTTTGTATGTTTTAGCAGAGTTGGCCATTGCCGCCACAGACTTAGCCGAAGTATTGGGTATGGCCATTGGTATTCACCTACTCACAGGTATGCCTATTCTTTGGGGCGTGGTGATTACTGTATTGGATACATTTCTTTTGTTGGTATTGCAACGTTATGGCATCCGTAAAATGGAAGCCTTCATTATTTCGCTAGTTGCGATTATTGGTTTTTCTTTTTTGGCAGAAATCTTACTAGCCAAGCCCGATATGGGTGAAGTAGTGAAAGGTTTTGTGCCCACTGCTTTATCTGAAGAGGCGCTGTACATCGCTGTAGGTATTATTGGAGCAACTGTGATGCCGCATAATTTGTATCTACATTCAGCATTGGTGCAAACTCGTAAAATTGGTACAGATAAGGATAGCATTAAACGTGCATTACGTTTCAACTTTATTGATAGTGCAGTAGCACTGAATGCAGCTTTTTTTGTGAACGCAGCCATTCTGGTTTTAGCTGCAACAGCTTTCTATGCAACAGGTAATACTGAAGTGGCGCGTATTGAAGATGCACACCGTTTGCTAGAACCACTCTTAGGTTCCTCACTGGCGCCTGCTTTGTTTGCAATTGCTTTGATTGCTGCAGGACAAAGTTCTACTGTGACTGGCACATTGGCCGGGCAAATTGTGATGGAAGGTTACTTGCGTCTACGCATTAATCCATGGTTAAGACGATTGCTTACGCGATTAATTGCGATTGTGCCAGCTGTGATTGTTATCTATGTATTCGGCGATAGTGAGTTGGATAATCTCTTGGTGTTTAGTCAGGTGATTCTAAGTTTACAATTAGGGTTTGCTGTGATTCCCCTGATTCATTTTGTGAGCGATAAACAAGCCATGGGTGAATTTGTGATTGGTTGGAAAACCAAGGCTGCAGCATGGCTTGTGGCCATCATCCTTGTATTCCTGAACGTAAGACTGGTGTGGATGGAATCTTTGCAGGTGATGGATGGATCCGGACATAGCTGGCAGAAAATTATCATTGTGATTGCTTGGCTATTGTTTGCTTGGTTATTTCTGACCATGACTTTCTTGCCTTTTATCCGCAAGCAGCAAGCTAAAGCCAAACTCAGTCTCCATGTAGACGCAGCACCTTTAGCCAATTTGGCTGTTCCCCAATATGCACGTATTGCTGTGGCTTTAGACTTTACCGCAGGCGATGAGAAATTGATTGCACATGCTTTGGCACAGGGTGGGCCTGATAGTCATTATACCTTGATTCACGTAGTAGAAAGTGTATCGGCTGGCTATTTAGGCGATGCTTCTGATGATTATGAAACACAGAAAGACTTGCAGCGACTGGAAGAATATGCAACCCAGCTACGTGCGCTGAATTATACCGTTACCGTGGTAGCAGGCTATCACCAGCGTGTACAGGAAATCGTGCGCATCGTCCGTGAAGCAGAAGCGCAATTACTCATCATGGGTGCACACAGACATAGGGGCTTGAAAGATTATCTTTTTGGCGAAACCATCGAGTCTGTGCGTCATGAACTGGAAGTGCCTGTACTCATTGTGAATGTTTAGTGCAAACGATATCGGTATCCTTACCCGCTAAAAACCACGAATTCTTTACATTTGCCCCTCAATTAAAACTAGTATAGAATGGCAACAAAGATCAAAGTAGCCAATCCGGTAGTGGAACTGGACGGCGATGAGATGACCCGGATCATTTGGAAATTCATTAAAGAAAAACTGATCCTTCCTTACATTGATGTTGATATCAAATACTATGACCTCGGTATTGAATACCGCGATCAAACCAACGACCAAGTTACCATTGATGCAGCCAATGCGATTCGTGAATATGGTGTTGGTATCAAATGTGCTACCATCACACCTGATGAAGCTCGTGTAAAAGAGTTTAACCTGAAGCAAATGTGGAAGAGCCCTAACGGTACTATCCGCAATATTCTGGATGGAACTGTTTTCCGTGAGCCAATCGTTTGTAGCAATGTGCCTCGCTTAGTACCTAACTGGACTGCACCCATCTGCATCGGTCGTCATGCTTTTGGCGATCAATATCGTGCAACAGATTTCGTCACCAAGGGTAAGGGTAAACTCACTGTAAAGTTTGAAGGTGAAGATGGAACTGTACAAGAGTTTGAAGTATACAATTTCAAAGGTGATGGCGTTGCTTTGGCGATGTACAATACTGATGAAAGTATCCGCGGTTTCGCACGTGCTTGTTTCAATCAGGCATTGATGAAGAAATGGCCTTTGTACTTATCAACCAAGAATACCATTCTGAAAAAATACGATGGTCGCTTCAAGGATATTTTTGAAGAAGTGTACCAGCAAGAATTCAAAGCATCTTTTGATGCAGCCGGCATCACTTATGAGCACCGCCTGATTGATGATATGGTGGCAAGCGCACTGAAGTGGAACGGTAATTTCGTTTGGGCTTGTAAGAACTACGATGGTGATGTGCAGAGCGATACTGTTGCACAGGGCTTTGGTTCTTTAGGTTTGATGACATCTACACTGGTTACACCTGATGGTAAAGTGATGGAAGCAGAAGCTGCGCACGGTACAGTTACACGCCACTACCGCGAGCACCAAAAAGGTAAGCCAACTTCTACCAATCCAATTGCGTCTATTTTCGCTTGGACACGCGGTTTGGAATTCCGTGGTAAGCTGGATGGCAATCAGGAGCTGATTCGTTTCTGCCAGGCTTTGGAGCAAGTGTGCGTAGAAACAGTAGAAAGTGGTAAAATGACGAAGGACTTAGCAGTATGTATCCATGGTAATAAAGTAAACCATGGCGAACATTATCTCTACACTGAAGAGTTCTTGGATGAACTGGATAAAAACCTGCAGGCTAAGCTAGCTTAACGATTAATCGATAGAAATAGAAAATCCCAACGTTACCGTTGGGATTTTTCGTAACCAGCAGTATTGCTGCTGGTTGTTTTAAGGTTCTCATGTGCATTGAGGAGAGCAATTTAGGAAAATCATCGAAATAATTTTCCATATTCGACACCTCGTTGCAATTATTTCATCACTTCCGGTATCACATGGCCTACTGAGCCATTGGGCATTTGAATACGCAATAAGGCTGCAAGGGTAGGTGCGATATCCGTCATATAGGTTTCTCTGTTCAGTTTACCCTGCTTAATACCCCAGCCATACCAAACCAAAGGAATATGGCTATCGTAAGGATTCCATAAACCATGTGTGGTGCCTGTATTGCCACCATCAATATATCCGGGCTTTAGAATAAACTGTATATCGCCGGAACGCATGGGGTAGTAGCCGTTTTTGATACGTTCTCTGATAGTTGCTGTGAGTGGGTATTCATCCATCTCCATTAAAGAGAATGCATGCGAGATATGTTCATGCATGCGTAGTTGATCAATAATTTTTGTTGTGATGGCTTCTTCATCCAGTTGAGCGCTGCGTATTTTTTTATGATTCAAATGCACTTGGTAATTATACATACTTACTACAAGTGAATCAGCACCAAACTTCTCTTTTAATGATGCATTCAACTGTTTCATCAATGCCACATCATCAAAAGGCTCTGCAGGCAATTTGTTGGCTTTCATAAAGCCTGGTACATGCGCTACACCATGATCTGCGGTAAGAAAGATGGTATAGTTGCCTTTGCCTACTTGTTGATCTAACTTGTTCAGAAACGCTCCAAGGGTTTGATCTAAACGCAGATAAGTGTCTTGCACTTCAATTGAGTTAGGGCCAAATGAATGCCCCACATAATCAGGAGAAGAAAAACTTACGGCAAGAAAATCTGTGATGGCATCCTTACCTAACTCTTCCGCTTCCAATGCAGCACTAGCCATTAGCATGGTTAAGGTGTTGCCATG
>JAIETM010000016.1 GCA_019745155.1 Chitinophagaceae bacterium | reverse complement strand
TATCAACCAAACTATTGCTCAACAAAACCATAAAAAACTTAGAAAATTGTTTGGTTTTTTGCACAGTTCATGTTAGCGGTAGTAATAGTCCCATTTTGCACTAACCTCTGACATAATCAGCTCTGCATAGTCTCTTAGTTCACTTGGTATTTTGTCGAGTTCGGTGTCTATATAAAATGTCTTGAGTTCATTGTTGCGCTTAAACTGTATATAAATTCCTCCCTGGTCATGTTGGTCTGGATTGCCAAAATCTTTGCTTTGCGAATTCAGTAAAAGTCTTGGCAATCTTTCTTTCACTTTTTGCGCTTTTAGAAAATCTTCATGAATTAATGTGTCGCCCTTAAATATTACTCTTTCAATTTGCTGTGAATTGTCAAAAAAACTATCTGTAGTATCAACTAATAGCTTGTCTTTGTCGAGTTTAAACATAAGAGTACAATGGTTCATACACTCGCCAGCATAAGTTCCGTAAACGACATAATCAATGTTGTCACGATTTGTCGGCGAACAATTCAATGTCCAAAGGGCAAATGTCAAAATGATTATAGTAGAACGGATGGTCATAAATTATTACCGCTAACGGGCAGGTATTTGCGAAGGCTGGGAAATAGATTTCCGTCCGCCCGGCTACCTGAAGCTAAATTTATAAATAAAAGTTGATGATTTGCACTTAGCTAAATAGTTATTCGTCTGCTGGATATGAAGCAAAATTGAAAAACAAAAAGTTGTAACACGGCTTACGTCCGCCCTGCTTTTGCAAATACTTTTGTTGCCTGCTGGCCTGTCACACTTCCATTAATATGTTATTCATATTCTCTTGCGTTAGTTCCTGTTTCATGTTGGTATGTACTATGCCTTGTAATTTTGAAAAATAGACTGCCCATTGAAAACATTTATATTTTTCTTTCAGACTCTCTACACCATGCAAATAGTTAATGTTATTCAATGTTTGACTTGCAGATTGACTGTCCCGCAAATGTCTGCCAAGTTGGTCGTCTTGCGGTGCAGGTGTAATTAAGAAATGAAGGTTAATCTGTTTCATACTTGGTCTCAATTGTACAGTCAAACTGGCTTTTTCATTACTCACCTTTTTAAGATTTCGTCCCGTTGCTTCACGTAAGTGCAATCCTAACCAACCGCCTGCAGATTTTCCTGATAAACTCTTTGTTTTTGGTCCGCCACTTGTCAGGAAAACGTCTTTGATAGTAGGATAATTTCTTAAAAATTGAAAAATGTTATTATAACAAATCGCATTTAAGTCGCTGTCAGCTCTTCCACTACAAATTTCATCTGTCCGTTGTGCTTTGCAGAGTATGTCGGAGATAGCAATTTTCTTTTCAGTCAGCCAAGATAGTTTATTTGACAATGGCATTAAATCAGTACCCGAAAGATTTGATAAGATTTTCCAACAAAGATTTACATCGCTGTGATAAAAGAAACCACTTGTCCTTTGTTCAGGAACAGGAAATGTACCAAGAATAAGAGCAATTGGTTCTTTAGGAACAAAGCCGAAGTATCCTAAGTCCACGTTATTTATCCACGAGTTCTCGTAAGTAGCCTGAAGTCCTTGTGGCAGATTTACTTTCCATGTCGTAATAAATTGATGTGTCTCTATTGGGCAGTTCATTTTGATATTTGGGTGGTTGTATTAAGCTTGCAGGCAACACATAAATATACGCAATAGAATTACCTCGATTATCTGGATGTAGTAAAAAATCATCACTGAAAATCAATCAATTCCCATTATGTTTTTTGTATTGTAATTGCATCAATACAAATTGTGTAGATTTTACTAAACGCTTACAAACGGGAAAATAGGTTAACAAAAAGGGGTAAACTTTCGCTTACCCCTTGCTAATCTTCCTATTTACTTATTAACCTCTTCCTTTCAAATTTGGATGCGGTGCAGGCAGGTTCATCGGACCTTCTTCCGTTGTAGCCTGAATATCTACTGTATTAGCATCACCATCCTGTCCGTAAGAGAAGATAATTCTGGTTTCTGAAATACCCTGTTGTTCAATCAAGTATTTCTTCACTGCATTCACACGCTCCCAGCTCAATTGCTGTGCATTTTTACTTGAAGTACCATAGCCTATCAATTTCACCTTACAGCTTGGGTTGGCTTTGATTTTTGCAGCGGCAGCAGCTAATGCACTCTGTGCTTCTCTGCTTAATTGTGCGCCTTTCTTAAATACGATGCTTGGTAGATCACCGATGGCACATTCTGTAATCGCACCATCCATTCCACCACCAGAACCGCTGACACCTCCGCCACTAGTTGGTTTCCAGTTAGCCATCATATCCTTGATTTCCTTGCAGCAAGCAGGCTCTGGACATTTACCTACACCATCTTTATCAACAGGGAAACAACTTAACTGTGTCAATATCTCTTTATCCTTATAATCAGGTACGCCATCACCATCCGTATCTTTTGCACGGCCGTGCGCATCTACTGCTGCACCTGCAGGTGTATTCGGCTCCAGGTCAAACTGATCAGTAACACCATCATTATCGCCGTCAGGCAGCAAAATCTTTGGCTGCTTCATGTGACGAGGATTATTCAGTTCATTGTAGAGATAATTGTTGGGATTAATCCACCACAAAGGTTCTACAGCCTTATCAGGAGATCCGAAATTGTAGTTTATTCTAACTGTAGATAAGGCTACGATATCATTAGCATTGCCTTCATACAAGCCATCCATATCATCGTTGAAAGCATTCACAAACTTCTGCTCAAGGCCTACATTGATTTTATTAGAAAGCTTGTATGCAATACCGCCACCAAAAGTCATGGCATGCCTTACCAACCAGTTACGGTTTAAACGTGTAATAGGATCACGACCATTATTGGCAACAGGTGCATTGGTTTCATACTGACCATCCTGCACACTTCTCGCAGCTTTCTTGATATCTGATTTTTTACTAAAGAAATTGATACCTGCATAACCCGCTGCATATGTAGTACCTGTTTGCGCATTACCCTGACGGGCATCTACGTCCACATCAGATGCCACAATACCATATCCAGCCAATATGTAAATATTAAACTTAGGATTACCACGGTAATAGGATGCAGGGTTAATAGAATAGATCATATCAACCGAACCCATATGGGTTTGGTTTCTGAAATTAGGCAGGTACCCTCCAGGACCATAAGCAGCCCAAGGACCAGGAGCCGGTGTTACCACATTGGGCACACGCAATTTCCAGTCTTGTCCATATGCCATGAATCCGTTATACGACGCTCGAACTGACCAAAAATGATCAATCGCTTTTCTTACTGAAATTGTACCGCCAAAACCTGGGCGCTGAGATACATCACCGTAGATAGCTACATAGCCAACACCGGCACCAATTTCTATCTGGTTTCTAGGCTTGGGTGGATAAGGGAACTGGTTATTCAGGAATTCTGTGTATTGGGGTGCACGCTTAACCGGAACTTTGGAAGAATCCTTCCAGTCCCAACCCCAATCATTTTGAGCTGCTGCTGCCAGCGTAATCAAACATGCGCTCAGCAACATGAGTAACCTCGCTTGTTTCATAGACGGTATTTTTCGATTGCTTGAGATTAAAGGTAAAATCTGGGTGTCAGTTGCTGCCTGATACTCAGGAGTTTAACGCTTTTATCACTTTTGGCAACCCTAATTGGGACTTAAAACGCTGAATCACTGCCCGTTATTGCCCGATGACTTATATTGCAACATATTCTCATGAATTTAGCCAAAACAGTCATAGGAGCCGAGTTAGAGCAGTTTGAGATCCACTTCAGGGAGGCCGTAAAAAGCCGAGTGCCGCTACTCGACAGAATCATGCATTATATCGTCAAAAGAAAGGGCAAGCAGCTTAGACCCATGTTTGTACTGCTTAGTGCCCGTTTGGGTGGCGAAATCAATGAAAGTTCCTATCGCGCCGCTTCTCTGGTAGAACTATTGCATACAGCAACCTTGGTGCATGACGATGTGGTGGATGAGGCCATGGAACGCAGAGGCTTTTTTTCCATTAATGCATTATGGAAGAATAAGATTGCTGTTTTGGTGGGTGATTATTTGCTATCGAAGGGATTATTGCTATCACTGAATAATGATGATTTTAGAGTATTGCAAATTCTCTCTGATGCGGTAAGATTGATGAGTGAGGGCGAATTACTGCAATTAGAGAAATCTAGAAACCTCAACCTAAAGGAAGACGTTTATTATGAAATCATCAAAGGCAAAACAGCATCACTCCTAGCTGCAGCCTGTGCTGCTGGCGCATACACCACTTTCAGGGATGATGCAGCTGTGCAGAACATGAAACGCTTTGGTGAATTAGTAGGTATGGCTTTCCAGATTAAGGATGATTTGTTTGATTATGGAACGCTCGATGTTGGTAAGCCAACTGGCAACGATATCAAGGAAAAGAAACTGACCCTACCTCTAATCTATACGCTGAATAACTGTGATGCAGCTACCAGAAAAAAATTAATTTACATCGTCAAGAATGAGAATACAGACAAGGATAAAGTGCGTTTCATTTTAGATAAAGTAGTTGAATGTGGCGGTATTCAATATGCCACTGATAAGATGCATGCATTTAAAGATGAAGCACTGTCTATCCTCCATCGTTTCCCCCAATCAGCAGCAAAAGATGCACTGGAAGAACTGGTGCGTTACACCACTGATCGGAATTTATAATTATGGAGAAAAGATGGAACATACAAGAGACTGATCCGGCCATTAGCCAGTCTTTACAAGCCAGCTTACGTATTCATCCCGTTATCTGCAACATACTTGTTAGCAGAGGCATTCATGATTATGCACAGGCAAAATCATTTTTCAGACCAAGCTTAGACGAGCTCCATGATCCATGGTTGATGAAAGACATGCAGTTGGCGGTCGATCGCATCACTGCTGCCATGCAGCAAGGTGAAAAAATTCTCGTCTTTGGTGATTATGATGTTGACGGCACTACTTCTGTGGCATCTATGTACCAGTTCCTCCGCGAACAATACGCAAACGTAGATTTCTATATACCTCACAGATATAAAGAAGGCTATGGCGTGTCTAAGCTGGGTATTGACTTTGCAAAAGAAAATGGATTCACTTTAATTATTTCGTTGGACTGTGGCATCAAGTCTGTTGACTTGATTCAGTACGCAAAAACATTGGGTATCGATTTTGTTGTTTGTGATCACCACTTACCGGATGCAACACTACCTCCTGCAGTGGCGATACTGAATCCCAAACAAGCCGACTGTGCTTATCCATATAAAGAACTTTGCGGTTGCGGTGTTGGCTTTAAATTGATGCAGGCACTCGCCAATACTTGGCAATTACCAGCAGAAAACTATCTACGCTATCTTGATTTAGTAGCTACAGCGATTGCTGCGGATATCGTACCGATTACCGGAGAAAACCGCATACTAGCTTTTTATGGCTTGAAGAAAGTAAACGAAAAACCATGTATCGGTATTCGTGCGTTGATGGAACTAGCTGCCGTACAAAAAGAAATGCTGCTAACCAATCTCGTTTTTGTGATTGCACCCAGAGTGAATGCAGCAGGGAGAATGGATGATGCAAAAAAAGCGGTACAACTTTTTATAGAACAGGATTACGCACAAGCACTGACCTATGCAAAAATGCTGCATAGTGATAATACAGATAGAAAAGAAGCAGATGCTTCCATCACAACAGAAGCATTGGAGCTGATTGCAGCAGAACCAGATGGTGACAAAAGATACTCCACCTTGGTTTATAAAGAAACATGGCACAAAGGAGTGGTAGGCATTGTGGCCAGTAGACTGATTGAAACCTATTATCGTCCCACTATTGTATTAACGAGAAGTGGGGATATTGTTGCAGGAAGTGCAAGAAGTGTACCTGGCTTTAATTTATATGAAGCCGTTCACGCTTGCAGAGAACATTTACTTGGTTATGGCGGGCATTTTGCCGCAGCAGGTATGACGCTATCGCCAGATCAAGTACATGCTTTTAAGGAAAAATTTGAGGCTGTTGTACAAGCAACCATTCTACCAGAGCAACTAATTCCGGAGATTATCATCGATGCTGAACTACGCTTTCAGGATATTACGCCTGCGCTGTACAACATCATAACACAGATGGAGCCATTTGGCCCTGAAAATATGCGCCCTGTATTTGTAGCTAGAAATGTAACCGATACCGGCTTCTCTAAAATTGTGAAGGAGCAACATATACGCTTTGTTGTAAAACAAGGCAAGATTAGCTTTACAGGTATTGGGTTTAATCTCGCGCACCGCTTTGCCATCATACAGCAAAATGAAACCTTCGATCTGGTCTTCACGCTAGACTTAAATGAATGGAACAACGAAAAGCAATTGCAATTGAAAGTGATTGATCTAAAACAAAGCCATTAAAAATACTGCAACAAACAAATTCGTCAGCTTGAAGAATTTGTATCATTTTTCGACAATTTAAGCAATAGAATTAAGCCGATTCTTTGTTCGATTATGCGTAAAGACTGATATATAAAGTATATATCAATATGCACATTTGTATATCAAATTTCACTCATGAAAACAATCCAGAAAGTTTCGATGCGCTTTGAAAATTACTTGCTGCTCATACCGATGACATTTGCAGCCTTATTCCTTTTATTCGATCAGAACGCTACTTTTCATTATCGCGTATCTAATACGATTTACGAACTAGATATTCCCTCAGTAGCCTTGACTACGCTGATAATATTTTCCCTCCCCTTCCTTGCGCACTATTTCTTACGTAAAGATGGCATTAGAAATCAAGACAATGCCAATCTGCATATCATGATTTCTCTATCGATCTATTGTTTAATCAACATGCTCTTGATTATGTTGCCAGAATACGATTCAAGGTGGGGTCGTAATATTTTCGCTACACCAAATTCAGACACTTACTACAAAATCGTCAACTTCACCAATTTGCTTTGGATTGCACAATTTGTAGTACAGTTTATTTTCCTAACTTATAGTATCAAGATGTTTATTAAATCAGATAACCGCATCAACAATAATAGCAACGACTACATCACTGTATAAACACCCCCAAGTTCCAATAAGAAAAGTCCCTCTACCTGAGGGACTTTTCATTTATACCTAATTACATAAGATAACTTACTCAGCTGTTACAGGCTGCCCTTGTAACAACTCAACACTTCTGTTGATAAAGTTTGTTAATTCCGCACCCTTCAATAATCCTTGCGACAACAAAGCCAGGTCAGCTAAATTACGTACTTGCTTTTTCTGTACTTCAGCATCGCTGAGCTTCAGAATATCTTGGTAGATCGGGTGATTACCATTTATCGTAAGATGTACTTCATCAGGCATCATGGCATAGAAGGCAGTCATGCCACCACCAATTGCACCCATATCTTTCATTCTGCGCATTTGCTCAGGTCTGGTTGCTACTACAGGTGCCGTATCCTTGCTTAAGCCTTTTACTTCTACGTTCAGCATCATTTCAGGCACCTGGAAATTGAACATCTCTTTCAAAGCCTCAGCCTCTTTTTTGCTTAATACGCTTTCCGCATTTTCCTTTTTATCAATCAGGTTGTCTACGATATCGGCATCAACACGTGTAAAGTGCACATTCTCCCACTTCATTTCCATATGATTGATGAAAGCTGCATCAATCATTGTATTTAATACCACCACTTTGTATCCCTTGGCTGTACATGCTTTCACATAAGCATCCTGCTGAATAGGATCTGTCGTGTATAGAATTACCGTTTTACTATCCTTATTCTTTTGCAATGTTTCAGCCGCCATCTTATACTCCTCTAGTGTATAGAACTGCTTTACTGATTGCTGCTCATCGCCTTCACCAACAGTTTTGGTTTCTACATCTTCCAGCACCAAGAATTTATTGGCTTTTTCAAGGAACTTATCATCCGTCATCATGCCATACTTCACAAAGAGTCCTAAGCTCTCCCACTTCTCTTCGAAAGCCGTGCGTTCATTTTTGAAGATTTCTTCCAACTTATCAGCAACTTTCTTTGTGATGTGGTTATTAATCTTCTTCACATTTGGATCACCCTGCAGATAGCTTCTGCTCACGTTCAAAGGAATATCCGGGCTGTCTATCACACCATGCAGCAACATGAGGAATTCAGGTACAATATCCTTTACTTCATCTGTTACAAATACTTGATTGCAGTATAACTGAATCTTATCTTTTTGAATCTCATAGCTCTGCTTGATTTTCGGGAAGTATAGAATACCAGTCAGGTTAAATGGATAGTCCACATTCAAATGAATCCAGAACAAAGGCGTTTCACCAAATGGATATAATTCTCTGTAGAACTTCTCGTAATCCTCTTTGGTTAATTCTGACGGCTTACGAACCCACAGTGGTTGTGTATTATTAATGGCCTTTTCTTCATCGTCTTTTTTCTTCTCTTCATTTGCATCATGAAAGAAAATAGACACAGGTAAAAATTTGCAGAAACGCTCCAGAATTTTCTTCAAACGATCTGCTTCCAAGAACTCTTTGCTCTCTTCATTTACATGCAGAATAATACTGGTACCCCGTGTACGCTTTTCTACTTCATATAATTCAAACTCTGGATTACCATCACAGCTCCAGTAAACAGTTCCTGCTTCGTCCTTGAAGCTTTGTGTAATCACTTCTACCTTATCTGCTACCATGAAGGCGCTGTAGAAGCCTAAACCAAAATGACCGATAATACTCGCATCATTGTATTTTGCCAAAAACTCTTCGGCACTACTAAATGCTACCTGATTTAAATATTTGTCTACTTCCTCAGCAGTCATACCAATACCCTTATCCGCAATGGTAATGGTCTTCTCTTTGGCGTTTACAGTTACGTCAATACGCAATTCACCCAATTCGCCCTTGGCCTCACCGATGGAAGAAAGGGTCTTGAGTTTTTGGGTGGCATCTACTGCATTGCTCACCAATTCACGAAGGAAAATTTCATGATCGCTGTACAGAAACTTTTTAATAATGGGAAAGATGTTCTCTGTCTGAACACGAATCTGTCCTTTTTGCATAATCCTGTTTTTTGTGGGTGCAAAGCAAAGACAATACCAGACACAAAATGCTGACAGGTTGTCAAAAAGAAAAAATAGTCTGTAAAGGCTTAATTACCCTGGATTCGGATATCATCTAGCTGGAAGGTTGTCGTGCGCTTGGCGCCTGTAGCAGGATCTGTACCTGCATAACGAAATGCGATGTACACATTGGTGCCGGAATAAGTGGCCAGACTGATATTCCCTGAGTTTGTCCAATTTGGCGCAAAACCAGTCGTACTTCCTGAGGCAATAGTACCCCCCAGATTGGTCCAAGTGGCAGTCCAAGGCGTATTACCGCCATTGTAATTCGTAGAAATCAATACTTGGAATACAGCGCCATTATTAAACCCATCTTTTGTTTTGAAAGAAAGTACTTCGTTGGCAGTGTTATTCAGGTCAAAAGCAGGAGAAATCAGCCAGCTAGTCATATTACTCTGTGCCGAATTAAAGGCACTGATCTCCGCATAATTATTGAAGCTAAAACTCTTTGCAGCGTATTTACGACCGCCGGACTCTGCAATATTCTGCCAGCCGAAAAGCGTTACATCACCACCGGTAATGGTTGTCTCAAAATCTTCATTTAATAATACGACGGGACTACCTGAACTGCAACGCGTATTCCTCATGTCAATATCTGTAGTATCCCTGATTACCAACTGGCCTGTGTTATTGAATACAGTATAAATACCCGTGATAGCACCATGACCAGCTGGTGTTCTTGCGCTGGCAAAACTGGCATAACCACTTGTACGCATCACCATAGCATTGCCAAAACAATCGCCAAAAGTTCTGCTGACGCCTACTTTATTCACGGCATCAGCATATAATTTATTCGCATCAACCGGTATGAACTCCACCTGATTAATTCTTACCAACATGCCCTGATACTGATCACTTAGTTGATTGATATTTAATACCAGTGGATTTACACGCTGACCGGCTTCACCTCTGATGATGTATTTGTCGAGCAAAGCCATTGGTATGGGCGCTAGTTCCGGACTAGCAGGCACTGTTCTGTTTACACTGCCACCCAATTGTACATAGCGGCGGAAATCGCTTAGCCACAAATCCTTCACCTTAACAAAAACCCTTCTGCCCAATGGAAAAAGTGCATTCAAATCAAAGCCATCAATATTTACTTGAATGGCAGCTGTAGCATCTTGTATGGTAATACTCTTGTAAAAATTACCGGTTGCATCATTTGCCACTACAATACCTGAGATGACGCGATCTGCCGTTACCTGAGTAAAGTTACCCAACGTATGCAGGTTACGTAATTCCCGAATGGTCATGTTAGCAGTAATAGCAGGCGGCGTATAATCTGCCGGATCTTCGAAACGTTTCAAACAGGAAGCAGCAAACAACCAAATCATCGCTGTAATGCCAAACAATAAACGATATGTAGGTGCCTGCTTCATTAAAATCTTACTGCAATACTGGTGAAATAATTGATTCCATAACCATAAAAATATCTCGGCGGAAACTTATTGACATCCTTTCCTGCAAAATCAAATCGCAATTGCTCTGAACCGCCAATCACCATCTCTGTGTTGTTTAAGAGATTGTTGATACCCATACTCCAGTTGAGGATAACAGGCTTGTTCTTTTTACCATTGTATACCCTCCAGCTATATCCCATGATCGCATCAACAGTTAACTGATCTTTCAATTTAGTTTGATCAATGATACTGTTGAACAATGCTGTACCAGCAGGTACACCATTGGTAGCCGCATCTGTTCTGCGCACTGGGTTTACATCCAACCAACTGCTTCTGAAAAAATTGCCATTGATACCAGCGAACCATGCTCTTGAGCGATAATTCAAGCCCAAGCCATATGCTTCCTGGGGCATGGTGCCAATCTTTAATCCTTTAGATCGAACAACACCTCTCTCTAATACACTTGCATCATTATCCTGTGTTACTTGTACAAATTGGTCGGTATTATATGTTGCTCTGTTGAAAGACGCTGCAAGAGACGCAGTTAGTTGTTCGGTAATTTTCATTTCAGCACCTAACTCAGCACCAAGATATAATTTACCTACTTCTCTCAAAGCGTAGTTGACAAAAGTATTATAGTCGTCATGGAAGAAACTAACCACATTCATGCCACGCGCAATGCTGGTCATATAAAAAGAAGCTCTTGCTTTAATGCGTTCTGCTTGTAATAAATAACCACCTTCAAAACTGAAGATGAATTCACTGGTAGCGGTCGTTTGCTGACCATCTCTGCTTCTTGGTGAGAGATATACATTCTCATAATCCGGGGGCCTTGTCATGGCTGCACCTTGCAGGTAAATGAAATTGCTTCCATCAAGCTTAATGGTTAAACCAGCTTTGGCACCATAGGTCAGAAAATTATTCAAGGTTGATCTACCTAAAGAAGAAAAAGGAAACAAACCATTACGCACATTACCACTTCGCCAGAATTGTGTATTGTGCACATTTACTGCGAAGAAGGCATCAAAATTTTCCATATTCCATTTACCCTGTGCCCAAAGACCAATCTTGCGGACCAGCATATCATAGTCATATCCATAACGCTCACGCAGCAGTACAATTCTGTTTGGTCTGCGAAGGTCATTTTGTATGGCATTAGGATCATTAGGAAAATCACGCTCTGCAAATTGGTTCCAATCAACCATATAGTTTGCACCTAATAAATCAACCAACCGCTTGAAGTAATTGGTACGTTGTGACTGATAGGTAACACCAACCGATAAAATACCTTCTTCAGAAATACGCGTATTTAAGACTGAATTGAAAGCAAGACGATTGGTGTATTGTACATTCTCTCCCTGAAAATATTTTGCACGAAGACCTGAGTAATTAAATCCATTGACACCATTCACATTGTTGGTAGTGGCTGCATTCATGCGATTGATCTCAAACAATCTATCCCAATTCAACTGACGCAGATTAACATCGTTACGAATGGCTTGTTCAACAGCAGCTGCTTGCGCTGGATCAGTTTGAAAACTCGGCAGATTACGGTAATAATCAGGGCGAGGATCCGGCGCACGATTCCATTCCAAAGCAGTCGTGCTTCTTTCGCCGGTAGTAAAGCTGACACCAGTAGTTAATACAGCAGCATCATTGATTTTAAATTCATGCGATAAGATGCTGATGGGCTGATTTACATAAGCAATACTGGCGTTACGCACTTTACCACCCTGATAACCCCAGTAAGGATTATAGAGATTGTCACCAGACAGTTGAATCATTTCCTGTAATGCAGGACCTTGACGACCATTCATCGTTGGTGCACCGATAACAGTAAGCGACAACAGATGTTTTTTACTTAAATATTTATCTACGCTCAAGAAATAACTAAACGCATCAAAGTCGGTACCCGGCACATAAGCTTTATTGGCCCACCTTCTGGATGCAGATACACTCACGGCCCAACCCTTACTATTCACACCACTGTGGTGTGTAACCATAAAGCGGTGATCATAGTTTCTATTGGAGTTAGCATAACTCACCAAAGTTTGCTGTCGTTGCTTGCTAGCACGCACATCAAAATTCAAGTTTAGTCCGGGTTCACCGAAACTGAAATCAAAAGCACCTAAGCCCAGCACCTGATCGCGATTGCGCAACACATCATTCAAACCGCCCCACAAACCCCATGGTGTATTTCCATTGTTGAGGTTATCCATTGGGAGTCCATTGATAAACGTATGGTTGAGAGATGGATCATACCCACGTATACGAAAGCGAAGTGGACTAAAATGAAAAGAGGCAAGCGATAAGAAAGGATCTTTGGAAGAAGCCAAAATAACGGCCAAGCCTTGTGTACTGGCATCATTCAAGTCTTGATCATTCACCGTTATCACAGGAATATTATCCAACTGGTCTTCACGAAGTATATCAATGACAGCACTGTCCTGCTTAATTTTGTGCTTGGTGGTATCAATAAAAGCACCGCCACTTTGTGCAAGTAAGCTTTGAGGCATAAATACCCAACCCAATAAAAGAATGATACCTATTCTAAACATCTACCAGTTTAACAGTTTTGATTGTAATGAACAAACTTCGTGGAAATCCTCCTCAAGGGATACCACTTATTCAAGGGGGGTATCACAGATCCACCATCACTTAACACGAAATCGGCACGTGAAAATATTATTTTATTGCCTCATTTCACTTTCTCTTTGTGTAAATCTTTCGGCCCAGTCAAGCTATAAGACAGCTGTGATAGGCTTTTACAATTTGGAGAACCTATACGACACAGAGGATGATCTGTCGAAAGACGACAATGAATTCCTACCAAAATCAGACAAACGATACACCCCTGCCATCTATGCAGATAAGTTAAACAGATTGGCAACAGTAATTGCCGCCATGGGTAGTTTATACGAGCCAGTGATCAAAGACGGACCAGCACTATTGGGTGTAGCAGAGATAGAAAACAAAAGGGTTTTGGAAGACTTAATCGCACAGCCAGAACTAGCTGCCAAGAAAATGCGGATTGTGCATTTTGAAAGTCCCGATATCCGTGGTATTGATGTGGCCCTACTCTATGATCCCAAATATTTCAAAGTGATCAATGCGGCGCCCATACGGGTAATGCTACCCGGCGGCAGCAAGGAGTCCAGCGCCACCAGAGATATCCTTTGGGTGCATGGCATCTTGGATGGAGAAAGCGTGCATGTATATGTGAACCATTGGCCCAGCCGTCGGGGAGGCGAGGCTGTATCTGCACCAGCCAGAATGGCCGCAGCCACTACCCTACGCAAGCATTTAGATTCCTTAATGGCTAAAGGAAATAAGGACAAATACATCATTATGGGCGACCTGAATGATGATCCTAAAGACAGAAGCATTACTAAGGGACTAAACGCCAATGGCGATGAATGGACATCAGACAGCACTTCCCTCTACAATCCTTGGGTGAAAACCCACAAAAAAGGGATCGGCACCCTGGCTTATCAGGATGCTTGGAACCTGTTCGACCAGATCATTATCAGCCGGAACTGGCTGAACAAAGAGCAACAAGGCTTCGCCTTCTTCAAAAATTATATTCATACTCAACCATTTATGCGAGAAGAAACTGGCCGCTACAAAGGCTATCCCAAGCGTACTTGGAGTGGTGATGAATACAATTACGGCTACAGCGACCATTTCCCTACCTATTTGGTGCTGCTAAAACGGGTGGGCAAGCCGGAAAAATCGGCTAAATAGTGCTGTTTCCTACAATCTTTCCCTTACCTTTGCCGCCCCAAATCCCTCGCCTGGGATTCGTTTCGCGCAAGCGAGATGTCCATTGGGAATCATTTAAAACCTAAAAAACAGGGTATGAACAACTACGAATTGATGGTGATTTTCACCCCTGTGCTTTCTGAGGAAGAATTCAAGGCATCTCAGAAAAAGTACACCGACTTCATTAATGAACATGGTGGAAAAACCGTGCACAGCAATCCTTGGGGACTGAAATCATTGGCTTATCCAATCCAGAAGAAGACAACTGGTATCTACTGGGTAATGGAGTATCAAGCGCCTAGCGATCTGAACGAAAAGTTGAAGATCCAAATGCTGCGTGACGAGCAAATCATGCGTCACATGGTAACGAAACTCGACAAATACGCCGTTGAGTACAATGCTAAAAAGAGAAGTGGCGTAGCAATGGGTAACGAAAAAGTGGAGGCTTAATACCATGGCAAAGAATGAAATCAAATACCTGACGGCCATTAAGACCGAGAAGCCAAAGAAAAAATTCTGCCGCTTCAAGAAGTATGGTATCAAGTACGTTGACTATAAGGACATCGAGTTCCTGAAGAAGTTTGTAAACGAGCAAGGTAAAATGCTGCCCCGTCGCTTAAGCGGTAACTCACTGAAGTACCAGCGTAAAGTGGCTGATGCCGTGAAGAAAGCACGTCAGATGGCACTGATGCCTTACGTAACAGACTTGTTGAAATAAGCTTTTCATTAGTAACCATTCCCTAATCCCCATGGCAATGGGGTGACAGTCACAATCTTAGATTGGGCGCTGGGAGCTAAACAAACAAACATGCAAGTAATCTTAATCAAAGACGTAGACAATCTAGGTCAGCGTGATGAACTGGTAACCGTACGTAACGGTTATGCCCGTAACTACCTGATTCCCCAGAAGTTTGCTGTAGAAGCAAACCCTTCTAACCTGAAGCAACAGGAAGAGCGTCTGAAAGTAAAAGCAAAGAAAGAAGCTGCTATGCTGGCTG
The DNA here is from genome assembly GCA_019745155.1 of Chitinophagaceae bacterium. Taxonomy (GTDB): domain Bacteria; phylum Bacteroidota; class Bacteroidia; order Chitinophagales; family Chitinophagaceae; genus JAFLBI01. The sequence goes on along the minus strand of JAIETM010000016.1, from coordinate 83,922 downwards.
AGATCAATAAAGTGATCGAAGTGCTGAAGCAGTCTCCTGTTAAAGTAGGCGCCAAAACTGGTACTAGCGGTAAGATCTTCGGTAGCGTAACTGCCCTGCAGATCGCTCGCGCAATCCGCGACCAGAAAGGTTATGAAATCGACCGCAAGCGTATCAGCATTGTGGACGAAGTGAAAGAACTGGGCACTTACAAAGCTTCTATCGATTTCGGTGCAGGTAATGTAACTGAGATTGAATTTGAAGTGATTGGCGAATAATTGCAACCTTTTTGCAAATAGGCCCCCAACAGCTCTGTTGGGGGTTTTTTATGGAATTAATTGTCAGATTCAGCTAAAAGCCTAAATTCGTTTGTCCAATGGCAGTTTTCTAAGGCCGGTTCGTTCGTAATGTTCAGGTTGTTTGATTGCTGTTTTCTCATTGGTATTTGATTTATTTAATTTTTTTAAACATGAACATTTACGTTGGAAATCTGAACTGGAATATGACCAGTGAAGACCTGCAGGCCCTGTTTGCACCCTATGGCGAAGTAGCCAGTGCAAAAATCATTACAGACAAATTCAAGAACAACCGTAGTAAGGGTTTTGGATTTGTTGAAATGCCCGATGATGAAGCTGCTAAAGCTGCTATTGCTGCTTTGCATGAAAGCGAAATCGAAGGCCGTAAGATTGTCGTAAACGAGTCTGCTCCACGCCCAGAAGGTGAGCGCAAAGAGCGCAGCTTCAAACCCCGTAGCGGTGGTTTCGGTGGTGGCAATCGTGGTGGTGGTGGTTATGGCGGTGGCAACCGCGGTGGCTACAACCGTGGCGAAGGCGGTGGTGGTTATAACAGATACTAATCAGCTTTTGCAAACAATATGCTTAAGTCCCGCATTTGCGGGACTTTTTTATTGCCCTATTTTTAGGCCATGGAACATCACACGATTATAGCACCTATTGCCGGCTGCATGCGCTGGGGTAAATGGGGTGCAAACTATTCCACTGCTGAATACAGAACAATGATTGATGGTTGCCTGGAAGCAGGCATCACCAGCTTTGATCATGCAGATATTTATGGCGATTATACTACCGAAGCTGAGTTTGGCACAGCATTAGCAGAAGCCCCTCACCTACGTACGCAAATGCAACTCATTAGTAAATGCGGCATTCGTATGGTTACGCCGAATAGACCGGAACATTTGCTGAAATCATACGACACCAGTGCTGAACACATTATTCAATCAGTTGAGCAATCATTAAAAAATCTGCATACAGATTATCTGGATTTATTACTCATTCATCGGCCAGATCCTTTGCTGCATCCTGGTGAAGTAGCCAAAGCTGTTGACAGTTTATTGGCTGCTGGTAAAATTCTTGCCTTTGGTGTATCGAATTTTTTACCGCACCAAACAGACTTGCTGATGCGCTACACACAAGTGCGCTACAATCAGTTTGAATGTTCTATTACAGCAACAGATCCTTTCTTCAACGGCATACTGGATCATTGTATGCAACATCAAATCATTCCCATGGCTTGGGCACCAATGGGTGGTGCAAAACTGTTTGACGAAGGGAATGAAGCGTACATGCGGATTTTACCAATCGCTACACAAATTGCAAAAGCTTACAACACGGGCATCAATGAAGTATTACTCGCGTTTTTACACAAACATCCAGCAGGTATTATTCCTGTTGTAGGCACTTCTAAACTTAGCAGACTATTAGAAGCGAAAAGAGCTACACAAGTGCAATTGCATAGAGCAGATTGGTTTGCATTGTTAGAAGCAGCAAGAGGACATGTAGTGGCATAAAAAATCCCCACAGAATTGTGGGGATGATATTTTAGTATTCGTCTTCATTGAACATGAAATCTTCCTGGCTCGGATAATCTGGCCAGATGTCTTCGATGCTCTCGTAGACTTCACCTTCATCATCCAGTTCTTGGAGATTTTCTACCACCTCAATAGGTGCACCTGAACGGATGGCATAATCCAATAATTCATCCTTAGTGGCTGGCCAAGGTGCTTCTTCCAGATAACTTGCTAATTCTAATGTCCAGAACATAGTCCCGAATTTTTGTGCAAATGTAACCGTATTGATGAAATAACCAAATCAGGCTTATCACACTATGTGTAAATAAAAAACTAAATCCATGGCAGCACAAATGCTTAATTGTAAGTTTACGGCATTGAATACCCATGCTTAGAGCAAGTAACATACACAAACGCTACGGCGATCTGGAAGTTGTAAAGGGAATTGACCTATCTATCAATGCCGGCGAACTGGTTAGCATAGTTGGCTCATCAGGGGCGGGTAAAAGCACCCTCTTGCATATTCTAGGTACGCTGGACGCAGCAGATCAGGGCGAGATTTGGATCAACGAGCAGGCTGTACACCAATTAAATGGCAAAGCCCTGGCTCATTTTCGCAATACACAGATTGGCTTCATATTCCAATTCCACCACTTATTGCCTGAATTTTCAGCCCTTGAGAATGTGTGTATTCCAGCATGGATTGCCGGCACCAAACAAACTGCTGCGCAGAAAAGAGCATTGGAGTTATTGGATATGCTAGGCTTAGCCGATAGAGCCGAGAACAAACCACAACAATTAAGTGGCGGAGAGCAACAGCGCGTAGCTGTTGCCAGAGCCTTGATCAATCAGCCAAAGATTGTATTTGCTGATGAGCCCACAGGTAATTTAGACAGTACCAATGCTCAAGAATTGCATCAATTGTTTATCCACTTGCGCGATACCCTATCGCAGACATTCCTCATTGTTACACACAATGATGCATTGGCCGCTATGAGCGATCGTATTCTACGCATGAAGGATGGGAAATTGGTTAGCTAATACGTGGCTTCCAGGGAATTTCAGGCGCATTCAATTGATGGCCTACATAACGGGCCAATACAAACAAATAATCGCTTAAGCGATTGAGGTATTTCAACACCAGATCATCTACGAAAAGCTCGTTCTGCTTCAAGTAAACACAATTGCGTTCTGCTCTTCTACATACACAACGGGCTACATGGAGGTGCGATACAGCCGGGTGACCACCAGGTAGAATAAAAGACTTCATAGGTGGCAGCACTTCATTCATCTGATCAATGGTCTGCTCCAATAAAGCCACATCACTATCCTTCAAATCAGGAATCTTCATGGCGGGCTCTTTGTCTGGATCACAAGCCAGCGAAGAGCCAACAGTAAATAATCTGTCCTGTATTTCCTTAAGCATGCTATTTACGGCTGCATCAGCAATATGATCATTACATAACCCGATATAGGAATTCAGCTCATCCACAGTACCGTAACTCTCAATACGCAGGTGACTTTTGGGAACCTTGGTTCCGCCAATCAGTGAAGTATGTCCGGCATCTCCGGTCTTGGTATATATTTTCAGGGCCATGTGCTTTGTTTGTTGGGGCGCAAATAAACTAAAAATGAAAAAAGCGGCAAATTGTTCACTTGCCGCTTGATTATTTATCTGATTATCAATATTTAAACACTGTGATGATGCCTTACTTGCGCATGATCGGTCTCAATTAAACCATCGCGCAGACGAACAACTCGCTTAGCATAAGCCGCAATATCTTCTTCATGGGTAACCAGCACAACTGTATTACCAGCCGCTTGAATCTGGCTGAAGATTTCCATTACTTCAACAGAAGTCTTGGAATCCAAGTTTCCGGTAGGCTCATCGGCCAATAAAAGCGATGGATTATTCACCAAAGCACGGGCAATGGCCACACGCTGAATCTGACCACCACTGAGCTCATTGGATTTATGGTGACTTCTCGTCTCCAAACCTACTTTCTTCAAAGCTTCCATGGCTCTCTCCATACGGTCTTTCTTTGATACACCGGCATAGATCAATGGCAGGGCCACATTCTCAGCAGCGGTTAATCTTGGTAGGAGGTTAAATTGCTGGAAAACGAAACCAATTTCTTTGTTACGTACATCAGCCAAATCATCATCGGGCATTTTGCTCACATCATGTCCGTTCAGCACATAAGTACCACCAGTCGGTGAATCCAAACAGCCCAGAATATTCATGAGGGTACTCTTACCACTACCCGATGGCCCCATCAATGCAACATATTCATTTTGATGAATATCCAGTGAAATGCCCTTGAGTACAGGAATGGCCTGTGAACCCATGAAATAACTTTTCTGGATATTATCCAGATGTATGATTGGTTCCATAATTATTTACGAATGACTTTAGGAATGCTGAAATAAGGTGGATTAGCAGCAGGTGCCTGAGATACCGCTTGTTGGTTATCCAACATAGCAGCCGGCTGGTCGGCTCTTAGGGTATTTTGCGCATCGCCCATATGCATCAATGGTGTAACACCCTTGGTATCCAATTCATTCAGCTTGTCTACAAACTGAATCATGGCCTGTAATTCGCCACGCATAGACGCCTGCTCTGCATCTGTGAGATATAGACGGGAAAGATGCGCCAGCTTGGCCACTAACTGATCGGTTACCTGCATGTAACAAATGTACTTGAAACAATCCGCAGGTCATGGCGATTTGTGTAAATGGTCGCATGACTCAAGCGATGGTTAAAACGGGGGTAGACTGGTTGATGCTCAACTGATAAGCGTGGCTATCCCCATAAAAAGCGCTTAAAGTGGAAAAATTAACAATGTGATGCAAGAAAAAAGTTGAAAATTTATCGCAGAAAGGATAAACAAATTATTGCGCCTGTTGTCTTGCAATATTAGACTGGAAATAAACGATTGTCTGGCTTTCCAGATTAACAGCCTTGGTTGTTAATCACCAAGAATGGCACAACATCGCTAACTAATACCCCCGCATATGTTAGTCGTTTATGTTTTGCTTGCAGCTTACTTGGTTTGCCTCTATCTGGCATATAGAGGAGCCGCTGCCATGGATGAAGACTTGTCATAGGTATAACTTATACCAATGATCCAATGAATTTGCCACAAGGATAAGCGATGCTTATCCTTTTTTTTGTTTTGGGAATTTGATGTGCATTTTCCTCCTATCTTCGATGAAAATAGTTGCATAACTAACTAATTTTCGCACAAACTCTTTGCTGTATGAAACGCGTGATTAAACAGGTAGCCGTATTAGGCAGTGGTGTAATGGGCAGCCGTATTGCCTGCCATTTTGCTGGTATTGGTGTACAAGTGCTTTTGCTGGATATGGTTCCAAAGGAAGCTGTAGAAAGTACCAAGCCTGCTGAAAGAAATAAATTAGTGAACGATGCTTTACAAGCTGCAGTAAAAAGCAACCCCTCTCCTGTTTACCACAAAGATGTGTTGAAACGCATCAATACCGGCAACTTCGATGACAACATGAAGGAAATTGCCAAAGCTGATTGGATCATTGAAGTAGTTGTTGAGCGTTTAGACATCAAGAAAATTATTTATGAGAAAGTAGAGCAGTTCAGAAAACCGGGAACACTCATTACCTCTAATACTTCTGGTATTCCTATCCACATGCTAAGTGAAGGGAGATCAGCTGATTTCAAGCAACATTTCTGTGGCACACACTTTTTTAATCCGCCAAGATATTTACGCTTATTAGAAATCATTCCTACACCAGATACAGATCCTGCTGTAACAGATTTTCTGATGCACTATGGCGATTTGCATTTAGGTAAAACAACCGTGCTGTGTAAAGACACCCCTGCATTCATTGCCAACAGAATTGGGGTGTTTAGCATCATGAGCATTTTCCATATTATGGAAAAGCAGGGACTGAGTATTGATGAAATTGATTTACTCACTGGCCCAATTATTGGTCGTCCAAAATCTGCAACTTTCCGTACAGCTGATGTAGTGGGTATTGATACATTGGTGAAAGTAGCCAAAGGCGTTGCAGATAATTGTCCTACAGATGAAGCTGCATCCATCTTTGCGATACCTGCATGGTTGGAGAAAATGGTTGCACAAAATTGGTTGGGTGACAAAACTGGACAAGGCTTTTTCAAAAAAGTAAAATCAGAAAAAGGAAAAGAAATCCTGACACTGAATTTGCAAAGCATGGAATACGCACCTCGTGTAAAAGCCAAATACGCAAGTATTGAAGCAGCTAAGCCTATTGATTCTTTGAAGCAAAGAATCAGCATGCTCAATGAAGCACCTGATAAAGCAGGTGTATTCTATCGCGCATTCCATCACTCACTCTTCTCTTATATCTCACACAGAATTCCTGAAATTTCTGATGAACTGTATCGTGTAGATGATGCTATGATGGCCGGCTTCGGTTGGGAGATTGGTGCGTTTGAAACCTGGGATTTATTGGGTGTAGCCAAGACAGTAGAAAAAATGAAAGCTGCTGGCGTGAGTGTAGCAACTTGGGTAGAAGAAATGCTTGCTGCAGGACATACCAGTTTCTATAAAGTACAGGATGGCAAACGTTATTGCTATGATGTTGCCAGCAAATCTTACAAAGCTTTACCTGGTGGTGATGCCTTCTTGGTGATGAACCACAAAGCCGATAAGCTGGTATGGAAGAACAGCGCATGTAAAGTATACGACCTAGGCGGTGATGTGGCTGGTCTTGAATGGAGTACCAAGATGAACAGCATGGGTGGTGAAGTATTGGAAGGAATCAACAAAGCCATTGGTATTGCTGAAGATAAATTCAAAGGATTGGTGATTGCCAACGACGGACCTAATTTCAGCGCTGGTGCAAACGTTGGTATGATCTTTATGTTGGCGATTGAGCAGGAATACGACGAATTGGATATGGCCATTCGCATGTTCCAGAATACCATGATGCGCGCCCGTTACAGTTCTATACCTGTTGTTACTGCACCACATGGTTTAACACTAGGTGGTGGTTGCGAATTGAACTTGCATGCAGACAAAATTTGCGCTGCAGCTGAAACGTATATTGGCCTTGTAGAATTAGGCGTAGGCTTGATTCCCGGCGGTGGTGGTACCAAAGAGTTTGTATTGCGTGCTTCAGATGAAATGCATGAGGATGAGCCTGAAACCATTACGCTGAAAAACCGCTTCTTCGCGATTGCTACTGCGAAAGTGGCTACTTCTGCACATGAAGGTATGGGCATGGGTATTCTCAGAAAGGGACAGGATGAAATCATCTTGAATGCAGGAAGAAGAATAGAATCTGCCAGACAATCTGTGATTGAACTGTATGATGCAGGTTATCAAACACCACTGCAGCGTAAAGACATCAAAGTATTGGGTAAATCTGGTCTCGGTGCCATGTACGCAGGTATTCATGCAATGTGGCGCGGTGGTTATGCCACAGACCATGATCTCACTGTTGCCAAGAAATTAGCTTATGTGATGTGTGGTGGCGACTTAAGTGAACCAACGCTTGTGAGCGAGCAATACCTCTTGGATTTGGAAAGAGAAGCTTTCTTGAGTCTTTGTGGCGAAAAGAAAACCTTGGAGCGCATTCAAAGCTTGCTCAAAGGTGGTAAGCCCGTTAGAAACTAAACAGGATATATTGAACCGAAAAACCCTTGCTTAGCAAGGGTTTTTTATTAGTTACTGATTTTGTACAATACCCAGTTAGGGGTTTCAAACATCACCAAAAGATTTAATCCAATTCGCCTGCGCATTTGTTCAATATTATATGCGTTCAGTACGGTGAAATTGTGCAATCTATTCTCTCGCTTAGCGATGCACATATAATTTACAGACAAGGTTGGATTTTCTACCACTGTCACAAAGCTTGGCTGAAAAGGCAACAAAATATTGTTGAGGCTCTCTAAATGTGCCACAATACCATAAGCTGCTGCATCGTCTATCATCACTTTACCGCCACCATCTGTTACATCCTGAATAAACTGCGCAATTTGCTTTTGTTCGCTGAGCGCACGATCTTCTTTAAACGCGCCACCCTTCAATAAAGCTTCATAAAAATCCTTCTCTTCTACATCATTCGTTTTTGAGAAATAGTAGAAGCCACCAATATTACTGAGTATAATACCGATGAAAATCATAACGCGCATTCGTCTAACACTGTGGTCTGTTTTACCTGCATAGTAAATTAAGATCAGCATCGCCAGCATCAAAAAGATGAGTAAATACTCAACCGATAAGTAAAATCTGTTTGCAATTAATAGAACCGACAATAAAATAAATGGGGATAAGATTGTCATCAGCTCATATATCTTCCCTTTATACAAGACCAAAGCCACTATAAAAAGCGGCGTTAGCAGTAAGATGAAGAAGTGATAGACAATTTGTGTTTGCTTGGTCAGAATAGTACCCTTGGCATCTACCAAAAGGTTATCAATCGCTTTTAAACCGGTGATGGCCCAGTTTGAATACTGACTACTTAAGAAATACTCTGGATTACCAGCATGCGCCTGATTCAAAGTTCTGAAAAGATAGATGGCTCCTAATGGCAGCAAGAAAATAATGATATAAATAGCAGCCGTTCTGTTTGCCAGCTTTCTGCGTAAAGAGCGGTTATTAAGCGCCTCATGGTACTGCAATACCGGTGGTTGATCTTTAGAAACTTTAATGCCCTCCAGAGATACCAATACGATAAAAGGAAAGAAGGCAATCAATAACCAGATAAAATTGTAATTGCTAAAGATCAAACAGGCTAGATAGATACTTGACAAGGATAAATAGAAAGTTGTCTGGCTTCTGTAGTAGTTGAAGAAGCTTCTATACACGAGATAGAAAAACAACAGCACCATGGCAATACTTCTACCGGAAACCGCGGCAAACACCATACCCGGATGAAACATAAACAGTGCAGTCACCATCGGCACATAGATATTCATCGGCAGCTTGGTACTCAAGTGGTTGCGGAGAATAAAATAGTACAGAATACTCATCACCAGAATAGAGGCTGCTACTGGCGCAAATAAATATCCAAGCGGAATAAAAATCAGGTTCGATAGAAATACCATGCTTGGGAAAGTGGTACCCAAAATAACCAGCTGATTCTGCTTAGCCTCAAATAATAACTTGAGCTTTTCGGCATAAAACAAAGACTCCGTATGTTCATAGCCACTTCTGTGCACAATCCATGTGATGCACACATAGTAGAGCACCATGAATAAGGTTAGGAGGCTAATATTTTTCTTTGATATACCCATATTAAGTATTCCCTGCTACTGTTGCTGCAGTAGAAGAATGCGATACTTTGGTTAAACCATGGTTTGTTTTTTCCCAATAAAAAGGCTTGTAAATCAACTGCCACAACCCTTTGTATGCAGCTATAGAGTGCATTAACCAATACACAGGATTCACTGCTGCAAAAAGAATCAGCTCATAGTACCTTCTCTTAAATACTGCCAACATGTTGATATACACCATCAGCACGTTACCGGCAATAAAGTTGAAGATAGAAATATACAATACCCAATCCGGGAACAAAGCACGTACGGCCTTGATATCAAAAATGATAAAGACAATAAAGAATAACAAAAGTACCGGGTACAACAAGAAGGTAACTGCCGTTCCACCAATGAAGAAGTTGAATCCAAAGAAACCTCTCCAACCGATTCTTCGAATCAGCTTACGGGGGTTACGCATGTGTACCAAGAAAGTTTGCATATACCCTTTGATCCACCTTGAGCGCTGACGAATCCAATTAAACGGTTCGTTATTCGCTTCTTCCAAAGTTGTACTGTTTACAACACCTACTTTATACAACTTTTCAAATACACGTACACCCAAATCCGCATCCTCTGTTACATTGAATGGATCCCATGCACCCAGTTCTACAAGCTTATCTAACTTGAAGTGATTAGAAGTGCCTCCTAAAGGAATAGGTACATCTAGTGATTGCAAACCCGTAAGCATATAATCAAACCAATAAGAATATTCCAGCGTGAACATTCTTGTCAGCAGGTTCTCATTCTTATTGAAATAGTTTAATGCACCTTGCAATACAATAAACTCATCCGGTAGCTTACGGAAAAGCACCACCACCTTTTTTAATTGATCTGAATCCGGAATATCTTCTGCGTCATAAATGGTCAGATATTTTCCGCGACAGAAATAGATACCATAATTACATGCTTTAGGCTTGGTCTTAGGCATGTGGTATGGCACAACTATTACCTCGAAATTGGCAGGAAAATCCAATGCCCTTACCGCATTCAGTGTTTTATCATCATCTTCTTCAATCAGCAGCTTAACGTCTAACTTACCTCTAGGATAATCCAAACTACGGAGGTTCCAAATAAGCTTTCTGATCAGTTTATCTTCCTTATAAACTGGCAGCAAGATTGTGTACACGGGAAGCGTACTATCATCTACTGCCCTAATCTCATCTTTGGTTACAGAATCGTGCAACTCACTCATCGAACCTTTCAAAGCCAAATAGAGCTTAAAGAGAATGGCAAACAAAAAGGTTAAACTCAAAAAGAGGTTTGTAACAACAGATGTATTGATAAATGAAAAACCAAGCGCAACAAAAAACAGAATTGTAAGGCCAAAAATTACCGCTAACTGGCCATCAGTAAAAGTGATGATACCTGAACTTTCAGGGTCTCTGCGCATCAGACTAAATACGGCTTCTTTTACGAAGAAGATACCGCGCTTTGTATGTGCAAGCCAAGTAATATCCAAATCAGATGCACCCAGCATCCGAATGCGGCAATTAAACTTTACAGTAAGACCGGCAATCAGCTTTTCATCTAGGGGATCTGCAGCAGCCACCAATAAAGTACCACTTCCATCTCTCCGCAAAGGGATATACAGAAAGGAGTTCATGTGGTGCAGATCGCATTGCTCTAACAAGTACTCATCAATCTCTTCATTACGCACATCAATCAATGGGTAGTTCTCTTTTTCCAGAAACGCTACATACTCTTTACGAGTTAAAAAACCAAAGTTGAGCGCTGCTTTGATAAACGCATAGTTATACTCATCAGCAATGCTAGCGATGTCCCGAAGTTTTTCCTCCGAAAACATCCCTGCGGACACCATATGATTAAGGGCGCATAAAGGCATAAGAACATATTCTGCCGGGTTGCCCCGGCAGAGTAATGGATTAAACGATTTCCTGTGACTTCTTCACGCGCTTCCTTACGAAGAAGAAAGCAAGGATCAGAAATGCAACCAAGAATCCGACGATGAAGAATTTATATGTTTCCCAGAACACCAATAATGGGTTTCTTTCTCCACGATACGTTACCAAATCTGAATCTTCAGGTAATTTGAAGAAGAAATTACTTTGTCCCTTACTGGTAGCAATACATACGTTCGTTTCAATAGAAGAGAACTGTGTACCAAAGCTCTTGATTACACTCTCATAAGCGCCTTGTATTGCAGTATCACCCAAAGTAGATATCACCAAGAATGTACTACCGTTCTGTCTGAATATCTGCGCAATACCACTGTTAGAGAAATCATTGATTGAGTAACTCACCTGTCCTTCCAAATCTTTATACAACTGGAAGTCTTTTGTGAAGTTAACTGGCAGTGAATTGAAGTTCTTCAGGAAACCATCTGTACGCTGTAAGAGCGCAATCACATTATAACCACGCATATCTGCCATCTGAGCTTTATCAGAAGCTTCCAGAACAGGCAAGATCATACTTGGCGTAGCAATAGTAGTGGCGTTAATCTGATAAATCAACTCACCTACTGAAGATGTGACCATTGGGAAAATTGGAGAAGAGATCAAAAACTTCAACGGAGATTTTCTGAATTCACCAGGATAATTAAAGAAGTTAGAGAACTCATTTCTACGCTCACCCTTGAAGGTAATGGTAGAAGTCTTCGGGTTGATGAATCCAAAGAAGTTGGCAAATCCATCCTTACAAATATTTGTACCAGGGTGGAAGCGCATTTCAACGGTAAGTCCGTTGTTCTTGGTTAAGAGATAAGGCTTCAGATCAATATCTTCAGAGAAATTACGCTTATCAGATAAAGTTGTACTGTATACAAGGTTATCATTTAAGTACACGTTCAAGAAGCCACGATCTGATTCTTTCAACATAGAGAACAATGCATCCAAGTGGAAAGTCAGCTTCTCAGGAATAGCATTATAATCTGCAAGCGAGAAAGAATAGTTGGCTTTCAATGCACCAACACCCTCCATGATTGCAGGCTGTCCACCTAGTTGCTCCAGCGAGAGCACTACTGGTAAGCTACTTCGCTCACTCACTTTCGTTAATGCATTATCAACAAGCAGTTTTTCAGAGAAAGCACTGCTCATGATATTGTTATTGGAGAGCACTTTAATTGCTTTCTTGTATCCTTCTGCATCAGCTCCAGTAACCACAAGATATTGTCGATCCCACGAACCACTGTTCACTAAAACAATTAAACCTTGGCCTTTGCCAATTGCTGGAACCTGATTACGGATATACTCTGGCAACTTGCTAACTACACCTACAACAATACCTCTACCCAGCGAGTCAACTTCATTGTAAACGCCACTTTCAATTTCTGTTACATTAGAATACACTGCCTGTTTCAACACTGCATAAGAAATACCGCCAGCCATTACATCATCTAGATCAGCAGTATTAGGTGAATACACACGCTTAAACTCCTGCATGGTTTCTTTCAGACTGCGCTGATATGACAATGAGCTTTTCTTAACCGTATAGAGATATGAGTTATTACGTACACTCATCCAAACAGCTGGATTCTCAATATCCTTACAATATTCGTCCGCAATACTCATCTTAGCTGCTACGCGCACTTTCACGTAACGACCATCTTCCTGAAGATAGCGACGCTCCAAAGGAATATTGATGGTAAAGATGGAATCGATACCAACCCCCGCCAAACGCTGTGTAAACACCGCTTCGTCTCTCATGTAAATGGTTACATGCGATGTATTGGGGTTAAGGATCTGAGACGGTCTGATGTACAGCACCAGTCTGCTACGATCGATATCATCATCCGGCTTCACCCGGACAAAATAGGTTAATACACCAGCAATACCTGTAATGCTCTGGTCTCTGTAGCCCATGGTCTCGAATGTATTTACATACTCGTACTGACCAAAAATGCTGCAGTAAGATGCAAGCAGAATGACAAGGGTTAGTAGGCGCTTTTTCATAAACAGTATTGAGCGTTATGCAAGTTTAAAGGTAATACGATAATAATTGCCCTGAGCTTCTGAGCAACTGTAATAGAACTGTCCGTTCATACTTTCCGTAAGCTGTCTGGCAACAGAAAAACCAAAACCTGTTTGGTTAAGTGCCTGTTGGGCTTCGTTAGGATTATTGAGTTTATTGAACAGTTCATCCATTTTAGCTTTGCCCAGCGCAAGGCCATTATCCTTCAATTCAATCACACAGTTATCATCCACATTGGCGACCAGCAAATCAATAACCGTTCCTTTTTGCGTGAAACGGATGATATTGGCGATCAGCTTATACAGTATGTGGTTAAAGAAGATTTTATCTGCCTGAATAAACATGGCATCAGGCGCAATATGAAACTGCAGCTGCACTTCTTTCATTGCTGCTGCATCTACCAAGCTAACCGCTGCTGCTTCAATCTCCGGCACTGCATCGAATCGTTCATAACGATATTCTACTTCGCCACTATCCGCTTCAGCCGAATCAGATAATTTACCAGACAGATAGTGCAACTTTTTGTTGCCCATGTTGATATAGCTCAGGATTTCTTTTTGCTCTGGTGTGAGGTTGCCCGACTTTCTAGTGATCAGGTCGATAGACATCTGGTTAGAACCGATAAAGTTCTTCAGGTCGTGAATCATGATGCGCAGAGTGTTCTGGCGATAATCGCTCAACTGACGCAATCTTCTGTTCGCTTCTTCAATCAAGATGTTCTGATCGTTAATCTGCTCGTTTTGCTCCAGCAATTGCTGATTAGCATTATCGATCACAATATTTTTCTCAATCTCACGCGTCAAGATCTTATACCTGTTAAACGCAATCAGGATCGCAAAGGCCGAAACCACAAAATATGTTCCGCCGCCATAGGTAACCAGCGTGCTATAGCTTTCGATATTGTTTTTAAAACCAAACAACATGATAATCACCACATAGCTGACACATACGTGGAAGATAGAATAGCCCACTTCCCAGTAAACGGTGGTGTTCAGCAATAACACCATCACAGAAAAAATCAGGAAATAAGGTAGGGCAAAGCCATATGGCACCCATGCACAGATAGCTGCAGAAACAACCATGTTTACCCCTACAATCACGTTCAAGTAGGTCATGAAGTGAACTTTCCGTTTGAGTCCGTTGTAATAAGCCAAATAGGTAAATACGCCTGTGCCTAAGCGAACCGTCAACATGGTGTCCCAATACTCTTTGAGGAAAATCAGATCGAGCAGCCAAAAGAGTGGTACTGCAAAAATGATGGTCCAAATGGTTACATAGGCGTAATAAATACCTTTCTTGTCCCGTTCATAAGCAAGTACTGCCGGTTCAATTTTTAGATAAGCAGGCTTCAGGGATTTTGACATATTTTGCAAGTATGCGAAAGGTATTTGATTTGGGCGTGAATATATATTTTAAAATCTTATTACACAGGATTTTATTGCTGTTTTTATTGACCGCAGTGTGGATAAATTCTCACGCTGAAATTCATGCAAAAGACCCATTGAAAAACGTGATGGAAAACATGGGTGCTGGCGTCAATCTTTCGCATTTTGAAAAGTACTGGGCACCCTATGAAACTACCCTATCCGCAGACATCACACCCAAGTTGGAAGCGATACGAGCGGCAGGCTTCAAAACCGTTCGTTTGCCTGTGCATTTTGATATGTTTTTGGAAGATGGGCAAAGATTCAAGGAAGATTTTCTCATCAAACTGGGCAATATCTACCAAACCTGCCTGAGTAAAAAACTCAAACTCATCATCGTTTACCATTACGGCAAGATCCAGAACAACAATACAGACGCAGAAACGGCTCGTGTCATCAAGCTATGGTCGCAATTAACCCGTCTTTTCAAAGGCAGTGGATACGAAGACCTCTTTTTTGAGTTGTATAACGAGCCTACAATGGATGTTTGGCTATGGAAATATGTGATTAACAGCATGTTCCCACCCTTAAGACGGGAAGACCCCAACCGCATTTTCATCGTTGGGGGCAGCAACTATAACGGAATCAGTGAGTTACTACATTTAGGCAAGCTGGACGACAACCGGATTCTCTACACTTTTCATTTCTACGAACCTTATATCTTCACCCACCAAGGTGCTGAGTGGACAAAAGAAAAAACCTATATCACGGGTTTCCCCTATCCCTACAGCAGGCGAAAAATGCCCGAACTGTATTATGCACCTGATGGCGCACAAATGGAAGCCGACTACCAACGCTATTATCGTGAAGCAGACCCTGCTTATCTGGAAGCAAAAATCACCAATGCACTCAAGGAATGTCAGCAAAGAGGCATGCCATTGATCTGCACCGAGTTTGGCGTGATTAAAGGCGCACCCAAAAAAGCCAAGCAGAATTATCTGACCGATCTTACCAAGATTCTGACCAATCTTCATATTCCAGCAATGATTTGGGATTATGATGATAGATTTACAATAACTGATGAGGACGGCGATCTGCTTTCCCCTATCAGGAAATGGATTCAAAAAAACTAACTGCATGCAAATACTGCAACTCAACAACATCAGCAAAGCCTATGGCCGAATACAAGCTTTGCAGGATGTGTCATTCAACATACCAAAAGGCTGTGTCTTTGGTATCCTTGGCCCAAACGGTAGTGGTAAAACCACGATGCTAGGTATTATTCTGGATGTGCTCAAAGCCGATGCCGGGCATTACCGTTGGTTTGAACAGGAACCTGATCCACATCAACGTAAGAAAATTGGCTCCTTACTGGAAACACCCAATTTCTATCATTACTTATCCGGTGCCGATAACCTCAAGATTACCCAACACATCAGTGGCAGAGGTGATGCAGCTTCGATTGATGCTGTATTGGAAATCGTAAAGCTTACGCAAAGAAAGAAATCCAAGTTCAGTACGTATAGCTTGGGTATGAAACAGCGACTGGCTATTGGCGGTGCACTCTTAGGTAACCCCGATGTGTTGGTATTGGACGAACCAACGAATGGACTTGATCCGGTAGGTATTGCTGAGATCAGGGCACTGATTAAGGAGTTAGCCAGCAATGGTAAGACAATCATCATGGCTAGTCACCTCTTGGACGAAGTGGAGAAAGTTTGTACACACGTAGCCATCCTGAAAAAAGGAAAGCTACTGGCTGCGGGACATGTGGATGAAGTATTACTGAATGAAGATATTGTTGAAGTAGCCGCATCTGATAAAGCACAGTTGCTAACAGTGGTACAGCAAATGCCAGAGATGAGCCATTTCAAAGAAGAGGGCGATAAGCTGCAACTCTATTTCCCACAAGGCAAGGCCGATCTTGAAGCAGTAAACAGATATTGCCACGAGAAAGGCATTGTTCTCAACCTGCTTACACCGAAGAAGAAAAGTCTGGAAGCAAAATTCTTTGAACTCACCAACAACTAATCACTATGCTGCATATACTCAAAATAGAATGGTTAAAGATCAAAAAGTACCCGGCATTCTGGTGGATGTTTGGCATCGTAGCCCTTACCTATCCTGGTATTAACCTGATCTTTTTCAACGTATATAACGATATCACCAAAAGAAAAGATGTTGCTGGCGCATTAGCCAAACAATTACTGGGTAATCCATTTGCCTTTCCTGAAACCTGGCACTCGGTAGCATATTTTTCATCTTGGTTTGTGATGATACCATCCATATTGGTCATCATGGTCATCACCAACGAATACACGTATAAAACACATCGACAGAATATTATTGATGGCATGAGCCGTCAGGAATTCATGTTAGGTAAAATGATTGATGTGGCCATCATTGCAGGTGTTGCCACCATTATGTGTGCATTGGTTGCTACAGGTTTTGGTATTTATACTTCTAAGTATGCCGATAGATGGGCAGAGCAATTGCATTATATTCCATTGTTCTTCTTGCAAACATTTTCGCAATTATCTATTGCATTCTTTTTAGGCTTTGTTATTCGAAAAGCATTTATCGCATTAGGCGTGCTGATGTTCTATGTTGTGATCGTAGAGAATGCAGCAGTGGCATACCTCAGATACCAGAAGCTTGACTTCATTGGTAAGTTCTTCCCACTAGAAATGTCTGATCGTTTATTGCCAGTTCCAGCATTCTTAGGTAAGATTGATCAGGAAGCATATGATAAATCGCTCAATGCAGTTACAGAACACACTATTTATACGATTGTATTAACCGCACTTATTTGGTGGGGCTGTATCTACCTGTATAAAAAACGTGATCTCTGATTATTTAGGGAACAATTGCTGCAAAGCAGTTTGAATACTTGGATACTGGCAGTGAAAACCCGCTGCCAGTATTTTTTTATTACTAACAGTAGCACTTTTCAATACTTCGATACTCATTTCTCCCAACACCAACTTCAATACAAAAGCAGGTACATAGACAGGAATATACCATTGCCCTCTTAACTGCTTGGCTAATGCAAGTGTCAAAGTTTTATTGCTGACAGGCTGATTGGCAACTGCATTATATGCTCCATTCATTTGTGTATTTTCTGCTGCATATCGAAACATCGAACAGAGATCATCAATATGAATCCAACTAATCATTTGTTGTCCGCTCCCTAAAATGGCAGCTATTCCGCCAGTCAAAGGCTTTTTAAATTCAGTCAATGCGCCACCTTTTGTTGACAAGACAATACCAATACGCAACTTCACCAAGCGAATACCCAAATCCGCTACCGGTCCAATGCTCTCTTCCCACAAACGGCAGGTCTCACCGAGATATGCACTATCCGCAGGGGCATCTTCATTAAACCCATTTGCTAGAGATGTAGCTGTGTCGGCACCATACCAACCAATCGCTGAAGCACTTATAACAGCCTGCACTTTATTAGGTATTTCTTTTAGTGCTTTTACCAGCAAAGCACTACTCTGGGTTCTACTATCCAGGATTTCCTGCTTTCGTGCAGCTGTCCAGCGTTTGTCCGCCACACCAGCTCCGGCAAGATGAATGATGTAATCAGCAGATTGAATCGCAGCTGCATCAATGGTTTGACTCGCCAAATCCCAGACCGCATAACGAAGCTTTCCTTTTGCAGCTGCTGCTTTTCGCGAGAGGATGATGACTTCATGTCCAGCATCCAGTAATTGCTCACTTAGTCTCGTACCCACGAGCCCTGTTCCGCCTGAAATCAAATAAGTTGCCATGATAGTATAACAAGCTTTGCTACACAAAGGTTACAAAAAAACCTCCCGTTCTACAACGGGAGGCTAACAACTAAAATCACCTTTTAAAAAATACACGAAATAGCAAGCAAACGAACCGAGATTAATCCGGCTTCTTACCGTCTAAAAACGTATTGATCGTAGAGATCTGTGTTTGATTGTTTTCATCCTTACTTACAGTGTATTTACTGTAAAAGTTTTCAACCGAAGTAAGGGTGCTGCCAAACAATTCCATATTTCTGCGGATATAAGCTGGCACTGCATCAAACTCATTATTAGGATCTGCAGCATTGGTATTGAAAGAGAGGTTGCGCAGTTTCTGAATTCTTTCAGCAGCACGACGCTTTTGCTCTTCTTCATTATCCAATGAAATGCCATTATCCATATTCATCTGTGGCATTGCCGGCGCAGGTGTTACTTCTTTTTCTACTAACTGCAACTCAATCTCAGACTCTTCCTGTTGTAATACAGGCATTGGCGCTGATACTTCCTCTACCTTAGGTGTTGCAGGCTGAGGGCGAACAGCCTCTTGCTGATGCTCTACATAAATAGTAGACGGCTTACGCAAAAAACCTGTTTCAACTGCTGGTGTTGGTGCAGGAGCAGGATTTGATTGCCATACAGGTTGCTCTTCTCTGATTGGACTTGCAGGAATATGTACAGGCGTTTCTGCAACTGGTGTTGGAATCACTACTTCTTCAGTAATTTCTGTACTCAGTTCAAAACGCAATACTTCTGGTTCTTCCTCAACAGTAACTGTTGTGCTTACTTCTACTGTTTCTTCTACCAACTGAGGCATTAAATCTTCCATCGACTGAACAGGCTCCAGCTCAGCTTCAACGGGCATCGGTGCTTCAGGCAATGCAGTCTCCAACTCAGGCACAGCCAAACGCGGCGCAAAAGGATCTGCATCTACTAATGGCAATGATTGCTGTGTTGCAGTTGCAGCAACTGGTGCTTCAGCAACAACAGGTGTAACAGGCTTATTAGCAGCTTCAATATCCAGCGTCATGACGATTTTCTCTTCACGAGGCTTCACAATATTGCGCTCTTTATCAAATGGATCTTTATGCTCGAATCCTGTTGCAATCAAGGTGATGCCAATCTTCTTATCCAAAGAAGCGTCGTGGCCCATACCCATGATTACATCAGCATGTTCGCCAGCCTGCATACGCAGATAGCTACTGATGGTTTCCAGTTCATCCATCGTACACTCATGCTCACCTTCTGCGCTATTGATGTTCACCAGAATCCACTTAGCACCACGGATATCATTATCGTTCAGTAATGGAGAAGTCAAAGCTTCTTCAATAGCACGTTGTGCGCGATCTTCTCCTTCAACAGATGCACTACCCAAAATCGCTACACCACCGTTCTTCATCACTGTGCATACATCAGCAAAGTCAACGATGATATGACCGCGGCTATTGATGATATCTGTGATACATTTTGCTGCAGTAGCCAATACATTATCAGCCTTACCAAAAGCTTCTTTCATCTTTAGGTTGCCGTACTGCATACGCAGCTTATCATTGCTGATCACTAGCAGTGTATCCACATAAGGCTTCAGTTGACGAATGCCTTCTTCAGCCTGAGCCATACGACGTGGACCTTCAAAACCAAAAGGCGTTGTTACAATACCTACTGTGAGGATGCCCAGGTCTTTACAGATTTGTGCAATGATGGGCGCACCACCTGTACCTGTTCCACCACCCATACCAGCAGTGATGAAAGCCATCTTGGTATTTACCTCAAGGATGCGTTTGATTTCTTCAAGAGATTCTTCGGTGGCCATCTTACCTACCTCAGGATTGGCGCCAGCGCCTAAACCTTGTGTAAGGTGTGGTCCGAGTTGTATTTTATTGGGGACTTTACTTTGTTCTATCGCCTTGGCATCAGTGTTACAGATGATGAAATCAACACCTTCAATGTGCTCTTCAAACATGAAGTTTACAGCGTTGCTTCCACCACCACCAACGCCTAAGACTTTGATGATGGAAGATTTTGCCTTGGGCAAATCGAAATGAATCATAGTTACGGTTTTGGGTTAGTGCTATTCAAAGGGTTCCGAAGAATACTGGACTTAAAACATTACAACGTACGCTATCAGGGATTATTTTATCACCTGATCTTCTTCTTCCTTGAAGAGATCAATCAGGTTGTCTTTAAACTTATCCCAGAAACGTGGTTTACGATCTTTCATATTCACAGACTGTGGCTCTTGTTGCACAGGTGCAGCAGGTGTTTCCACAGTCAGCGTCTTAGGTACAGACACTTTGGTGAATGTTTGTGTGAACTGCTTGTGCTTGTGCTCATAATCGCTATAACCTTTCAGGATCAAACCCAGACAGGTTGAGTACACAGGCTTACGCAGTTCTTCAATATGATTCGGTGCAAGATGCTCTGTAGGCAAACCAATTCTTGCATTGAGTCCAGTTGTATATTCTGTCAGTTGAATCAAATGCTTCAACTGTGCACCACCACCAGTTAAGATGATACCACCATTTAAGGCACGGCTGTCTAAACCAACCTGCTTCAGGTGATAGGTAACGAAATCTAAAATCTCACCCATTCTAGCCTGAATGATCTGTGCAAGATTCTTCACACTGATTTCTTTAGCAGGCATTCCCTTTAAACCAGGAATCGTGATATATGCATTTGTCTTAGCCTCATCTGCTAAAGCACTACCGAACTGCACTTTCATCGCTTCAGCCTGTGTCTTCAACACACCCAGACCAAGGCGGATATCATTGGTGATATTCTCACCACCGAAAGGAATTACTGCAGTATGCTTGAGGATACCATCATAGAATACAGCCAGATCAGATGTACCACCACCAATATCCAGAATAGCCACACCAGCTTCCATATCGATATCACTCATCACAGCGCTGGCAGAAGCCAAAGGCTGTAATACCAAGTCTTTTGTCTGCAGACCACTTCTTTCCACAGCACGATTGATGTTGCGTATCGCATTACGATCACCGGTAATGATGTGGAAATTCGCACCCACTTTTACCCCGTTGTAACCAACCGGATCTTTGATGTACTGGTTATTGTCTACATGGAAATCCTGCGGAATCACATCGATGATCTGATCACCGGCAGGAATAAATGTTTTACGCTGATTATCGATCAATTGATCAATCTCCCAACGCTGGATTTCATTCTCGGGGTCTTGGCGTACCATATCACCGCGAGTCTGCAGACTCTTGATGTGGTGACCGGCAATACCCACATACACTTCTTTAATGTCCAGATCAGGATTGCTATCGTAGCAGTTTTGTAAAGCCTGTTGAATGGCTTTGATGGTTTGGTCGATGTTCAATACTTGTCCGTGCTGAACCCCATTGCTATTGGCGCGTCCGAAACCAAGGATCTCCAGCTTGCCATATTCATTCTTGCGACCGGCAATGGCGGCGATCTTTGTAGTTCCAATGTCGAGACCAACAATAATTGGTGACTCGTGCTGATTCATAGTATACGTGTTTTAGTTGTTATCAAAGGGACCGATCTTACCCGTAGCATACATTCAACTACTGCTTTTGCATCACGGCTTTGGGTACTGACTTCGTTGGTGGTTTGGATACAGGTTTCTCTTTTGGAGATACCACTTTATCCTTGGCACCGACTTTGCCATTACTAATAGCGTTTTGCGTAGCAGTTTTATTGTCTTTAACTACAGGAAGTTTTTTGTTTTCTACAGATTTTTTTACAGCAGCTGTTGCAACAGGCTTCACTACTTTCTTTTCCACTACAGGTTTCACCTGTACCGTATCTACCGGTGGCACCATACTCAGCTGCATCAATTCATTGAGTTGAGCCCTGGCTTGCGCCGAATCCAGTAAGGCCTGCGCTGTTCCACGCTTCACGGCAACCACTTGTCCTTCGTACTGTACATCCAGCTTTTCATAACGATGGATACCATTCTGCAACCAAGCCTGACGATAAAAAGTATAGAGTCTGTTCAGTTTTGCATCGAGGTCTTCTGCGTTGCCCAATACAACACAATGATCACCCACAACAGGAATTAATTCGAACTGACCTTCCTTATTGATGTCTACCTGTGCTGTTTGTGCTCGCCAAAAGCTATCAGCCATTACATGGTTGCCGATAGTCAATACTCCTTGTAATAAAAGGCTATCAGGTTTCGATAAGCGCTCCAGATCAGAAGGAAAACCAGTAAACATAGGCACACGAGCAGAAAGCTTATCACTCAAAGGCAGTCTAACGCCCGCACTATCCAGATAAAAGGAATTACCCTGAGCTGTGAAGACTCTGGCAACAGGTTGTCTTTCTTCAATCGTTACCTCCAGCACGCGCTGATTATCGAAAAAGAGTTCTGCATTTTTAATCCAGGGATTCTGTTCCAAGGTTTCTTCCATCGTACGCAAGGCCACTTTACCCATCACTCTACCCTCAAATACACCTTGCTCTTTAATCAGCTTCAATACATCCTGCTCATCAATGAACATATGCTCTTCCGCACCGGCTATGCTCACTCGAATGTCTTTACAGGTTAATGCCTGCTTGCGTTGCATGGCCGCACCCAATAATACCACCATCCCGATACCACTCAGTATCCAGAAGGTTTGTATTCCGCGCTTTTTAATCAATGGCCAATTCATCTTATTGCAACACTTGTTTTACAGGGTTTACTAATGCATCAATATCTCCGGCTCCAGCCATTACCAATAAACCTGGCTGATTCTTTTCTATATAAGTCAGCATCGATTCCTTATCAAGTATCTGCTTGCGCGTTAACTGCATTTGATCCAGAATCAAACTACTGGTAACACCCTCCATGGGCAACTCTCTGGCAGGATAGATGGGTAACAGGATTACTTCATCTGCCATATCCAAACTTGCTGCAAATTCAGTGGAGAGATCTTTTGTTCTGCTAAACAAATGCGGTTGAAAAACGAGGGTGATTTTTTGCTTATACAAACTGCGCACACCACTAATCAAGGCACGCAATTCTTCCGGATGATGGGCATAATCATCAATCAGGATATGACGCTCGTTCTTCAGGATATATTCAAAGCGACGCTTCACACCTTTGAAATTTGCCACTGCTGCTTTGATTTGCTCATCAGCAATATGCAAATGCTTGGCAACCGTAATTGCAGCCAGTGCATTTTCAATATTGTGTAAACCACCCATGGTGAGCACTACATCGGTTAAAGTCCAACCCTTACCTTGCACATCAAATGTGTACTCACCATCAAACACACGAATATTCAGTGCATAGACATCTGCACTAGTATCGCTGAGGTGATAGCTATACGTATGGCTTGCCTTCAAGTCAGCAGCTCTGCTTAATCCGAACTTATAGATCAAGCAACCACCGGACTTTACTTTCTGTGTAAACTGTACAAAAGCATCTTCAACTGCTTGTGGTGTACCATATATATCCAGATGATCCGGATCCATCGCTGTGATGACAGCAATATCCGGAGAGAGTTTCAGGAAACTTCTATCGTATTCGTCCGCTTCTACCACTACATTGTTCTGATCGCTGCTCCAGAAATTGGTACCATAGTTAGCTGCGATACCACCGAGAAAAGCATTACAGCCAAAACCAGTATCACGCAGCAAATGCGCAGTCATGGTGGTGATGGTTGTTTTACCATGCGTACCACCAATGCAGACATTAAAACTACTTTCTGTAATCCATTGCAATACATCGCTGCGCTTGGCGACCACATAGCCATTGTCGCGATAATAATTCAATTCAGTGTGATTGGCCGGAATAGCAGGTGTATACACAACTGCATCTGCTTCTTTCGACAACAAAGCAATATTGTCTTCGTAGTGGATATCCATACCGGCAGCTTCCAACTCTCGGGTGAGTGGAGTGGCTGTTCTATCGTAGCCGCGCACTACTACCCCACGCGAATGGAAGTAGCGCGCAAGTGCACTCATGCCAATACCGCCGATGCCGATGAAGTAAATATGTTTGATATCGTTCAGACTAATCATGCTATTTTTTCAAATAATGAAGAATGGATTTTGCTACCACCACATCTGCATCTGTAATCGCTAGTGCAGCAATCTTCTCTTGTAATGCTGCACATCTGCTAGCATCCTTTACCAATGATAATGCTGTAGATACCAGTTTATCACTAGCTTCTGCATCTTTCACCAATAATGCTGCACCCTGACTCACCAAGTGCATAGCATTCACGGTTTGATGATCTTCTGCTGCATGTGGAAAGGGTACAAAAATGGCTGGCTTGGCTACCACACAGAGTTCTGCAACTGACATAGCACCAGCTCTGCTGATCACCACATCTGCAGCCGCATATGCCTGCTCCATTTGATTGATGAATGCATCACACCATATATTGCTTCTGCCTGCAGCTTGCTCTTTAAACTGCGCAGCCGTTGTTTTACCTGTTTGCCAAATCAACTGCACACCTGCAGCTTCAATTGCATTCAATCCTGCAGCCAAAGCAGCATTGATGCTGCGCGCACCCAAACTGCCCCCGATAGCTAATATGGTAGGCTTATTTGCATCTAAACCAAAAGCTGTAACTGCAGTTTGTTTGGTTGGTCTATTATGTGCAATACTTGCGCGAACCGGATTGCCTGTTACCTGAATTTTTGCTGCAGGAAAGAACTGCTCCATATTGGAAGTGCCCGTAAACACTTTAGTTGCTTTCTTGCCTAATAAAATATTACTCTTTCCAGCGAATGAATTGGATTCGTGTATAAACGTAGGTATGCCCTTTTGCTGCGCTAGCTTCAATACGGGGAAAGTAGAATAACCACCTACCCCAATACAAGCATCGGGCTTGAAGGACTGAAAAATGGTTCTTACTTGAAAGAAACTCTTGATCAACTTAAAAGGCAAACCAATATTGCTCAATAAAGAAGCACGATTAAATCCAGCAATGTCTAATCCTTCAATGCGATATCCAGCTTGCGGCACTTTCTCCATCTCCATCTTGCCTTTGGCGCCTACAAACAAAATCTCTGTTGCCGGCTCCAACTGCTTCAAAGCATTGGCAATAGCAACTGCGGGAAAAATATGTCCGCCTGTTCCACCTCCTGCAATAATGATCTTAGCCATTGTTCACAGGATTTTGAGGTGAAACCATTGCCGGAGCAGGCTCTTTACCTTCCAGCTGTTCTACGTTACGTGCAACACTCAGTATAATTCCAATAGACGCACACATGAATAAATATGAGCTACCACCCATACTCACCAGCGGCAGTGTTACACCGGTAACAGGTACCAAGTTTACATTCACCGCCATATTGGCCAAAGCCTGAATGATCATGGTGAAGCTTAATCCCAATGCAAGGAATGCACCAAATGCATAAGGACATTTTCTGAAGATGCGGATACAGCGGAATAAAAAGATGATGTAGACAATCATAATGAATGCTGCACCCAGCAATCCATATTCTTCAATAATCACCGAGAAAATAAAGTCGTTATAGGCTTGTGGTAAATAATTGCGCTGGCGACTATTACCAGGCCCCAACCCCATCACTACACCACCATTCGCAATCGCAATTTTTGCCTGCTGTACCTGATAAGGCACTTCCGTATCTTTTGCATACATGAAATCCTGTACACGCTTCACCCAAGTGCCAAAGCGCCCAACGGATTTCATCTTTTCAGCTGTCTCTAGTTTATCTGCCGTAACCTGCTTTTTATCGTAAGTCATAACAGCTACTGAAACAATAAATGCTACTGGTATCAAAGCAAGACCAATCGTTAATAGAATATGACGCAGACTGACGCGACCGATAAACATCAGTAACAATGAAGTTGCACCAGTTAACAATGCGTTTGACAAGTTGGCCGGCATGATGAGGGCGCAGATTACAATCACCGGCGTAATCACAGGCAGAAAACCTTTTTTGAAATCCTTGATGGTTTCCTGACGCTTACTCATTTGTCTGGAGATATACATGAACAAGGCCAACTTAGCAAAATCACTTGTCTGGATGGTCATGTTAATCACCGGCAACTTAATCCATCTGCTGCCCTCGTTGATACGCGCACCAAAAAAGAGGGTATAAATCAATAACGGAATAGAAATCCAGAATAATAAAGCAGCAATCCTAGAGAAGATGGTATAGTTGATGCGGTGCAGGAAATAAATCACCATCAAACCCAACATGGTAAAAGACACCTGCTTGAATAAATAGATAGACGTATTGCCGCGATACATTTTATAGGCAAGCGATCCCGTAGCACTATACACTACCAGAATAGAAATCAAAGACAATAGCAATACAATACCCCAGATGTATTTGTCGCCACGGGCACGACCAATCAGCTCGCGCTGAACACCACGTGGGCTGGGGATTTCACTAAATAGCTTATCTGCTGTATTGCCTAACATCCTTTCAAGAATTACAGTTCTTTCACCGCATTTTTAAACTGAGTACCTCTGTCTTCATAATTCTTGAAGAGATCGAAGCTGGCACATGCAGGGCTCAGCAATACTGCATCACCTTTCTCTGCCAGTTTGAAAGCTGCGTTCACTGCTTTCTTTGCATTATCTGTCTCTACAATTACCGGTACCACATCTTTGAAAGCTGCAATGATCTTGCTGTTGTCCGTACCCAGACAAACGATGGCTTTTACTTTTTCCTTTGCCAGATCAGTGAGCAATTCATAATCATTACCCTTGTCCACACCACCGAGAATCAACACTGTTGGTTTGCTCATGCTTTCCAGTGCATACCAGGTGCTGTTTACGTTGGTTGCTTTGCTATCGTTCACAAACTCAACGCCACGTACCATGGCCACGAATTCCATACGGTGCTCCAATGCATGGAAATTGTTCACCGCTTCGCGGATCTTTTCCTTTCGGATACCAATGGTAGCTGCTGCAATACCTGCTGCCATGGTGTTGTATCCGTTGTGTTTGCCTTTTAACGCAAAGTCATAAATGCTCATGCTTACGCGTTCTTCCTGTACTCTGATCATCATCTTGTCGCCTTTGATGTAGCCGCCGGATTTGATTTCTTGTTTCATAGAGAATGGTAGTGGGTTAGTATGGGTTGTTAGTAGAGACAATTGTTTAGTGATCACTTCATCATCTGCACAGTAGATGAAATAATCGCTGCTAGTCTGGTTCTCGATAACGCGGAACTTGCTGTGCACATAGTTCTCGAACTTGTAGTCGTATCTGTCCAGATGGTCTTCCGTGATATTCAGCAGTACTGCTACATCTGCACGAAAGGTCTTGATATCATCCAGCTGGAAAGAACTGATCTCAGCCACGTATAGAGGCTTTGGATCTTCTGCCACCTGGCCTGCAAAAGAGTAACCGATATTGCCCACCAGTGCGCAATCCAGTCCCGCAGTTTTGCAGATATGATAAATCAAAGAAGTCGTAGTGGTTTTACCATTGCTACCAGTAATCGCAATGATTTTGCTCTCACCTTTAAAACGATACGCCAGTTCAATCTCACTAATCACTGGAATACCATTGGCACGAATGGCTTTCACCAATTCATTTTTCTCAGGTATACCGGGACTCTTCATCACTTCATCAGCATTCAGAATCAGTTCAGCAGTATGCTTACCTTCTTCGAAAGCAATACCATTGGCTTGCAGCTTATCGCGATACGCCTGCTTCAGACTGCCGCCATCGCTGAGGAATACATCGTATCCCTGCTGTTTGCCGAGCAGTGCAGCACCTACGCCGCTTTCACCTCCACCTAATATGACAAGTCTGTATGCCAATGTTTATCGAATCTTTAAAGTCATGATAGAAGCAACTACACAGAGAATGGTGATGATCCAGAAACGCACAGCAATCTTGCTCTCGTGAAAACCTTTCTTCTGGTAGTGATGGTGGAGCGGACTCATCAGGAATACCCTTCGCCCCTCTCCATATTTTTTCTTGGTGTACTTGAAATAGCTCACCTGAATAATCACGCTCAGGTTTTCAATCAAGAACACACCACAGAAAATAGGAATCAATAATTCTTTGCGCACGATGATGGCCAGTGAAGCGATGATGCCACCGAGTGCAAGACTTCCTGTATCGCCCATGAATACTTGTGCGGGATAAGCATTGTACCAGAGGAACCCGATACAAGCACCAACGAATGCACCAATAAAGATGGACAGCTCACCCAGGTTAGGGATATACATTACGTTCAGGTAATCTGCAAACTTGTAGTTACCACTCACGTATACAAATACACCCAGTGCTGCACCTATGATGGCACTTACACCTGCTGCTAAGCCATCTAAACCATCTGTGATATTCGCGCCGTTTGATACAGCCGTTACAATAAACACCACAATCAGGATATAAATGATCCAAGTGAATTGCTCTGCACCATTACCCATCCAGGAAATCAACTTAGAGTAGTTGAACTCATGATTCTTCACAAACGGAATCGTGGTGATTGGCGTTTTTACTTTTACAAAACTTCTTTCAACGCCATCCATTTGACGCGTGATTACATTACTGTCTTTTGCCAAACGTTCACCTTGCTTTAATGCACCTACGACAGTTGCAGAACCAATGATTTCTCGCTCAACCGTAACTGAGTTATTGAAATACAATGTTGCGCCGATGATGATACCCAGACCTACCTGACCGATGATTTTTGAAATACCGGCCAATCCATCACTGTCTTTTTTCTTGTAAGCCTCACCTTTTGCTTGTGCTGATTTGCGTGCTTTGATTTTGAAATAATCATCTAAAAAACCAATCAAGCCCAACCATACCGTACAGAGCAACATCAGTCGGATATACACTTTATCCAGATTCGCAAACAACAATGTTGGAATGATAATCGCCAGCAGGATGATTACACCACCCATCGTTGGTGTTCCTTTTTTCTGCTGCTCACCTGCCAAACCAAGATCGCGCACGCTCTCACCAATCTGATGGTTCTTCAGAAAGTTGATGATACGCTTACCATATACAGTAGCAATAAAGAGCGATAACAAAATTGCCATCGCAATGCGGAAAGTCAGGTACTGAAACAGTCCGGTTCCGCTGATATTAAATTGCTCGTGTAACCATGTAAATAAATGGTACAGCATAGTGGGTACGGTTTATATATTTCCGATAAGTAGTTACCTACTTACCTAGTAATTCAAATTGCTCAGCCAGTACAGCTTTGTCATCAAAAGGATGTTTTACGCCTTTGATGTCTTGATACTTCTCATGCCCCTTACCGGCTACCAGAATAATGTCTTCCGGACCAGCCAAACTCACCGCCGTTTTAATGGCTTCCTTTCTATCCACGATAGAGATGTATTTTCTTTTTGCTGCACTATTCAATCCAGCTTCCATATCCTGCAGTATCGCCTGCGGATCTTCGGTTCTGGGATTATCACTTGTCAGAATCACACGATCACTCAGATCACAAGCCACCTGCGCCATGATAGGACGCTTGGTTTTGTCTCTATCACCACCACAGCCAACAACAGTAATCACTTGCTCATGACCTTTGCGTAACTTTTTAATGGTCGCCAATACATTTTCCAAAGCATCTGGCGTATGCGCATAGTCCACAATTCCTACAATGCGCTGTGCACTGATGGTATATTCAAACCTGCCTTCTGCACCACTCAGCATGCTGAGTACTGTTAATACTTGATTGCGCTCTTCACCCAAGCAAATCGCAGCACCATAAACCGCTAACAAGTTGTAGGCATTGAATTCACCAATCAAACGAAAATGCACTTCTTGCTCATTCACCAGCATTTGTAAACCGGTTAACGCATTATCCAGAATCTTTCCTTTGAAAGCAGCAGCTGTCTTCAGCGCATAGTAATAGGTCTTAGCGCTCGTATTCTGTAACATCACAGTGCCACGCTTATCATCAGCATTAGAGATAGCGAATGCTTCATTACCCAGGCCATCGAAGAAAGCTTTCTTCACACGGATATACTCATCGAAAGTCTTGTGGTAATCCAAATGATCGTGGGTGATATTGCTGAAGATGGCTCCGGCAAATTGCAAGCCCGTGATACGATGCTGATGAATGGCATGGCTGCTACATTCCATGAACACATGGGTACAACCAGCTTCTACCATTTGTGCCAGCAATGCGTTTAGACTAATGGCATCAGGTGTAGTATGGGTTGCAGGAACGATGTTTTCGCCAATCTGGTTTTGTACCGTACTGATAAGACCGCAACGATAGCCCAGTTTGGAAAACAACTTAAATAATACAGTAGCGATAGTGGTTTTACCATTTGTACCAGTAACACCTACTAGTTTGATTTTCGATGAAGGATGCTGATAAAAATTAGTAGCGATATAGGCTGCTGCTTCTTGTGCATTGGCAGTCTGCACATAAACCACACCTTCTACCATATCAGCAGGCATATTTTCACACACAATCGCGCTAGCACCCTGTTGAATAGCTGTTGCAATAAACTGATGACCATCTGTCTGCACGCCCTTGATGGCAATAAACAAATCGCCAGCCTGCACTTTTCGAGAATCGATGTGCACAGCTTTGATCTCCAGCTGTGTGCTACCGATCACCTCCTGAAGGCGCACTTTGTACAATATGTCTTTTAATATTGCCATATTAGTTTAGCTCCAGTTGAATCAATTGTCCTTTTGCAATAGGCTGTCCTGCCAATACAGATTGTTGCTGCACTTTACCACTTCCATGCACCTGCACTTTCAAGCCCATATTCTCACAAGCGTAGACAGCATCTTTCAGTGCCATTCCTTTCAATGCTGGCATTTTTTGCTGCTGCATGGGCAACTTACCAGCATAGACTTGCTTGTTTACAGATTGCAGTTGCATCCACTCATCTGCTCTGCCGGTAGAATCTTTGAATCGGATATTCAGCTTATTAGTCACGAGCTGTAAATCCTGCTTGTATCCCGCATAGCGGAAAAAGCTGCTATCAGATTGATTACTGTTTGTCTTCTTATCAACGCCACGGACATAGGTTGCATACAATCTGTCAGCGATTTCTCTGAATACCGGACCAGCTACATCTGCACCGTAAAACTTCAATGCTTGCGGTTTATTACGAATCACCACGATACAGCTGTACTGCGGATTATCCGCTGGGAAATAACCTGCAAATGATGATTGATAAATTTTATCGGCATAGCCACGATTGCCATCCGCTACCAATGAAGTGCCTGTTTTACCCGCTGCTTTATACGCGGCATTCTGGAATAACCTTCTCGCTGTACCATATTCAGAATGACAAACACCTTCCAGACAAACTTTCAATTGCTGTAGCGTTTGTGCACTTACCAATTGATCATTCAATGTGATTGGCTGAAACTCGCGCACCGTAACACCTTGATCTTTGATCGATTTCACCAGATATGGCTTCACCAGTTTTCCATTATTCGCAACGGCGTTATAGAGCATCAAGGTCTGGAGCGGACTAACAGATAAGTTATAACCGAAAGCCATCCAAGGTAAAGTAGTCGAACTCCAATAACGTGTGCCTGGCTTGTAGATAACAGGATTACGCTCACCACGCAGATCAATACCCGTTACTGTATCCAAACGCATTTTACTTAAGTGACGAATAAACTGTGAAGGCGTGTTGCCATAATGCTGCAGTGCCAATTTTGCCATGCCCACATTAGAGCTTAATTCAAAAGCCTGCTCTACAGTTACGTTGCTGCGACCGTGCTGCTCACTATCAAATACGGTTCTATCGGCCACCTGCCATTTACCACCTTCCAGATTCACCTGATTGTTCAAACCAACTTTCTTATCCTCTAACAAAGCCATCATGGTTGCCAGCTTAATCGTAGAACCAGGCTCTGAAGGATTGATAGCGTAATTAAAATCTTCCCAATATGTACCATCAGCTCTGCGACCAAGATTAGCAATGGCTTTGATTTTACCTGTTGCCGTTTCCATCACGATAGCACAACCATGCACTGCTTCGTTAGCAGTCATCATTTTCAACAATGCATTCTCCGTTACTTCCTGAATGAATACATCGAGCGTTGTTACCACATCCTTGCCATTCTCTGGTTCGATCTGCATTGACTCATCCTCAACAGGTACACCTACACCGCCGGCAATTCTGCGTACCAATCTTCTACCGCTTCTGCCTTTCAGCACCGTATCATAAGATAATTCCAATCCTACTTTGAAAGAATCTCTCGCCAAACCAATGGTTCTGAAAGCGAGCATGGGATAAGGATTCATGCGCACGCTTCTATTCTCAGGAATAAAACCACTCTTGTTTCTACCTTGACGCACCAGCGGAAATTCCATGATCTGCTGATACTCGCGATAAGACACTTTCTTACGCAATGGGAAATAACCCAATTGCTCTTTGTAACCCTGCTGCAGCATACGCTTGTATTCGGCAGGTGTCATATCCTTGAAGAGATTGGATAAGCAATAGCTTAATGAGTCTAAATTTTCGCGGAAACGTTTGCCATTATTTTCACGTAACCCCTTTGCGCGGAAATCAATATAAAAATCAAACTCTGGCACACTAGTGCTCAGCATTTCACCATCTTCACTATAAATGGTACCACGCTCTGCTTCGATGATTTCTACTCCCTGATGCAAGCTATCACTCAGACTTCTCCAGTAAGCACCCTGTACCTGTTGAATGTAGAATGCCTTGCCAAAAATGAACAAGCATACTACGATCACCAGGATAAACACCAGGTATACGCGCCAGAGTATGTCTTTTTTAACCTCCATTCCTTAGGACTAATGTGTTTTCTCGAGTTGTAATCTTTGCGGCATTTCTTTTGGTATCTCCAAGCCCATTGGTGTTACCGCTTTCACCAATTGCGCTTCTTCTGTTCTGAACATCACTTCACGCTTCACTGTCTTATATTCAAACTGCAGTTGCTTAATCTCATCTTCTGTTCTATCAATATCGCGCAGCATTTTATCTGCTACATGTCCGTTCGCGATATAGACTACTGCCAGCACTGCGAGGAAGAGAAAGAAACCGGTGTTGTCAACAATCCACTGTCCGCCCAAACCCTTTAGCGGATTGAGCTTAGTGCGCTTTTGTTCTGTTGATACGGTTTCGTTCATCCTTATTTTTTTTCAGCCACACGCAGTTTAGCGCTGCGACTTCTGGTATTTTGTTTTTGCTCTGCATCGGTAGCCACCAAAGGTTTTTTGGTGATTACTTGTAGCGGATTGTACTTCTCCACAGACAACAAGGGGTTATCAGGCAATTCATCAAAACTGCCCTGACGGAAAAAGTTCTTTACGATCCTGTCTTCAATGGAGTGAAAGGTGATGATGGCTGCACGCCCACCTTTCTTCAGCACAGCAGGAAGCTGCTGCAGCATTTCCCTTAAAGCACCCATCTCGTCGTTTACCTCAATCCGCAATGCCTGAAATACCTGGGCCAGATACTTGTTGGGATTTCCCTTTACCACCGGTGCAATCATCGCTTTGAACTGATCAATGGTTTGCAAGGCATGCGCACCTCTGCTTTCAACGATATGCTTAGCGAGTGTTCTGGAATTGCTTACTTCACCATACTGCTCAAACAATTTGTGCAATTGTTGCTCAGTAAAATTTTTCACAACATCTGCAGCACTGGCTTCCTGACGCTGATCCATCCGCATATCGAGCGGACCATCAAAACGTGTAGAGAAACCGCGCGTGCCTTCATCAAACTGATGACTGCTAACACCCAGATCAGCCAGCACACCATCTACCTCCGTGATTTTATATAAACGGAGAAAGCGCTGGATATGTCTGAAATTCTGTGGCACAAAGAGCACACGTGCATCTTCAGGAAGATTGCGTTGCGCATCTGCATCCTGATCGAAAGCGATCAACTTACCATCAGGGCCCAGCTGTTCCAGAATACCTCTGCTATGACCACCACCACCAAATGTGCAATCCACATACACACCCGCTGGTTTGATCTGCAAGGCTTCCAGGCTTTCGCGGTAGAGGACGGGGATATGATAAGTAGATGAGGCGGCTGACGAGTTAGCGGTTGGTTTTGGTTGCTGCATCATGTCAACTTTTCGGTGCATCATCTTTTTTGGTCATCACATCCTGCGCCAGGTTACTGAAAGCTTCGGGAGAGAAATCCTCAAAGAGCTGTTTGTACTTACCGGCATCCCAGATTTCGATTTTGTCGAGGGCAGCCACAAGGATGATATCCTTGCTTAAGCCAGCGAACTCCTTCAGTGTAGGGGGCAACAACAAACGGCCGGCTGCGTCCAGCTCGATCTCGGTTGCGCCACCCAGAAACTGGCGACGGAATTCGCGTACTTTTGGGTCGAAATCATTTAACTGGTTAATCTTATTCATGATCGGCTCCCAACTTTTCATCGGGTACAGGGTGAGGCATTTTTCAAAACCTCTGGAAATTATGAAGCGGTTCTCCCCTTCTGTCAGCTGCTTTTTAAAGCCGGCAGGCAGGAGGAAGCGACCTTTCGCGTCAACTGTTGCTTCATATTCTCCGAGGAAACCGATCATGTGAATAAATTCAATTAAGATTTACCATTTATTGACACAAAATAACACTTTTTACCACTTTTACCCCAAATCTGGGAGCACTGTATTTTTCCACAAAAAACAGTGAGCTACAATGCTTTGTAGGCTTGATTTTGCTCGATTTTATTGCGTTTCACTCGTTCAATTCATGTGAATAGCTGTGGATAACCCGTGAAGAAGCCGAAAACATTGGTGGATTAGCGCCAAAATCAACCCAAAAACAGCCAAAATCGGTCATTTGAGCTGTGCATAAGCTACATCGATTAGAAAGCCCAGCCCCTAGGCTGTGGGTTACTAGATGACCACTTGACCCTTAAAAAAGGGCTCAAAATGCCTGATTTCCTGTTTTTGTGGTAAAAAGTGGAGGATTATCCCGCCTCGTTGTAGCAAACCACCTTTGAAAGC
Organism: Chitinophagaceae bacterium; assembly: GCA_019745155.1. Classification (GTDB taxonomy): domain Bacteria; phylum Bacteroidota; class Bacteroidia; order Chitinophagales; family Chitinophagaceae; genus JAFLBI01. Next base: position 48,936 of record JAIETM010000016.1, on the reverse strand, counting down.
AGCATTGGCCCCTTTACCCCCCGTATCTTTGCGGCCCATGCATCCAAAAGACATCTCTATACAGGACTTTACCTACGATTTACCTGAAGAAAGGATCGCCAAATACCCTTTAGAAGTTCGCGACCAGAGTAAACTCCTAGTATGGAAGTCGGGACAGATCACCGAAAGCATCTACCAACACTTGCATGAGCAATTACCTGCAGATAGTCTATTGGTTTGTAATAATACCAAGGTGGTTGAAGCTAGACTACTATTTCAGAAAGCAACTGGCGGACAAATAGAGATATTTTGTCTTGAGCCCGATGATCGTTATAGCGATATCACCACCGCAATGCTCTCTCGCGGAGAAGTGTATTGGCGCTGCTTGATTGGTGGTGCGAAAAAATGGAAAGAAGGAAGCTTGGTTTTAGATGTCTCATATCAAGGGCAAACACTCACCATTCATGCAACAAAAGAAGCAAGCCTGCATGATTGCTTTTTGATTCACTTTACATGGACTCAATCTAGTATCAGCTTCGCAGAAGTACTGCATGCTGCAGGGTCTATTCCGCTTCCGCCTTATTTAAATAGAGCTACAGAAGCAAGCGATGTAGAAAGATATCAAACAGTGTATGCACAACATGACGGCTCAGTTGCGGCACCTACTGCAGGACTACACTTCACAGAACGTGTACTCAATAATCTTGCAATAAAAAATATTCATCCTGCATTTGTTACACTGCATGTTGGTGCAGGCACATTCAAACCTGTAAAAGCAGCGAAACTGGAAGATCATGATATGCATGCAGAATGGATAGATGTAGACGCATCGCTCATTCAACAATTACAACAGGCTTCCAGAAAAATTATCGCCATAGGCACAACATCCCTACGCACCATTGAAACATTGTATTGGATGGGGGTGAAAGTTCTACATCATACACAAAAAAGTGCAATCACAGCTATTACAATAGATGATTTGATGATGCACCAATGGGATGCGTACGAATTACCACAAGACATTAGCAGAACAAATGCACTGCAAGGCTTACTTGATTGGATGCAAGCCAACAACAACCAAAGACTGATGTGCAAAACACAAATACTCATTGCACCAGGCTATCGTATTCGTATGGCAGATGCGTTGATTACAAATTTTCATCAGCCTCAATCTACTTTACTCCTTTTGATATCAGCTGTTGTAGGCGATGCATGGAGAAACATTTATCAGCATGCATTAGCCAACAATTATCGCTTTCTTAGCTATGGAGATGGAAGCTTGTTGTGGTGCAAAGACTAATGCTTTGCTTTTAATGGAATTTCTACAATAAAGGTAGAACCTTTGCCAATCGTGCTGTCTACTTTGATGCGGCCTTTGTGTGCATCAATCACTGACTTTACATAGCTCATACCCAGTCCGAAGCCTTTTACATTGTGTACATTACCAGTATGTGCACGATAGAATTTTTCGAAGATTCGCTTTACGGTCTCCTTATTCATACCAATACCATTATCCTCAATCCGTATGACCATATGTTTATGGGTACTATGTGTACTGATACGAATTAGTAATTGTTCTTTAGAATACTTAATCGCATTATCCAGCAGATTGGAAAGCATATTGGTGAAATGTGTTTCATCAGCCTCAACTACATGTGTTGCGGCATTCAATTTCCATTCTACATTACCTTGCTTATCTGCCAATTGTAATTCGTAATTATCTACCAGGCTATGCAAGAGTAAGTGTACATCTATTTCAATAGGCTGTAGACGCAACTCCTGCCTATCCATCAATGCTGATTGCAAAATGGTTTCCACATGTTTATTCATGCGCACATTCTCTTCCTTAATAATCCCGGTAAAATAATCTAGCTTCTCCTTATTGCTTTGCACTTTCTCGTTTCGCACAGCATCTACTGCCAAGGCAATGGTCGCTAGCGGCGTCTTGAGTTCATGCGTCATATTATTGATGAAATCACTTTTGATTTCACTCAATTTCTTTTGATTTAGTAAAGCAGATAAGGTGATATAAAAAGCTGCAAATATGATGAGCATGAACACCACTGCTCCAGCAATTACCCAACGCAAAGATTCCCAAACTTGCACGTTAAAATCAGGTACAATTAGTGCGAGATTCTCATAGCTATTCATCGCATCTAATTCCATCAATGATTCTGGAATGATGGCATAGAATCGCAACTTGTTGTGTGTGGTATCATAGAATTTCTGTGCGAAATTATTTGATACCATTTCTGCATTTCCGTACATATTGATGATGGCAAACTCCACATCTACTTTTTCAATACCAGAGCCTTTTAAGGCTTGATGAATTTTCTCTTCAATATCTTTTTTGCTGAATTTCTCTGCTACACTTGGTGTCTTCAGTAGACGCATGGATAAATCTGAGCCAATACCAAAACGTTTCAGTAAGCTGCGCTTGCCAGGCAGTGTATACATGGCACGACTCAAATCTGCAGAAACAGCCACACCTGCTTCATCTACTTTGGAGAGTATCTGCCCCTTTCTTACTTCCAGAATATTCTTTACCCAGGACACTTGTAATACCACAAGTCCCAACAAGGAAATAGAAATCAAAATAACAATGAGGGGTAAAGTTCTCTTCATGAACCACAAATATATATTTTACCAGTTTTCCATGAAGCAGTTTAGCTTTATTGCAACAAGACCTTAACTTGTTGATCAGAATCAATATGGATATTTTAACTGGTACATTACTGGCATCTCACCCACAATTGACTGACCCTAACTTCATTAGTGCCATCATACTGATCTGCGAACATAATGCAAATGGCAGTTTTGGTTTACGTATCAATAAACCAATCAATTTTCAGCTACAGGATCTTGTTGAGGATGCACAGAATATCCATTTTCAGGTTTTTGATGGGGGTCCAGTGGAGCCAACAGCAGTACACTTCATACATCGCAGACCCGATAGCGTACCTGAGGGTAGACAGATAAGCAACAATCTTTTTTGGGGAGGAAACTTCGTTAGGGCATTGAAGGAAATACGTAATGGCAATCTCTCTGAAAAGGATATTCGCTTTTTTGTCGGCTACTGTGGATGGGACACCAATGAGCTAGAAGCAGAATGCGAAGAACAAAGCTGGTTACTACACCAAGCCAGTACTTATTGGATATTTGCATGTAACAGCATGAATGATTGGGATAATTTCCAACCAGTAAATAAGCAGGCCTAGCTCCAAGAATGAACCCTAGCGCTGATTTTCATTATCTCAAGATGAAAAAGCGTTCTTCTTTTGCCGTCATCCATACTATATATAATATAGCAAAAGGCATCATTTTTCAACGAGTATCAATATCTTATTATCTTTAAAACCATCAAACCACAGTCTTGAAGCTTAGAAGATCTATACTCAATTTCATTTTAGTTCGAGAATCGGAAAGTAAATTGGTAAAAAGCCTGTTTGTGTATGAATTCTTTCAAGGCTCTGCCATTGCCCTTTTTTTTACTGCCGCAATCTCCATTTTCTTAGTTCACTTACAGGCAACCCATATACCCAAAGTTTACATCTTTACCTCTTTTCTATTGTGGTTAGTAGGTTTTATGTACCACAAATTGGAGATCAACCTCTCCATGAAAAGGGTTATCTATATAGTAGTGATTATCAATACCTCTATCATTCTCCTGTTCAGGATCTTATACAATTTTTTTGATCACCAGATTTGGTACTTATATCTCTTCTTAGCTGTTTTCAATGTCTTGTATTTATTAAACAACTTGGAATTCTGGGGACTTGCTGCGCAGATATTTGATGTAAGACAAAGCAAAAGACTTTTTGGAGTAATTAGTGCGGGAGATATTCCCGCCAAAATGATTGGTTATTTTTCAGCTTATCTGATTATCCCTTTTATCGGTACAGAAAACTTGTTGATTGTAGCAGCCATTCTCTCTTCTATTTCGCTATTTCTGCTGAAACCCTTGTTCAAACATTCGAATATCCGGCAGATTCAACTAAGTGAGCAAAAAATGCATACCACACATAGTGTGAAGAATATTCAAACTGCACTGGCCGGAAATATCCTGATACGAAAAATTGCCATCGTATCCTTCTTTTCTTTTGCTATCTATCTGGTGGTGAATTTTATTTTCTATGGCTACGTAAAGGCTGAATTCAAATCAGACAAATCTTTAGTTAGCTTTTTCGCCATCTTTTTTGGTGTTACCAGACTTTTTACCCTGATCATAAAAATTGCTTTTGCCAATAAAATGGTTGATAAAATTGGCTTAAGGAATGCCTTAATGGCATCTCCGGTGATCTTGTTTGTTATCTGTGTAATTGGCGTATTTTTTGTGAATCAGCATGAGTTGCAGCGTTATACTTTTTATCTATTTGGAGTTTTGATTGTGATTACAGATGTATTGAGATCTGCAATACAAACACCCGTGCTATTGGCCATTTTACAACCGCTACCAGTTCACCAAAGGCTCAAAGGACATACCATCATTAAAGGGTTGATGGATCCATTCTCTTTTTTGGTTGCAGGTGTAGCATTATGGCTATATACAGGTTCTGCCATCTTCAACTTTGCTTACCTATACTACTTCATCATTTTCCTGATTACATTATGGGCATATTTTACCTGGTCTGTTGAGAAAGATTATTTAAAGACTTTGCAAACAGCCATCCGGAACCGTAGCCTGCATTCTAGAGATTTAGAAATTACCGACAAAGACACGCTTGCGTATTTATTGGATAAACTTTCGCATGGAAGTGAAACGGAAGCCATCTCTATTTTAAAACTCATTAATGGACAGCCTATTGACAAGAGTAAATTTCTACTTGCAGGCTTGTCACACTTCTCCAGACATGTTCAGTTACTCTCATTGGAGATGATACAAAGCCATGCAGAGATGGATTTGTTACCAGAATTAAAAGCCATGCTGTTTGATGAAACCAGGGACAATATCAAGTCTGAAATCATTAACACCATTGCGCTGCTGGACAAAGAATACAATTTTGATGAGTTTATCAGTCACCCCAACAGCGACATTGCTTACCAGGCAACACTTTCAAGCTTACCCGTATTGTCTAAAACCAATCCAGAAGAGGTCGCTTTAATTCTTTACCAGCAATTAAATTTTAGTCCGGATGAACACAAGATCAACGCTTTAAAGATTATTGGCAAACTTGGCTTAACTGCATTTGAGCACAATGTTGTTGAGTTAATGTATCATGAGCACAAGGAGATAAAATCTGCAGCTAGATTAGCCGCTTCGCAAATAGCCACTACTCAGGTAATACTGAAACTAGTTGACGACTTCAAACATGAAAAACAAGACAATGAAATAATTGAAGCGCTAGAGAAAATTGGCAACAAAGCCATCCCTTTTTTTCAACCAATTCTAATAGATTCAGAAAGCCAGGGAGGGAAATCAAGAAAGTTGATTTTTTTACTCGGTAAAATCAATACACAAGAAGCAAAAGATCTACTTGAATTGCTTTTAATCAAACACACTGAGAACACGGATGCAGTATTGCATAGTTTATTCTCCATATCTAATAAAAGCAGTCTGGAGGAAGCAGATATAAAAAATAAAATAAACAAGCTGCTCAATGCTTCTGTAGAAATTCTATTTCAAATCAAATTTCTAGATAATAACAATCCTATTTTATCTGCTGCGCTAGAATCAGAATTACTCAGTATCCGAACAAAGTGCTTGTATTGGTTTTATACCATTTACGACAAGGAAACAGTCTTGAAGATTAAGCAAGGACTGCAACTGAACACAAAAGAATCCATCGCCAATGCGCTTGAACTCTTACAATTAGAAGTAAACAAGGATTTCTCTGGCCTCTTCTCGCTTGTTTTTGAGAACTCATCAATTCAAGACAAGTGTTTACAATTAGAACAGCATTTTAAATTCAAACCAATCTCTGAGAACACTTTGGCCAAAAACATCATTTACGATGTAAACTATCGTTATACAAGTTGGACAAAGTCATGTGTGTTGTATACCATTAATTTAAAGCACAATTTCTTAGCCCCGGAATTTATTATGCCTTTTACTTTATCGAAAAATGAGGTATTGAAAAATACAGCAGAGTATTTATACCAACAAACAACCAGTCACTAGTAGTAACTATGAAAAATTCGAATCAACAAAGACTGATCTTAATTGAGCGGGTATTGCTATTGAAAGAAGTCTCTATTTTTTCTGAGACCCCAGAATCTATTTTGGGTGAGATTGCCCATTTGATGGAAGAACAAACAGTAGACCCCAACATCAATATTGTTACCGAAGGTGAAATTGGTAATTGCATGTATATCATTTTCCAAGGACAAGTGAGGGTACATAAGGGGAACCAGACCTTGGCTATCTTAAAAGAGAAAAACTATTTTGGTGAACTATCCTTATTGGATACAGAAACCAGGTCTGCTACGGTAACCTCACAATCAGAGTGTATTTTGTATAAGATTAATCAAGAGCCATTTTTTGACTTGATTGACTTCAGGCCTGAAGTGCTTAAAGCAGTGATGCAAAACCTGAGTAAGCGTTTACGCGATGCGAATTACAAAATTTTCGAGTTGTCGAAAAAGACTACTTAATCATTACCCGAGCCCTGTTCGATGATTTTTTGAAGGTGCTGAAGCTTTACATGCTCGCGGTTCTTCTTACTAAAATTGGTGAAGTATTTGTGCGATTTGATAAAAGACTCTTGTAGTGCCATCCATTTTTTCTCATCCTGAATGAGGTTCTGCTTGGTCAATTCATCATATAATTTGGCTGCGATATGCTGATATTCGGGCCTGCCCAAATAATCCAAATCAGCATCTGCGATGATTTGTTGCAATAAAGTGGTTGGATTTTGTGGAATCTTAGTTGCCATGATGATTCCACAAATCAATTCAATTTGATCGGCTGTAAATCCTTGATCAGGGAGTTCCTTTCTTGCATATTCACAGCTTTTTAGCTCATGATCCTTATATGCTTCTATAAAGCCAGAATCGTGGTAAGCAACAGCAACCCTCAATAAACTCAACTCCTCTTTGGAGATGTTTTCTGTTGAAGCAATGATCATGGCAGCATTCAACACATCTAAGGTGTGAAAATAACTGTGATACGTCAGCTTTGGGGAAAGCTCATGTTTTAACCGTTCAATAATAGCAGCTTCTGCATTAAAAAAATTCGCCATAATAACACCTTAAAAAAAGCTTAAAAAGACTTTGCTTTAATAATTAGTTAACATTTGGTAATTAAAAATCATATCTTCCGCATCTCTTCTTTTCTGCTGACACTCTCAGCCATTCAATATCCATCCAATTATTCTTACGCGTCTTAGGTATTTAATCAACTAAATGCATGTCGCATATATATGCGTATGTATTTACTAAAAAACGTAAAACATGAGTTTTATTCAAATGCAGTTTAACGAAAAAATTAGTCAATACAGATTAATTTTCTCTAATACACTATTGATACTATTTACACTGCTGGGCGCTGCTTCATATGCGCAAAACCAACAGTTACAGATGAAAGACTTTGTTATCTATAGTGCAAAAGAACTAAAGCTCAATGATAAGGTGAGTATAAAACCTGATACTGCAACAAAGGGCAGTATCGGCAGTAAAGAAACCATATCACTCAAAAAAGGGTCATCCATAACGGCCAATATATTCGGCAGAAGCTCCATTGATTTGGATAAAGAATTATCCATCAACGGTAATATAACAGCCAACAATTATCTAAATAACAAATCAGATATCCTAAAGGGCGATAAAGGTGTATCGATTACAGGTAATTTGCTCATCAATGGTAATATCAAGTTAAGTAGTTCAGGCAGCAGCATCAATGGCTCAGTTAAACAGTCAACAGGAACTACTTATAGTGGCCCAACCCCTACCGGTGGTATTTCCCGAAGCAACTTGGCCTTACCCATTTTCCCAACCCTCCCTGTTATCAACCAATATGAAGCTGGTTCAGGCTCTTTCAACAGCTCTATCACTTTAAGCCCGGGTAATTATGGTACGGTTACATTAAATAGTGGACAAACACTCACCTTGAATGGTACAGGTACTTATGTTTTTAAATCTATTATCAGTAATGGAAGTGGAAGAGTAAATATTGTCTACAATTTCAATAATTCACCAACAGGCCATATTCGAATTTTTGTTACAGAAAGAATTCAATTAAGAAATATCAATGCTTCAGTGATTAATGGAGGTAGCGCAAAAAGAATTTTCACGGAAGTGCATTCAAATAAAACTACCAACTCAGATGAGGATGATGAGGAAAATGCATTTTTCTTATCTAATGAAATAGCTAATACAGGCACAATCTGGCTGGGTACAGTATGGGTACCTTATGGCAAAATCAAAATAAAATCTGCTGAAAAAGGACCAACAACTCGATTTGTAGGTGCACTTTGGTGTGGTAACAAAATCATTATCGAAAACAACACAGAACTGGTTTATGCTCCACTAAGATTCGATCCGAACAATATTTCTCCATACTATCCGCCTCCTGATGCAGGTAAAACAACCGATTTAATTGGTGCAGAGTTAACACAGTTAACTCAAAATATTGGACCAATCACCAGTATTCCTTCCAATAATATTTTCACCATCGACAATACCAATGTAACAATTGAAGCAGTTGCAATAGCAGGACAAGAAGCTGCTTTATTGGCTTATTTACAAAGCCAAGGATTAACCAATATTGTAAACAATGGCAATGGCTCTTTAACTATTACAGGTAGCCTCCCTATTATTAACTTATTAAATTTAAATCAACAAACCAGTTTACTTAGATTCTCTAGACCATTGTATCAACCATTAACTAAATCAGGATTAACTAAATCGCAAGGTGATGCGGCCATTAGATCTACTATGGTAAGATCTGGATTTAAAGTTGGAGGCGCTGGTGTAAAAGTGGGTGTATTGTCTGATAGCTATAATACTATTCCCAATAACCCTGCGCTCGCTGATGTGGTGAATGGTGATTTACCAGGCCTCAACAATCCTAATGGGCATGATATGCCCGTACAGGTACTGCTCGATTACCCAGGTAAAAAATCAGATGAAGGAAGAGCTATGTTGCAAATTGTACATGATATTGCACCTAAAGCCAACCTCGCATTTAGAACTGGATTTATTAGCCCAGGTGATTTTGCACAAGGAATAAAAGAATTGGCCAATAATGGTTGTAAAGTAATTGTTGATGATATTACCTATATCACAGAGCCATTCTTCAAAGATGGTATTGTATCGAAAGCAGTTGATGAAGTTGCAGCAACAGGCGTTACTTATGTAACAGCCGCAGGTAACTATGGCACTAAATCTTACGAAAACAATTTCAACCCTACTACAGCCCCAGCTGGCATTACTGGTCAGGCACATAATTTCGGCGGTTCTATTTACCAAAAACTCACATTGGTACCTGGCACTTACACTATTGTTTTGCAGTGGGAAGATGATGTTTACTCACTTGGCGGTAATAGCGGCGCACGTACAGATCTAGATATCTACCTAGCCAATAATGATGGCTCTACCCTATTTGGCTTTAATAGAAACAATATCAACGGAGATCCAATTGAAGTAATGCCCTTTACTGTAAATGAGAATACCGTTACCAATATCTTGATTACCAAAGCAACCGGTCCTAATACCAAGTTCAAGTACATTATTTTCAGAGGTGAAGCTGTCATTGAACAACTCAATGGTTCTGATAAAGGAACAATTGTTGGTCAGGCTAATGCCGCTGGAGCTATCTCTGTAGGTGCAGTATTGTTTACTAATACGCCTCAATTTGGTGGTGTACCTACTGTTGCCTCTTTCTCTTCCAGAGGTGGTACTATGGTAAACAATACCAACAGAAATAAACCGGATATCACCGCACCCAATGGTGTAAATACTACGGTGAATATGGGTGGTGTTAATATCGACGGTGATGCATTCCCGAACTTCTTTGGTACTTCAGCAGCAGCTCCTCACGTAGCTGGTGCAGTTGCACTTTTGATAGAAGCAAAACAGAAGTTCTCCAACCAAACACTTACTCCAGCAAATATTAAGAGTATCCTTCAAAGTACCGCTGCGCCTATGTATAATGGCAGTCGTCCAGAACTTTCTGGTGCAGGATTGCTACAGGCCGATGCTATGTTGAAGTCCTTTGCGAAGCCTACGCCTAAACTGAATGCATTAAAGTCGATGGGTGATTCCAATTTTGTACCATTATCAAGATTGCAAGTAACAGGTGAGCATTTATCTCCAGATACAAAAATTCGTTTTAATGGAGTGCCTATTACTACCAATATCATTGATGAACAAACAGCAACAGCAATCATTCCTGTGTACAATGGAGGCAACCCAACTGTAGAGTTGGCCACTCAAGCCATTACCAGCAGTCAATTGGATGGAGGCGTTTCTGAAACTCTTCGTTTATTTGATGATGCAAGAAAGATTGTAAAAGTTATTGTTGACAATAAAGAGAAAAAATACGGAGAAGCAGCCCCTGCCTTTACTTATAAGGTAACCGTTGATGGCGTGCCGATAGATTCAACCAATCTTACACTGGCTGCTTTAAAACTGAATAATTTACAATTCAATAATTCGGTTTGGCAGTTAACCAATGTAGGTAAATATGCCATTCAACCAGTCTCTCCTTTTGACACTACCAGTTTATCATTGGCAGATCAAAACTTATTACAGTTATACAACTATGAATTTGTTCCAGGCGTATTAACGGTTAAAAAACTAAATATCAAAGTAACGCCTCAAGACAAAACCTTGGTATATGGAGATCGAATTAATGATTTTAAATTCAATTATGTAATTGATCCTACTGCTACATTGAGTGGTGGATTTAGAAGTGGATTAACTGATTCACTTAAAATTGCACATGAGTCTATTTTAGATACCAGCGTAATTGCATTAGTAGATTCAAGGGCCATTGTGAATTCTAGAGCCATTGTAAACTCAAGGGCTATTGTAAATTCAAGAGCCATTGTGAACATGGGTGTATTGGTAAGTAGCCGAGCGATTGTGAATTCAAGAGCCATTGTAAACTCAAGGGCTATTGTAAATTCAAGAGCCATTGTAAATTCAAGAGCCATTGTAAATGGCATACAGTTGTATGATACTACTTATGTAAATGACACTACCCTTTTACCAGCGCCTACTAAAGTGGTAGACGTTCCTGCTTCTGTTGTATTAGACTTTAATTACGATACTGCAACACAAACTTCAACCTCTACCCTAACCAGTAGCAGAGCAATTGTAAACTCAAGAGCCATTGTAAACTCAAGAGCAATCGTGAATTCAAGAGCCATTGTAAACTCAAGAGCGATTGTAAACGGAACCTATAGTGGTGATCCATTAGCCAATAGCAGGGCCATCGTGAATTCAAGAGCCATTGTAAACTCAAGAGCGATTGTAAATTCAAATACGGTAGCAGGTGAATCAGATACCAGCAATATTAAAGTTGCAGTAATCATAGACCAAACAGATCTAGACTTTAATAGAGATTCAAGTATAGGGCAAGATCCACTAGAAGACCTGAAAGCCATCCCAATGATTACAGGAACTACAGTAGGTCAGCATTTCATTATACCTCCAGCATTAATGGCAGAGAATTTTGAAATCACTTATGAAACTGGTATTCTTACTATTACACCAGCAACACTTACTGTTACTACAAAAGATACAGTGGGAACATTGGGCGGGGCATTAAGCTTTAGCCATTCGATTACTGGATTTAAAAATGAAGACAGTGTAGGCAATGTGCTAACAGGAATTCCAACTTATACCATTAAAAATGCAGGTGGAACGGCTGTGACGCCACCGATAACTGCATCTGGTACTTATACTGTTAGTGCCAACTTGCAATTGCAAGTGCCACCACCACCAGACTTCTTGATTGGACTATTGGGTTCTGATTATGAAGTCGTGCCTGACTTAACAAGACCATCTAACTATACCATTAATTATGTAAATGGAAACTTAACAATAGCTGGTATATCAGCATGTGTGGCTCAAAATGTTTGTCCTACAAATATTACTGTTAATGCCGACCTAGGTTTGAATACTGCAGTAGTGAATATCCCTTTAACAACTACTACCAACTGTGGTACGATCGTAAATAAAAACTTACCTGGCTTTACTTATCTAGGTTTGTATAATGGCAACGCTTATTATAAATCAAATAATTTGTTTGGATGGATTGCAGCCGAAGCGGATGCGAGAGCCAAAGGAGGTTATTTGGCTACCATTCAATCGGCACAGGAACATCAATTTATTTCAAGTAATGTTCCTGCAGGAGATGTATGGATTGGGCTCAATCGTATTTACACTGGAAATACCTTTGTGTGGTCTAACGGAGAACCTGTATCATATACCAATTGGAGTGTAGGAGAGCCGAATAATAATGGCAATGAGGATGCAGTTCATCTTAACAATCTTCCTGGTGGACCTTGGAATGATTTAACCAACACTTACCCTCTAAGCTATATACTCGAAATTCCAAACATAGCAGGTGTTAGAGAGCAAACAGCAGGTATTGCCAGTGGTAGTGCATTCCCAGTTGGAACAACCACCAATACTTATATTACCAATTATACTTCTGGTGAAGTTGGAACATGTAATGTATCTATTACAGTAGTAAAAGATACCCAAGCACCTACCGCTATAGCACAACCAGTTACTGTTACACTTGATCAAACAGGAACAGCTACAGTTACTGCAGCGCAAGTAAATAATGGAAGTACCGATAATAGTGGAGGACCATTAACGTATAGTTTCTTACTTCCCGGTGGAAACAACAACGGTCAACGAGTTACTACGGTAAATAGCGGAACAATTGCTGGAAGAAATATCACTGGAATAACTTACACGCATAATGGTCAACAAAAAACCATTACTCCAGCGAATGCAATAAAGTCTACATTGGTGTTATCAACACTTACAGCGAACCCTGTATCTGGAAGTAATGCCAATCGTTTCTGGGATTTATCTGCTACTACAATGAGCGAGTCAACCGCATTGAGAGTATTAGGTGATTTTGATATGGGTACAGCGTTTCAAGATTGTGGAGATGTAACTCCTGTAAATCACCAAGTAGTATTTGATAATCCAATTATACCAGGTGCTGGTCCTGAAATATTCATAGTTCATGGTGGATTAGTGAACGATATACAAATATTAGACGTTGCGGGAAATGTAGTGTTAACCATCCCAGCAAGTGTAATCAATAATAGTTCGGTTGTTTCAATGTCGGTAGGTAGTATATTCAATGGATTCTATTTAAGGAATAAATCACCATTCTCAGTTCAACAATTAGGACAACACTACAATATCCAATCAAGAGTACTTGCATTAGATATCAATATTGAGGAAATACCACAAATTGGTGGTATCAGATACGGTGGTGGATATTCAGGTAACTGTAACTATGTCTACGAAATATTTGGTATACAACCAACACCATCAACCGCATCGCAAATAGTGTACACTAGCGCAAATATTGGTGCAAACCCAGTAACATTACAAGTAACTGATGCATCTGGAAATAGTGCTACTGCTACCCAAGTAGTAACAGTAGAATGCAATCCTGTTCTACCTTGTCCAGCAAATATTTCAGTTAATACTGATTTAAATAGTGCTACTGCTGTTGTAAATATTCCACTAGCAACAACTACACCTTGTGGTCCAATTTTGAGTGCAAACATTCCAGGTTATACCTATATAGGTGTACACAAAGGAAGTGCATACTACTTATCTAATACCGCTAGTTCATTTGATGTTGCGAATACCAATGCAACAACTAGAGGTGGTCATTTAGTTACGATTGGCTCAGCAACTGAAAACCAGTTCTTAGTAACCAAACTTGGATCAGGAGGATATTGGATCGGATTGAATGATATTGCAACGGAAGGGACATTTGTATGGGCGAATGGCGAACCAGTAAATTATACAAATTGGAGTTTCATTTATGGCCAACAACCTGATAACTATATAGGACTTGAAGATGCAACCATTATAGGCATTGGCGATCCAAATTCAAATGGCAGATGGAACGATGTGCCAGTTACGGATAGTTGGAGACATATTTTAGAAATTCCAAACATTGGAGGTGTAAGGCAACAAACTGGAGGTATCGCAAGTGGCAGCGCCTTCCCACTAGGAACTACCACCAATACTTATATTAACACCAATGCAAATGGCGTATTGAGTACTTGTGCTGTAAACATTACTGTAAGAGATAGTATTTCACCAACAGTTATTTGCCAGCCTTTGAAGGTTTCTTTAGACGCATCAGGAACAGCTACTATTACTGCAGCACAAGTCAATAATGGTAGTTCAGACAATGTAGGTATTGCTTCTATGACATTGAGTAAGTCTACCTTTACTTGTGCTGACAAAGCCAATAGTGCCTTGAATTTCGGACTGACCGGAGATGTGGTTGTATCAAACAATATTGCCAATATCCCAATCGGCAGTAGCCCAAGAACCTTTACAGCTTGGGTCAATCCAAGTGCCCTTAATGACAATTGGGGTATCATTACTCAGGGTACTGGCCCTGGTAATGCCAATGGTAACATTTTTGCCATTGGTTTACAAAGTGGCAATCGCTTAACCTTCTGGGGTAGCTACGCAGATTATATTTCACCAGCAGTAGTGCCAATGAATACTTGGACACACATTGCAGTTACCTTTAACGGTAGTACCGGTGTCCTGTATATGAATGGTCAAGCATATCCATTTAACCCGATGAGTTCTCATGGCTGGCCTTTAAATACACTAGCAAGCAAATTCTATGTTGGTGCAGAAACTGTAGACGATGGTCTAACCTATCGTCAGCAGTATCAAGGCTCAATTGATGAAGTGAAAGTTTATAGCCGCGCTTTGTCAGCAGCAGAAATTGATTTAGACAGACAAGGTAGCGCAATAAGCAATCTGGTATTGTACTATCCTTTTGCTGAAGCTACTGGAACTAGCATTACGGATGCATCTGGTAATAATAACCATGCGACTTTGCTGAATGCTACAGCATTTAACAGTAATTGGATTAACAGAAATGGAGTTACCACTACCTTAACCGTTACAGATGCAGCAGGAAACTCAGCAAGCTGTACAGCTCAAGTTTATGTATTAGATGACAACAATGTTTGTTCAACACCAAGCCCTAGCGCTTTAATAATACCAGTTGCCAAAGTCTTATCAGATGATAAAAATCAATCTGCAAGACCATCTAGAGCATATCCTAATCCAACAAAAGGAAGATTGGTGATTGAAACAAATACTGAAGTGGAATCAACCAATCAAGTCATGCTCATAGATCTTGCTGGTAAAATAATGCCACAGCGAAACACTCGTTTGCTATCGAAGCATATGATAGAAATGGATGTGACTCATCTGAACAAAGGCAGTCATTATGTGAAAGTAATTGGCAAGAAAGGATCAGAACTTATTATGTTTATTAAGCTATAAAATATCTAGATTGTATATATGATTTTTAGAAAGGAACTAATTTATATATGTGTATTAGCTAGCTCAGTTGCAAATTCTCAGAATGTTTCTACAAGAAACTTTACTAGCCAAGACACGGCCAGGGTTAACCAGTTGTTGTCGATAAGTAAAAGCAACTTTAGCAAAGCACCAGATTCAGCAATACTGTATGCAGCAAGGGCTAGAGACCTTGCTGCATCAGTAAACTACCAAGAAGGTGTAGCTTATGCGCTGAAGAATATTGGGATTGCCTATTATTACCAGGGAAAAGATGTAGAAGCATTGGATTTCTGGAAAAAGTCTCTTGAGATTTTTAAGTCAATGAATGATGAAATCGGTACCGCTAATATTTTAAATAATATTGGCGCTATCTATTTCAATCAAAAAGATTTGACCAATGCATTGGAATATTACCTACAATCATTAAAACTAGCAGAAAAAACAAAAGATAAACTGCGCATACTTTCTGCCTTAAATAATATTGGCGGTGTTTATTTTGAAAAGCCAGCCACACACGACAAAGCACTCGTTTACTTCTTAAAAGCATTACCACTTAGTGCAGAGTTAAATGATACTGAATCCTTTGGTACTACAGCTGCAAACCTTGGAGAAATATATTATGCCAGAAACGATGATTCGATGGCTTTAGTTTATTTCAACAAATCCGCGAAAGCATTTAACGATTCTGAAAATAGCCCCTATGCTTACAATAATCTTGGCAAGGTTTATGACAGACAAAAGAAGTATGACTTAGCTATTTTATACCATAAAAAGGCATTAGGGATTGCTAGAAAACTGAATGGCAGCCTTGATATTGTACAATCTTTAATGGGACTTGCAAAAACGAATATCTCGAAAAAAAATTGGAAAGAAGCACTGACTTATTTGAAAGAAGCAGAACAAATAGCTACCGAACATCAATATTCAGGAGAGCTGAAAAATGTGTTTGAATCATTCTCATTTGTCTATAATCAGATTAGCGACTATAAAAATGCATATACCTACCAATATAAATATGCTGCTATAAAGGACACCCTATATAACATTGAAACTGATAAGAAATTAGGAACCCTACAATTTGATTTTGAAATTCAAAAGAAACAGAGCGAAGTAGATCTCTTAACAAAAGATAATCAGCTGCAACAGGAGAATATTAAACGTCAGAAATTTGCCAAGAATGCATTTCTGTCAGGTTTATTCCTGATTTTGATGATTGCGCTTATTTTATATAGGAACTATCGCAGAAAAGTAAAAATCAATAAGCTTCTGGATAAACAAAAAGATGAGATTGAAGGATTATTACTAAATATTCTGCCTGCTGAAGTTGCCAAAGAATTACAAACAACCGGTGAAGCAGAGCCAAAACATTATAATGAAGTATCCGTCTTATTCAGCGACTTTAAAGGATTTACAGCGCACGCGGAAAAACTAAGTCCGCAGGAGCTGGTACAAGAACTCAACGCATGCTTTGTTGCATTTGATGAAATTATTGGTAAATACAATCTTGAGAAAATCAAGACAATTGGAGATGCCTATATGTGCGCAGGCGGAATTCCTATCGAAAGAGAAGGACACGTCCAAAGTATGGTGAAAGCAAGCCTTGAAATGCAAAATTGGATTAGAACCAATAATGAAAAAAGACTAACCAACGGTTTACCTGCCTGGGATTTAAGAATAGGTATCCATGTTGGCCCTCTCGTTGCAGGAGTGGTAGGGAAAAAGAAATATGCGTATGATATCTGGGGCAGTACGGTGAATATTGCCAGCAGAATGGAAAGCAATGGAGAACCCGGCAGAGTGAACATCTCGTCAGCAGTTTACGAAAGCATCAAGTCAGACTATAATTGCTCCTATCGGGGAAAAATATATGCAAAAAACGTTGGCGAAATAGATATGTATTTTATAGATGAACTTCGAAATAATTAATTATTGATATAAACATCATTACAACCTATCGCTAAAGGGCATTTCCAGAAATGCCTGGTCCATAGCAATATCTCAAAAGGTAATTTTTTAGCTTCGTATAACTATACTCTCTACCACAAATTATAGCTTGTTTATCCACAAGAAATTGTAATGGAATTACCTTGTGCATCAAACTGTATTTTTCGGGCAGAAAAAATCCTTACCTTAATTCACGCAATGGACACAGTTAAGAATGGTACAATCCTGATTTCAGATCCTTTCTTAAAGGACCCCAACTTTGTGCGCACAGTGGTTCTACTCTGCGATCATGAAACAACAGGCACTTGCGGATTTGTCATCAATAGAAAAACAGAAGATACAGTAAGTGACTTAATTTCAGATATGGAAGGCTGTGATTTTCCCGTGTACTATGGCGGGCCTGTACAAACAGATACGGTGCACATTTTACATCGCAGACCAGATTTAATTACAGATTCAATTGAAGTTGTACCCGGTGTTTTTTGGGGTGGCGATTTTACCCAGATTATTCAATACATACACGCTGGCTTAATAGCAGAAGAGGATATTCGCTTTTATATTGGCTATAGCGGCTGGGGTGAGGGCCAATTGGCCGAAGAGCTGGAAGAAAAAAGTTGGATTACCAGTACAGGTTCTGAAAAGCTTGTCTTCTTTGCTGAGCCTGAACAAATCTGGAAAGAAGCATTAAAAGAAATGGGCGGAGAATATCAACAACTCATACATTATCCCTTAGATCCACAACTGAATTAACAAAACACCCCTACAATGCTGTAGGGGCGTTTTGATTTTACTGTGCAATCACTTTCGTGAGATAGACTTCTTTACCTAATGTTAGTTTTAACACATAGACACCAGCTGCGAGTGCCCCGATTCGGAATTGTCGATTAACAACAGTATTCGTGCCGGGTGATTGATATCGTTCCTGATATACTCGGCTTCCATCTTGGTGGAATAATTCTACCTGATGCGGCTGTAATGTTGTACTACTATAGCGCAGATTCAACAATCCATTCACCGGGTTGGGACCAGCCTGCAAGCCAATCTTCTCTGGGTTTAGCACAGTAAGCGCAGTGATGGTTGCATTCAATTCTGGAGACTCGAAACTGCAATCTAAAATACCATGTCTCACTTTATAAATACCTGATCCTGTTGCACCGATGTTTAGGTTTTGTGCATTCGCCCCAGAAATAGGATTACTATTAAAGAGCCACTGTATACTACCCTGATTGCTACTACTCGCCAGGTTATTTCCAGTTTGGGTAATGCTGATGTTCAATGGAGCTGTTGCTGTAACTGCTGTTCTAGCAGCACCACTTGCACAATCTAGGGAGCGAATACGCATATCATAGAAATAATAATAAAACTGCGTTGTAGTAACAGTAGCCTCATGCCCTGTAATAGCCATTACACCCGGCACAGTGATAGGATAAGGATTTTGGGTTAATGGAATAGCATTGTTTCTAAACAAAGTTGCCGAAGGACCGAAATCAACTTTGATTACATAACTACCAGCTTGAGGAATTCTTAGATTCAATGGATATACCCTACCCATATCTTCTGGTTGATTACCCTGTGCACCTGATGATGGTGATGGTGAAGTTGCTTTCAACTCAAGACTTGTTGAGGAAACGATTGACATACTAGCACTATCAACAACCATAATGGTAACCTTACCGGAATTACCTACATATAGCCTAGCACTTTCTATTTCTACTGGAGTAAAAGTTTGAATTCTAACACCAGGCGAAAACTGATTATAGCCACCCCCGGAGCTAAAATGCTCTTTATTGTTGATACCAATATTCCCTTTAAAGTCATTAATACCAATATAAAAAGTTCTATTGCCAGGAACAGTTGCAGAAGCGAATGCTGCAGTACCGCCACCAATAGGTGCGCCCCCGGTTTGCTGTGTATACCAAAGTAAGGCTGAAGCCGGACTTATATTCGCCCTGAAAGAAACAGAAGTATTATTACAAACTTGAGCCTGAATGTTGCTAACAGTTGCAGATAATCCGTTGCTGTAAGTTTTACTTACAGTAAGGGTATTGTTACCACTATTCTGATCGCCATTAATGCTTATCGTACTTACAAATTGATAACTACCTGCATTTGCCAGAAAAGGTTGGCTATGGGGTAAGATCATCACATCACCTTTCGCTACAAAATGTCTGATAGTGTCACTCAGGGTTTGAATTAAGTTGGCACCCTGTCTCACCTCAGTAGTATAAACAATATCTGTTCCCTGTACGATGGTCTCTCCCAAATTTCTAGCACGCAAACTCACATACTGTGCTTCTTTACTACAATCATTTGTTATTGGCTCTTGGATATCTTCTAATGCAAGATCTGTCGTATTTGCAACGATTTGAATACTATAGTCCTGTGTTTCTCCTCCTCCAGTATATGTGCCACAAGCATTGATAGTTGAAGCATTATTGGTTTCGGCAACAATAACACGCATCCTTGTTCTGAGTCCTGAAGCAATTGATGCAGGCACTTGAACATTTGTTGTAAACGCAGTACTACCTGCAATAACAGCACTAGTTGCCACTACTTCATTGGCATCAGCAAAGTCACCATCAAGATTCCAGTCAATAAATACGCGAATCATTTTTTCTTTATCCGCACCGCATGTTCCTGGTGTGATGGAAATGGGCAATGTTTGTCCCGGCCTTAAGCTGGCTGTTAAGCTTGTAAAATCGCTGTAAGTAGTACAACCTGCACTAGGTGTATTGTTGATGCTGCCAAAACTCACATTATTGATTCTAGTATCTGCATTTGAAGATGGTGCAGATGCACAATATGCCACCCCATTGATACCGCTAACAATCAAGGAATAGGCTTGTGCATTATTGGTTAAAGCCCCTTTATGCGTAAGACGAATTGTGTATGATTGGCCAGCTACAGCATTTGGAATTTCTATCTTTTCTACATTGTCTAGGATATTATCACCTCTTGTTGCAGGTGCTGCTGGATTTGCGGGATCCAATATCCAAGGCATAAAAGTATTACTACCGCTCGTTACCCGAACATCCAGATCATTCATCAGCTTAGGAGTTCTGTTATTGTACCGGTCATTAAAATTAACTGCACCTGGAGGATCAGTCCATGAAAGTGTTACTACTAAGGGGCCTTTACCTGATGCAATGACTGTAATTGAAGTATCTCGCCCTTGCTGCAAGTTTGCTTCAATCATTCGGTGGTTGTTCTGATGGTTTCTAACGACATTGGCTGCTTGTTCTGCATTCAATAAACCCCAACCATACACATAATCAGGCCCGGCTGTTGTTCCGGCTTCACTAGCTGTATGAATCGCCACACCTTTCAAAGTAGCAGCACGCATGAAATTACCTTCTGTTTGTCTGTGATATAATTCCTGCAGCAGCAATAATGAGCCAGTTACATTTGGTGTTGACATAGAAGTACCGCTAAGTATACCATAAGCAGCCAGATTCGTAATATTTCCACCAAATACCGGACTGGTAAGACTCACACCCATTCCAACCAAATCTGGCTTAATTCTTCCGTCGTCTGTTGGCCCCCAACTACTAAATGTGGAGATGAGTACATCAGATGCTTGCCTATATCCACTTGGAATGGAACTAACCGCACCAATAGTCAAAATATTTTTGGCGTTGCCGTAAGTAGAAATGATGTCATAGCTGTCGTTGCTGGAAATACCTGCAGGTCTTGCAGGAATAGAATCCCAAGTACCAGCAGCATTTCTACGCCAGTAAGGACTGCCTTCTGGCGGACCATTTTGACTTCTATTGTTTCCGGAAGATTTTACAGGCAAATAAAATGGAGCTGCATAAGTAATAGAATCCCAGAATCTGGATCTCGTATCATAAAATCCAAATGTATAATCCTCTGTTGCGCCTGGTTCACCCCAGAATTCCCAGCGATTGTTTGCTGATGTGTTGACTCTCCATCCCGCAATTGTACCATAGGAATGGTTTGATAACAAAAGCGAACCGGCTTGCGCTGCCATCTCTGCAGCATCGTTATTAAAATCATATGCTATCAATCCTCTGTTGCCATATGCCATACCTCTGGCACCAGTATTGATGCCCTTGGCAATCATCGTACCTGCCACATGCGTAGCATGATCATCATTAGCCGCAGGATTATCCAGCTGTAAACCACCTTTCCCTTGAAACTCCACATGGTCAAAGAAAACACGACCACCATCCCAAATACCCAGCTTACCTGTTAAAGCCTGTATACCGCCTGTTAAGCCCAAACCAGTACTACCTCCTTGCCACAATGTTTGTGTACTGGTAGTAGCAGCAGCCGTTGTGTTATTGTCGACAACTGTATAAATAGGTAGTTTATTTGGTGCAATACCTGTTAACTGTGCGGTGGAACCATTTTCAACTTTGAAACGCTGTACGGCTTTTTTTTGCCTCACCAGTAATGATAGTTCCGTACTGTCGTTTTTGTATTGCTGATTCAAAGATTGCGATAAGGATTGCAATACCTGTTTATTGGTTCTCTCTTGTGCAATTAATGCAACTGGAGAAAAAAGTAATAATCCAAAAATCAGTTTTCTCATTTGCGTTTAATAAGTTGGTGAATGTACAAATCTGTAGCCCACTCTGCTAAAATTGCCACAACTTTCAGCTATTGAGCTGAAAACTAATTCAACAAAAACCGAAATTCACGCTATGATGAAGTATCTACTCTTTTTGCTCCTTTGTGTTGGCTGTGTTAGCCAGCAATCAAATAAGCAAAGTCCTCAAGGCGTCTATGGAATAGTTACGGAAATAATCGGCAATCAGATGCCTTCGCCAGATTTACCCAAATCTGCCACACAGGGACAAGCTTTGGCTGCGACTATTCATTTCTTTGCACCCATTGCTACAACCGATTTACAACTGAATGAGCATGGTTTATACAAACCATTAAACGCAATACAACCAATCGCTACTTGCGTTGCAGATCAATCAGGAAAATTCCGTCAAGCTTTACCTGCAGGAAAATACAGTATGATTGTCGTTTTAAAGGATGGCTGGTTTGCACACCAATCTGATGGAAATACCGTACAACCAGTAATGATTGATACTGGCAAGTGGACAGAAAAGAATATTCAAGTCAATTATCGCGCAGCTTACTAAACAAAAAGCCCCCACAAATCTGCAGGGGCTTTTTTATAATCGTGTAATATGCTTATGCTTCTACAGCACCTTCCACCAGTACAGTAACCTTGTTGTTCAATACTTCAACAAAGCCTCCTTGAATGGTGTAGTTTGCTGATTGCTTTTGATCCTTAAGGATTTTCAGGTTACCCTGTTTCAAAGCACTCACCATAGGCGCGTGTTTGTCCAGCACTTCAAACAAACCAGTGATACCGGGCAGTTGAACGCCGTACACTTCGCCGCTGTACAACTTTTTCTCTGGTGTTAAAATATCTAGTTGCATATTTAATCAATTCATTGTCTAGCTTTCGCCAGGTGCCTTCAATTAAGCCTGAGCCTGAGCCTGAGCCAGGAGTTTCTTACCCTTCTCAATTGCATCTTCCAAAGTACCTACCAGGTTGAAAGCTGCTTCAGGATACTCATCTACTTCACCATCCATGATTGCATTGAATGCACGGATTGTATCGTCGATGTTTACGAATACACCTTTCAGACCAGTGAACTGCTCAGCTACGTGGAAAGGCTGACTGAGGAAACGCTGCACCTTACGGGCACGTGCTACAGTCATCTTATCATCATCACTCAATTCATCCATACCCAGGATGGCGATGATGTCCTGCAGTTCCTTATAACGCTGCAAGATCAGCTTCACACGGTTAGCGCAGTTATAGTGTGCTTCACCTACGATAGCAGGTGTCAAAATTCTTGAAGTTGAATCGAGTGGGTCAACCGCAGGGTAGATACCCAAATCCGCAATCTTACGGCTCAATACAGTGGTAGCATCCAAGTGCGCGAAAGTAGTTGCAGGCGCAGGGTCAGTCAAGTCATCCGCAGGTACGTAAACCGCCTGTACAGAAGTGATTGAACCATTCTTGGTTGAGGTGATACGCTCCTGCATCAGACCCATTTCAGTGGCCAGTGTAGGCTGATAACCTACCGCTGAAGGCATACGACCCAAGAGGGCTGATACCTCAGAACCTGCCTGAGTGAAACGGAAGATATTATCTACGAAGAAGAGGATATCCTTACCCTTACCTGTACCGTCTCCATCACGGAAATATTCAGCGATTGTCAGACCAGAGAGGGCCACACGTGCACGGGCACCGGGGGGCTCATTCATCTGACCGAATACAAAAGTTGCTTTAGAATCTTTCAGACCTTCCATATCTACCTTGCTCAGATCCCAGCCACCTTCTTCCATGCTATGCTTGAACGCATCGCCGTACTTCATGATGCCTGCTTCAATCATTTCGCGCAGCAGATCGTTACCCTCACGAGTACGCTCACCCACACCGGCGAATACTGACAGACCACCATAACCCTTGGCGATGTTGTTGATCAATTCCTGAATCAATACAGTTTTACCTACACCCGCACCACCAAACAAACCAATCTTACCACCTTTTGCATATGGCTCGATCAGGTCGATAACCTTGATACCTGTAAACAGTACTTCTGTAGCAGTACTCAGGTTCTCGAATAAGGGCGGCATGGCGTGAATGGGGCGACCGTTTTCCTTGCTAACCTGAGGCAGACCATCAATGGCATCACCTGTTACATTGAACAGACGACCGTTGATGCCTTCACCAGTAGGCATGGCAATGGCTTTACCGGTGTCGATCACTTCGGTTCCACGAACCAGACCTTCTGTACCGTCCATCGCAATGGTACGTACGCTGTCCTCACCCAGGTGCTGCTGTACTTCCAGAACGAGGGTTTCGCCATTGGGACGCTTCAGTTCCAATGCGTTATAAATTTCAGGCAGTTTGCCTTCGAATTGCACGTCTACTACGGCACCGATGATCTGTTTGATCTTACCCTTTGTAGCCATATTGTCGAATAGGTTTTATTTCAGGCCGCAAAGGTAAGGGTATCCCCCTTTCACCGAATGGGAATTTTCAACAAAAAAGCGAGTTTTTTTAGCCCCCCTTTGCAAAGGCAAAAAGCCGCTCTTAAAAAGGCTTGAAAAGCTTCGAAAAATCAAGATAAAAAGGTCTGGAAAACCCATGCTGCCAGCAGCGCCCCAGCTATCGGACCAAGCACTGGCACCCAACTATAGGCCCAGTCGCTATCCCGCTTTCCTTTGATGGGCAGGATAAAATGCATGATTCTTGGACCGAGGTCTCTCGCAGGGTTGATGGCATAACCGGTTGGGCCGCCCAGACTCAAGCCCATACCCAACACCAACAAAGCCACAGGCAGTGCGTCCAAAGCACCTAGCCCAAAAGCCAGTCCGGAAGCATCCATGGGTTTAGAAATAAATAAAATGGCTATCACAAAAATGAAAGTTGCCAATAGCTCTGTCAGAAAATTCTGTGGGTAATTACGTATCGCGGGACCAGTGCAGAAAGTGGCCAGCTGTAGGTCTGGATCTTCTGTTGCATCATAATGCTGACGATACACTGCCCAAACCAGTAATGCACCCAACATGCCGCCCAATAACTGGGCAAGTAAATAACCGGGCACCAGCGACCAATCAAATTTACCCAGATAAGCCAGCGCCAAGGTTACGGCTGGATTCAGGTGTGCCCCACTTGCCGCAGCAGATACATACACCGCAATGAATACAGCCATGGCCCAGCCAAAAGCAATCACAATCCAACCACCATTATTCCCCTTGGAGTTTTTCAGCAGCACATTGGCTACTACTCCATCCCCAAAAATGATGATCAACGCTGTACCCAAAAGTTCTGCGACAAATGGAGTCATATGCAATCGTTTAGTGATTTAAGATAGCAAATATTGTTGCGCTACAACGCGAAAACTGTTTACCTGTGTTTCCTGCCAATGCTGATCTTTCTGTAATAGCTCCGCCATCAATGCAGCAACGATTGGCGCCGCTTCCATCGCTGCTTTTGCATCGAGAAACAAGAGACGAATTCTTCTTGCCAACACATCTTCTACCGTCATCGCCATTTCAGCTTCTACATGCCAGCGTATTTCTGCTTTGGTGTAAGCATAGTTTGGATGAATCAGCTCGGCCCAATTTGGCTGCTGCATCCATGATCGAATAACCGCCGCATCATTTCCATATTCAAACAACCGCACTGTTTTATCCAAAGGTTTTTGCCAATTCCCAATAGGCAGCTGCTTGGTTTTACAAGCAAGTTTTTTGCCTCCAGCTACAAACACAGCATTATCCACTGCATCTTGTGCCATCTTACGGTAGGTCGTCCACTTACCACCTACAATGCTGACCAATCCACTTTTGTGAATGATGATACTATGGTCTCGCGATAAAAGCGAAGTATGTGTTTGTCCTTTTGATTTTACTAAGGGCCGTAAACCGGCGAACACGGATAAAACATCCGCACGCGTGATGGATTTGCTGCAATAGCGATTGAAATGACTGATAACAAAATCGATCTCTGCTTCCATCGGTTGAGGCTCTGTTGTAATAGTATTCACAGGCGTATCCGTCGTTCCTAAAATCACTTTGCCTTGCCAAGGCACGGCGAATAATACACGTCCATCATCTGTTTTGGGAATGATGAGTGCCTGATTGCCGGGGAAGAAATGACTGTCTACTACCAAGTGTATGCCTTGTGATGGTGATACGGCAATACCGGGATTGGGTTCATCCAATTGCATCACTGTTTCTGCAAAGACACCTGTTGCATTGATGCATGAGTTTATATTGACTAAGAATTGATTTCCGCTTAAATGATCGGTTAACCAAGCACCAACAATCTGCTCGCCACTTTTCTCAAAAGCATGTACGCTGCAATAATTAATGATGGTGGCACCATGTGTTATTGCAGTCTTTGCTAAGTCAACTGCGAGACGTGTATCATCAAACTGACCATCATAAAAACGTACCCCACCTACCAGTCCCTTGGACGATAAGCCGGGCAAGGCTTTGAGTGCCCCTTTTTTAGACAACACACGTGTAGTGCCCAGACTCCAATTGGCAGAAAGTAAATCGTACAACAATAATCCAATGCCATAATAGAAATAATCCCAAATACTATAGACAGGCAATACAAAAGACAAACGACTGGTGAGGTGAGGTGCATTGCGCAATAAGCGCCCTCTTTCTTTGAGGGCTTCCATCACCAGTTTGATATTGCCTTGCGCCAGATAACGCACACCACCATGGACTAATTTGGTTGCTTTACTAGATGTGCCTTTACCAAAATCATTTTTTTCTACAAGTAGTGTTTTATATCCACGCGATGCTGCATCCAGTGCCGTACCTAATCCGGTAGCACCTCCGCCAATGATCAAGATATCCCATTGCTTAGTCGACTGTATTGTATTGAGCGATTCCTGTCTATTCATGATTGCCTACACATCAATATTTGCGCCTGCTATAGTTGTATGAATGGCTTGCTGCCAACCTTTTGTTCTTGCAGCAACTGCATCAGCAGGCAAACTTGCCGTAAAAGCTTTTTCTACCTGCCATTGATTTTGTATCGATTCCAAACTTGGCCAATAGCCAACAGCCAAACCGGCTAAATAGGCTGCACCTAGAGCAGTTGTTTCAGTGATGCGCGGACGAACAACTCTGGTCTGCAATACATCACTTTGAAATTGCATCAATAAATCATTGGCAGTAGCACCACCATCTACACGCAGTTCTTTAATGGCAATGTCTGCATCTGCTTCCATTGCTTTCAATACATCCATGGTTTGATAGGCAATACTTTCCAATGCAGCTCTAGCAATATGCGCAGCAGTGGTACCTCTGGTGATACCAGTTATCGTGCCTCTTGCATGCTGATTCCAGTAGGGCGCACCCAATCCCGCGAAAGCGGGTACCACATAGACACCTCCTGTATCAGCCACGGTTGCGGCCAAAGATTCTACTTCAGCAGAACTGCGAATAATACCCATTCCATCGCGCAGCCATTGTACTACTGCACCAGCAATAAAGACACTACCTTCTAGCGCATATTCCGTAACGCCATTGATTTGCCAGGCGATCGTCGTGAGCAAATGATTTTTAGAGGGAACAGCTTTGGTGCCAGTTTGCATCAACATGAAGCAACCCGTACCATAGGTATTCTTCACCATGCCGGGTTGGGTACACATCTGACCGAATAAAGCCGCCTGCTGATCACCCGCAATACCTGCAATCGGAATGGCATGTGCGGTGAGAATATGATTGGTACTACCATAGACTTCGCTACTGCTGCGCACTTCTGGTAATACAGCAGCAGGAATATCTATCAGTTGTAACAAATCATGATCCCAACTAAGTGTATGAATATTATACAACATGGTACGCGATGCGTTGGACACATCGGTAGCATGTACTTGTCCGTTTGTCAATTTCCATAACAACCAACTATCTACTGTACCAAAACAGAGATCACCCTTGGCTGCTTTTTCTCTGGCACCATGCACATGATCTAAAATCCATTTGAGTTTAGTTGCAGAGAAATAAGCATCAATCACCAAACCAGTTTTCGACTGTATGCTCGCCGCATGACCAGATGCTTTCAGTTGATCACAATAAGCCGCTGTACGCCTATCCTGCCAGACGATGGCATTGTACACAGGCTGACCAGTTTGCCGATCCCAAACCACTGTTGTCTCTCGCTGATTGGTAATGCCAATAGCCGCAATATGCTCAACAGTTAAGCCCGCTTTGGTAATAGCTTCTGCCGCTACACCCAACTGCGTGCTCCAGATTTCATTGGGATCATGTTCTACCCAACCGGGCTGAGGAAAGATTTGCGTGAATTCTTTTTGTGCAACTGCAATGATGCCACCCTTTTGATCGAATACAATGGCTCTACTACTAGTAGTACCTTGATCAAAAGCCAGAATGTATTTCTGCATACAGCAAGCGATTTGCCGTAAGATACCGAAATAAATAATGAGTGAATGAGTGGATGAATGAATGATAGAATGTGGGAATCCTATCTGCGCTTGAGCCAAGTTTCCGGATCGAGATTGGCACCCTTCTCGTTCATAACAAGAAACTCTACTTTATAATCGCCGTCCAGATTTTGCGCATTTCTGCCAATGACTGTACCGGCATTCACTGTTTGTCCCTTAGAAACATTCACAGAAGACAGGCGACTGTAGATCGTAAAATATTTACCATGACGTACCATCACACCCTGGTATTCGCCCAGATCAAAAATTCTGGCCACTTCCCCATCTGCCACACAACGAATGCTTGATTCAGCTTTGGTGGTGATAATGATACCATCATTCTTCTCTGCCAAACGTGTACCCGGAATAGTATGTGTACCAAATTCACCAGTGACGATACCTGACTCTACAGGCCATGGTAGACGACCTCTGTTCTTCTCAAAATTGAGCGACATGGTCAAACCTTCCGGTGTAGACTCAAAAGCACTGACTTCACGATTCTCCTTAGGGCGGGCGGCAATGCCTCCTGTAACAGGTTCTGCATTTCTAGGTTTAGCCGCTACTGCATCCTTATCCGCTGATGCATTATTTCCTGAAGTTTTCTTAGCTGCTTCTGCTTGTTTGGCGATGCGCTCGCGCTCACGTCTGCGCGCATCTTCAATTTCGCGTTTGATGGCTGCATCCAATGCCCTACGCAGATCCTGACGTTCCTTTTCTCTTTTCCGTAATTGGGCCTGGTAGTCTTTTTCCTGATCCTTCAACTGCTTCACTACTTGGGCTTGTTCCTGCTTATCTTCTTCCAATACCTTTAACTGCTCGCTCTGAGAACTCAAGGTTTTGGTCTTCTCTTCTTTATTGATGGCCAACATACCCATACGTTCCTCCAAAAGTGTGTGGGTTTTATTGATGGCGACAGCCTGTGTTTCGCGCTGCTGACGATAGCTTTTGAGATAAGCGATACGTTTCACAGCATCATTGAAGTTCTTTGCCGAGAAGAGGAAATTCAAGTATTCGTAGCTACCCCTGTTCTTATAAGCAAATTGAATACTCTGCGCATATTGATGCTTGAGCGTATCCAATTCTTTATTGAGGCGATAGATTTCGCGTTCATTCAGAAAAAGCTCATCATCAATTCTGCGGATATCTCTACCGATACTATTGATCAGCTCCTGACGCTTAGCGATTTTACGCTGCACAATGGCCAATTGACCGATGGATTTTTTCTTGCTCCGCTGAATTTCACCCAAAGTAGCATTCAGTTCATTGATCTCTCGCTGTAATTCCTGCTGACGACGCTGCAGTTCTTCCTTAGTTTGCTGCGCCTCTGCAATAGTAAAGGCGAACAAAGCAACAAGAAGGAAGAAAACTCTTTTCAGCATGATCAATGGATAATTAGTCGGGTGAATCCCAAACATAACGGTGAAACAGCAAAAAAATTATTGCTTCTTGAAATTTTTAGGAATATTAAACGAAATCGTTAAGGGCTGGTTAAACACGGGCTTTTTGAAATCGAGCAGGATATCCAATTTAGACTTCTCTGCAATAGAGATTTTTCTGAGACTAGAGAACTTATATGTGCCAAAAGTCTCGTAGTTAGACAGCGTAATGTCACAAGTTCTATTGCGCTCTGCATGAATATCATCCAACTTGCTATGGGTTACTTTAAACTCGTCTTTTTCTAAAGTAATGAGGTGTTTAAAAATATCACCGTTTACTAAGACCAACAGCCCTGCATCGCTATCCTTATAAGACACGATAGTACCATTCACGAAAACAGGATTACCAAGAATCATATCCTGCAAAGTGGTAAAGTCGAATGGAATTTCTGTGATTTCTTGTAAGTAAGAAATCTTTCTGTATTGTACTGTTTTGTTGCGATAATTCAAGAGAATCAAGCTATCCTTAAATGCCTGCAATTCAAATAAGATACCGATAACAGGATAGGTAAGTTTAATATTGATCACGGAGTCTTTCTTCAGCTTCACATAAGCTGTGATGGAGTTCGCATCATCTTTATCCTCATAATCCACCTTGATCTTTGCTTCAAATGTATTCACGTCGATTTTACGCATCATCACTTTCTGCATGATATCGCGCACGATAGCAGCAGAATCCACCTTGGGTGTTTCTTTTACTTTGACTGATTCGGTGGTATCCTTATTATAAATAGCTTGTTCAATCTTTTGTACTTTTTGTGCCGGCTTACAGGCAAAAAAGAAAACAAGTACAGAAAATATGAATATGGATTGCTTCATAATTAATTTTTTCCTGTGTGGCCAAAGCCGCCTTCACCACGGGCAGTTTCGTTAAGATTTTCCACCTCGACCCACTCAATTTTTTCCACCTGCTGAATCACCATTTGAGCAATACGGTCTCCGTGTTGAACCATTTGCATTTCTCCGGAAAGGTTGATCAGAATAACCTTAATCTCTCCCCGATAATCCGCATCAATGGTACCAGGGGTATTCAAGCAAGTAATCCCTTGTTTAATAGCCAACCCACTTCTGGGGCGTATTTGGGCTTCCAAATGATCTGGTAGCTCAATAAATAGTCCCGTGGG
Source organism: Chitinophagaceae bacterium (assembly GCA_019745155.1). Lineage (GTDB taxonomy): Bacteria > Bacteroidota > Bacteroidia > Chitinophagales > Chitinophagaceae > JAFLBI01. The sequence goes on along the minus strand of JAIETM010000016.1, from coordinate 18,006 downwards.
CACTAATACCCTTTGCATGGGGGCCAATTCCAGTGGCTGATCCAGATTGGCACGAAGGTCCATACCGGATGAACCCACTGTTGCATAAGCAGGCAATGGATGAGGTGATTGATTAATAATCCGAACGCTTGTCAGGGGCATGGCGCGAAGGTAATGAATGGATGCTGATAGCGATACCACACGGATCATCGGTACAGTATTTTATGACAATCCCAACAAGTATTATCCTCAAGATGAATAAGTTGCCGCCCTATAGGTTCCTTTTTACACAAGAACAGCACTCCATACATGAAGTATGCACCCCTAGGAAAAGTCAGAATCGTTGGCACCGGATACGGGGGTAAATGTCTTTTCCGTTTTATGCACTAGCCAAAGGACTTTTCAACAATACTTATAAAAGCACGAGGCATTTTACCGATAATTACAAAGCAGCTTTTACGATGAAAATAGAATCAGTAGATAATATTTATATACTTACCCTTTAAAAGCACAGAAAATAGACAGATTCAAGTATTTTAGAGCCGCTAAATTGTATATAACAAACAGTAGTTACCTAGAATAACACATGTCAAAAAGAGTTAATCGATATATTGTTATTCGCTACTTGATCGATAGCCCGGTTATTGGCATCTCCTATCTCTCAGCCATTAGACTCACTGATGCACAAAAGTTTGAATCGCTTAGCTATGGCGACTACCTCTTTTTGCTGCTATCCATTGCTATTTGGTATATCGTGGCTTCTTTCTCACACTTATACACAGAAAGAAGGTCGAACAAATTTTCTGAAGAAATTATTTTCACCGTCTACACCCTGATGCTATTCTCTATTGCACTGAGTTCGGCATCCTTTTTTTTGCAGAAAGAACTTAACGTAGATGCGGGCATTATTGGCTGGATGTTGCTGATTGCTTTTCCGCTATTAATTGCCACCAAATACATGATCAGAAAATATCTGCATGCGGCCATTCATCAGGGCCGACTGTATGATAATTTATTGATTGTGGGTGCAACTAACTCGGGCATGCATTTCTATGAAACCATCAATAAATATTACTACTACGGTTATAAGTGTATTGGGTTTGTAGATGACCATACCCCCGCCATGAATGGCTGTCCCTACAAAGGCCGTGTTCAAGATCTTGGAACCATTCTGAAAAAAGAGCGGGTAGATGAAGTGATTATTGCTTTACCCAATCAGGAAAGTGCGAGAATCAGGGATTGTATCGATGTGTGTGATCAATACGCGACTAAAACAAGAATCATCCCTGATGCTTTTCAGTTTGCAGCAGCTACAGCACAGGTGAACAATATCGGACTACTACCCGTATTGAATATTCGCTCCTTGCCTCTTGATAAAATAGAAAATCAGGCTTTAAAGCGAACATTTGATATTTTATTCTCACTTAGCTACTTTATACTGCTGGGCAGCTGGCTGATGCCGCTGATAGCGTTGGTGATCAAACTTACTTCAAAAGGGCCGATCATTTTTAAGCAGGAAAGATGGGGATTAAATAATGAAAAAATCATTTGCTATAAGTTCAGGACCATGGTGCACGACAGTGCAGATATTGATCAGAACGGTTTATACAATCAAGCATCCAAAGATGATCCACGTGTAACACCCATTGGTGCTTTGCTGCGTAAAACCAATATGGATGAATTACCCCAGTTTTGGAATGTATTACTAGGTAATATGTCTGTAGTGGGGCCCAGACCACACCCTACACCACTCAACCTAGAGTCGATGCATACTGTAGACAACTACATGTTACGACATATTGTACTTCCTGGTATTACAGGCTGGGCACAGGTGAATGGCTTTAGAGGAGAAACAAGAAAAGAAGGTTCTATGCAGCAGAGAGTAGACTTCGACTTGTATTATATACATCGATGGACTTTCTGGCTCGATTGTCAAATTATCTTGCAAACTGTTATCAATATTCTCAGAGGTGATCAAAATGCTTATTAGCAAAGCAGTTTAATATTATCAAATGAAACGACTAGCCGCCATTTGCCTCTCCCTATTCATCCCCATGAGTGTATTTACACAAGTCATTTGGGAGAATCACCGTAGTGAGGTCTATCCTTATTTGTATCGTATGGCCCAAAAAGGGCTGATTGAGTTTCATGATATGATACAACCGCTTAGTCGGGCTTATATTGGTGAACGCCTGATGCAATTAGATTCCACCAGAGCTAAACTGAGCAAAACAGAAAAATCGGAACTAGACTTCTACCTGCAGGAATTCAGACCTGCGCAACTGTTGAACAACCAACTGGGTATTGCTACAAAAGACCAGCATAAAAGGCTGAGAGGCCTTTTTTATTCGGGAAAGGATATTCAGCTATATGCAGATCCGATGGCCAGTGTTATGCGTGTAAATGGACTGGGACAATCATTCACACAAACCAGTAATGGATTGCAGTTCTGGGGGCAGGCAGGGAAATTCGGATTTCAATTTTATTATCGTGATTATACAGAAACTGGTACAGGTTTAGATAGCTTCAGATCAGAAAGTCCTGAAACCAATATCATTCGCTTATTCAGTAATAATCCGCGTAAGCAGAATTTTTCTGAAGTACGTGCCCATATCAGTTATGCTTGGAAAAACGGCTCCATCAGTATTGGTAAAGACCAGCTTATTAGTGGCTATGGAGAAAACGGGCGTATCATTTTATCTGACAAAGCGCCCTCCTATCCTTTTATCAGATTCGATTACCAACCAATGAAGTGGCTACGCTTTCATTATGCAAACGCTTGGTTGAATTCAAATATCATTGATAGCAGTGCAACTTATGGAACGGGTAATCCAGTGAGTACAGGAACTAGAATCCAGTATATACCCAAATACCTTGCAACACATGCAATTATTTTCACCCCTAAGAAAGGCATAGACCTATCCATTGGTGAGTCTATTGTTTATAGCGATAATATGGACCTCGGCTTCCTGATACCAATTAACTTCTTTAAGATTTACGACAACAACAGAAGTAATTATGATATCCGTGCCGGTTCAAACGGACAATTCTTCTTTCAGGCAAGTGGCAGGAATATTCTCAAAAACACACATTTCTATACAACATTCTTTATCGATGAAATCAGGGTTTCTTCGATATTTGATAAACAAAAAAGAAGAAACCAACTTGGTTATACCTTAGGGGCATCCATTACCGATATAGGACTTCCCTACCTTACCCTTGGAGCGGAGTATACCCGCGTTAATCCATTCGTGTATGGGAATCTCGTGCCGGCGCAAGTCTACACACAGCATGGCGCTTCTCTTGGTGATTGGATGGGTAATAATTTCGACCGATTGATATTGTTTGCCAAATACACCCCTATTCCAAGATTAAGAACCTATTTGAGATTTCAGCAAATTCAAAAAGGAGGTGCAGGAACGGTGCTTCAACAATACGAAGCAGAACCTCAACCACCATTCTTATTTGATTTCCAGAAAAAAAGAACCGACTTGTTTGTGCAAGTCGGTTACGAATGGTTGAATAACCTGTATTTCAACGCAAATTATCTATGGCTTAATGAAGAAAGACAGAACGGACAAAAACTTACTGGTAGTAGATTCTCTCTTGGTGTTAGCTACGGATTAAGATAGTTCTAACCAAGAATCATTTTACGTACAATCAAATAGATAAATATACTGTTGGTGATCAAGTATCTGCGCCAAAGTCTTTTGGGCTCCTGAATTAATCTGTACAACCATTCTAACCCATTTTTCTGCATCCAAGCTGGCGCCTGTTTTAATACCCCCGCATGAAAATCGAAAGCAGCGCCTACAGCCAGCATAGGTGCATGCACCCTATTCAAATGATCACTTACCCATACTTCCTGCCGCGGGCATCCTCGCCCCACAAGTACAATATTGGCACCTGATGCATTGATCTTTTCAGTATCGCTAATAAATTCCTCAGGCGTTGCTTCACGGAAACGATCAACATGAGTACCAACAATGGTTATTGCAGGGAAATGATGTTTAATGAATGCAGAGAACTTCTCTAATGTGGCACTTGTACTGCCATACAGGTATACTTTCAAACCTAGCGTATTCGCTTTTCTAAGTACCCATACTGTTAACTCTGGACCATATACACGATCCTTTAGATTGGCTTTGAAAAAAAAGTTCAGTGCCCATTTCACAGGTTGTCCATCAGGAACAACCATACTGATTTTACTGATCTTCTCTTTCAATGAGACTGAGCGATTTGATTCTACTAAGCCATGAACAGCCAATGCAGAAACGGCGAAAGAAGCCCTACGCACGGCATAATCAATAATGATATCACTAGCCTGATCATAATCTGTTAAAGTGAAATCAACTCCCAATAAATTGACCTTAGCTGCCATATTTATATCATTACTAAATGTCATCAAAGAATAATTAGCACGGAAAACACATAGCAAACAGCACCAATTTTCTGCCTGCAAATTAACTGATTACCAGCCATGAATGATTCTTTCCAATGAAGTCAGTGAACAATCTTTATTTGAACACGAATTATTTGTGTGCGAATGAAGAAAACCGGACAACAATTTCTAGTAGTTACCTTGTGGTTAGCTTAAGCTATTGATTAAGATAGCTAGAGCCGAATACTTTGTACTTTTTAAAATGCATCACATGTGGGGTAAAAAACGCCTCGCTTAACCCTTTTGGATGGAGTATATAATGTGGCTTCCCAAGCAATTGGCACAGATGCGCCTGCAGGCTATCCGGACAAAAAACTAGCTCGCTATCCATGATTTTCGCTATCAACTCCTGAAAACTAGCGTATACAAAATCGTTTTCACTTAATGCTGCAATCTGATTGCCTGCGTAAAAGCCTGTTTGAACAATGGCTGTATCCGCAAATGTCTTTTTGATGGTAAGGATATCTGCCAATGGTATATTCCGAAATTTTTGTCTGGCGGTAGGCAAAATCAAGACACGGCTAGGCTTGACACTATCGCTGATTATTGGATAATCTGCGCGAAAAAAATCCGCATATAATGCATACACAGCATGTCCAGCTGCAATTGCTGAACATTTCTTTTGAAGCAAAATACTAAGCAACCATTTTCGGGAATCTTGCTCAACATAGAAATCGCCTGCTGGCAAAGGATTCAGCGCAAGCTGCAACTGCTTTAATTCTCGGTATGTATTGGCATTGAACAAATATCGATTGGTGAATAAGCCCAACAATGAATGGCGAATACCGATTTCTTTGAATTCAACACTCAACACATCCAATTTAAGATAGGGCATTAAAGCTTCATATAATGGCTTCAGGTGTGTAGAAGCAATTACATGGTATTCCAAAGGATATGCTGCGTGCTGTATAGCGTTCAATAAAATGGTGAAATCACCATAAGCCCTTAATGCCAGAATATATTTATGCTGTCGGCGCATGACTTAGTTTATGCTGAAGCTGTTGATAAAGGTACCAAAAACTAAACCATAAGCTTGTTACAGTTAGTGCTGCAATACTAGCTATCACTACACCTAATATCCCATAAATAGGAATCAACCAATAACTAAGCAGCAAGCCTAGTATACCCTGAATCATGGAAACAATCGTTGGATAACGATTCATTTTAAGAGCAGTTAAAAAGACCACCGGTACGTGTTCAATAATCAAGAGTAAAATCAGAAAAGTATAACTGATGTAGGCAAACAGTATTTCCTGATCTTCCATACCAGACCATACAACAAATAGATACTTCCCAATGGTCAGTAATAGGATGACAGCTATGACACATAGTACAATGATTCTTAGTGCAACAGTTTTGAATTGTGCAAACAATTGCTTCCAACTATTGGATGATTCTAAGATGGCGATTGTAGGAAACAAGATCAAAGTGAAATTCCCCATCCCAATTCTTACCACTTCATAAAAACGGGTGATTAACACATATTTTGATACCGCCTGTGCATCCAATAAGTTTCCCATCAAAATGGTTTGTGCATTATAGACCAATACGCCTGAACAAGCTGCCAGAAAGAACCAGATTGAGTAGTTGAAATGATGGGTCAAATCTTTCCAATTGAAATACTGCCAATGCAATTTAAAATTGCGCTCACGTTTTGAAAACCAATACAACACCGCAAGATAGAATAAGTTAGTAAACACTAACGCCACAAAAACCCCTTGTAATCCAAACCTAGTAGCGCCAATATATACTGTGATGGTTTCAACAATGGTTTTGACAACCCTGATGGCTTTGCCCAAGAATATTTTATTGACTGACTGTAGTACAATATCGAAGAGTAAAGCGCCCAATTGTAATACAACCAAAATACTCAGCAATAGCGATTGTTGAACGGTAAAACCTGCGTTTTGTATAAAACCGAAATGGCTAAGTCCGTTATACACACAAAATGTAATAGGGAGTAATCCAAGGAAGAAAAAACAACCACCGGAAATCAATGAGGAGGCTTTTTCAGGCTCATGAATCAGTCTGCGTAATAAGCCCATATTATACCCTAAATCAAAGATGAGGCTGAATGGCAATAAGTTCAAAATCAGTATACCATATACGCTAAATGATTGCTCACCTAATACATTTAACAAGAAAGGCGTGAGCCATAAAACAGATAAAGCTGCAACACCCTGTGAAAAAAAACTAGAGAATAAGTTCAACCAATAGCGCTGATGCGGAATTACATATTTATGCCATATTGATTGAATCATGGGACGCATGAAGGGAGTCATTTTCTGCTTTCTTCATCAACAACAGTCCTGTAAACAACCAGAAAGGCATTCCTGTTACAGGCCCTTCGAGCGTGACATCAAAACTGGCATTGATGAAAAACGAGACTAATATAAGTGAGTAAATTAATAAATCAGGATTTCCTGTAGGTTTAACCAATGGCCTCCACAACAGAAACAGATAAATTATCCATAACACAAAAAACGGAACGCCATATCTAGCCAGCAAAGTGAGGCTATAATTATGTGGTGATCTAAGACTATCGTCACCAACATTCACTTCATCGCTCACAGAAAGATTCACCCCCAAGCCCTTGCCCTGCCAAAAATAAGGGCCAGCAAATGTGTAATCAATGATTTTTGCCCACCAGGTTAAACGCCAGACAATATTATCATTCAATGTTTTACTAACTTTTCTTGAGTCCTGCGCAACAATACTGGTTACATTTTCCTGCAATTGCTCAATACCAATCTTTCTTCCCTGCGCCTTATCTTCTACTTTGGTAGATAGATACAAGGGCAAAGCAATCATCAGTACAATAGGTGCATATTTCAAATAACCTAAATAACGTTTCCCTTCTACTGTTTTCCGAATTGCAAAAATGTATATTGCCATGGGTAGCAGAAAAGACAGCATACCACCTCTACTATAAGTGGCTGAAATAAGCAAGAGATACCCTACTAAAAAATAATTCAATTGTAGTAGCCTTTGCGAAGTATTGACTTTATTACTCAGCATGAAGATGAGGCAGATAAACAAATGCACAGCCATATCTCCATTCTTATAGGCCAATAATGGATAATTACCGATCAGGATAAAATTATTCAACTCCGGAAAAATAGTACGCAGCAGGAATGACAAAGTCATGATGACAGGAAAGTATGCATAGACATTCGCAATCTTCTGCTCCAACACATGGTAATTACCCATGAATAAAAATGCGATAAAAACATACCAAGCATAATTGATAACAAAACTATCTCGAACCGTATCCTTCAAGCCGTACGCAGGTATGCCAATAATCAAATAAACCAATGTGATCAATAGAAAAAAAACAATGAGGATGGTTTCTTTACGCCATACGAAAGCATATGCACGAATATTTTTCAAAACGATCAGTAAACCCAATAACCAAGTAGCTTCTGCCAAATAAGTATAAGCAATACCTTTATTGAAATAGCAGTAAACAGCATAGACCACCACAAGCCAATTGAGGTAAATCTCTTTCAATCTATTGGTATTGCTTGCTGTCATTTACTTACAATATGCAATCACGGTATTACGGATATCCAGCACAATCATTTTCAATTTTTGCTTATCTGGCGACTGAGGTCTTTCGCCAATAATGCTGGCTTCTGCTTTTTCAGAAATCAGTTCAGGTAATACAGCCCCAATACGCAGATAGCCCGGTTCAATGTAACGCTTAAACTCGTCTACAGGAAAAGCAATTTTACCAGATCTTTCTAGGAGATGTTGCGCTGCTTTCTTGTTAAGCGCATAACCATATCCTCCTGAGATGGTTTTGATAAAGGGTGTTCCATACACAAATCCTTTATCCAGTTGTTTTCGTGTACTCCGGAAAATACGTGTTCGGCCTAACCAAGAGCCAAAGAAAAACATATCGTACTGCTGGGTAAGCATCGAATAATATTCTCCAAAAACAGCAGGATCGTTCATCCAGCTATCACTTTCCAATACCAAAAAAGCTTCCGTATCACTTGACGCCTCTTGCACAATTCTATGCCAGATCTTTCTGCTCGATAATAATACCCCAATCTCTCCATGCTTCAGTGCATGTCCCGTACGCTGTTTAGACAATGCCTGTAGCTTAGTTAAAAAAGGAACTTTTTCAAGCGAAGGATAGACCGCTTCCATTTGCTGAATACCGGGCAAAAGCTGCATGAGTTGCTGTACGCGATCCTGACGGGCAGTTTCGTGTGCTGCCGTAATAATAAATCCTTTGATATGACTAAGTGCGTTATGACTCATGCAGCAAATATCAACTTAGTTTTTTCTACCCAATTACCTCCTTCCTTACCTCTCCAAGTCTTCTGTAACATTTGTAAAACATCGAAGGGCTTCATACAGCTTGCAAAGAAAGGTCCACGGGTTTTCCGGTAAAACAATTGACGGCTTTGTTCAAACATACGAAATCGCCCCATACTAAAGGAAGGAGCACCACCAAGACGACCTTCACTTCCGCCTTCAAGATGTATGATTTGAACGGCAGGGATTAAATAGAGTTGGTACCCTGCTTTATTTGCCCTGTAAGCCCATTCTGTTTCTTCGAAAAACAAGAAAAAGTCTTCATCAAAAAAACCGATCTGATCCACTACTGATCTTCGTATAAACATAGCTGCTCCTGAAATATAATCGACGAGTTTATTATCCTTGCCTTGATTAACCGCACCTAGGCTGATATGGCGACGATAATATTTCGGCATTATATATTGTACTCCAAAAGATGCAAAAGCAGCAAACCAAGTTGGGAAATTACCATAGGCCTGCACTGATACGCCATTTTCGTTAATGAGATCAGCTCCACAAGCAGCTACCTGTTGCCATTCTGCTTGGTCCATTATATTCATAAAAATACCCGCTGCATTACTACACAAGCGGGTATCTGGATTCAATAAAAAAAGATAGCGTCCTTTAGCAAGAGTTAATGCAGCGTTATTTCCTGCACCAAAACCCTTGTTCTCATTTAGTTGTACAAATACACAATCATCACCTTGTAACTCGTTTAACAAAGCATCCACTGTACGATCAGGAGAAGCATTATCTACCAGTATGATTTCATATTTGAGCCCTTGGGTGAATTGCCTGATAGACCTCACACAGTTCAACACCAATGCTGCTGAATTATAATTGACTATGATAAAGGATACATCCATATCCAGTCAGATTCAGCTATGATTTAACAGATGGATAAGTAAAGAAGGTCCAGAGTAAACCTGCTCCAATGACTAAGCCCCATGCCAATAAGACCAATATAAACCAAGGTGTTCGGCCATCTTCCAACGGATACTTTGGTGTATCTAATAAATTGATGACAGGTGTTTGTGCGGCCAGCGACATTCTGCTGGCTTCTAGGTTTTTGGTTACTTCTGTGTATAAAGCATAGGCTAATGTCTTTTGCCTTTGCGTTAACTCACCCGGCACTGCGGCTGTCTTGAAAGCAATATTTGCATCCAGAATTTGCTGTGTAGCTGTTTCGTAGGTCTTGGCGTTTAGTATGGCCGATAGAGAGTCCGCTCTTTTTTCTAACCGCTGCAACTGCAACTGTGCAACAGATGTTTTGATGCCAACATAATAAGCAATTGTTGCATTCACCAGACGCTCTGTAAAGAGTTTGGAAAACACTTCGTCCCTACTAGTGGCACTCACTTTAATAATCGTTCCTTTTTTATTCAAGCGATCTACCAATAAATGTTTCTTGCCAATTTGCTTATATACCAAATAAAGAAGACTATCTCTCAAGCGATCACCCGCTGCATAGCTTTTAAAGCTGAGGGTATCAATTCCGGCAATTTTTTGCCACTTTTTTTGTTTGAGTTTTTCTGCATCAATAAATAATTCTACCAAACGTCGACGCTGATTTTGTGCAGATGGTACTTCACTCAACAATACTTGCTCAATAATCGATCTTGAGCCAAGGATATCCAACACATTATCACCAGCAAAAATACCATTGCTGCCCGTCATGCCAGCAATATCGAATCCGAACTGCGAAGCCAACCCTGCTAAACCGCTTCCTCCTGACTTTTCTTCTAAAATAAAAGTGGCTTCTGCGGTAAATGAAGGCTTTTGAAAAAAATGATAACCCAAAGCAAGTGCCGACAATACAGTACCCAGCAGTAACATACGCACAAGTTGCTTACGCAAATGCTGGAAATAAGCACCCACTTCAGCCAATACTGTTCGCATTTCTACAATCTCTGTTTCTTTCTCCTGCATCATGCACAAGCTTTATTTGGTTGCATTGGTCAAGACCACTAATACACTAATCAATGAAGTAAGTCCTGTTACGATACCGATCACTTCGCCGGTTGACAATTTTATCTTTCCTCTTTTTTCCGGCACATAGATTTCAGTACCCGGTTTTATGCTAGGATAAAAACGCAGGAATAAGAAATTACGTGTTTTGCGCACCTGCCCGTTGGGATAAATGACATAGGCATTTTTACGAGAAGCATTGAGGCTGTATCTGCCAGATTCGCGCAAAGCGTCTTTGAAGCTGATACCATCATAATAAACGATTTGTTTGGGCACATTCACTGCACCAAAAGTTTGAATGGTCTGCAGCTCTTTCGGCACTTTCAATATATCTCCTTCCACTAAGAACAAATCCTCCGCAGATCCTGGATTATTCAAAATTTGGTCTAAGCGAATACCCACCGGTTTTTGCTGTTTGTTCAAAGTATTGATCAACGAGCTATCCACTGCACCGGCAGCAGCTTTTCCACTCTGAGTATTGATAAGGCTATTCTTTGAACTCAATACAGTAACATCTGATGCTGACACATCTCTGTAAACATTTCTCAACAACATGGCACCACCTGCAAAACCTTTTTGCTTGAGTCCACCCGCTCTCTTTATCAGGTCAGAAATGCGCTCAGCATTACCACTTAATGTGTATTTGCCTGGGAAAACAACTTCACCTTCTACAGAAACAGTGATCTGTTCTTTGTACACAGGCGATTTACGCACAGATACAATATCAAAAGGTAATAACTTAAATTCAAGATCAGCTTTGGATGGGTTAGCCAGATTGATTTCCTTGATCATCGAATACACTGCGCTGTCTTTCTGATAGACACCCGGCATACGCAATCTTCTGGACACTTCAATATTTTGCAAAGCAGCGCCATCGCGATAACCTTCAGCCAATAAAACTAAGTCCTGTACGCCCATGTTCTCTAAATAGGGATAGCTGCCCGGCTTATTCACTTCTCCATTAATCGTAATCGCATATTGCTCGCGTAAATCGGTAATTCGAAATACCTGCACAGAATCTTCACGCTGTAAGAGAATACGTTCTTCATCACGCAACACCTTATTAAGGTCAAAAGCAATGATCTCCGGTGTAAAATCCTGTTTCAGACGTTTGATCACCCCTCTGTTCATGAATACATCTTCACGCAATCTTGCAGCTTGTAATAAGTCTTTCAAGCTGGGCAATTGCTGTAAACTATAAGCACCTCCATAATAAACAGCCCCGCTAATGGTTACGCGATTTGCGTATTGATTGGCCAATGAGTCAACAACAAGGGTATCGCCTGTTTGTAGGCGAAAACTGCTGAGTTGTTGTTGCGGCACGCTGATGATTTCTTTATTACGCAAGCCCATGCGATACACACGTATCCATTCTTTATAGGCGATATCGGCAAAGCCTCCTGCATAACGAATGATATCCGCTGCTGATTCCTGCGGCTGTACATCAAACAAAGCAGGTTTTTTCACGGCACCTTTTAGGATGATGCGATTGCTGTATGGGTTAATGCGGATGACATCACCATCGTTCAGGATCAGGTTTTTGGTCAGATCTGATTTCAGTAGAAAATCATACAAATCAAATTTCACTACTGTTTTACCATGACGCACTAATTCAATATCTCTGAAGGAACCTATTTTATTTGGACCGCCAGATACATACAAGGCATTCATCAATGTTGCAAATGATGATAGCTCATAATTGCCCGGCCAAACCACTTCTCCAATCATGGTAACCTTTATGGTTCGTAATTGCGCCAAGGATACCTGTACACCCACAGAACCATTGGCAATACCGGGATAAATTTTGGTGAGGGCTGATTTCAATTTCAGCCTAGCTTCATCTACGGTTAGTCCTGCTACTTTAATCGGACCAAGATTAGGAAAGCGGATATAGCCTTCTGTATTGACTTTTAATTTTCTTGTCAGATCAGACACGCCAAATAAGTCGATACTCAATTGGTCATTCACACCAATGATATAATTCACCGGCGTGGGAATATTGAGTTCAGGTTCAAAACTCAGCATGGCGGTTTCAAATAGATCGGCGCCAAAAGGTCTGAGTATGGATGTATCGAATGATCTTGGACGAAATGCTTTTATCGGTGTTGCTTTTCTGGATTCGTAGGGATCGTAGCTGGCTTTGTTACCACCTTTGTTCAATTCTGCCACCGTGATCGGATCAATCATGGTCATGCGCTTTTTCAGCTGATTGATCTGGTCTGTGGTTAAGCCCTTCTCTCTTGCTCGGGTTTCCATTTCCAATTCAGACAAGCCAAATAGCTGGTACTGTGTCATCAGCGCAATAATCTGCTGATCGCTGAGACTTTCAATCGGAACATTGGGCAGCTGTGCGTTCACCTGCACCAAGGGTAAACCCAAAAGGCTGAATAACAAGAGAATACTGAATACCTTTTTCATTCCGTCAAAAATAGTGATTAAACAGAGCTGGAAGGCCGCTAATTAAAAAAACGGGTTAGGGTAATGGAGAATCGCTTATTCACCCTGTCTGCTTCAGAAGGTTCGGAAAAAATACTATGGAGCTTCACCCAGCGGTAGTTGAGGGCATGGGTGTATTGATAAAACCCGGAAATCAGCCAGGGGCCAATATCCCATTGGGCATTGATACCATATTGCATATTCACCCAATAGCGGTCGGCTGTACCTGACCCGATAGTGCCGCTAAAATTGCTGTAAATAGCAAAATCATTGTTATTGGCCACTCGTTCTACCTGAAGGCCAATACGTTTCTTGCCCTGAATCCAGCTTAGGAAAAGGCTCTGGCTATTGCTACCCGGACCAATACCTGCCCCCATTACCTGCCCTTCATTGGTATAGCCTTGGGTTACATAAGGATGGGTGTACCAGCTATTGGTTTTGGGAATACTCAAAGGCGCTGCCGGGTTGTAGACCAAGCGCGCATCAGGCAATTGCAATTGGGTGATTTCTGCGTGTAGCGATAGATATGATGCTTTCTTGCCCAATTTCAAGGGAATCAATTTTCGAAACCCTGCCATATAACCGGTTGGTATGGTATCGCCGAAAATATTCCATGGGGCTGCCCATCGGTTGGCCCTGCCGTATTCCATGTATAGTTCTGCTCGTTCTTTAGGCATGAGGTAACGCAGACTGATGGCACCGAGACGGGCCGGACGGGCTTTGTTCTCATGCGGCAAGAGCAATTCCGCAGAAGCTTTGGCACCCACATACTTGGTATAGAAATAACTCACGCCTGAAAAACCAATATAGAGATGGGGTGTCCACTTGGGATTGAAAACAAACTGATAACCCAGTATGCCTCTGTTCACAGTATCGGGCTTGCCCAGAATACCGCCTGCCCAGATATTGCGCATGATGGAATCTTCTTCAGAAAGAAAGGGCGTTTTGTTTAACCAACCCCATAGTGCCTGAAATTCGATATTGCCCCATTTGGTAGGAATGGGTTTGGTGCTATTTACAGTAAAATGCAGAAAGCCCGGTGCCTGATTGGTGAGCACCAAACTATTTCTGATGCCAGGCCCCCACCATAGATTCTCTGTAGAAATACCCGCGCTGATTTGTTTGTGCTGATAACTCAATCTAGATTGACCGGGTAACCAACGCTGGTATTTTGTTTTACCAAAACGGGTCAAAGCATCAATTTTATTGATGGTGTAGAGATAATATCGTGGCCAGTAATTACCATTATTTGGGTCACCCGAAAAAGTTTCCGGTTGGGTATTTTCCGCAATTACATATTCCGGTTGCAATTGCAAGAACCAGTTTTTGTATTGCATGCGCGCACCCAATGTGATTCTTTGTTGCATTCCAAGGGCCGGTATCATGCTGCCATCATTATCAGATAGTGTGATACGATCATTTTGATGCAGGGTATAATTCACCAAGCTCAATTGTATGCTAGGCTTCTTGAATGATTGCCCAACAAAACGACTTAGAAAACCCATACTGGCAGATCTGAGAAAGAAACTACTGGAATCTGCCGACGTGCTGTCAGTAATCTGTTGTATGCGTTGATGATCCTGCCAAATGATTTCTGCACCTACATATTGTGCTTTGGCTGTTTGCAAGAGACTGATACATGATAGTATGGTTAGTATGTAGCGAAATGATCTCAAAAGAAATAAGCGATTCTACTGGTGAAAAATAAATTGGTCTTGTTTTCTGGTTTCCACGCATAATTGCGGGCACTAACCCATTGTAATTCGGCAGCTGCTAAGAGATTTTTCCAACGCCGCTGTCCTATGATACCGATGGAAATATCTGTCCACGCCCATTCGCGCATGCGCATATTATTATCAGGCCCAAACATGCCCTTAGGATCCTGTTGTATTCTTTGCAACTTTAATCCCACTCTATCCAATCCCTTGATTCTGGTTAACTGCAGGGTTTGTACATTGTTGCCCATGCCACTGCCGGCACCAAGAATTTGTCCCTGATGGGTTAATCCTTGCGCAACGCCACCATGCTCATACCAATTACCAGCATTGCGTAACATATTGCTGGTAGTTTGTGCCATCTGAGTAATCTCTCCGGAAATATCGAGCACTGCCTTATCTGGCAGGTTCATTAATTTTTTAAACCCAATGATATAAGCGGAAGCATGGTTGGCATTGGCTGCCAGATCACGGAAGTTTTGTTTGTAATCATTATAGCCATATTCAATATACCATTCCATTTTATGCTTGGGCATTAACCAACGCAACATCATGGTAAACTGTCCGTCAGTAGCTACTGCTGCACTATTGGCGTTGTCAACCGCAGAAGGCGGACTAAACACCTGCAAATATTTCTTCAAGAACCCTTCTTTTGAATTGGTTAAGTCTGTACCATACAATTGCTGGGAAGCGGCTGCACCTAGGTAAATGTTTTTCAGGAATGATGGTTGCCAAGTGATGATAAAGCAATTGAGGTAACGCCAATCATTTTTAGGACGATATTGTTGTAGATAAGCATTTTCAAAAGGTCTGCTGGTATCTTCTGATAAACGGCCGGCAATCAATTGCCATTCCAACGCACCAATGGGTGTTTTGATGGGCCGATTGGTTTGCAATTTCAAATGCGGAAAACCCGGGGCATTATTGCTCAATAAAAGGCTACTGAATTGTCCCGGCCCCCACCAGATGTTCTCAGAAGAAATACCTAAGCCTAACCCGGCCATATTCAACATAATGGATGACTGTCCCGGAAAAACCTGTTGATAGGCTTTGTCGGGAATCGTACCAAAATACTTTGATGTATCATAAGCACTGTTGGCTGCCCAGACAAACTCCGGTCTTAGTCTTATTGTGAGTGGACCCGCTTTGGCATATACACCGGCACCCAATTGGGTTTGCCAGCCCCGCGCCATAATCATGCCTGCATCGTTCCAGCCATAGGGGCGATTGCCATTGTATTTGGTTTCCCATACGATGGGCATGAGACCATATGCAAAAGTTTTACTAGCCAAAGACCGCATGGGCTTATCGGCCAGACTATCGCCTAACATAAATGATGTATCAAGATTTCGTTTGGTTTGCTGCGCGATTGGGCGGATGAATAAGCTATTGTTTGCTTTAGATTTACCCAATAGCTGTGCTTGCCTGATCTCGGCATCCCTGTCCCAACCCCATGTGCTGTTTAGTTGCGCATAAGCTGCCGTGCTGGTAATACATACAAGTGATCCGATGCAAAAGATTTGCTTCCATGATCGCCTAAACAACCCTTGAAATTGATTCCCCCGTGTAAACATGTGCAACAAAATAACCAAATTTAATCGCTTGTTGATGAATGTGCTAGGATTTTAATGAAAGCATATTATTAGGGCGGCTTGCTTATACTTCGCTACAGCTTCGTATAACAGGTCACCGAAGCCTTGGCGCAGGTGAGTCTTTGGTCTTTTGCCTTTGGTCTTTGGCTGATGGCTCATGGACCATCGTTTGTAGTTATTTGTTACTATTGTCATGTCCTGATATCGGTTGACAGCCTTTTCGTTTTTTCTTTACTCGGTTTTCGTTTTTAGAGCCTTAAGCTTTCAGCGTAAAGCGTTCAGCATTATTTGTTCCTTGTTCTATTGCTCTTCTTTTTACAGCGATTTAACCGCAAAGACCTCCCTACGCTAAAGCTTCGGAAGGCAGGCGCCAAGACGCAAAGTTTCGCTAGGACAATTTGCGTGCTTGATTAACCTTGCGCGCCTTGCGAGAAAAGCTTGCTACTAACTTCTAAAATCTGTCTACTAAAAATTCACCGCAGAGATCCGCCTCCACCCTTCGCTAAAGCTACGAATGGTAAAACGCTAAAACTTCAGTTTCACCTCACCCCCCTCCGTATTTCGCAAAAGCTTCGTTTTGACCTCACCCCAGCCCTCTCCAAAGGAGAGGGAGTTTAGATGTCAAAAAATGGATGACTTGCGTGCTTAATCAACTTTGCGCACCTTGCGAGAGATCCTAGCAACTCGCTTCTAACTTCTATCTTCTTCCGAATATTTCATTTGAAAATTTATACGCAGTCACTTTTTGCTTTTCACGATGTACTTGTACTAAGTTTTTATCGCTCAGGCCGCTGGGCCTCGTCCCTGCTTCCGGTCTGCTTTGGCTGCTACCAACACCGCTTCGCGTTGTTTGGTTGACAATGCTCCGCTTGTCACCGCACCCAAAAAAGGCCCGTCCGCAGGGACTGGTATTAGACAAAAGATGTGAAGCCATCTAAAGTAGCTAATCAAAGTCTGCCAGCTTGGAACAGCTGAGTCTTATTCTATTGTTGTTCACCACAGTAGCAATGCCGCTGATAGTAAGTATCACTTCGCTGGCCGTACATCAGCGAAGTGGCTCCTTCTTTGGTACTTTCTTGGAGCAGCAAGAAAGTACAGATAAATAGCAAAGGCTGAATCGATGCAAATTTGCGTTAAGCACATAAGACTTATTTGTACTTGGTTTCTTTTGCTCAAGCCGCTGGAACTCAAAAAGGGTCTTTAATATCTGGTCTTTGGAATATTTTGCGAAGCCTTGGTTTGACCTCACCCCAGCCCTCTCCAAAGGAGAGGGAGTTTTGATATCTAAAAAATGGATGACTTGCGTGCTTAATCAACTTTGCGCACCTTGCGAGAAACCCTGGCTACTCGCTTCTAACTTCTATCTTCTTCTGAATATTT
Source organism: Chitinophagaceae bacterium (assembly GCA_019745155.1). Taxonomy (GTDB): domain Bacteria; phylum Bacteroidota; class Bacteroidia; order Chitinophagales; family Chitinophagaceae; genus JAFLBI01. The sequence continues at coordinate 187 of JAIETM010000016.1, read as the reverse complement.
CATTTGAAAATTTATAAGCAGCCACTTTTAGCTTTTCACGATGTACTTGTACTAAGTTTTTATCGCTCAGGCCGCTGGGACTCAAAAAGGGTCTTTAATATCTGGTCTTGGGAATATTTTGCGAAGCCTTGGTTTGACCTCACCCCAGCCCTCTCCAAAGGAGAGGGAGTTTTGATATCTAAAAAAT
>JAIETM010000006.1 GCA_019745155.1 Chitinophagaceae bacterium | reverse complement strand
GAAGAGATTGGGATTAAACAAGAAGATATTATTAAAAGTGGAAGTATTGACTACGCTGTAAAAAACAACAAGCTTTACATTTCAGCTTATCATCCTGGACAAACACAAGTAACAAGAGACATTTACGTTAACGACATTATTAAAGCATCGAAAAGTTTTTGGGAAACGAGAAAATGACAATAAATAAAAGAAGGGCAGCCACTAACACGGGTTTTGCGTCAGGCGGGATGACGTGCAAATTTGAGGCTTTGTGCTTCTATTCTAGTTTAATGCTGGTTGACAGTTTTATGCTCCGAAACCCGCCCGAACGCAAAGCCCGAAACCGTTATGTGCCATACCGCCCAACAGTTTCACCAGCGTTGGGGTGACAGTAAAAATGTTCTTTATCATTTAGGTTTGACTTGACCTAAAGTTCACATCAGCTTGACATTCTTTATAAAGCTTTTGTACAAATCTTGTTCTTTAGCTTTCAATTTAGCAGTCGAAACGGGTGGACTTTTGCTCAAGTCATAAGCAAGTGGACATAGCACACAGTTTGACAATTACTGCAACCTTGACAAAAATTATTGAGCAACACGACAAATAACAAGTTAAAAACAAAAAAAATGAAAAAAAACCGCCTTTATCTCTTTGCACTCGTTTGTTATGCAGTTGTTTCTGGACTTGCAATGGTAAAACTATTCGACAGTCTTCAGCAAAATGACAAACCTAAAATTATGGGGGCTGGACTCTGGTTATTTATATCACTTGTCGCATTTGTATCCTTCCTTTTTCTATACAGGACAAAGACGAAAAATTAAAGTGACAAAATAGTATAAAAAGTTCAGCGCAGTCTAAAAATATTATGAATACACCGATTAATTTTATAATTAACGTTAAATGAAAATTGCTTAAAATCAGCTTACAGGGCTTAAATTATTAAGAATAGTTCGGCACATAACAAAAGTATTTGCAAAAGCAGGGCTTGACAATTTAACATCGGCTATGTGCAGGCATCAGCAGCGGTTCGGGCTCGACGTTCAATGTTCAGCTTTAGTTTATACCTTCAACAACATATTTTCAAATGGGCATTTGTACCGGGCTGGACAATCAATGAATTCCCTGCCTTCGCAAATACTCGAACGTTGGCAGCAATATTATTGGACACCGTGCATAGACAAATAACAGACGACAGAAAATGACTTTTGAAGAATTTAAAAAACAGTTAGACAAGGCGACAACAGAAGAAGTTGTTAAGGCGACCTATGCAACATATTTCAAAATAAAATACAACACTTCGCATCATCACGACCTTTATACACCACAAGTATTTTTTGAGTTTAAGGCGGACAAGAACTTTCATAACTTGAAAGCACTTGCGACAATTCTTGCTCAATCACTTTATTACATCAGACGACTGAAATACGTTGAAGTAGAAAAAGCAATTCCGTTTTTTATTTGCCTTGCCGACAAAAACGAAGCGACCTTAACAGAAACTCGTAAATGGGCAACTTACTACACAAATGACGCTTACGATTGGGAACGACCAGCAAGCAAGCCCGACCCAATGCTTGTTGACCATTTGGTTAAAGAGCCTGAAACAGGTAAACTTCACGTTTATTCCGTAACCAAAAAACAAGAGCAAGAAGCATTTAAGAAAAACCTTGACAACGCTTTAAATCCTCAAATGATTTTGGATTTTGGCGACAAGAAAGTAATCAATGAAGAAAATTTTGAAGCCGTTTTTGAGCATTGGAAAACTGTAATTGGACCTTACATTGTAAACGGCTACAAGCCATCTTTTTATTTCCTTGCCAACATTCAGCGTGACAAAGTAATCATTGACAAAGACAACAGCCGAGTAGTTTTCACATTTGAAGACAAGAACTCAAAAACGCAAAAAGTCCTAATGAAGGACTACGATTATTTTTGGAGTGTTTACGACTATGTTGAAAATGCCGAAACAATAAACGGTATTCACGCGAAACTTGACCGACTAACAGACGAAAGCCAAAGAAGATTTGAAGGTGAATTTTACACTCCTTTGCGTTTCGGACAAAAAGCTGTTCACTATTGGAACGAAGTTCTTGGAAAAAATTGGTATAAATCAGGCAAGTATAGAATTTGGGATATGGCTGCCGGAACCGGCAACCTTGAATATCACTTGCCTGCCGAAGCATACAAGTACTTGTATATGTCCACGCTTCACGGAAGCGAAGCAGACCACTTGAAAAAGGTATTTCCAAACGCAACTTGTTTTCAATACGACTATTTGAATGATGATGTTGAATATGTTTTCAACAAAGGAAATTTGCCATTTGAACCAAATTGGAAACTTCCCAAAAAATTAAGAGACGAGTTAGCCGACCCAAATATCATTTGGATAGTTTACATAAACCCTCCTTTTGCAACTGCTCAAGATGCTAAACAAAAAAAGTCAAAAACAGGTGTTAGTAAAACCAAAGTTGAATTACTAATGGATAAGGCAAAAATTGGACACGCAAAACGAGAATTATTTACTCAATTTATGTTTCGCATAGTTCAGGAATTACCCAAGAATTCTTATTTAGGTATGTTTTCCACTCTCAAATATGTTAACGCCCCCGACAGTGCGGAATACCGAGACAAGCATTTCAACTTCAAATATGAAAAAGGATTTTTGTTTCATTCAAAATGTTTTCATGGAATTGCAGGAGATTTTCCAATTGGATTTTTAATTTGGAATTTAAGTCAACCAAGAGTAAATGACACAATTGAAATTGATATTTCTAACAATAATGCAAGTTCAATCGGGGTAAAACATTTACGTTTAATCAGTAAAAAAGATGTATTAAACAATTGGTTTCAAAGACCTCAAAACTCAAATGATTTTATTTTACCTGCATTAAGTAATGGCATCAAAATAAAAGAAGGAAATACTGACACGAGACACAGGGCAAGACCTGATTTTTTAGCTTCAGTTTGCAGTAATGGAAACGACTTTCAACACGCTAAATACGTAGTAATTTTATCCTCGCCAAATGCAAGTGCAGGTGCTTTTTCTGTAATTGAAGACAATTTTAAAAAAGCAATAACGCTTCACGCAGTTAAGAAAATACCTAAACCAACTTGGCTCAATGACCGTAATCAATTTTTAATTCCACATACAGAACCAACAAATGAGTTTTATAATGATTGTATTGTGTGGAGTTTGTTTTCAAATTCTAATCAAACAACAGCTTTAAAGAATGTTCAATATTTAGGTAACACTTACCAAATAAAAAACAACTTCTACCCTTTCCGACTTGAAGAAATCAAACATTGGGAAATCAAAGACCCTGATTATAAACTTCAAATCGTAAACGACCAAAACCGCTTTGTTGCAAATTGGCTTTCAAAAAATGACTTGTCGGACGAAGCAAAACAAGTGATTGAAAAAGCCAAAACAGTTTACAAATTCTTTTATGCAAACCTTAACCAAATGGCGACCAACAAATGGAAAATTGACACTTGGGATGCAGGTTGGTATCAGATAAGGCGTTGCTTGACCGAACATAATTTAGCGACAGATGAGCTAAAAGAATTAAGCAAGGTAAACGAACAACTTGCAAACAAGATTTTACCACAAATAGAAGAGTTCGGCTTCTTGGACAAAGACGAAGTTTACGAAACAATTTAAAAACCTTAAAATGTCATTAGAACAAAAGAAAAAGAACAGATTTTTATTTCTCAATTGCCTTTATGAATCATCAAACGGTGATACGGGAGCAATGTTTGATATGTGGGAAGTTGGTAAAGAACTGAAATTGAATAGTGATGAAACAAGTCAAATAGTTGATTATCTAATTGGCGAACATCTTATTGAATCAAGGGCTTTAGGTGGCATTATCGGACTAACACATTGGGGTATTAAAGAAGTAGAACAAGCCATTGAAAATCCCAGCAAGCCGACCGAGCATTTTTTACCGCTCAATATCATTAACATAGGGACAATGACTAATTCAACTTTGCAACAAGGGACAACAAACTCAACAATAAATTTTAATTACAACACTCAGACAGCAGTTGACATCGAAAAAATTGTTTCACAGCTCAATGACATCAAAGACTCACTAAACCTTTCAAACGAACTTCAAAACGAATTAATAAGCGAATTACAGACAATTGAAATTCAAAAGAAATCAAGCAAACCCAAAAGCATAATAATTACGGAATCATTAAAATCAATAAGGACAATTTTAGAATCAGTTGCAGGTAACGCAATGACACCTGTAATCATAGACCAAATTTCAAAACTTATCGGACAGTAAAACAATGACAACGGAGCAACAACAAACGACCGAAAAAGAAATACTGCTGCCAACAGCGGTTTGGCGTAATGGCGGGTGCAGTGCTTCGTATGACAGTTTTGTGGTAGGTTCAAGTGTAGTTCTTCGATTGAACTTTTGTGCTAAAAATCCGCCACTACGCCAAGCCGCAAAACGTTAGTATCAATTTAACCAAATAACATACCCATCAAACAACCATGAATGAAATCCTCAACACAATTCTGAATATCAATCAGAATTATCTAATCATCGGATTGCTCGTGGTTTTCTTCACGTTGGAGCAGGTTTCCACTACACCTTTTCGTTTTAAACAAAGAGGAAAACACTTACTGGAAAATAGCCTTTTTCAAATTGTACTGACAGGCTTAAACATATTCTTTGTTGCTATTCAGGTCTATTCTATCGAATGGTTAAATGCACAGGAAATTGGGCTTTTCTATCTTGTAGCGCTTCCATTTTGGGTAAAGCTGATTTTGGGCGTAATACTTTACGACCTAACCACCTATTGGGTTCATCGAGCATCACATAAGGTGCCGCTTTTATGGAGATTGCACAGAGTGCATCATAGTGATACCACGATGGATTCATCTACCACACTTCGGTTTCATCCACTTGAACTCGTCCTTATCTATCAGACAGGAAATATTCTGACAGCTGGTGTATTTGGAACAGATGTCAATTCAATGGTTGTATACTATTTCATCATTTATATTTTCCTTTTTCTGGAACACGCCAATCTTCGCTATCCAAAATGGTTGAACAATACACTCGGACTTGTTTTTGTGATGCCTGATCACCACAGAGTACATCATCAGCAAGAACAGTTCTATACCGATTCGAATTTTGCAGACATTTTCATCATTTGGGACAGACTATTCGGCACATTTAAGATGATGCCTGTTGAGCAGATGAAGTACGGATTAGTTGAGTTTGAAGGAGAAAAAAAACAATCTTTTCTCTATTTGATGAAAAGTCCATTCATAAAAATGAAAAGAATATCATCTGAAAAACCAACTACTGAAATAAATAAGTCGCATACCTAATCATGTGCGTGTAGTCATACATCTATTTAGTTATGATAGCCTCTTTTTTCTATAAAAAGAAGCTAGTAGGAGGAAAATATATTTAGATATTAAAGCTTTGAGTTAAAGCAAGCGAACGAATAATAAATTATTTTCATTGCCTATCCAATGAACAGACGTCAATTTATCAACCGTGCTTTTCTAGGCATCACCGGCATGGGTTTGCTGAGCGGTTTGTATGCTTGGCAGATCGAACCATTCAGATTAGAGTTTGTACAAATGCCCATGCCTATCAAAAACCTGCCTAAGGCATTGGTTGGGAAAACATTGATGCAAATCAGTGATCTCCATGTGGGCAATCGATTTAATCACCAGTACATTATTGATTCATTTACTAAGGCAAAAGCTTACCAGCCTGATTTTGTGGTCTATACCGGTGATTATATCAGCCTGCATCAAGATCAGGTGCAATGGGACAAACTCTCCGCTGTACTCAATAACGCTGTTACCGGTAAAATAGCTACCATCGGCATTCTGGGTAATCATGATTATGGAAAAAACTGGGCGCAACCGGAAATAGCAGGAACAATTGCAAAGATGCTCGCCGAGAAAAATATTCAGGTGTTAAGAAACAATAACACAGAAGCAGCAGGATTACATTTTATTGGCTTTGATGATTACTGGGGTATGAATTTCCAACCCGAAAAAGCCATGAGTAGTTTTGATCCGGCAAAAGCAACTATTGTGTTATGTCACAATCCTGACGTCTGTGATTTACAGGTTTGGGGTGATTACAATAGTTGGATATTATCCGGCCATACCCATGGCGGACAAGTGAAACCGCCTTTTCTTCCGCCATTGATATTACCGGTAAAGAATAAATTGTATGCAGCAGGCAAATATGCGTTAAGCAATCATCGAACTCTTTACATCAATCGCGCATTGGGGCATTTATGGCAGGTAAGATTCAATGTAAGACCAGAGATCACCATTTTTACTTTGCAGCAAGCATAGTTAGGTGAAGACATGCGTATGTAAAAGCCTTCACACCTGCCTACGCCAATGCTATGGTAGGCAAGCTTTTTGGTTTTCACTTTTAACTTTTGCCTTATCAATGAATCCTCACATCCATATCTTCCAATGCCACGCCCTTTGTTTCAGGCATCATAAAGCGTACATAGAGTAATTGCAGCACCATCATCACTGTAAAGAATAAGAAGATTGGTCCGCCACCGAATGCACCTGCCATAATGGGGAATACATTGGCAATGATAGCCGCAAACATCCAGTGAATGAAAGAACCAAATGCTTGACCGTTGGCCCGTACTTCGTTGGGAAATATTTCACCAACAAATACCCAGATCACAGCGCCTTGTCCTATCGCATGTGCTGCAATAAAGAGAAAGACAAAGAATGTCATACCCTCAAATGCATCGCGGTAAAATGCCATCGCAATTAAACCCAATGAAACTATGTAACCGATAGAGCCAATATACATCAGGGTTCTTCTGCCCGCTTTATCAATCAGGCTTAGTCCCAGCATGGTAAAGATCAAGTTCACCAAACCAATACCCGTACTAGATAAAAGCGCAGCGGATTTACCTAGTCCGGCCATTTCAAATACACGTGGCGCATAATAGATAATGGCATTGATGCCTGAAGCCTGATTGAAAAACGCTAATAAAAAGGCAAGCAAGATGGGTTTAGCATAAGCCTTTGAAAAGAACTTGCTTTTTGTTTTCGCTTGGTTACGTTCATGTGCCGATTGGATGGATGCAAGCGTTTCATGCGCACTAGCTGCATCAATCTTTTGCAGTACTAACAATGCAGCTTGCATATCTTGTTTGTGTAAAGCCAACCAACGTGGACTTTCTGAAACAAAAAAGGTCAACACAGTAAACAACAAAGAAGGAATACCCACAATACCCAGCATCCAGCGCCAGCCATCTGCCCCACCCATTTCACCAAAGAAATAATTGGATACATAGGCCAGCATGATCCCGAAAACAATATTGAATTGAAACAAGGCAACCAATCGGCCACGCTTACTAGCAGGCGCAATCTCCGCAATATAGAGCGGCGCAATCACCGATGAAGCTCCAATGCTCAAACCGCCAATTAAGCGGAAGAACATGAACGTGTACACATCCTGCGCCAATGCGGAACCTACAGATGAAACGAAAAACAAAACACCCACCCAGCTTAGGCTTTTCTTTCTGCCCATGGCATCGGCAATCATGCCACCTGTCATTGCACCTACAACAGTTCCATACAAAGCAATTGATACGGCCAACCCATGCATGGCATCACTAAGTTGCCATAGAGCTTGTATGGTTTGTTCCGCACCAGAGATAACAGCCACATCTAAACCAAAAAGGAGTCCGCCCAAGGCAACTGTGAGCGACCAAAGCAGGAGTTTATTTTGTTGCATAGGAAAGCATTCGTTGCTTAAATGTACAGCAGCATCACCTAGAAAATCCACAGAAACAATGATTATTGCTGTAAACGTTTGCGGAGGGTATTGATGATTGATTATTGTTGATTGACTATTGGCTATTGTCAGTTAGTTATTGTTAGAAAGTTTTCGGACATAACGACTAGCTATACCTACAGATTTAGTATAATATTTTGATGGGTTATTTTAGATATCTGTCAGACTTAAACAAAAAATGGGTGAACATTAAGGACAGAGTATACTGAATATGTGAGATGAAAATTATTCATTATATCAGACAAAAGATTGGCATGTATTACCGCTATTGGTCGGCCATGCATCCAATTGCTTTTTTAATTACTGCCTTATTACTCATGTTCTTTCTAACTATTCCTGTGTATGCTTTATTGGATATTTTGCAAATTTCTGATAAAGTAGTTGGCGGACCAGATTTCACCAATAAGCACCAGATTGAGATTTTCATTTTAGCAGTTATTCTAGCCCCATTATTGGAGACTTTGGTTGGTCAGCGCTTGCCCATCAGCCTTTGCCAGAAATTTCTACCAAGTCATAAACAATCCATTGGCATACTCAGCTCCACTATCTTATTTGCCTTGATGCATCTTTCCTATAGTATTTGGTATTTTCTAGCTATACTGCCCATGGGTTGGATATTAGCCTTGACGTATACTATTTTTCAGCGGCGAAAAGAGTCTGCATTTTGGATGACCGCAATTCTACATGCGTTTAAAAATCTCCTAGCTTTTATCGCAGGCTATCTTGATTCAATGCCTGTCAAGTAGAAATATAAACGCCTGAACATCTCTTAATTAAAAGTCTTTCAACATTGATTGACGCCTTTCTTGACTGTTGCTTTTAGATAAATGCTGGAGTTCTTCCTGAATTCCACAAATTTGCAGCATGAAAAAGCTGATCACTGGCATGCTGGCCAATCTCGGTTATGAAGTACGCAAACTACCTTATGGCAATAAAAAAGGTGCGGCCCTGTTGGAGAGTCGCCTGAGCGTTAAACTCAACCTGGGTCTGGAGTTTGAAGATCAGGCTTTTGAAGCCATGCAGGTGGTAAAGAAAAATACCATGCTTACGTATGAGCCCCTAGTGAGCTTATATGAGAATGTGGTGTATTGTGAGCGTAACAAGATACCCGGTGCTTTTGTGGAATGTGGTACCTGGAAAGGAGGTGCTACCGGCATGATGGCTTTGGCTAATTTGAAGCACGGTACACAAAGAAGAGCCTTGCATTTGTTTGATTCGTTTGAAGAAATTTGTCAGGCCGACGAAACCCATGATGATGCAGCAATTGTAAAAGAGACACTGGAGTTAAGTAAAGTAAAAGCCAGCGGCAAAGAGCCTCTTACTGCGTTAAAAGGTATTTATGATGAATGGGGCGGCCCGGGTGCATTAGAGATCAACAAAGCATTGTTGGAAAACACAATCGGTTATCCTGCAGACCAATTGCATTACCACAAAGGTTGGTTTCAAGATACTGTTCCGACAGATGCCGGTAGTATTGGCCCTATTGCTATTCTGCGATTGGATGGCGATTGGTATGAGAGTACCAAAGTATGTTTGGAGCATTTGTATCCCTTGGTTTCACCAAAAGGCATTGTCATCATTGATGATTATGGCTATAATATCGGTTGCAGAAAAGCAGTACATGAGTATTTCGATCAGCAGGGTATTCATCCATTATTGACATACGTCAATCATACTTGTCGCTATTTTATAAAACCCTAGTTTATTGCTCGGCTTTATCAGAAGACTCAATCAGGTAATAGCTTCTAAATACGTCTTTGTTGTAATTGAAGAATACGCGATACCCATTGGCGCGGGTTAGTCCATCGTAATATATCTCCAATCGGTATTTACCGTTGCCGCGTGACGAATACCAAATATCTCGACGGCCAATAGAATCAGGAGTGCCCAAATAATCGTGTACAAAATCTCGGGACTGACCAAAAGGAATGTTCTTCCATCGGTAAGGTTTGTTCAATCTGGCACCGATGGGCATGAATACAAAAACTACTAGCAGATAAAAACCTGCAGCAGCCAATAAAGTAATCAGCAATCTTCTTCCCCATTTACGCATAGCAGCAGTTTACATCAATGCTTGTAGGTTGTTTGGTCGTAATCACGTTCTACCAAGCAAATTCTTGTTTTGTAGGCAAGATACCATTCTTTATTCCCTCTTTCCTGCGCTATTTGATGTTCGGCGTGTTGCTTCCATGCTCGGATAGATGCTTTATCTGTCCAATAAGAAATGGTGATACCTAATTCATTTCTGGCTGACTCGTGTCCCAAATAACCAGGCATGGTTTCTGCCAGTTCAACCATTCTAAGTGCTGTAGCTTGATAATCATCTTCAACAGCTGTTCTAACAGAAGTAAAAATAACCGCATAGTATGGCGGCTCAGGTGTTTGGGCGATCATCTGTTGATTGTTTGAGTAATGTTTCATGTAAGGACAATACTTGTGGCAGAATGGCTTGAATACCATCATTCACTAATACGGCATCACATAACCGCATTTTGATGGTGTCCTCAATTTGTCGGCCCATTCTAGTCAAAACCTCTTGCCTACCTACGTCATCTCTTTGCATCACCCGATGAATGCGTACATGCTGTGGCGCGGTTACACCAATGATTAAATCGAGTCCGGCTGCAGAACCCGCTTCAAACAATAAAGCAGCTTCTTTAATCACATAAGGTGCATTTTGTTGCTGAAACCAATCTTCCGCAGCCTGCATGGTAGCAGGATGTACAATGCTATTAAGTATTTCTAATTGAAAGGGATCTTGGAAAACGATATTGGCGATATACTTTCTATTCAACTGACCATCCTGATACGCCGTTTCGCCAAAGGCATTGATAACTGCAGTTTTTACATGCGTGTTGCTGTGCATGATGGATTTGGCCACAGCATCCGCATCAAACACTGGTATACCTAGTGTCTGAAAAATTTTGGCAACCGTAGATTTTCCGCTGCCAATACCGCCTGTTAAACCCACTTTCAACATAACTGTAAATTCAACTTATTCGGGCATTTCGCCAAACAAAAATCCCTGTCTGGCATTGCCGACAGGGATGCAATAAAATGAACAGCGTTATTATTTCTTGTCTGTAGCTGCTTTGTTGATAGCTGCAGTCCACTCCATGCTGATCGCACTCTTCTCGATCTTCAGGTAGCTACCAGGGCTCACTTCCAGATTGATGGTACCATCTTCATTGATCTTGTTCACTGTGCCATGGATACCAGCAATGGTAACGATTTTATCACCCTTATTCAGGTTATCGATGAACTTCTTCTGCTCCTTAGCTTTTTTAGCTTGAGGGCGAATCATGAACAACCAAAATACGGCGATTATGGCACCCATCATTACCAAAGAGAATGTAGGGTTTGCACCTTGCTTGGGATCTGCCATTAATAAAACTGTGTAGAACATGTTTGTGTATTTAAATGATCATTATTGAGCTTTTCTAACTGTGCCCGAGAACACGAGTATATGGTCTGGGTAAGGCTTGGTATTCATTACCACGCTAATGGTTTTGCGCACTTCACCTTCAGAGACTTTATTACTATCAAATGCACCGGTTACTTCTCCTTCACCACCGGGAGGAATGGCTTCCTTAGTATAATCTGGGGCGGTACAACCACAACCCGCTTTTACGGATTGAATCATCAGTGGTTGTGTACCAGTATTTTTAAAACGGAATTTCACTTCAATCTTCTCTCCCATGTTAATGGAACCAAAATTCACGGTTGAGTCAAGCCACTGCACAGCAGTGAGTTTGGATGAATCTACTGCAGCAGGCTGTTGTGGCGCAGCTGCTTGTTCGTTGTTGCCGCATGACATGAAGATTTTAGCGGCGCTAATTAAAATGAGGAAAGAACGCATCATGCTTTCTTTTTAAATTCTTTTTTCTGAATGCGGCCCGAAGCTAATAATTCTTTGTGGATGTTATCCAGAATACCGTTTACAAACTGACCACTTTGTGGTGTACTGTATTCCTTCGCCAAGTCGATGTATTCGTTGATGGTTACCTTAGGCGGAATGGTTTCAAAGAAAAGGAATTCACAGACGCCCATCTGCATCAGGATCATATCCAACTGCGCAATACGCTCAGGATCCCAGTTCTTCAATTTCGGTTTGATAATGTCTAATGTTACATCATGCTTTTCACGTACCGTCGTCAGCAGATTTCTACCAAAATCCCACTTCTCCTTGCCTAGCATTTGTTGCAGGTTATAGGCATCAGGCTTTTGAATGAAAGCAGCAATCATCTGAGACAGCATTTCACCATCGTCTTCCCAGTTGTTGAATAATTCTTCAATATGGGCTTCCCATAACTCAGAGGCAAACATGATATCGTTCAGGATAAACTTGAGAATATCGCGCTCCTTGTTCTTTTCTCTACCCTCTGCTACGGTGTAGAGCTGGTATTCTTTCTTTTCAATCAGTTCGTTATAGAGTTTCTTCACCAACTCTCTATCGAGCAAAGAAGGAATATTGTGTGTTTCCAGTGCCTGTTGGTAGCTACCGTACTCTAAAATCTGCCAAAGCACGGTATTGCCGGCAATACGGGTATTGACATTCATATCTGCTACAGAAGGCAGGTTCTTAGATGCGCGATTTCTGGCATCCGTTTCTGCAAAGCGGCAGATTTCTGTCAGGAAATAAATGATGTAAGTAAAAAGGGCTTCTGATTTGTCAAATTGTTGCTGAAGGGCTTTTACCGGATCTTTGATAGCGGTGTTGTCTTCTAAGGTTTCTAAGACGTACAATAACTGCATCACTTTCACCCGGATATTTCGTCTACTGATCATGCTAAAGAACTTGTTTGGGGCTGCGAAGATAAGGATAGGCTCCCAGAAGGCCGTGATACTGTCAGTTTTTTCCGCTAAAGTCTTGTGAATCTGCCATTCTGTGCAAAATTGACATTTAGGTGCTTTGATATAAAAGGCATTCCTTTGCCGCTCTGAAAATTTGACCGACAAATCAGTACTGGCAGGTTAATTGCTGATATGCAGTCGAATTATTCATTCAAATTCATTAAAACCAATTACGTATGTCAAAGAAATTGAATGTGACTCCTCTGCACGACAGAGTGATCGTTAAACCAGCTCCCGCTGAAGAGAAGACCAAGGGCGGTATCATTATCCCTGATACAGCTAAGGAAAAGCCCCAACGCGGAACGGTAGTTGCAGCCGGCCCTGGTAAGAAGGATGAGCCTGTTACTGTAAAGGTTGGTGACACTGTATTGTACGGTAAGTATTCTGGTACTGAACTGCAGATCGAAGGTTTAGACTACCTCATCATGAGAGAGAGCGATATCCTCGCGATCGTTTAATTTGAAGCTTTAGTTTCATTACAATTTCTAACATATTAAATATCAATATTTATGGCAAAGCAAATCTTCTTCGACATCGAAGCGAGAAATAAAATGAAGAAGGGTGTTGATACCCTGGCTGATGCAGTAAAAGTAACCCTGGGTCCTAAAGGCCGTAACGTGGTTATTGAGAAAAAATTCGGTGCACCTTCAGTAACAAAAGATGGTGTTAGCGTAGCTAAAGAAATCGAACTGGAAGATGCTATCGAGAACATGGGTGCTCAAATGGTGAAGGAAGTAGCTTCTAAAACTGCAGACATTGCAGGTGATGGTACTACAACTGCCACTGTACTGGCACAGTCAATCATCAGCGAAGGCCTGAAAATGGTAGCTGCTGGTGCAAACCCAATGGATCTGAAGCGTGGTATCGATAAGGCTGTTTCTATTGTTGTAGAAAACCTGAAAGGTCAGTCTCAGACTGTAGGTAACGACAGCAAGAAGATTCAGCAGGTGGCTACCATCTCTGCTAACAACGACGAAACTATCGGTAAGTTGATTGCTGAAGCTTTCGCGAAAGTGGGCAAAGAAGGTGTGATCACTGTAGAAGAAGCAAAAGGTACAGATACAACTGTTGATGTTGTAGAAGGTATGCAGTTCGATCGCGGTTATATCTCTCCATACTTCGTTACAAACAGCGAAAAGATGGAAGCTGAACTGCAGAACCCTTACATCCTGATCTACGACAAGAAGATCAGCGCTATGAAAGACATTCTCCACATTCTGGAGAAAGTAGCTCAGAGCGGTCGCCCATTGTTGATCATTGCTGAAGACCTGGAAGGTGAAGCGCTGGCAACACTGGTAGTAAACAAACTGCGTGGTACACTGAAAGTAGCTGCTGTGAAAGCACCAGGCTTCGGTGATCGCAGAAAAGAAATGCTGACTGATATTGCTATCCTGACTGCTGGTACAGTAATCAGCGAAGAGCAAGGTTACAAACTAGAGAACGCAGATATCTCTTATCTGGGTCAGGCAGCTTCTGTAACTATCGACAAGGACAATACAACTGTTGTTGGTGGTAAAGGCAAGAAAGCAGATATCGTTGCACGTGTTAACCAAATCAAAGCGCAGGTTGAGAATACCACTTCTGACTACGATCGCGAAAAACTCCAGGAGCGTCTGGCTAAGCTGAGCGGTGGTGTAGCTGTACTCTATGTAGGTGCTGCTACTGAAGTAGAAATGAAAGAGAAGAAAGACCGTGTTGACGATGCCCTGCATGCAACTCGCGCTGCTGTAGAAGAAGGTATCGTACCTGGTGGTGGTACTGCATTCATCCGTGCTATCGAATCTCTGGAAGCTAAGGTGAAAGGTCAGATCGCTGATGAGCAAACAGGTATGGCTATTGTACGCCGTGCACTGGAAGAGCCTATCCGTCAGATCTGCGCTAACAGCGGTATCGAAGGTTCTATCGTAGTAAACAAAGTGAAAGAAGGTAAGGCTGACTTCGGTTTCAACGCAAGAACTGAAGTATATGAGAACCTGTACAAAGCAGGTGTTATCGATCCTACTAAAGTAGCTCGTGTAGCATTGGAAAATGCTGCTTCAATTGCAGGTATGCTCTTGACTACTGAGGCTGTGATTGCTGATAAGCCAAAGCCTGAAGCTGCACACGCTCACCCAGCTCCTGATATGGGTGGCATGGGCTACTAATCAGCTTTGTTCAAACATAAGAAACCCCGGTACTGAAAAGTCCGGGGTTTCTTTTTGTATAAAATTGTATGGAGAACTTATGCTTTAAAATGCTTGGCAAATCCACAAGTAAAAAGATACTGCGCATAGCCATAAGTCATCATAATGACAATCTGCAAAAAGGGTTCCTTAAAGTAAAATTTATCCAAGGCCAATACTGCATCAGATAAAATAAACAAGGCTGCTGCCGGAATGAAATAGCTGACAGCCAATGAGCGCAATGTTTTGCTGCCGGCAATATTTGCAGCACAAACACCCATAAGGGTAATCACCAGTGCATACAAAGCAAATGGATAAAAGAAGCTACCTAAATATGGTTTCAGAAAAGTTAGCACCTGATAAGATGCGGCCCCACCCACCACCAATGCAGCAAAACCTTCAGAGAATTTGCTCAAGCGGATGGGTCTCAAACGCACAAAATAGGTGATGTACAAAATATGCATGGTTAGAAAACTAATCATACCAAGCATGAAGAAAGTGTCGCCTGTTTTCGTTAGGAAAACATCGCCAATCCATGAAAAAAGTAAAGCCAGGATGGTGATCTTTCTAGAGTTCTTATTGCGTGTTTTGTTAGAATTGGTAAACAAATAAATGATCAGCACGGGTAACAATGCTGATTTCACCATGGGGTGATATGCGGTCTTATTAAAATACAGAAGCGCACAATCTGCGTATAACAACAGCCAGAAGATAAGTAAGCCGTGCTTTTTGATCACGTTCATGCCGGTAGTCAGGTTTAATTAGCTATCAACGAAAATAACCGCTTTCGCTCTTGTTCAAGGCTTTTTTTAAGTTTCTCCTAAGAATTTTTATGCAATGCATTCGCCCCGTCAGTTTCCCGACCATTACCTTTGCGCCATGCTGGACAAAGCGGAAGAGGATTTTTTGGTGTTTTGGGAGCAGCGAAGATCGGCTGGCATGAATCATCCATTAACGCTGATCAAAGGCTTTTCATTGGGCTTAGCAATCGGCTTGGGCGTAGTACTGATGCTGGAAATGGGTTGGTATCAACGCGCAGATATGGTGGCCCATGGTAAGATGAATGCCTGGGTATTGCTAATCGGAATTACACTTATCGCAGGCTTTCTCTCCTTCTTTTACAGCAGGTATCGTTGGGAAATGAATGAGCAACATTATCAAGAGATCAGCATCAAGAAGAAAAAATTATCACAACAATCAGATCAAACAGTATGAAAAAAGGATTTCTCGCATTAGTAGGATTATTCACCTTAGCTAGTTTTATTTTCTATTCCTGCAGCAAGCAAGAAAGTACTGGTTGCACAGGCGTATCGGCTGCAAGCGAAAAATCAGCCATGGTTACATTCGCCAATAGCAAGGGTATTACTTATACAGAACATAGTTCTGGTATGATTTATCAAATAACCAACGCTGGTTCGGGCCTCCAACCCAACCTAAATTCCCGCATTTTCGTTACCTACAAGGGTACTTTGTTGAATGGTAATGGTTTTGACAGTGCATCAAACCCAGGCTCAACCAGCTTTATCCTGAGAGACCTGATTCAAGGCTGGCAGATTGGTCTGCAGCAAATCCGCAAAGGCGGCACCATCAAAATGCTGATTCCATCTTCCTTGGGTTATGGCTGTAACCCTGTAAGAAAATCAGACGGTACAGACCTGATTCCTGCCAACTCACCCCTCTATTTCGAGATGACACTCTGGGATGTACAATAAGCAGAAAATCACCATATTGGCAAGCCGGGAACCCTGTTTCCCGGCTTGTTTTTTCCTGTCAAAATTTCATTCCCATTCCCCTATCTTTGCCCCTCACTAAAAAATTGTAAACCAATACTAGTATGCAACTGAAAGGTTTAGTGCGCTTTTTTGCGATTGCCTTGATCCTGATCTGCGTGTACCAGCTTTCCTTTACTTGGATCGTAAAAAGCCACGAGAAGGAGCTAGCCGCCAAGGCCGACAAATGGATGAAGAATCTTCCTTCTGCTGAACAAAAATATCCCGGTGATAAAGACCTGCAGGCATTGTATGCGGATAGCTTAAGCGCTATGCGTAACGATCGTCTGAAGCGTTTACAGGATAGCACAAAAGATACCAAGATCGGTCCGTTTGGTTTGACAACTTACCGCAATGCAAAAGAAAAAGAATTGTTGTTGGGTCTGGATTTGCAGGGTGGTATGAGTGTTACCATGGAAGTAGGTATGGATGGATTGATTCGCTCTCTTGCGAATTACTCTAAAGATCCTGCATTCAACAAAGCTTTAGAAGAAGCAGTAAAGCAGAAGGCCAACGGTGGCGCTGATATGATTACGCTTTTCAGCCAATCATACAAGAAAGCAAATCCAAGTTCACCACTAGCACCATTGTTTGCTGCACGCAGTAATGGTAAGGTGAAGTTTGATGCATCAGATGCTCAGGTAACAAATTACCTCCGCGAGCAAGCTACTGCTGCTTTCAACAATACTTATCGCATTCTGCGTACACGTATTGACCGCTTCGGTGTTGCTTCTCCAACCATCAACCCTGATCCTGCAAAAGGTATCATCAATATTGAACTGGCTGGTATCAGTGATCGTGAGCGTGTTCGTAAATACTTACAGTCTACTGCAAACCTGCAGTTCTTTGAAGTTTACACTTTTGAAAACAGAGATATCCAAAACGGCTTGGTTGCTGCTGATAAAGCAGTACAAGATTACCTGAATGGTACTGCTTCGATTGATACAACCACTGTTGCTAAAGCAGATACTACTGCTAAGAAAGCAGACACAAGCAAGACTGCTACTTTGTCAAGCGTTGCTAAAAACGGTAAAGCTGCCGTTGATTCAACTAAGTTCAAAGCCAATCAGAATCCTATTGCTCGTTTAGTACAGTTTACGCAGCCTTACCAAGATAAGGGTAAAGTATACTTCCCTGCAGCTTTGGGTTATGTACAAACAACTGATACAGGTTTGTTGAACAACTACCTGCGCATGGATATCGTTAAGAATAAATTCCCCAATAACCTCGTATTTATGTACGGCAAGGTGGAAGACGATGATCCTAAAGCAAAGAACATCCTTACCTTATATGGTATCAAGACATTGGATAATGGCCAGGCAGAATTAGAAGGTGATCATATCACTGAAGCTGCTCAGGATTATGACGAGCGTGGTCGTGTTGCCATTAAGATGAATATGGATAAAGTAGGTGCGAATATCTGGGCTAAGATGACTGGCCGCAATATTGGCAAGCCTATCGCAATTGTGTTGGATAATATCGTGTATTCTGCGCCTAACGTAAACGATGCCATCACAACTGGTAACTCACAGATCAGTGGTAACTACTCTATTAAGGAAGCACAAGATCTTTCTGAAATCCTGAAGAGCGGTAAACTGCCTGCACCTGCAAAGATTGTACAAGAACAGGTGGTTGGTCCTACCCTCGGTGCTGAAGCAGTAAAGGGTGGCTCTATGTCATTCCTGATCTCTTTCATTGTCATCTTCGCGCTGATGCTGGTGTATTACAATACCGGTGGTTGGGTTGCAAACATCGCCTTGATTCTGAACTTGCTGTTCACTATTGGCGTATTGAGTGCATTAGGTTTCACTTTAACAGCGCCAGGTATTGCCGGTTTGGTACTGACAATCGGTATGGCGGTAGATACCAACGTAATCATCTTCGAACGTATCAAAGAAGAATTAACCAAGGGTAAGAGCTATCCTTTGGCTGTTGCTGATGGTTACAAGCGTTCTTTGGCGCCAGTATTGGATGCGCACGTTACTACCCTCTTAACAGCCTTAACCCTGTTCTACTTCGGCTTAGGTCCTGTATTGGGTTTTGCCACTACGCAGATTCTCGGTATTCTCTTATCACTGTTCTGCGGTATCATGGTATCTCGTTTGATTACTGATTGGTATACCAATAAGAACAGACACTTCGAATATTTCACAGGTATCTCTAAGCGTATTTTCAAACATGCGGCATTCAAATTCATTGAGTATAGAAAAATTGCCTACGGTATTTCAGTAGTTGTACTGATACTGGGTATCGCTTCTTTCTTCAATGGTTTCGATGAAGGTGTTGAATTCTCAGGCGGACGTAGCTATACAGTGAAGTTCGATAAGCCTGTGAATGCTGATATCGTTCGTGATGATTTGAAGAAAGTGTTTGAAGAAGCACCAATAGTAAAGACTGTTGACAATGCTAGTCAATTGAACATTACGACTGCTTACAAAATCAAAGAAAGCGGTAATAACGTAGATTCTCTGGTAGAAGAAAAACTGTTTGAAGGTTTGAAGAGCCATTTGCCTGCAGGTCTTACTTATAGAGATTTCGATACTAAGTATAAGCAATACTCTCAAACTGTATTGCCAACCATCTCTGATGATCTGAAAGCTGGTGCACAAACAGCAACAATCTTCTCTCTGTTGATTATCTGTTTGTACATCTTCATCCGTTTCCGCGACTGGAGATACTCTTTGGGTACGATTGTAGCCTTGCTGCACGACGTATTTGTAACCTTAGCTGTATTCTCTTTCTTGAGAAACGTAGTACCATTCCCTCTGGAAATTGACCAGCACTTTATCGCTGCGATTTTGACAGTAATTGGTTTCTCGATGAACGATACCGTAATTGTTTATGACCGTATTCGTGAAGACAGTAAGCTGTATCCTGGCCAAAGCAAGGAGACAGTGATCAACCGTGCGATCAACGAAACATTGAGCCGTACGATCATGACTTCGCTGACCGTATTCCTGACCATCCTCATCCTCTTCATCTTTGGTGGAGAAGTAACAAGAGGTTTCTCGTTTGCGATGTTGATTGGTTTGATTACAGGTACTTACTCATCGATCTTCGTTGCTGCACCTATCCTTGTTGAGTTTGCTAAAGACAGACCACTTGGTAAGTCAGCTGAAAAGAAATAAAACTAAAGCCCCTGAAAAGGGGCTTTTTCATGCAATAAAAAATCCCCGCAGTTATGCAGGGATTTTTTTTATAGGGTATAGATAAAATTATACACTGAACGAAGTTCCGCAACCGCAGGTCTTACTTGCATTCGGATTAGTGAATGTGAATCCACGGCTATTCAGCCCTCCTTGCCAGTCGATCTCCATACCAAACAAATACAATTGATGGCTTTTATTCATAATGCAGGGTACGCCCTCATATTCAAAGGTTTCATCTTCCTCAGTCTGGTGATCAAAACCCAATACATAGCTAAGACCACTGCAGCCACCACCCTTTACACCTACACGTAGTTTCTGTGTAGTGTCAAATCCATCTTCTGCCATTAAGCGCTTAATCTCTATTACAGCGCCTGCTGTAAATTGAACCGGAGTAGCAGTCATTGTTTCCATACACTGAATTTCTACAAAATTATTGGTATTCTTTTTTGCTTGTACCGATTTGGCTTTCGTTTCACGGAAAATGGTGTACGAAGGCCTTATTTTTGTGAAAATACCTTACATGGATATTACAATCGTGCTGACGCTGGTTAGCGCATCAATCGTAGCAGGTTTCGCAGGATGGCTCATTTATTTGCAAAGAAAGGCTAAGGCACAGGAAACCATCGCCAATAATAAGAAGGTAGAGGGCTCGCAACAATTACAATTACAAGCATATGAGCGTTTGGTCTTGTTGGCAGACCGTATTGCTTTACCTAAGCTGATTGGCAGATTAAATCAGGCTGATATACCTGCCAGAGATTTTCAATTTATGTTGATTCAAGCAATTAAAGAGGAGTTCGATTATAACATTACGCAACAGATCTATGTGAGTGCAGATGCATGGACAGCCATGAAGCAATTAAAAGAACAAAATCTACTCACCATTAATCAGTTGGCTGCTACCCTTTCTCCAGAAGCAAGTTCTAGTGATTTGAGCCGACTCATTTTAAATTATCTTGTCAATGATCCCAAAGGGAATTTACATGAAATGGTGAGTGAAGTACTCAGCATAGAAGCCAGAAAAATCCTCTAAGCTTGAGGAATATCATAGTAGCAGCTTAACATCATTCGTAACTTTATACTATAGATTGTCCCATATGAACGATAAAAAGATCTACACCGATAGTGGCATTGAAGTAAAGCAGGTGTACACAGCTGCTGATCAAGCTACACAAGACATGGCACAGCCTGGTGAATTTCCGTATACCAGAGGTATTCAGCCAGATATGTACCGAGGTAAACTCTGGACAATGCGCCAGTATGCCGGTTTCTCTACCGCAGAAGAAAGCAATAAGCGCTATCACTATTTGTTGAGTCAGGGTGTAATGGGTTTAAGTGTTGCGTTTGATCTGCCTACACAAATTGGTTATGATAGTGATCATGCTTTAGCAGAAGGCGAAGTGGGTAAAGTTGGTGTTGCTATTGATAGCATTGAAGACATGGAAATCCTATTCCAAGGCATTAAGCTGGAAGAAGTCTCTACTTCTATGACCATTAATGCAACAGGATTTATTCTTCTCGCATTGTATGTAGCGCTGGCTAAAAAGCAAGGCGCGGATTTAAAGAAAATTGCAGGTACCATACAGAATGATATTCTGAAGGAATATGCAGCAAGAGGTACTTATATCTATCCTCCTAAACCATCTATGCGCATCATCACAGATATTTTTGAATGGTGTAGCAAGGAATTACCTAAGTGGAATACCATTTCTATTTCCGGTTATCATATCCGTGAAGCAGGTAGTACAGCTGTTCAGGAGATTGCTTTTACACTTAGCAATGGTAAAGCCTATGTTCAGGCGGCTATTGCTAAAGGACTTGATATCAACGTATTTGGCAAGCGTCTCTCTTTCTTCTTTAACGGGCATAACAATTTCTTCGAAGAAGTTGCCAAGTTTCGCGCTGCTAGGAGAATGTGGGCAAAGATGATGAAAGACTTAGGTGCTACCGATCCTAAAGCTATGATGCTTCGTTTCCATACCCAAACAGGTGGCTCTACCCTAACGGCGCAACAGCCATTGAATAATATTGCTCGCGTAACCATTCAAACCATGGCGGCTGTTATGGGTGGTACACAAAGCCTGCATACCAATGGTTATGATGAAGCTTTGAGTCTGCCTACAGAAGCTGCGGCACGCATTGCATTGCGTACACAACAAATTGTTGCTTATGAAAGTGGTGTGGTGGATACAGTAGATCCTTTGGCAGGTAGTTATTTTGTAGAGAGTCTGACTGACGAAGTAGAAGCTAAAGCATGGGAATTGATTGCCAAGATTGATGCCATGGGCGGCAGTGTAACGGCTATTGAGCAAGGTTTTATACAGGATGAAATAGCCAGAAGTGCCTATGACTATCAAAGACAGATTGAGAATAAGGAAAAGGTTATTGTGGGCGTTAATAAGTTTCAGGTTGAAGAACATAACGACACCCCTCTCCTCAAGATTGATGACAGCATCCGCAAAGTGCAAGCCGATAAGCTGGAAGCCCTACGCGCCAGGCGTGATGCGTCAAAAGCACAAAGCTGTCTGGATGCCATCAGCAAAGCGGCTAAGGACGGCACTAACCTGATGCCTGTTGTGATAGAAGCTGTTGAAAATTTCTGCACCCTTGGAGAGATTTCAGATACACTCCGCAAGGAATTTGGCGAATACAGATAAGAAATTAACCCATATGATGGAGTTAAGGGGTACAGTTCTGTATCCCTTTCTTTTTTATCCCTCGTGAAATAGTTAAATTGAGCATTCAATTTTTGCTATGCGTCACATTATTGTAGCACTATCACTACTAATTAGCCATCTAACGATGGCACAACCTACCTTCATCAAAGACAGTCTGGATAAGTATATTCAAAAGGGTTTGTCCGACTGGCAGGTACCCGGCTTAGCCATTGTAATTGTAAAAGATGGCAAGACTGTTGTGTTGAAGGGCTATGGTGTGAAAGACATCAATAAGCAAGATGCGGTTGATCCACAAACCTTGTTCTTTATTGCCAGCAATAGTAAACTATTCACAGGTACTGCATTGGCGCACCTGGAAACCCTTAAACGTTTATCACTCAACGATCCTATCACAAAATATTTTCCCGATTATCAATTGTATGATGCAACAGCCACCAAGCTGGTGAGTATTCGCGATATGTTGCTACACAGAATTGGCACCAAAACATTTCAAGGTGATTTTACTTTCTGGAATACCAACCTGAGTAGCGGAGAAATCATGCAACGCATGCGCTATCTCAAACCATCACAAGTGTTCAGGCAGGATTATGGATATTGTAATAGTTGTTATCTCACCGCAGGCTCTGTGGTGCAATCAGTAACTGGCCAATCATGGTTTGATTTTGTGCGTGACAGTATTACAATGCCAGCCGGTATGACCAATACATTTATCAGTTCGAATGGCATTGAGCAAAGACAAAAAAATATTGCTACACCATATACTACTTCATTCACCAATACATTGCAACCAGTTCCTTATGATCGTTGGGACAATCTAGGGCCAGCGGCTAGTATCGTTAGTTCTGTCAGCGATCTAGCTAAATGGTTACAGGTACAATTGGATAGCGGTCGTATCAATGGTAAAAGAATCCTGCCTTGGGCCAGTATTCAAAAAACAAGAGATGTCGGTATCATCACATCCAGTAGGAAATCTTCCGTATTTCCAATGCATTTCCGTGGTTATGGTTTGGGCTTGAATGTGGCTGACTACAATGGCCGTCAAATCTTCTGGCATACCGGTGGTGCCGCTGGTATGGTAAGTAATGTTTGCTTTGTGCCGGAAGAGAAATTGGGTATCGCTATCTTAACCAATAACGACAATCAGAATTTCTTTGAACTCTTGCGCTATCAAATTTTAGATGCGTATTTAGGTGTTCCGTACGTAAATAGAAGTGCGCAACAACTATCTGGATTTAATCGTGCAATGGCCGATCAGGTCAATGAAATCAATGGTTGGAAAGCCAGATTAGGAAAGGGCACTCCCGCCCTGCCTTTGGAAGCATATACTGGTACTTACCAACATGAGTTGTATGGACAGATTGATATCAGCAAACAGAACAATCAACTATTCATTCGCTTTAAAACACATCCTGATTTAACTGCTACATTGGATTATCTGGATAAAGATGAATGGCTCTTACGCTATAACAATATTGAATATGGTATTTTCACGATTAAGTTTGTGATTAAAGAACAGAAAGTCATGAGTGTTGATATTCGCGCAAATGATTTTGTAGAATATGATGCCTATACTTTTATTAAGCAATAAACCCAACAAAACCCATACACATGAGAAAATGGATGGCAATTGCAGCTAGTCTTTGCGTAAGTGCAGCAGCACAAGCGCAAATGCCTGCTAATTATGAAACACTGGTTAAATCTGTAACACCGCGTGTAGTAGAATGGCGCAGGTATATTCATGAAAACCCTGAGTTATCTAACAGAGAAGTAAAGACAGGTCAGTTTATTGCTGACAAACTGCGCAGCTTTGGCAACATTGAAGTAAAAGCAGGCGTGGCTAAAACAGGTGTGGTAGGTGTTTTGAAAGGCGGCAAGCCGGGGCCTGTTGTGGCTTTGCGTGCAGATATTGATGCACTGCCAGTAACTGAGCGCGTAAATATTCCCTTCGCGTCTAAAGTAGTTACTGAGTTTAACGGACAGAAAACCGGCGTAATGCATGCTTGCGGGCATGATTCTCACGTATCAATTTTGCTGGGTACTGCTGAAGTATTGAGTAAACTGCAGAAAGAGTTGCCTGGCACGGTTGTCTTTGTATTTCAACCAGCTGAAGAAGGCCCTCCTGCCGGCGAAGAAGGCGGCGCGCCATTGATGATTAAAGAAGGTGTCTTAGACAATCCTAAAGTGGAAGCAATGTTTGGCTTGCACATTAATGCACAAACTGAAATTGGTAAAATCAAATACAAGCCCGGTGCCACTATGGCCAGCAGCGATTGGTTTCAAATTAAAGTAAAGGGTAAGCAAACACATGGCTCTCAACCTTGGGGTGGTATTGATCCAATTGTTGTAAGTGCACAAATAATTGAAGGCTTGCAAACAATTGTCAGCCGTATGAGTAATCTGACTAAAGCACCTGTGGTAATTTCTGTTGGTCGCATCAACAGCGGCATTCGTGAAAACATCATTCCCGAAGAATTGACGATGGCAGGCACCATTCGTACACTAGACAATGCCATGCAGAAAGATGTACATGAAAAAATTCGTCAAGTGGCTACCAAGATCGCAGAAGCTTCCGGTGCTAGTGCTGAAGTAAGTATTGATACCAAGACACTGGTCACATTTAACGATCCTCAATTGATGAGCAGAATGATTCCTTCTTTGGAGGCAGCTGCAGGCAAGGGACATGTATTTGAAACAGAGTGGACAACTGGCGCAGAAGATTTCTCCTTCTTTGCGGCAAAAGTGCCTTCTATCTTTTTCTTCTTAGGTGGTATGCCTAAGGGTGTAGATGAGAAGAAAGCAGCACCACACCATACTCCAGATTTCTATATTGATGATAGTATGCTGGATGTTGGTGTAAAAGCATTTTGCCAATTGGTATTTGATTATGCAAAAAAGAAATAAACAAGGTTTATCCCGCTCTTTGGAGCGGGATTTTTGTATCCGCTTACTGATCTTGTGTTGTACGCTTTTTGTGCAAGAAAAATTGTTTGCACAGCACAGTCCTTTTATCATGGTATTAGGCACTGCACAAGATGGCGGCTATCCACATATTGGCTGTAATAGAACTTGCTGTACCGCAGCATGGAAGCAAACTACGCAACAGCGCTATGTGGTGTCTTTAGCCCTTGTTGATCCAATCGAAAAGCAATGGTGGCTGGTTGAAGCAACACCAGATATCAAAGCACAGTTACATTTATTTCAGGAACAAACGAAAGGTAAATACCCTTTTCTGCCCAAGGGTATTTTACTCACCCATGCGCACATGGGGCATTATACCGGACTCATGCAATTAGGCAGAGAAGCGTTGAGTTCAAAAGGCGTAGAAGTGTATGTACTACCCAAAATGGCAAAATTTCTGGAGAACAATGGGCCTTGGTCGCAATTAGTGCAGTTGAATAATATCACACTGGTATCCATAGATACGAATCAGCTGATTAAGTTATCTGATCAATGGCAGTTTCGAGCAATGACAGTACCGCACAGAGATGAGTTTTCTGAAACAGCCGGCTTCTCTATGATCAAGAAAGACAAGCGCTACCTATTTATTCCTGACACAGATAAATGGGATAAGATGACCAAACCCATACAGGATTTAGTCAAACAGCATGATCTATCTTTTCTTGATGCAACATTTTATTCAGCAGATGAGCTCTCCTATCGAAATATTCAAGAAGTGCCGCATCCATTTGTTACAGAAACGATGCAAATGATACCTGCGGCAATAGCGTCAAAAGTATGTTTCATTCACTTCAATCATACCAATCCGCTCTTGTGGGATAAAACGGTAAAAGATCAGGTAAGGAAACAAGGATTTCTGTTAGCAGAACAAGCAAAAGCCTATTGATACTGTCGCGCACCAAATAAAAGACTGCCAATACGTACAAGGGTACTACCCTGTTCTATTGCTAACTGGTAATCGCCACTCATACCCATACTCAAAGTATCAAACTCAGGTGATGCCAATCTATCTTTTGCACTATCGAAATGTTGTTTCAACTGTGCAAACTCCATTTTTACCTGTTCTTGATTTTCAGTGAATGATGCCATCCCCATTAGACCGCGAACACGCACATGTGGAAATGCATGTAACTGATCTAAAATGCTGTTGAGTTCTCCCTCATCCAAACCAAATTTGGTTTCTTCTTGAGCGATATGCATTTGTAGTAAACAATCAATCACCCTATTGGCTTTAATTGCCTGTTTATTTACCTCCTGCAACAACTTGAGACTATCAATACCATGTATCAGGTGAACAAATGCTGCGATGTATTTGACTTTATTGCTTTGTAAGTGCCCAATGAAATGCCAGCGAATATCTTCAGGTAAGCTGGCCTGCTTATCTACCAGCTCCTGCACATAATTCTCCCCAAAATCACGATGCCCTGCTGCGTACAAAGCTTCAATATCACTATTAGGCTTGGTTTTACTCACAGCCACCAATAAAACATGCTTTGCTACTGTATATGTTTGAATCGATTGATATGCTACTATATCTGCTGCCATGCTTACTATATGTTGTGCAAATGTCGGATAGAGTTACAGAAAACCAAAATGCCCCTCAACAGGGGCATTAGGCTCATTTGCAGTTATGGATAAACTTATTGTAAAATACTTCTTGAAATAACGATACGCTGCACTTCAGAAGTACCCTCGTAAATCTGGGTAATCTTAGCATCACGCATCAGGCGCTCAACATGGTACTCCTTCACGAAGCCATAGCCACCGTGAATCTGTACGGCTTCCGTAGCAACCCACATCGCTGTTTCTGAAGCAAATACTTTGGCCATAGAAGAGCTTAAAGTATAATCGATACCATTGTCCTTTTCCCATGCAGCTTTCAGGCAAAGCAGACGTGCACATTCAATGCGTGTAGCCATATCTGCCAGTTTAAAAGCAATCGCTTGGTGATGCATGATTTCTTTACCAAAAGCCTTACGCTGCTTGCTGTAAGCCAATGCTAGTTCATAAGCACCACTCGCGATACCTAATGCCTGTGCAGCAATACCAATACGGCCACCTGCTAGTGTCTTCATCGCAAACTTGAAACCAAAACCATCTTCACCAATACGGTTTGCTTTGGGCACTTTCACATCTGTAAACATGATGGTATGTGTATCGCTACCTCGGATACCCATTTTATTTTCTTTGGCCGCAACGGTAACGCCAGGCCAGTTCTTCTCCACAATCAAACAGTTGATACCCTTACTACCCTTCGCAGGATCAGTCTGCGCCATTACTAGATATACAGAAGCAGAAGAACCATTGGTAATCCAGTTCTTGGTACCATTCAATAAATAATAATCACCCTTGTCTTCGGCAGTCGTACGTTGAGAAGTAGCATCGCTACCCGCTTCTGGTTCGCTTAATAAAAAAGCCCCGATATACAATTCGCCATCTTTCTTGCCCTGCGCAATCGGCGTTAAATATTGTTGTTTTTGTTCTTCAGAACCATATGCTTCCAGACCCCAGCTTACAAGGCTGTTGTTAACACTCATACAAACGCTAGTACTAGCATCTACTTTAGAGATTTCTTCCATGGCCAGCACATAACTCATGGTATCCAAACCGCTACCACCATATTTGGGATCCACCATCATACCCATAAAACCCAAGTCAGCCAGTTTCATTACCTGTTCTTTTGGGAAGATTTGTTTCTCATCGCGCTCAATAACGCCAGGCAAACATTCTTGCTGTGCAAAATCACGCGCAGCTTTTTGGATCATCAGTTGTTCTTCAGTCAATTGGAAATGCATATGCTTTATTTTCAGTGCGCAAAAATAAGCTAACAAGTGTTAGGTTGCGAATATCCTGCTGATTTTTTAGGGAAAAGGTGGATATTGCTTATACAATACTTATCTATAACATAACCAATGCTTTATGTCAATGCTATTGAACAGACAAACCTTTGGTAATCCAATAAACATTGGTAAGCTGCTTTCTCGTGAAGAGGCTGAAACATTATTGATTAGTTGGGTGCCTAACCAAAGATTGCAATTGCACATGCGTCAGGTAGGTTATTTACTACGTGCATGGGCAAAGGAAAAGTTGAATGCAGATGAAACCCTTCAGTGGAAATGGGAAATAGCAGGTTTACTACATGATGCCGATTGGGATCAGTGGCCCGATCTCCACTGCAGCAAAATCATCGAAGAACTGGAAAACCGTCAGATAGATCCTGAAGTGATACATGCGATTGCCAGTCATGGCCCAACCCATTTTGGTGTTGAGCCAGTTACAGATTTAGACAAAATGCTCTATGCCTTCGATGAATTATCTGGCTTTTTACATGCTTATTCACTCATGCGTCCAGGGGGATATGCAGGTATGGATGTAAAAGGGGTAAAGAAAAGACTGAAGGATAAAACATTTGCAGCAGGTGTCTCCCGCGAAGACGTGGCTGATGCGTGTAACAGAGCAGGTATTGAACTAGATGCACTGATCACTTTTATGATCCCGCATCAGGAATATATCACTCTGCAGTGGCAGCAACAATGACAAACATCATTCTCTACCTTATTTCAGCTTTTGATATTTATGTTCACAGCGTACAGCTGTACCTGTTAACATGCTTTCATAACTGACAGGTTGTTTAGGACAGTGTGAGATGTGCCGGAAAGATTCCGGCACATTTTTTATTTCACCCTATCTTTAAAGACAATCTTATTCCATGAGAAAATTATTGATCGCGCTGGTGCTGCTGGCCACAATCACTGCAGAAGCACAACAAGTATTGACTGCTAGAGAACAAAGTCGTGTAGTAGACGAATTGTTAGGTGAACGTATCAATCAGCTTTTACCCAAACTAATGCAAGAAGAAAAGATTGATATGTGGGTCATCATTTCCAGAGAATACAATGAAGATCCCGTAATTAAAACATTTTTGCCTTCAACATGGCTTTCTGCCAGAAGAAGAACCATCCTAGTATTTTATAACAACGCCGGCACAGGCAATTTTGAAAAACTGGCCATCGCCAGATACAATGTTGGCGAGCACATCAAAGCAGCATGGGATGTTGAGAAATATCCGAATCAATGGGATGCGCTAACACAAATCATTCAGCAAAGAAACCCACAAAAAATTGCGCTCAACTACTCTACTGATTATGGACATGCAGATGGACTTACCTACACTGAGCAGAAAGAGTTGATGGAAAAGCTTTCTAAAGAACAGCAGGCTAAAATTGTTTCAGCAGAAAAATTAGCTGTACGTTGGTTAGAAACCAGAACTGATCGTGAAATGATGTTGTATCCACAACTGATTCAATTCACCCACCAAATCATTGAAGAAGGTTTCTCTGAAAAAGTAATTATGCCTGGTATCACTACAACTGATGATTTGGTATGGTGGTTCAGACAGCGTATTCGCAATCTGGGCTTGGATACTTGGTTCCATCCTTCTGTTGCTGTACAACGTAATGATCCGGAGAATTTTGAACATCTGCGCGCTTTTAGCAATCGTCCCAAAGATGATGTGATTCGTCCTGGTGATTTGTTGCATGTAGATATAGGTATCACTTATTTACGACTGAATACAGATGTTCAAGAACATGCTTATGTATTATTACCTGGTGAAAGAGATGTACCTGAATCCATCAAAAAAGCATTTGCACAATCCAATCGCGTGCAGGATATTTTAACTAGTCAGTTTGCTGCTGGTAAAACAGGCAATCAGATTTTAAAAGATGCTTTACAACAATGCGCTAAAGAAAATATCACTGCCAGTATTTATACCCACCCTATTGGATTCCATGGTCATGCTTCTGGCCCAACCATCGGTATGTGGGACATGCAAAAAGGTGTTCCGGGCAGTGGCGATTTTCCCATGCACTACAGAACTGCTTATTCGATAGAACTGAATTCTGAATACATGATTCCTGAATGGAAAAAGAAGATTCGCATTATGCTGGAACAGGATGGTTATTTTGATGAGAAAGGATTTCGTTATATCGGTGGCCGTCAAACAAATCTGCACATCATCCCAAGAAAACGTAATACACATGGCAATTAAGCTGGATCAAGCATACTGGGATGAAAGATACCAGCATGGCTATACCGGCTGGGACATTGGTCATGTGGCTGATCCATTGAAAGCTTATTTTGATCAGCTTACAAATAAAGATTTGTCGATACTCATTCCTGGTGGCGGCAATAGCTATGAAGCTATTTATCTGATGGAACATGGTTTTACCAATGTGACAATTATTGATATTTCAACAGTTGTAACAGAGCGTTTACAATTAAAACATGCACATTGGTTAGACAAAGGACTTCGAATTATTTGTAGTGATTTTTTTGCGTTGGATGAACAATTTGACAGAGTAATCGAACAAACATTCTTTTGTGCTTTATCGCCTGAACTACGCGAAGCTTATGCCAAAAAGATGGCAAGCATACTGCATCCGGAAGGCAAATTAGTTGGCCTATGGTTTGATCGAGATTTTGAGGGTGGCCCTCCATTTGGCGGGCATGCCAGTGAATATCAAGCGCTTTTTAGTCGGTATTTTCAGCAAGTACAGTTCACTCCCTGTATAAATTCCATTCAACCAAGAAGCGGAACGGAAATTTTCGGTATCATTTCTAAACCCTTTTAAGTGTATTTCCGTTAATCTAAAAAAGCCATATGAATAGAAGAGACTTCTTAGCAAAAAGTTCCGCTCCCGTTGTAGCAGTTTGTGCTGCATGTTTGGGTGCTTGTAGTAAAAGCAGCAGTGGCAGTAGTGCGCCTGCTAATGTAAACTTCAATGTTGATTTAGGTACGCAACTCACAACTGTTGGCGCTTCTTTGGTACAAAGTGGCGTAATTGTTGTCCGCACTGCCTCAGGTAATACTACAACGTCTTTTACAGCAGTTCAAGTGGCTTGTACACATGAGGGTACAGCCATTAATTGGAATAATGGTAGTAACAGATTCATCTGCCCCAACCATGGTGCTAATTTTAGTGCAACTGGTGCTGTATTGCTTGGGCCTGCAACCAGAAATCTTAAGCAATACAATATCGCTATCACGGGTAATACGCTAACTGTAACTGGCTAATTAAGTTACGTTTTGTATAAAGGCATCAAAACTGCCGATGCCTAATACTTTCTCAGAGATAAACCCTTCTGCGTACTGCACACCTATGCGTTTACCGAGCATTAATGCACGTGCACGCACAGAATCCAAGAATTGTGGAGAGGAAATATAGGTTTGAGGCTCGCCCTGGTCATCCACTGCATTGAACTGTGTGGTATAAGCAAGAATGGCTTCTAGCTTCTGCTCATAATATGCAGAAATATCTACCACAAAAGAAGGTTGTATAAACCGATCTTGTATGTAATGAAACACATATTTAGGGCGCCAAGCTTCTTGATCTTGTCCTTGCGCATCCTTTGTTATGATTTTTCTAAGCCCGGAAAGAAATGCTGCATCACTTACCAACTTGGCACTTCTGCCATGATCTGGGTGTCTGTCTTCCGGTGCATTACACAAAACAATTTCTGGCTGATACTTTCTAATAGCTGTGATCACTAAACGCTGATGGGCTTCATCATTTTGGAAAAAACCATCTGCCATACCCAGATTCTCTCTAATATCCAAACCCATCACCTTGGCTGCATTTGCGGCTTCAATCGAACGGGTTTCTTTAGTACCTCTTGTACCTAGCTCTCCTCCTGTTAAATCAATCACACCCACTTTTTTGCCTTCGGCCTTTGCTGCCAGTAATGTTCCTGCACAACCGAGTTCCACATCATCAGGGTGAACACCAAAGGCAAGAATATCCAGTTTCATATCATTGATTTATGCTCAAATAAACAAAAATCCCCCCGCATTTACGCGGAGGGACTGTATATCTCTTGA
This sequence comes from Chitinophagaceae bacterium, assembly GCA_019745155.1. Classification (GTDB taxonomy): domain Bacteria; phylum Bacteroidota; class Bacteroidia; order Chitinophagales; family Chitinophagaceae; genus JAFLBI01. The sequence continues at coordinate 68,653 of JAIETM010000006.1, read as the reverse complement.
AGGAATTACTTCTTCTTCTCGTAACGCTTCTTGAACTTATCGATACGACCTGCCGTATCTACCAGCATGTTCTTACCAGTATAGAAAGGGTGTGAAGTGCTAGAAATTTCCAATTTAACCAATGGATACTCATTGCCATCTTCCCACTGGATGGTTTCCTTTGTATTAGCTGTAGAACGGCTCAGGAATGCTTGACCGTTACTCATGTCTTTGAAGACAACAAAACGATAACTCTCTGGATGGATACCTTGCTTCATAATGAATTTTTTAAGGTCGCACGGGTTTTGCCGTACTGTTATATAAAATTTTGGATGGCAAAAGTAGGTATTTGCTACTTGACAGCCAAAAAAATGCAGTAAATCAAGGCTTTATCAGCTCTTCATGTTGGTATACTGCAAAGGTAAACCGAGGTTAGCAGCATTGCATTTTGCGATAACTTCTTGTAAATCATCGATTTTCTTGCCGGTAACCCGTACAATATCATCCATAATGGCTGCTTGAACCTTTAACCCGCTGTCTTTGATCAGTTTCACAATTTTCTTGGCATCCTCTTGGGCCAATCCATTTCTTACAGGTACTTCCTTTTTCACCACTTTACCGCTTGGGTAAGCATCTTTATCGAAATTGAACGCTGTTGCGTCAATACCCTGTTTCATCGCTCGGCTGATGAGCACATCAATCACCTGCTTCATCTTCATATCACTCTCAACTTCCAGCTTAACCACGTAGGCTTTTTTATCGAGGTCGATAGACACCGGAGAATCCCTAAAATCGAAACGGTTAGCGATCTCCTTTTTTACGGTGTTGATGGAATTATCCAAGGTTTGCAAATCAACTTTGCTGGCAATATCAAATGAAGGCATAGAAAGCAATTTTGGCAAAGGTAAAAGAAAAAGCCCCGATAGACATCGGGGCCGCTTTCCTATATAATGCACATGAGAAAAAACTAAGTTGATAATGCAAATGTCTGTTCTGTTCTGTTATAAGCAAAGTGTTTTTGTATGAACGGTGTTAAGCTTATGTTAGCAGATCTACTAATTATTCCCAACACTAACTCTGCTTTGCTCATCAGCTGCACCACCGCGTTTGCGATTGGTGTTACCTACTTTACCCTTGCTGAAACGATACGTGAAAGACATGTTTACAAAACGGCTATCGTTGAATTGGTGGAATCTAGCATCAATGCTACCAAAGCGACTGCTACCATTGATACGCTGGCTCCAGAAAATATCGCGCACATTCAAACGAACGCTACCCTTTCCTTTCATCACTTGCTTAGACACACCTGCATTCACCATACCAAAACCACCGATTCTGAATACGCCTTCAATACCCTCACTTCTGTAAAAACCACTTAACTCACCACTCCAGGTTTTATTGAATTTAAATTGCTGAGATACATTCACCATCGCAGTTGTATTACCAATGGTCACGTAATCATTATTGATAATACCCTTGAACTCGTTATTGAAAACATTTACGTACACATTGCCACTCCACCACTTGGTATATTGATTGAAAGCGTTTACCGAAATACCATACTGACGCTGAGATGCAATATTGGCCTGCTTTACAAAAGTTTCATTTTTGTCTGAATGCTGCTCTAATACCTGCTGAATGATATCAGTTGTCTTGGTATAATTTAAGGTAGTCGTTAAAAAGCCTCCGAATGTATGACTGAGTTCAACATTATGACTGAATTGCGGACGCAGATAAGGATTACCTTTTTCGTATGTGTATCTGTCTAAGAACTCCACAAATGGGTTCAGGCTCTCATAATCAGGTCGGCGGATACGTCTTCCATAATTCAACACGAAACTATTTTTCTGATTAGCAGTATACTGTACATATACTGTTGGAAAGAGCTGTGCATAATTACGTGTAAATGTTTCGCCAGTGGTTAACTGCTCACCTTTTGCTACTGTTTGTTCTACACGAAGACCTAATTGGCTGCTCCATTTCTTACTGAATTGCTTAGAATAGTTTACGTAAGCTGCATGAATCTGCTCTTCGTATACGAAGTGATTGCTTCTGCCCACATCTCTGCGTAATTGACCATTCAGGAGTGTATCATAGATGGCATTTGCATCTGTTTGCACGAAACTGGTTTTCAAACCTGCTTCCAGCTTAGCACCTTTTTTCATCGGTTGCACATAATCTACTTTAGCAGCATAAATCTTGATTTGCTGTGGCAGATTACCCAATAATGTATCAGGTCTGAAAATTGGGGCGCCCACATTATTAAAATAGCTATTAATCAATTGCTGTGTATTAGTAGCATCATAGCGTAGATAGTCAACATCAGCAGTAATTTCTTTTCCGGTTGTATCCAATACTTGTCTGAAGTTAAGGTTGGTACCAAAGTGATTCCACTCCTGCTCGCTAAAGTTTCCAGAGATGGTTTTTCTTTGTAACACACCGGTTGGACTAGCGATATCGATTGCACTATTGCTGCGGAACTCACCAGGGTTATTGAATCCGTTTACAACAATTCCAAAGGTGGTATTCTTACTTGCGAAATAATCCATACCAATCTTACCGTTGAAAGAGTTACCCTGATTACGCATGCGGGTAGTTTGATTAAATAATGACAAAACATCTTTGGTCGTATTGTCAAAAAACTTACGGTTGATTTCCAAGTTCTGGAAATTGTTGCGGTAGTTATGACTAAAATTGCCAAAGAGGTTTACCTTATTCTTGCGATAATTCAGGTTCACACTTTCATTGTATCGATGATAAACAGCTTGCGTATAACCAACGGTAGCACTACCATTGAAACCAAATACCTTGGTCTTTTTAGTTTTGATATTGATCACTCCCGCATTACCAGCAGCATCATATTTTGCAGGCGGATTCGTCATGATCTCCAATAACTCAACCTGATTGCTCTGCATATTGCGCAACATATTGGTCAAATCCTGACCAGATAGATAAGTAGGTCGGCCATCAATAAATACCATCACGCCTGCTTTTCCTTTTAGACTGATATTACCATCCTTATCTACACTTACACCAGGTGATTTTTCCAAAACTTCCAAGGCGTTACTACCCGCACTGGTAACAGAATTTTCTACGTTCACAATGGTTCTATCAATCTTCTGCTCTACCATTGGCTTACGAGAACTTACGGTTACACCAGCTAAGTCCTTGCTTAATGGTTTTAAGGCAAATACTGGGGCTGTATAGTTTGCACCCGCTGCCAGATCAAAGACTGGTGAATATTGCTTTTCATGTCCTACCAGCTGAACTGTCAGCAGGTATTTCCCAGCATTTACTTTCGCAAACTGGTAATCGCCATTTTTATCGGTTACACCCAATTTGGCTACGGATGAGTCTTTCGCGCGCAGTAATCCTACTGAGGCAGATTCAGCCGGCCTTTGGTTGGTGGTTACTTTTCCTTGAACCATTTGGCTGAAGGAAGCTACAGGAACCGATAAGCCTGTAAGCAGTAATAGTTTTGTCAATATTGTCTTCATAAGTGTTGTTTTAGTGTTTGTTGAATCCAAAGCAAAACTAGGTAGTATGCTATACCATGTATATGGCTTTGTAATGAACGGTGCAAAGCAAGGATGATTGGTTTTCAGTTAGTCAGACGATCTATTGATCATTCTGTTACACCGTTCATCACATGGTTCTGCGATAGATTAAACAAACTGACACAAAAAGACAAGTAAATAAGGAGGCGCACAATCACATAAAAGTGTGTGTTTACCCATTTGGAGCGGATAATCAGTGACCTATTACCACATATTTGTTCTAAGCTGGCTTCTTAGAGAATCGATTTTGGCTGGCGAGATACATGAGTACTGCTCCAAAAACAATTAAGCCAAAGGAGATTAATTCAGCCTGTGTTGGCTGGAAGGGTAAACCGGCGTATTTCGTGTTTACACGAATTTTCTCGATACTAAAGCGCTCAAGACCATTAAAGATGAGGTATAAACCGGCCATTTGTCCGGGTAAGCGTAATTTCTTGCGAACAGCAAATAATACTCCGAAGATTACAGTACAGGCAATCACTTCGTACAATGGCGTTGGATATACAGGTACAGGGAGCTGGTTACAGAAAGGGCCGGTACATCCCGCAATGGGTACACCTTCACCCAATACATTATGTGGATAGGTATAAGACCACAAATGGTCGGGCAGCCAGCTATAAGGATTTGCTCCCGGATGGGCAATGCCCCAATCACCATCACCTGCAATATGGCAACCAACACGACCAACCGCGTAAGCCAGCATCAAAGCTGGAGCAATCGCATCAGCTAAATGAATGATGCCAATCTTTTGCTTATGTGCTTGCCATGCAATAAAGAAGCCTGCTGTAATCAAACCACCATAAAATGTCAAGCCACTAAATGCAATTAAAGAACCAATTGGATCAGCAGTAAACTCATTCCAGTTTTCCAAGTTGTGAAAAATCTTGGCACCCAAAAAACCAAAGAGTGCTGCGTAAATCACCATATCGCCTACTCTATCATGAGGCCAAATGCGAATGATTCTTTCTTCTGGTTTGGCTAGCTTTTGCTTGTTCTTTTCCCACCATTTTAATCCGGCAAAAAACAATGCCATCAATATACCTATGGGCATATTTCCTTTTGATGAGAGAATAAAAGATTGTGGATCATCTAATGCATCGGGCACAGTGAAAGCACCGATGATTTTATATCCCAGCAAGAAACCCATAAGTGCATTCACCAACAAATCCTGTATACTGGCAGGTGCACCAACCAATATTTTCTCTTCCGTATAAGTCATTAATCCTGCAGCTTCTTTTCTGCGTAATTCCATGGTAAGAATCCAAGCACCGGCAATAAATGCGAGTGCAACAAAAAAACCAAAGCTGTTAATCAGCTTCAACGCAGAAATTTCCAGACCAAACAAATCTTGAAATACGTAGTAGAGATTGGGATACATAGGCCTTAGTAATGCAGCTGCAATGATAGTCAATTAACCAAGACATGCCGTTAAAGGGATGCGAATAAAAAATCCCGCCAAGAAAGGCGGGATTTGTACTTACTAACCCATCTATGAAAAACAAAGCTTAATTACAATGCTTGTCGAACTCACTCATCAGGTGTTGTGCAATCACCTGTGCAGGTCTGCCTTCAATCTGATGACGTTCCACCATACTTACCAGCTGACCATCCTTAAACAAGGCAATAGCTGGAGATGATGGAGGATATGGTAACAGATGCTCGCGCAACTTGTTTACTGCATCCTTATCAAAACCTGCGAAACTGGTGGCCAGTCTATCAGGTAAATTCTTTGCATTTCTTACTGCCATCACAACACCTGGTCTGCAAGTACCAGCTGCACAACCGCACACAGAATTGATCACCACCAAGGTAGTGCCTGATTGCTTAATGGTTGCTTCTACTGATTCAGGGCTGGTCAGATCTTGAAATCCTTCCTCTGTTAACTCTGCCTTCATGGGCAGTACTATTTCTGCGGGATACATATCAATCGATTTTGAGCAAAATTACAGTTTCTCTTCTTGCTTGTCAACTACAAAAAACAGACAGAAAGTCTTTTTTCGGGAATCGAAAATGCCATTATGACACTATTTCATTGTATTATTTGTCATCCTGACCTTCAAAAGGATAAAAATTGCTGCTGGTATTTCATTTGAAGGATTTGTAATGAAAACAAAAACATCTAGATATGACAATCATGAAAAATCAACCCAGAAACCTGAACAATCTTTTCGATGAATTCTTCTATGGCTTTCCTGCTCATTGGGGCAAGGATATGCAAGCCACGCATTTCCAGATTCCGGTAAACATCCATGAAAATAAGGATGCCTATCATTTGGAATTGGTTGCTCCTGGTCGCAATAAAGAGGATTTCAAGATCGCGATTGAAAAGGATGTATTGACAATCAGCTTTGAGCAAAAGCAAACAGAAGAAAACAAAGATTACAAGACCCTCCGCAGAGAATTCCGTTTCCAGAGTTTTAAGCGCAGCTTCACTTTGGACGAAAAAATCAATGCAGACGGTATTCAAGCAAAATACGATAACGGCGTACTCAAACTCTTGCTCCCTAAAAAGGCTGAAGTAACCGTAGCGCCTAAGACGATTGAGATTATTTAAGCTTTTCATACGTCGTGCTATGCGCGACTAGCAGTTGGTTTTGGTTATCGCCCTGTGTGTCTACACGGGGTTTATTTTTGGCGTTTGTGTAATAATTGCTACCTCTTGCATACAAATGGAGCAGAAACTATTGAAGCATGAAACCCCTTGTGATTATTGCCGCTTTTGCCCTGGTGATTGCTTTACCGGCAAACGCACAGAAGAAAAGCTCTTTACTGTGGGAGATTTCTGGTAAAGATTTCAAGCAGCCCTCCTATTTGTTTGGCACTTTCCATGCGATGTGTAAAACCGACTTTGATTTTCACGATAGCATCAAAGCCAAACTCAGCAAAACAAACCTATTGGTTGAAGAACTGGATATGACAGACGCCAGTCTGCAAGTGAAAATGATGCAATCAATGGCAAGCACTACAACCATCGCCTCCTATTTTCCTGACTCCAGTTTTCAACAAATGAATAAACGCTTTCAGGAAATTACCGGCATCCCATTAAGCATGCTCAACAATTTCAAACCATTCATGGGCATGTCTATGCTGATGCTGAAATCTCTGCCTTGCGCAGAGCAGGTTCAACCTGAAATGCTTTTGATTCAGTATGCTAAGACAAAAAATATTCCAGTAAAGGGATTAGAACAAGTGGAAGAACAATTAGCTGCCATCAATAAACAACCTTTGGACTCTCAAGCTATTTCACTGCAGAAAATGGTGATGAGTTTTGATAGTGTTCAGCAGGCATTCAGCAAGTTAACGGCCGTATATAAGACAAAGAATATCGATAGTCTGTATGCTTTCATACGCAGTAGTGGTATGGATGATGCTTTTGAAACAGCATTGCTATCAGAAAGAAATTTACGCTGGATTCCCAGGATAAAAGCCATTGCAGCGCAACAACCCAGCTTTTTTGCAGTAGGATCAGGACATCTGGGTGGAGATCAGGGTGTAATTGCTTTACTTCGCAAAGAAGGATATACCGTTAAGCCTGTTCTCTACTAATGAACCCTGATCAAGCATTTATTGACCTGCTGAATAAACACCAGCGCATCATCCATAAGGTGTGCACCTTGTACATGGATAATCCTGCCGACAGAGAAGACCTGTTTCAGGAAATCACGCTACAAGCATGGAAAGCCTATGGAAGTTTTCGTGGTGAAGCACAGTTCTCTACATGGTTATATCGCGTGGCGCTGAACACGGCCATTACTTTTTTCCGCAAGGACAAAAGAAAGCCGCGTATGGTGTACGATGATACAACACATGAAAGGGCTGCTGAAGCAGACAGCCATATTGAAGAGCAGGTAATTGCCATGTATAAAGCCATTGGTGAGTTGTCGAAGATCGACAAAGCCTTGGTGATGTTATATCTGGAAGATTACAGCTACCAACAGATTGGGGAGATGATGGGCATCACGGCGAATAATGTAGCCGTAAAGATGAACCGCATCAAAACCAAGCTGAAAGAAAATAGTAAAAAACATTATCAGTTCAACTAAAAACAATCATCATGGAACTCGATGAACTGAAAGCATCCTTAAACAAACACCTGGAACAACCAGCAGCTCCGCTGGAAGCGTGGGGATTGGAACGTGCGATGCAGGGTAAAACAAGATCTGTTTTGTCTAAACTGAAACGCAGTGTTTGGATAGAAATCATCACCTCCATCCTATTCCTTGCCTTATTTGTATACGAAGCATTCTTTAGCGAATGGCGCGTGATGCGTATTTATTTCGGCACTTTCTCCGTGCTTTTCCTGATCTTCTTGCCCATCTTAATTGTGCTCTTGAAGCGAATCACTGCATTACAAGGCAATTCACTTCCAGTGAAAAGTAGTCTGCAAAAACTCACTGCCATCCTGAGAGAATATGTAAAGCGTTATTTCCAATTCACCATGGCCTTGATTCCAATCTGTATTGTGTATGCAGGTTCTCTAAGCTATATGGATGATAATAGCTATCGCAACCCACAGATGGAAGCAATGGTGAGCAATGTATTCACCTCATCCACACAAGTGTTGGTATTTTTGGGGGTATACCTAATTGTTTTAGCAGCCGGTATTTATTTCTTTACCAAGTGGTATCTCAATCGCTTATACGGCCGCTATATCAACGACCTGGAAAAGCATATCGCAGAATTGGAATCAGCTGATTAACGACAACCCGTTCTTCTGCGTGTATCAATCAGGTATTGAATTTTCCATTGTCCGTTAAATCTGACCAGTTGAAATGAGTTTACTCCACAATGGCTGAAATTTCCATTGAGGTAAAACTGATAGGGTGTCCAAACAATCGCCAATGCAGCATCGGTTTTCACCATATCAAACTCTATTCGCTCATCCAAAGCACCTACCGGCGCCTTACTGATGCTTGCTGCAAAAGCAGCAACTGATTCATTCCGCACAATTGTCTTTCCCTCTTTATTGGTAGCGATTGTTTGTAATACAGCACTATCCGCAAAACACTGCTGTAATAACTGCGCATCAGCCGTTTTCATCGCAGTGAATAATTGGTTAACCACCTGCTTTACAGAATCGGTTGCAGATTGGGCTTTAGCAGCTGTTGTAAAAAGGCATACCAAAGCGACTATACTTAGCTTTTTCATTTGATTGTTTTGGTGAAAATAAAAAAGTGGCTGCAGATACTACAGCCACTTGTCATATTTCAGTTGATTCATTACAGGTATCCCAGAATCTTGAGCATGCTTTGAGCCGTTTGTTCCTTGGCATATACCCAATCCACCAGCTTACCATTCTTATCATGTTCAATGATGATATGTTTAGGAGATGGTATCAAACAGTGCTTGATACCACCATAACCGCTGATCTGATCCTGATAAGCTCCGGTGTGGAAGAAACCTACATACAGGGGCTCTTTGTTATTGGGGTCTTCCTTATCAGTGTTGTTCACTTTAGGTAAGAATACTTCGTTGATGTGCTCTTCTGAATCGTAGTAATCATGGCTATCACAAGTGATACCACCTAAGACGACTCGGTGATAATCATTATCCCATTTATTGATGGGCAGCATGAGGAATTTCTCTCCAATACCCCAGGTATCTGGTAAAGTAGTGATGAAAGAAGAGTCAATCATGTACCAGCACTCACGGTCGTTCTGAACCTTCTGTGCTACTACACTATAAATATGCGCCATGCTCTCTCCTACAGTGAATGAACCAAACTCTGTATAGATATTCGGCATGGGCACTTTAGCCTTTTTACAAGCCTGCTTGATATTACCAACAATCTCATTGATCATGAATTGATAATCATATTCAAAACCAAGAGAGTGCTTGATGGGGAAACCACCACCGATATTGATAGAATCCAACTCAGGACAAATCTTCTTCAGCTGGCAATACAAGTTGATGATCTTATTCAACTCAGACCAATAGTAGATATCATCCTTAATACCCTTGTTCAGGAAGATGTGCAACATCTTCAATTGAAAACGATCTTCAAAACCTTCAATCTCATCTACATAAAACTCCAGGATATCTTTTGCGCGAATACCCAAACGAGATGTGTAAAATGGAAAGTTCGGCTCTTCTTCTGCAGCCACACGAATACCTAATTTGAATGGCACTTTTACAGAACGCTTATAGGCAAGCAGCTCTTCCTTGTTGTCCAATACTGGAATCACATTCTTGAAGCCTGTGTTCAGGAGCTTGGCAATACGTGAGGTATATGATTTCTGCTTAAAGCCGTTGCAGATTATCGAAATCTCTTTGTTGATCTTACGCTTCTTGTACAATTGATTGATGATTTCAATATCATATGCAAAAGAAGTTTCCAGATGAATATTGTGCTTCAGCGCTTCTTCCACTACAAATGAGAAGTGCGAACTTTTTGTACAGTAGCAATAAAAATAATTGCCCTCATACTTATGCTTTTTAAAAGCAGTATCAAACATCTTTTTTGCCTTGTTGATCTGCATCCCAATTTTAGGGAGGTAGGTCACTTTCATCGGCGTACCATACTTTTCAATCAGTTTCTTGACATCAAGTCCGTTAAACATCAGGTTATTATCGTCATTGATATCAAAGCCTTCCTGAGGGAAGTGGAAGGTTTGTTTCACCAGATCGGTGTAGGTGTTGTTCATTAGCAGATCGGTTAGTAGTGATCAGTTGGTTTAGGGCGCAAAATTAGTTCATTGCAACATATGCGGACATAAAAAAACCCCGGAAGTCCGGGGTTAAATTTTTATTGCTGATTAGCACTTATTTAGCTTGAGCAACCAGGGCCTTGAAGCTTTCTGGGTTGTTCATCGCCAGATCAGCCAATACCTTACGGTTCAGTTCAATACCCTTCTTGTTCAGGTTATTGATAAACTGGCTGTAAGTAAGACCTTCTTCGCGAACGGCTGCGTTGATACGGGCAATCCACAGCTGACGATATTCACGCTTCTTCAGTTTACGACCAACGTAAGAATAGGTTTGACCTTTTTCAACAACGTTTTTCGCAACGGTATATACGTTTTTACGCTTACCATAGAAACCTTTGGCAGCTTTGAGAACTCTTTTTCTTCTTGCTCTTGATGCTACTGCATTTTTAGAACGTGGCATACAAAATATTTTTTACCGGTAACGGTGATGATTAAAATTGATTATTTCAAACGCAATAAACGCATTACGAAATCCTTGTTTGGTGCGCCTACAACGCCTTTCTTGTTCATGGCGCGCTTACGCTTCTTAGATTTCTTAGTTAAGATGTGACGTTTGAAAGCTTTCTGGAAGGTGATTTCACCGCTGCCGGTCACCTTAAAGCGCTTCTTGGCGCTGGAGTTTGTTTTTACCTTTGGCATTTTAATAATCTGTTACGATTACTCCCTACTGGCGGCCCCGAACAGACGGGACGCTTGTTGAGCCTTGTGGGAAAATTGGAGCGCAAAAGTATGGAAATCAGGTTTTATGACAAAAAACAAGCACATTTTTTCTGCTGCTAATTTTTCAAAACACTGATTATCAATGACAAAAAGGTCTATAAAGCAACAATCCCCACAAAAATGTAGGGATTGTTATCGATATTAAGCACCAGCCGATGGCGGCGGCGTTTCTTTCTTCTTCTTACTGGTTTTAGGCGTCAGCATCAAGAACATACGCTTGCCTTCCAGCTTAGGCAGGCTCTCAGGTGAACCTACTTCTGCCAATCGCTCAGCAAATTTCAGCAATACCAACTCACCTCTTTCCTTGAACATGATGGCACGGCCCTTGAACTGAACGTAAGCTTTTACTTTGTTACCATCTTTCAGGAAACCTTCAGCATGCTTGGCTTTGAAATCGAAGTCATGGTCATCTGTTCCAGGTGTGAAACGGATTTCCTTCACTTCGCTCTGCTTGGCATTGGCCTTCATTTCCTTTTCCTTACGCTTCTTCTCGTACAGGAATTTCTTGTAATCAATAGCCTTACAAACGGGAGGATCTGCATTTGGAGAAATCTCTACGAGATCAAGCTCTAAGTCTCTGGCAATACGCAATGCTTGTTCTGTAGGATATACACCTACGGTTACATTGTCGCCTACCAATCTCACTTGTGGAACCCTGATCTTTTCGTTAATGCGATGTTCCGGCTCAATCTGCCTCTGGAATCTTGGATTAAATCTGCCCCCTCCGGGTCTGGGTGGAAATGCCATTAATTGTTGTTTGATGAAAAATTGAAGTACAAGATTAAAGTATTCTGTTTAATTAACCATCACTATCCTTTCTATTGCCGATTTCCTGACGTACCAAGCCTACAAACTCGTCTACCGGCAATACACCGATATCGCCCTTACCCTGTCTGCGAACAGCCAGTTTGCCTTCCGTCATCTCCTTCTCACCTACCACGAGCATATATGGTACACGACTCAGTTCCGCTTCACGGATCTTCTTACCAATCTTCTCATTTCTATCGTCTACAGAAGCCCTGATACCATTGCTGCGCAATGTTTGGTGCACCTGCTGTGCATATTCCAGATACTTATCACTGATGGGCAATACTTTCACCTGTTGTGGCGACAACCAAACCGGGAATTTACCCGCGTAGTGTTCCAATAAGAAGCCGATGAATCGCTCATGCGTGCCTAATGGCGCACGGTGAATGATCAATGGTGTATCTGTATCATTCTGCTGTGTGGTATAAGCAAGTTTGAACTTACGACCAGAGTTGAAATCAACCTGATTGGTCGCCAAGGTAAATTCTCTACCAATAGCACTCCATATCTGCACATCAATCTTCGGTCCGTAGAAAGCTGCTTCATCAGCTACTTCTACAAATGGTGTATTGGTTTCAATCAAGACCTTACGCACCATCTCTTCGGTCTCTTTCCACAGCTCAGGTTCGTTCACGTATTTCTGTCCCAACTTGGATGGCTCGTGCAGCGATAAACGCATCACATATTTATCAATACCGAAGATTTTGAAATACTTCAGGTATAAATCATTCACCGCTTTGAATTCCTGGAAGAATTGCTCTTTGCTGCAATAGATGTGCGCATCATTCATGTGCAGACAACGCACGCGCATCAAACCAAACAATTCACCACTCTGTTCATAACGATAACAGGTTCCGTACTCTGCGATACGATAAGGCAAATCGCGATAGCTCTTGGGTTCTGCTGCAAAGATTTTATGGTGGTGCGGACAATTCATGGCCTTCAGGTAGTATTTCTCTCCATCCATTTCCATGGGCGGAAACATACTATCTGCATAATATGGCAAGTGACCACTAGTGAGGTACATGCTTTCTTTAGCAATATGTGGAGTAACCACACGCTGGTAGCCGGCTGCTTCTTCCGTTTCCTTAGCGAGCTTTTCCAACTCTTCAATAATTACAGTACCGTTAGGCATCCACAAAGGCAGACCCTGACCCACATCATCATCCATAGTATAAATACCGAGTTCCTTGCCCAGTTTGCGGTGATCGCGCTTCTTGGCTTCTTCCAACATCAGCAGGTATTCATCCAGTTCCTTCTGATTGGGGAAAGTAACACCATACACACGGGTCAACATCTTGTTTTTCTCATCACCCTTCCAATACGCACCGGCAATGCTGGTGAGTTTGATGGCTTTGATAAAACCTGTGTTGGGAATATGTGGTCCGCGACATAAATCGGTGAAATCACCTTGAGTGTAGAAAGTGATGGCACCATCTTCCAGATTGCTCAGCAAATCCAACTTATACTCATCACCCTTCTCAGTGAAATAAGCTAATGCTTCTGCTTTGGCGATTTCTTTACGCACATAAGGATTGGATTTCTTGGCCAGTCCGTTCATCAGTTTCTCCAACTCAGCCAAATCTTCTTCGCTGATCTTACGATCACCGAGATCGATATCATAATAGAATCCTTTATCAATGGCTGGTCCTACCCAGAACTTAGCACCGGGGTATTTGGCTTCAATGGCTTCTGCCATCAAGTGGGCAGAAGAATGCCAGAAAGTTGATTTACCATCATTATCGTCCCAGGTCAGCAGTTTCAGCGTTACATCCGTTGTAATGGCACGCGTAGCGTCCCAAACTTGTCCGTTCACACTCGCAGCCAGCACTTTTCTGGCCAATCCCTCGCTAATGGACTTGGCGATATCCAGTGCGGAAACCCCGCTTTCATACTGGCGTATTGCTCCATCCGGTAATGTTACATTGATCATCTTTTCGAATTAACTGCTTGATTTGGACGGCAAAATTAACGATTCAATCCCAGAAACCTTAACGCTTCTTTAGTTCACTTGCAAGCTTTCGATCCATATTTTTGGGGCACATGAGGTTGATTGTTACGCTATTCTGTTTATTGGTGACCTTTTTTGCTGCCCCCGCCCAAAAAATAACCGGTGTGTGGAGGGGCTATTTTATGCAGCGTGATTACGATCCCATGTCACGCTCATTTGTAGAAGACCAATACAATTACGAAGTACAAATCAACAACGAATTAGCAAAGGATGCCATCGAAGGCGTTACCTATTCTTTCTTTACCACAGTCTTTTATGGCAAAGCCGCGATGAAAGGCGTGTACACTCGCGCCACCAAGAATCTGGTGATTAAGGAAACCAAAATGCTGGATCTGAAAATTGGCGATAACTCTGTTCCTTGTTTAATGACTTGTTATTTGGATTACAGTAAAGCCGGCGCAAAAGAAATTCTCAGTGGTACTTATACATCCGTGAATACCAGTAAGAAACAAGATTGTGGCAGTGGCACTGTGTACTTAGAGAAAGTTCCCGAGAGTAAGTTCAAGAAAGAAGATTTTCTATTGGCTTTAGAAAAAAAGACAAAGGGCAATAACAAAGTATCTGCTTTGGTGAAACCTCAAACAAATAATTCTGCGAAAGCTGCACCTCAAGTAAAAAAGCCTGTTGTAGTTGTTCCGCCTGCTAAGCCAGTGACCAAACCGCCTGTGGTAGTGTATTCAACACCGAAATCAAAACCAGCACAACCACCAGCCATCAAGAAGCCTGCAACAACCAATAATAAAGCAACCAATTCCAATCCGGCTTCTTCTCCAGTGGTTCTCGATAACGAAGCACCGAAGAAATCAACTCAGCACACTATTGAATCTACTGACAAGCCGAACATGCAGCAACCGCGTGAAGCACCTGTGCAAAAGCACACGCCGCCTCCACCACCAGAGTTGGTGCAACGTATGGATCAATTGGTGCGCACCATTGAAGTAAATGAACCGGATATCCTCATTGAATTTTACGATAACGGTGAAATTGATAACGATACCATTTCTGTATACCATAACAATACTCGCGTTGTCAAAGATGGCCGACTGGCTTATCGCCCCATCAGTGTGAAAATACATTGCACAGAACCAAATGAGCAACATGAAATTGTCGTTGTTGCCGAAAACCTTGGCGATATCGCACCAAATACCGCACTCATGGTGGTAACTGTCGGCAAGAAACGTTACGAAGTCTTTCTCTCCACCACAGAACAGAAAAACGCCCGCGTAGTGTTTCAGTACAAGCCGAAAAATTAACTAAGCTAGCGCTAGTTATTCAGTTGATTCATTTTACAAGAATAAAGCATACTTGTTTCTCCTTTTGTTGTGTGCATTTATACGTACTTTTTTAGCCCCGCATAAGCGGGATGTACCACTTGACCCAAAAAGTACCAAAAAGTTCAAGGCTGCAGAAAAATTTCGATACATACTACGACTCGCTCCGGGCAGAAAGAAAACTCGTGCTTACGCACTCAAACAGCCTTTCTGCTTTTCCTCCGCTCGTCTTGATGTAGGGCGAAATTTTTCTGAGGCCGATCTTAATTAGAACTTTAAATTCCATGTAACAGATGGAATGATGGGAAACAGTGACACTTGTAAAGGCACCACTTTCAAATCGCCGTTGGCTAAGCTGCCCGTTTGATCGAAGTACACGAAGTATGGGTTTAAGCGACTATACACATTGTAGATACTGAATATCCAATTGTCTTTGTATTTGCGCTTGGCATTGTGCTTGGGCGTATATGTTGCAGAGAAATCCAAACGATGATAAGGCTTCAAACGGTAAGCATTGATGCGACTATACTCTTGCGTCAAAACGCCACCGACAAAATAGAAACGCTCAGGCATGGTGACTGCATTACCTGTACCATAGATAAACACAGAAGAAATTTTCCAGCGATCATTTAACTCATAACTACCAACTACAGATAAGTCGTGTCTTCTATCGTATCTGCTGGGATATTTCAATCCATCATTCAAATCAGGGAATTGTCGCCAAGTCCAACTTAAGGTATACCCAACCCAACCGGTTAATCTTCCCTTTACTTTATTGACCAATAATTCGGCACCATAACTCCAACCGCGACCAAACACAAATTCTGTTTCCGGATCTTTTAAGGAAGGCGTATACCCCTCTCTGTACTCGATCTGGTTTTCCATGGTTTTGTAATAGGCTTCCAGCGAAGTTTCAAACATCCCTTCCTTGAAATTGCGGAAATAGCCTGCTGCATATTGCCAGCCAGTTTGCGGGCGCACAATAGCGGTACTAGGTACCCAGAGATCAGTAGGCAATGTAGTTCCTGCATTGGTCACCAAATGGATGTACTGAATATTTCTGGTAACCGCAGCTTTCAATGATTGGGTTTCATCAATCGTATAACGCAGTGTGGCTCTAGGTTCTAACCCACCATAGGATTTTACGCGCTGGCCACGACCATAGATGGTGCTATCAATTCTATTGCCATTGATATCCGTTGTATAACTGGTATAAGGGCCGGTTTGTACAAACTGACTATAGCGTACACCATAATTTAATTTCAGCTTACTGCTGATTTCCCAGTCGTCCTGAATATAGACTGCATATTCATGTGCGTATTTTTTGTTGGCATTCTGCGGTGCAAACAAAGTATCGCCCTGATTGGCATTTAAGATATTCGGCAAGAATGTGTGGTAAGTATACTGAGCTCCAAACTTGAGTTTATGTTCAGGTGTAATGAAATAGTCCACATCATACTTGGCGTTCAAATCGCGTATGCCAGATTTCAACTGAAACACAAAATCATTCTGTGCACCGGAGAAAGCAAAATTGTAATCGTTATATACTAAGGATAGATTCGAAAACAATTTCTTATTGAACACATGGTTCCATCTTATCGTAGCGGTAGCATTACCCCAAGGCACTTCTGTACTGAAAGAACGCTGAGCATTGTTGAAATTGAATTTATCCCGACCAAAATAACCACTCACAAATAATTTATCCTTGCTGCCCAACTGCCAGTTAAACTTGGCATTCAAATCGTAGAAATAATACCCTGAACCATAGAACTGATTCGTAGGCTTAATGAAAGGTTTGATCAATGCATCAATATAGGTTCTACGGGCAGAGATCATGTAAGATGCTTTGTTTTTCTTCAATGGGCCTTGAATCGCAAAGCGCGAAGCAATCAAACCAATACCTGCATCCACTTCTGTTTTCTGGTTATTGCCATCTTTCATGGATACATCAATCACAGAACTCAATCTTCCTCCATACTGCGCTGGCATGCCACCTTTGATGAGGCTCACATTCTTCACCGCATCGGAATTGAATACAGAGAAGAATCCAAACAGGTGACCCGTATTGTACACCACAGCATCATCCAGCATGATGAGGTTCTGATCGGGTCCACCCCCACGTACATAGAAACCCGCATTGCCTTCGCCCGCATTACGCACACCCGGTAATAATTGTAAGGTCTTGAGGATATCCACTTCACCTAAAAATGCAGGTAAAGCTTTGGCCGTATTCACATTCAAGTCGAACTTGCCCATCTGTGCAGTCTTCACATTGTTATCGCGCCTGCGACCAACCACCGTTACATCGTTCAACACAGTACTTGATGGCAAGAACTTGATATCCTGCTGTTGATTGCTATCAAAATTCCAGACAAAGGTTTTGGATTGATAGCCTGAAAAACTGCAGATCAATGTGTATTGTCCCTTTTCCAAGGTAAGCGAATAAAATCCATAACTATTGCTGCTCACACCACGGCCAACACCTTTGATCGACAGGTTGGCACCAATCAAGGTTTCTCCCGTTAAAGAATCACGGATATAGCCATTCAAGCTGAACTTCTCCTGCGCTGCAGCAGTGAAACCAATCACCATCCATAACAACACGCACCAAAATCGTAACATAGCATCAAAACACCCATGCAGCCCGAAAGTTTAACAGGGTGCTATTTTATCATTTTACATAAGCCACACTATCCGCCACTGAGCCACAATCGGGCATGGTCTTGGGGATATACGGATTCACAATTTTGGTATCCTTACTCAGCCAATAAGCTGGTTTGTCTTTACCAAAAGCCATCGGACAAAGCTGTCGGTACACCACAGCCCCATCATAACGCACTTTGCGTAATAGTTCAAAGAAGATATCGCTTACCATTTGAAACGCTTCACGTCGCTCCTTCCAGCCCAATTCATCCACCATAATGCGCAATTCGGTTTTCATACTCTCAATCAGCACACGTGTATCGTTCTTCACCATGGTATCATTTGCCTGCATGCCATCCAAGGGAATACTATCCAACTGATGCAGGAGATTCACCGCTTCTCGGGTTACGCCCATCAGTTCATCCTTGACAAATGCGGTTTTCAGGGCATCATAATCTTCCAATGATGCAGTAATGGCTGCAGTAAAATCGATTGTTTTCACGCTTTCAGGCGCTTCTGCCGGCTTGGACGACTCCACTGTAAGGGTTTGCTCTTCATTGCTGCCGCAGGCAAATAAGCCGGCGCATACGATCATCAACAATAAACGACGCATATATTTTTTCTGCGAATCTACTACAAAGCCCATCAAAACAGCCATTACCTTTGCCGCCACAATAATTTGGATTCCATGCTGGTAGGTTTACAGAATGTTACGTTTGAATTTGGCGCAAGAGTGATTGTGGAAGATGCCACCTGGCATATACATCCCGGCGACCGTATTGGCCTCATCGGCTATAACGGTACGGGTAAGTCCACCATGTTGAAACTACTGGTGGGCGAATACCTCCCTAGCAAGGGCACGATTGAGAAAAGTCGCGATACCACCATTGGCTACCTGCACCAAGATCTGCTGAGCTTCGATACCAATGAATCCATTCTGGAAGTGGCCATGGGTGCTTTTGAAAAAGTAAAGCAGCTAGAAAAAGAAATTGACAACCTCGGCAAACAGCTAGAAACCCACTCTACGGATGCTTTGCTGCATGAATATGCCGACAAACTTCATGAACTGGAAATTGCCGGCGGTTATACCATTCACCACCGCACAGAAGAAGTGCTGCATGGTTTGGGTTTTGATAATGAACAATTGCAACGCCCTTACAAAACCTTTAGCGGTGGCTGGCGTATGCGTGTGCTCTTGGCCAAGATGATTCTGCAAGCTCCCGATGTGTTGTTATTGGATGAACCAACCAACCACCTCGACTTACCCTCTATTGAATGGTTGGAGAAATACCTGCAACATTATCAAGGCAGCGTGGTGATTGTGAGCCACGATAAGTTTTTCCTCAACCGCATGGTGAACAAGATTGTAGAAATCTACCAACAGCAAGTACATATCTATACCGGCGATTATGATTTCTATGAACAAGAGAAGGCACTGCGTATAGAAATGCAGCAGCGTGCTTATGAGAACCAGCAGGATTATATCCGCCAGCAGGAAAGATTTATTGAACGATTCAAAGCCAAAGCATCCAAAGCAGCACAGGCGCAAAGTGCGATGAAGCGATTGGATAAACTGGATCGTATTGAGCAGGTAGAAATTGAAAGACCGAATATCAAGATCAATTTTCAAGTAGATAAACAACCGGGTAAAATTATCTGTACGCTGAAAGAAGTGAGTAAGCAGTTTGGCGACAATATTATTGTACAAAAGACCAGCGCTGAGATTAACCGTGGCGATAAGATTGCCCTTATTGGCGCCAACGGTAAGGGTAAATCCACTGTGCTGCGCATGATTGCCGGCACAGAACCATTCAGTGGTGAGCGTGTGTGGGGACATAATGTTGACGAAAGCTTTTACGCCCAGCACCAATTGGAAGCTTTGCAATTGCAACACAGCATCCTGGAAGAACTGCTCACCTGTGGCAGCGGTAAGACAGAATTGGAACTGCGCAGTCTGCTGGGTTGTTTCTTGTTTAGTGGTGATGAAACCGATAAAAAAATTCGCGTACTGAGTGGTGGTGAGAAAGCACGTGTGGCATTGGCGAAAGTTATTGCCAGCAAAGCCAATTTCTTATTGTTGGATGAACCGACCAACCACTTGGACATGCACTCGGTGGAACTCTTGGCTGAATCCTTGAACAAATACGAAGGCACTTATATTCTCGTGAGTCACGACCGTTATTTTATTTCTAAAACGGCGAATAAGATTTGGGAGATTGTTGACCACGAGATCAAGGAATTTAAAGGCAGTTATGCGGAGTGGGTAGAATGGAAACAAAGACAACAGAAAGCTGCTGAACAAGCTGCGAAAGAAAGCAAAGCTGCTGCCCCAACGCCTGCACCTGCTGCACCAGCACCCGTAGCCACGCCTGCTAAAACGGGCAAACCCATTAATAAGGAATTGCAAAAACTGCAAAGACAGTTTGCCAAGCTGGAAGAACAACTGAATGCAGCTAAGACCAAACAAACTGAGATTGAACTGGAACTCTCCAAGCCGGAGAACTATGCCAATAAAGACAGCTTTACCAAATTAGAGCAGGCTTATGCACAAAGCAAAGCGGAAGTAAGCATGCTGGAAGCGGATTATGAAAAACTGTTTGAGCAAATAGTGGAAGCGGAAGGGAATTGATTTGAGATTGCTGATTTGTGATTTGAGATTGATAGAACGCTGAAAGCGCAAAGCTGAAGGCAAAATGCTTAAGGCGAAACGATTCTATTGCTCTCTGCTTTTAGACTTTAGCATTAAGCATTTTCGATTTTTCTTCCCTAGACCCTCGATTCTTCCATTCTCTGTTCCTTGTTCTATTGTTCTTCTGCTCATTCATTTAACCGCAGAGAACAGGAGATACAAGAGTTTACGCAGAGATTTTCATTCTCTTTCTGAATATACTCCCCTGCTAAGAGGAGACTGAGGGATATTTGAATTACGAGCTTACATCACAAAGCTTTCAAAGGTCTTTGGTCTTTGGTCTTTGGCTGTTAGTCTTTGGCACTTTTCGTTTCTCAACCCTCGATTTTCAATTTTTCCTTCCCCTATTCGTTTTTCTTTCCTCGCCTCTCGATCCTGAACAAGTTTAAAGATTTCACACTAAGCCCGCCAAGGAGAATTTGCACGCTTTAGGTAACAAGAAAAATTTTGCCCATTGAATGATTTTTGTAATTTGCAACTAAACTTTAGTTACAAAGTGTAATTACGGTCAACCCCCAATGCATGAACGAAACATGTATTGTTATGACCAGAATTGACAAATTGATAGCAAGGCTCTTATCCGAACCGCCGCCCGTTGACTTTAGTTGGGATGAGTTGGTAAAACTACTCTCACATTTAGGTTATGCAGAACTGAAGACGGGTAAAACAGGTGGTTCAAGAAGAAAATTTGTAGATGCCGATAAGCATGTATTGTCCTTACACAAACCACACCCGGGCAATCTGCTGAAGCGCTACCAGATTAACGACATAATTGTTGCATTAAAAGAACGACAAAAAATTTAATATGAAAGACACCCTCGAATACAAAAGCTATTATGCTTCTGTACATTTTGATGCCAGCGATGAAATCTTTCATGGAAAAGTTTTGGGCATTAATGACCTGATCAATTTTGAGGGCACTAGTGTGAAAGAACTGAAAAAAGCATTTAAGGAAGCAGTAGATGATTATCTGGATACCTGCCAACGATTGGGTAAGCAGCCCGACAAAGCCTATAAAGGCAGTTTTAACGTAAGAATCTCCGCTGAACTGCACAAGGAAGCAGTACAATTTGCTTCAATCAAGAATATGACATTGAATGATTTTGTGAAAAACGCTATTGCCTATGTATTGACCAAAGCGCCGGAACAGTTTCACATGAATTAATCTATTTGAGATTTTTGATTTGAGATTGACACAACACTAAAAGCATAAGGCTGAATGCTTAAGGCGAAGCGCTTTTATTGCTCTCTGCTTTTAGACTTTAACATTAAGCATTTTCGATTTTTCTTCCCTCGACCCTCGATTCTCCCTTCCTCTGTTCTATTGTTCATCTGTTCATTCATTTAACCGCAGAGAAAATGAGTCGCCAGAGTTTACGCAGAGATGTTATTCTCGTTTTGAATATGCTACACTGCTAAGGGGAGACTGAGGGGTACTCGCACCACCCCGTCATGTTTTACAAACATGCCACCCCTCCTCGACAAGGAGGGGATATAGTTTTTATAATACAAAACGCAGCAAAGATTGCTTTCTGTTTCAAGCAAAATGCATTCACCCTTCTTCTGTTCCTTGTTCAATTGTTCTTCTGTTCAACATTCCTTACCCACTTTTAGCTTCTCACTTATTCCTTTTGCCTTAAAACGGGAAATCCCCCATTCCAAAACGGGAAATTTCCCATTAAAATACCGTTGTTTAACGGGTTGACTTTTTGAAACAAGTGGGTTAGATTTGGAATTGATAAACGCTTATACACGGATATTGAGTTTTGTCGATTAAGTTGATTCTCAAAACTTGTAAGCGTTTAGTTGCGGATATTTACGAGTTGTGTGTAATGCTTTTTGACACTCCATAACTATGGCACATATATTATCCCTAATCAAAATCACAAACTTCAAGTCTATCATTGACGAAGAATTTGAACTATCAGCATTCACGCCTTTAATCGGATATAATAATGCTGGCAAGACAAACATTCTTTCAGCAATAAAATGGTTATTAAGGCGAAGCAGTTTAGGACAGGACTGTTTTTATGATGCAGCTAATCCCATAATTGTTGAAGGCATTATTGACGGCATTGATGCAAATCTTTTGCAAAATTTAACGCCAAATCATAGAAATGCAATAACGCCATTTATTGACAATGAAAAGATATTTTTAAAAAGAGTACAAAATCAACCCAATGATACTGCCGCTAACATAAAATTGTTTATCAAAGACCCTAATCCCGCAGACCCAGCTAACGAGTGGAGACCAAATCCAG
Organism: Chitinophagaceae bacterium; assembly: GCA_019745155.1. Lineage (GTDB taxonomy): Bacteria > Bacteroidota > Bacteroidia > Chitinophagales > Chitinophagaceae > JAFLBI01. The sequence continues at coordinate 46,008 of JAIETM010000006.1, read as the reverse complement.
CAGGTATAGACAATGCTTTGAATGCACTTTTCCCTGAACCTATACACATCGGTGCTATGGAAAATGCAGAAGAAGATGTCAGCAAATCAAAACAAGGAACTACAATAGGGAAATTGTTAGCTGAAATTCTTGAACCTATAGAAAATCAGTATGGCGCACAAGTAATACAAACATTACAAGGACTTAGAGACCTTCTTGAAGCAGACGGACAAGGTAGAGCTCAAGAATTAATAGCCTTTGATGCAGCAGTTAATCAAAAAATTGACACTTTCTTCCCTAATGTAAACATAAGACTTCACGTTCCAACACCTGAATTGAAAGATGTTTTTTCAAAAGGTACAATCAAAGTATATGAACATCAATTACCAACAGGCAGAGATGTTGGCTCATTAGGTCATGGTGCACAACGCTCCATACAAATGGCACTCATTCAACATTTAGCTGAAATAAAACGCAATAATCAAAATCAAACTACAACAACACTCTTGCTCATTGACGAGCCAGAACTTTATTTACATCCACAAGCAATTGAAGTTGTTCGTAACTCTTTAAAAACCTTAGCAACGCAAGGATATCAAATTATTTTTTCTACACATTCCGCTTTAATGCTTAACCACGAAGATGTTGCTAATGCAATCTTGATTAGAAAGAATAACCAGCAAGGTACTCATAGGCGACAAACACTAAAATCCGCAATTCCACAAATTGAGCAAAATGCTCCAAGTCAACTACAATTAATGTTTTCGTTGACAAACGCATCAAATATCCTCTTCTCAGAAAGAGTAATCTTAACTGAGGGCAAAACAGAGCAAAGGATACTTCCTAAATTAATTGAAGTTGTTTCAGGAAGAACTCTTGGACTTTTGAAATATGCTCTTGTAAGACAAGGCGGTGTAAATAATACTAGAAAATCAATGTTAGTATTAAATGTTATGGACTTGCCAACAAAAGCTATAGTTGACCTTGACTATATTTTAAAAAATGGAGTTGGCGACGGACTTCTGCAAGCTAATAACGCCGACTTGGTAGCGATACAACAACATTTGACACAAATAGCGGCTGCAAATAACATAACACTTGGTAATGACAATTGGCCTACTACAAATCCAAATGTTAATGCTGCATCGGCTTTTGCAATATTAGCATCACAACAGCAAATCGCACAAAACCTAAATAATTTGCATCAAGCTTTACTTGCTCAAAATATTTGGTTCTGGAAAAGAGGAGCAATCGAAAATCATTTAGGGCTTACTGGTAAAACTGAGCAAGTATGGGCAACGTTTGTAAATCAAATAACACAAAATCCTTGGCAAGGTATTGTGACAGACGCTGCAAGTATTCAAGATTGTATAGATTGGATTGTGAATTAGCACTACACACAACAAAAGTATTTGCAAAAGCAGGGCTGGGACAATGTAACATCAGCAAAGTGTAAGCTTCAACAGTGGTTCGGGCTCGACGTTCAATGTTCAGCTTTAGTTCTTAGCTTCAACAACATATTTTCAATTGGGCATTTGTTCTGGGCTGGACAATCAAAGAATTCCCCGCCTTCGCAAATACTCGAACATTATAGGGCATTTTAAAAGACGACAGTGAAACGAATAGCAAACTCACCATTAAAAATTCTTGGACTTCTGACAGTAATATTCGGGCTGCTTGGAGTTTTAACATTTAGCTACTTTTTCTTTTTAGGAATTTATTTAGTTGGTACTGGACTTTCAATCTACCTCATTGACTTTTTAACACTCAAACTTCTAAAAGCCAAAAAGAAATATTGGATAACTCAATCCATTTTAGCAACAGCTTATTTAATTCTTGGCTTTGTGACTTATATGAAATGGCAAGAACATAATTACCTGATTTTCCCCAAAGACTTTAAAGGACAAGCAGGAATTATTTTCGGAATTGAAGGTTATCCAGAACTTCCAAAAACAAAATTTTGGAAGAAAACAATCAATATACCACCAGACGGGATTATTATTACTTCAACCAAAGTTGAAGACATTCCAAACTCAATTCGTTTTGCCTACTCTGATAACTCAAAAGTTGAATATCAAGACATTAATTGGGATCCAAATTTTGAAATAGATTGTATAGTATGTGATAGTAAGATAAAAAGTTGGCTATTTCAAGTTGATAAAGAAAGTTCAACAGTAAAGGAGATAATGACATCCCTGTGCAACGAAATTGCTGCAAACCAGAAGCGTAGCTTTTATAAAAGTGAAAATTCAGTTGTTTGGTCTGACAACAAAGGAAAATATTTATGGCTTCAGAATAAAGCTTTGACTTCTTTACCAGACGGACTTGGGAAGCTCAATATTTACATGGCAATATTGACAGGTAACGACTTAAAGGAAATTCCTGAACAAGTTTTTGAAATTAATAGTCTTGAAGAATTGATTTTAGAAGTTAATCCTATCAAGGAATTTCCATGCAACCTTTCACGCCTGAAAAGATTAAAAAGTATCTCTGTTGCAGAAACAGGAATTAAAGAAATCAACTGCGACCTTTCTCAACTTGACAGTTTGAAGGATTTTGACATTGCTAGAAATAGATTGACAAAATTCCCATGTAGGCTCCCCATTTTTAGTACGCAATAAAAGTAGAATATTTTTCATTTAATCAATGTTGTTGATCCTGTTGGGCGTAGTGAAGCGGATCCGCCGTAGGCGCAGTAGCGTAACGAAGCCCAACAGCACCCGTTTGTTGTTGCCGGTACATCAATGGTGATAAACCACCCAGAGCATCGTGCGGTCTGTTCTTATTGTAGTCATCAACCCATACTCCTGTTATCTCCCTCACTTCATCTATGGTATCAAACAGATAGGCATCTAACACACCAACCCTATAACTCTTATTAAATCTTTCAATATAGGCATTCTGCATAGGCTTACCCGGTTGTATGTATTTAAACGATATAGCATTGGCTTCACTCCAGCTGTGCATCAGCTTTGCCACAAACTCTGGCCCATTATCCATTCTGATACACTTGGGGCAACCATATCGGTTTACTAAGTGATTTAATATCCAGATAACCCTGCTACTCTTTAATGAATAGGCTGTTTCAATAAACAATACCTCCCTGTTATAATCATCAATCACATTGAACGACCTGAACTTGGTTCCATTGCTTAGCGCATCACTCATAAAATCTATACTCCAGGTATGTGTAAATGCTTCCGGCACACATAATGGCTCTTTTACCCTTGCCGGTATGCGTCTCTTTACCTTCCTGCGCATAGACATCCCCAACTGCCTGTAAATGCGATACAGTCGCTTATGGTTGATACTAACGCCCTCATTGCGTAAACGACCATAGTACTTCCAAAAGCCTTCTACAGGATGCTGTTCGGCCAATAGCTGAAGCTTATCCATCAGGTATGCATCATCTTTTACAGATCGATAGTGCAGACTACTCCTGCTTATGTGTATGATACGACACGCCTTGCCGATGTCTTTGGGCCGTTCCACCCTAAGCTCCCCGATAATCCTTCGCTTCTCGCAAGGCTTTACAACTTTTTTTCAATAATGTACTTGGCAACATCCAACTCCATAGCCAGATTGGTGTACATCCGCTTTAAACGGGCATTTTCTTCCTCCAACTCCTTAATACGCTTTAGCTCACTGGCCTCCAACCCTCCATAGCGTTGTCGCCACTTGTAAAAACTGGCTTTGCTCACTCCATACTGACGGCTGATCTCCTCAACCGATTTGCCCTGTTCAAACTCCTTTAAAATGCCCGCAATCTGCGTAGGCGTAAATTGACTCTTTTTCATCTGTTACGATTTTAAAATTAAACATTTCGTCTACTTTTAAACCGTACTGTTTTTGGGGGAGCTTACATCAACGTAATTAATATTTTCGATTTTCTTCAAGAATGTTGAGTCATTAACACTGATATAGCCAAGGTCATTAATATACATATACATTAAAATTGCAAAAGGAAAGCTTTCATCACTAACTTTTAGATTAGAAAGAATTGATAATGTATCTATTTGTTTCTGTATGATTTTAATTTCTAACTCTTGTTTTTCAATATTTCTATTAACTGAATAATTGAATAATAATAAACCAATAAAAGTAGTCAATACAATAAGTGCAATTGAAAAGAAGATTATTATTTCCTTTGCAATTATTTTTTTATTTTTTTCTACCACTCTAAAGATGTTAAACATGTTTTTCGAGTTCGTTTATAACTTTCTTAATTTCTGATGTATCAAAAAGTGGTGAACCAATTTCTATTGCCCGTTTGTAAAACGGCAAAATAAACTTGGGGAAACTTCTTTTCTTAAAAGGATTTTGTTCTTGTTCCATTTTCTTGTGTCGTAAACCGCCAAACTTTAAAAGCAAATTTGTCGCCCTTGCTATTTCGTTTGGTTGTCTGCGGTCAGAAACTTTCTCCATTAAATTGTGAAACTCAACATCACTTTGATGAATGTCATCTTTATTCTCGTATCGTTTAAGTTGGTCGTCAATTTCTACGGTCTCAACCCTAGGCATGTTGAAAGTAATGTTATGCCCTGCATACATATCATACTGCTCGTCATACCATATTCCAGAGTCGTGCCATTGCCCAAAGAACTGAACTGAGTTTTTAATCTTAAAACCTTTTAGTCCGTCCGCTGCACCTAAAATGGTAATATCACATAGATTTGGAAAATATCCTTTGACTACTTTGTCAGCTGTGTAACTTGCAAAAGAACTTAGATAAAGGTCCTTAAACGTATTGAAGAAGATAATCACATTTTCAACCTTTGGATAGAAAAAGGTTTCTACGTTAAAAGAAGATTGCCCAAGTCCTTCAATGTAGATTGGTTCCGTGTCGTGAAGTATATATTCGTCTGCACTTAAAGCATATGCAGAGTGAAAAAAGGTGTTTCTAATTTCTTTGAAATGGTTTTGCTTGAAGAAGTTAATAATGCTTGGTTTTCCAGCATCGTGTAGAAGTTCTAAAATACTCTCTTGTTTTTCACCAATTCCGAGTAGTCTGTCATATTTCTTTGTTTTCCAAAATAAGTATGATGAACCCTTATATCCTGTTTTGACTTTGCAAAGACTTCCAATGATGTTGTAAAAGTCACTGTTTTCAAAAAAAGTCGAGTAAAGTAAAGCGGCTATTCTTGTTTTCTCTTTGCCTGTGTGTCCTTGGTATAAATTTTTGTAAAACTCAATTGCATCAAACCACTCATAGAGGTTGGTCATCAACTTATGTGTTCCCATACCCCTATAATTTATTAAAGTCAAAACAAAGTCAAACTCACTTCTTTGTTTCGCTTCGTCAAATAAGGTTTTAAGGTCGTTTGTTACATTGTCCATTTGATGCACTGATGTCTTTTATAATTACCGCTAACACATAAATATACGTAATAGAACTACCTCGATTAACTGTATACAATAAAAAATAATGATCGAAAATCAAACAATTGCTATCATCATTTTGCAGCGTTAATACGCCAAACAAAAAAGCAGGCTCATGGCCTGCTTTTCAAATACTTATTGCTTAAGTCTCTTACAGGTTCTCAATAATACCGGCAATGCCTTGTCCGCCGCCAACGCAAGCGGTAACCATGCCGTATTTCTTGTTCAGTCGCTTCATATCATTCAGTATCTGTATGGTGAGTTTGGCACCGGTACAACCCAATGGATGGCCTAATGCTATCGCACCACCATTGATATTCACGATATCCGGGTTCAATCCCGCTTCGCGGATCACTGCCAATGACTGAGAAGCAAATGCTTCGTTCAATTCAATCAAATCAATATCACCCAGGTTCATATTGGCTTGCTTCAATACTTTGGGTATCGCCGCCACGGGGCCAATACCCATGATGCGCGGATGCACACCGGCAGAAGCACAATTCACCAATCGGCCAATCGGCTTCAGTCCCAACTCATTCACCATACGCTCACTCATCACCAACACAAAAGCGGAGCCATCACTTGTTTGAGAACTATTACCCGCAGTCACACATCCACCCACCGCAAATGCCGGCTTCAACTTGGCCAATGCTTCTACGGTTGTATCTGCACGCACACCTTCATCGGTATCTACTACATAAGAACGTGTGGCTTTCTTACCCTTTTCGTTCAAGTAAGTTTCTTCTACGGTAATGGGGAGAATTCCAGACTTGAAATGCCCCGCTTCGATAGCGGCTTTGGCTTTCTGGTGACTCTGATACGCAAACTGATCTTGGTCTTCTCTATTTACATTGTATTCCTTGGCAACTGCTTCAGCAGTTAAGCCCATGCTCAAATAATAATCGGGTTCATCTTTGGCAATGCTATAAGCAGGCACGGTTTTCCAACCTGCAGTGGGTACCAGACTCATGCTTTCTGTACCACCGGCAATAATACAATCTGCCATACCGGTACGAATGCGTGCGGTGGCCATGGCAATGGTTTCCAAACCACTGGCGCAATAACGGTTTACGGTTACACCCGGTGCATCAAAACCTACCGCACGTGCGGCAATGATTCTTGCTACCTGCAAACCTTGCTCTGCTTCGGGCACGGCATTACCTACAATCACATCATCCACACGCTTGGGATCCAATTGCGGCACAGATGCCAACAAACCTTTGATCACATCAATGGCCAGATCATCGGGGCGTACAAAACGAAAACCGCCGCGCTTGCTCTTGGCTACTGCGGTTCTGAAACCAGCTACGATATATGCTTCCTGCATGGCAAACAGATTTTCTCCAAATGTAGGGGAATTCACCAATAAAAGTTGTTTATGCAACCAATTTTCACAAACCCTGCTGTTGTACCTTCGCGACATGTTGTACCCCGTTATCCGCAACCTTCTGTTCCGCTTTGATCCTGAAGCAGTTCACCATTTTTCTATGAACCTGCTGCGCGGGGTCTGCGATCTTGGCCCGGGCAAAAGCCTGATCAGCGGGCTCTATCAATACCGCAAACAAAACCTGGCCAAGCAAGTGTTTGGTCTCAAGTTTACCAACCCCGTAGGACTGGGTGCCGGCTTTGATAAGAACGCCCTCTACCTGCGCGAACTGGAAGCTTTGGGTTTTGGCTTTGTGGAAATTGGTACGGTTACACCCAAACCCCAGCCGGGTAATGAGCAACCGAGATTGTTTCGCCTGCCGGCGGATAAGGCCCTGATTAACCGCATGGGCTTTAACAACAATGGTGTGGAAGCAGTGAAAGCCCGATTAGAAGCATGGCGCAGACAACACCCCAATAGCCAAATGATTATTGGCGGCAATATTGGCAAGAATAAAGTAACGGAAAACGAAGATGCTTGGAAGGATTATGTGATTTGCTTCGACCGCCTATTTGATACCGCTGATTATTTTGTGGTGAATGTGAGCAGTCCCAACACACCCGGCCTGCGCGCCCTGCAAGAAAAACCGGCTTTGGAAAAAATCTTCGGCGAGTTGCAACAGATCAACCAAGGTAAACCCAAGCCAAAACCTTTACTGTTGAAAATTGCTCCTGATTTAACCAATGAGCAATTGGATGATATCATTGCCTTAACCAAAGACATGCAACTCGCTGGTTTGGTGGCTACCAATACCACCATCAGCCGAGCCGGATTGCGCACCGCGCCGGTAGCAGTGGAAGCCATTGGTATGGGCGGACTCAGTGGCAAGCCTGTGCAACAAAAAAGCAATGAAGTTTTGCAATACTTGGTGAAGGGTTTGGGCGGCAATACCCCTGTTATAGCGAGTGGTGGAATTTTCACCGGCGCAGATGCACAGGAAAAAATGGATCTTGGCGCATCATTGATTCAAGTTTGGACAGGCTTTGTCTATCAAGGCCCGGCCATCGCCAAAAATATTTGTAAGGAACTACGCTAAACAACTACTCATAATCGCATCACTGAAACAATAAGAAATTTATGGAGCACCTGCTTACATTAGACGCATTCGTTAGCTTACTCACGCTGGCTATTCTGGAAATTGTACTCGGCATTGATAATGTCATCTTCGTGTCCATCACCATGGGCAAACTCAAAGATGCCAAAGACAAGGCCAAGGCCCGCCGCATCTGGATGTTTGCAGGTATTGCCGTGCGTATTGCTTTATTGATGGCGTTAAGCTGGCTGGTGCAGAATGGCAATAAGGAATTGTTTGGCTTTGATTGGAAGAATGCTCACTATGCATTCAACCTGCGCAACTGTATCATGTTGGCCGGTGGTCTGTTCCTGCTCTATAAGACCGTAAAAGAAATTCACCACAAGTTAGAAGGCGATGATCCTGCTTTTGAATCCAAGAGCAAAGCCGCATCTTTTGGTGCAGTGATGGCGCAGATCATCATTGTGGACATGGTCTTCTCATTCGATAGCATCATCACCGCTGTGGGTTTGGCCAATCATGTAGAGATCATGATGATTGCTGTGAGCATTGCAATGGTGATCATGTTTTTATTTGCAGAACGCATTTCTAATTTCATCCATAAGCATCCTACGTTGAAGATGCTGGCACTCTCCTTCTTATTGATGGTAGGTTTCAGCTTATTCTTTGAAGGTGTGGAGCCGCTGCATGGCAGCCACATCGATAAGGGCTATATCTATTTTGCCATGGCATTCTCTTTTGGTGTGGAACTACTGAATATGCGCTTGCGCAAGAAGCAAACCAAGGTGGTAGAACTGATTGGACCAAAAGCGGAAGAAATAGAATAATCAGAACGCAACACGGAAACCAAAGAAGACACCAAATTTTTCCTGATCAAGTTTGGGCTGCAAACTCGTGTTCAAGCGCCACACAAAATCTACGCGGAAGAACTTGAAGATATTGTCGATACCCGTACCAATCTCGGTGTACATTTTTCCATCGAGTGAACGGAATGGATGATTGCCCACGAAATTGAGTTGCTGGTTAGCGGGTGATAAATCGCCAATCACCGATTTCAATGTCCAGAACTGACGGAGCTTTAATTTTCTTGTTGGTGACAACAAACGGAAAATACCGCTACCAATATTGTGCTCAATCATAAAGCCGGCATAACGATCGGTGAGGTATTCAAAACGGTTCATGAGGTTGAAAGAGTAGCGACTGTAATAACGCCATTCATTGCCCGGCTGCATGTCTAATAACTGATACGGCAATGTGCCATAAGTTTTGCCGGCAAAGAGTACGGTGTACAAACTACCATAAGGCGCCAGCTTGGTGTATTCTGTTAAGGCTATATCCAACTTGTGGTAGTAATAACTACTATTCAATACACCGGCAAAGCCTTTTGTAAAACTCAACTGCACAATGGGTAATTCACTGCCTAAGCTGATGCGCTCAAAATTGTCTTCAATGGTATGTTCCTGAAAAGCATAGCGCAGTCGGAGACTTGCTTCGAAAGTGTTGAGTGGCTCACCCTTGGCTACAGGAAATAAATTCTTTGTGGGCAGATTCAGCAGCGGCTTAAAAAACTTGCTATTGGCATCTAATGCAAAAGAGAAACCTTTATTTGTTTCGGCAAAAAAGCTCAGCTTTTTCTCTGTAATCTGTTGAAACTTGAATGGCACGCCCGCTTTTCTTGCAAACAAGGCAAACAAATTATCGCTACCCAACTGATCATAATACACCTGACCGTTATCCAAATCTGATTTATAGGATAGTGAGAGATAGGTCCAAGGTTGTCTGCTGAACAAGTATTTCACTTCTGCCCTGCCCTTCCACATAGCATCGCGAAAACCGTAGGCAACATAACCTTTGATATGCCAATGATGACTAAAGCCTCTGTTGGTGGCCAAATCAAAACGCAATCGGGTTCCTTCCCACACATTACCGGTTAACCAGTAATACCATGGACCAATGCGCACATTGCCAAGATCTTTCGTACCCGTTGTGAGCACTTCCATGATATTTCTGTAGCGTACATAAGTGGGATTATGAATTAGTGTGTCCAACAATTGGTAAACAGCTAGCTCTGTTTTATTCAATGGCTCATGTCTGGTTTGCTGCCAGAATGAATCGGGCTTATTGTCAACCGGCCTCACCAACACAATATCTTCTGACAATTTACTTTTTGCCAACTCGCGCTCAATGGAACTATCATTAAGTAGCACATTGCGATAAGTGGTTGTTTTCCTTCCCTTGAAGCCAATACGCTGTTCACCCAACGGTGCAAGATCAGCGACAAACTTATCCTTGTACAAAAACCAAACGGAGTCCTGCACCAATCGAAACTCTTGAATCAAACTCAAGCCAGTCACGAAATTGATATTCGCATCTAACTGCGGACGAAGCGTAATTTTTTGTACGGCAAAGCTGGTATCATGTATCCATGCATCACCTTCAAATGTGTCTTCTCCTTTTCGCTTGGGCCTGAATGAAAGATGCACCAGCCTTTTCTTATTCAGGTATTGGGTATCCAACAATTTGAAGTGATAGTAATTGTCTGCATTCACATGAAAGGGACTGATAAATGTTTTATCAAACACCGGAATGGTTTGCTCATACACATTGATGTTCTGATACGTGCCACCCAATTGTTTCAGGAAACTTTCATTTTCCAATCCATTGGTCTGTGTTGCTTTAATGACTTCTCTTGTACGCCTTGGTTTGTTTTGCCAATAGTAGTCGCTTAATGTTTCTGTGATATAGACTGGTAGGAATGGCTTGCTATCTGAAGTAGAATCTATGTAAGCAAATACAAAGTTGAGCGATTTCAACAAAGGGTTTTTGCTAAGCTTGTCTTTGTTGACATTATCCAAATCCAACTCTAGCTTATTGTACACTTCATAACCTAGATTTTCCCAACGCTTCTTATCATGTTTGTATTTATTGGCCATGATCTTACGCCAAAACCACAATGCCCTGTTGTATTTCACTTTTACCACAGCTTCTGTTGATGGTGGTAGCACTTCAATCAATACAGTAAACGAAAGTGAATCTTTGATGATGGAAAAAGGAACGCGTGCCGGCTGATAGCCAATAGCCCTTATCTCAAGTGTATCTAAGACTTTCAACGATGGTACCTGAAAAGCGAACTTGCCTGAGGAATCTGTTAATGCACCAATGCCTTGTCTAATACAGACAGCGGAGGCAAAGGGTATGGGTTCATCGCTCTGCTTGTCTTTAACAACACCCTTGATCCAAACGCTTTGTGCTTGTGACACATAAATGGATAAGAGCATCATCAGTAAGACAATCAGTCTTCTGTTGGTTGCTTGCACAGTACAAAGATAACCGCACGCTGCACTGTGCTGCTTCCTTTCATCACAAGCCGTGATAAAATTTGGTGAAACTTTTAGGAAACCGATATCTGCTTAGAAATCAAGTCCCAAGGCAAAATACCAAACAGGCGATCCTTTGAAGATGCCCTTCATAGGCCAGGCTGCATCTACTTTCATGAAATAACCGAGCAACGTAGAGCGCAAACCAAAGCCATAGCCACCTGCAAATGGGCCGAGACCACCGGCATCCAAACGAACCACTACAGGTGAACCAGGTGTATTCACTACTTCACCGGGACGTTTAATACCATTGTATTTGCCATTCCATGCAGTACCCAAATCAATAAACTGAATCAACTGAAGGTTACGCAGGAAAGCATTGTTGATGGGCCTATTGAAGAACGTAGTGATGATCGGTAGTCTGAATTCACTGTTGATCACGAATGCATTGTTACCATTGGCAACGTTTTGCTGATAGCCGCGCATATTCACTGCCAGCGATTGGAATGCATATTCCTGATCAGGAGCCGGTCTGTTCTGGTTATTGAACTTAGGTCCTAACCAACCATCTACACCACCTAAATAGTAAATGATTTTTTTGCCACCCCAAGAGATATCCGCAGCGGCACGACCAGCCCAGATGAAGTTGCGATAGATTTTGTGGTAGTATCTACCATCAAATCCAAGATTAAATGTGCTTCTACCCTTGGCGGATGTTTTTTCGCCTACAGGCATATTTACATCCAGATACACTTTCCAGCGCAAACCATTCCAAATATTCATGGTTGGGTTGATGCTGTTATCATGCACATATTCCAATCTGGCTAAACCATATTTGGAGACACTATCTTTTGTAGCAAGACCAAATTGATCCGGTGCGCCAATGGCGTTGTTCATTGGTCTAACCACACCACGATCTGTTCTTAAGCCGGCTGTTACACGAATGCTCTTGGTTTCATTCAGTGGGTAGTTGATATTACCCTGATAGATATTGGTAAAGAGCATAGAACTATACTGTGCCAGTACACCTTGGAAAAAGCCAGAGAAGTTCGTCACATTACTTCTGTAATAGGTAAAGCCCCAGTCTAAACGCTTACGATAATTCTGATAAGACATAAAAATGTCTTTATCGCGCAGATCAAAACCAAAACGTAGACCTGCCACAAACTTCACGTCTTCCATCAAATCGCTGACACCAACACGGAAGGTCCAGTTGAAATCATTACCATTATTCAATTGAATTGGACCGGAGCCACCGCCATAGGCCTGATAGCGGTTGATGAGGATATTATTTGTAAATCCGCTGAGGATATAATCAGCGCTAAACTTCATGCGGTAATTAAAGAGCTTGGTCTTGGTTAAAACTGATGCAAGCTTTTGCTCGGGATTCACTTTGTTTACTGCAGCCAGACTGTCTTCATTCTCGTTTTCAAACTCTGATTGAAAAACGGCTTCTTTCTTTGTCTCCTTGGCTGCACCACTAATCAATGCGCCGGAATAATTCATCGCCTTACCTTCTGCAGCTCTTTTGGCATCCATTTGGCGCTTCATGAAATCAGTAGGTCTGGCATTCACATTTCTTCTATCCAATACTTGTTCGTCTACTTTCAACTTGTAGAGAAACTTGTAATCACCTTCACGACGCAGTTCACTTACTTGTCCGTTATTACCTGCAATACGTGTTTCCAATAAAGTGCTTTGGTAATTGGTTAATGGGAAAGTATAAGTAGAATCTTTGAACACCTGCACATAGCCAATACTATCCGGCTCCTGCTTCTGCCAAGCATTTAAAGTGGAATCCAATTCTTTGATACCTGGATTGCGCAGCATGTCTTCTCCCACAAAAAACAAAGTATCTACACCATTGCGCTTTGTAGAGAAAAAACCAGCCCAACGGTTACCAATACCGTTCTCATCCGACACAAACGTAAAGTGTGTGGTATTGTACTGCATGGGATAGCGTGCATTACCAAACTTATTATCGGTGAGTTTGGTGATTTGCTTTTGCTTGCTAGTATTCAATGCATCTACTAAGAATATGTTGAAGCGATTTCGGCTAGGCAATACGGTATCACTATTCACCGCATCGGGCGATGGTCTGTTAGATGCATAGATGATACCGGAACGATCTGCAAAAGAGACGAAGGTTGGATCGAGATCATCATAGATATCATCTGTAATCTGAGTGAGCTTTTGTTCTTCTATTTTGTAGGTGAAGATATCTGTGTGTCCATTCTTTACCGCGCTCATCACAATCGTATTCGCATCCAGCATGAAACTTGCGTCGGTAATCTGATCCAGTTCTTCAGGTAAATCTTGCTTATAGCGCTTGTATTTGGCAATCACATCATACACAAACATCTTCAGGCGCTTGCCCTCTTTGTAAATCACCAAGAGTCTTTGCCCCTTACCATCCCACGCCATGATGGGATAGTTGGGATTGATATCGCCTAAATTGGTTCTAACACCATATTTATACAATACTTTGGCGTCGTAAGAATTGTAATAGAGATTGATGCGGTAAATACCTTTCTTGAACTCAACCACTGCATAAGAACCATTTCTTGGGTTGGGGTTTACCTGAAAGCGTACATACTCATTCTTGCTCACATCTTCTGACACTACCACCTGGCCTTTGGGCTGGTTACGTCTTTGACGAATGTCTTTCGAATATTTCTCGCCCTGATAATCCATGAACTCAGCCAAGACTTCTTTGAAGCGTTTCTTGGTAATACGCTGAGAAGCGGCGTTCAGGTTCTTATACATTCTGGCGAGATACAGAAAATAAGAAACACTCTCCGGTTTGTAACGCTCAGCCATGAAATGCCAGAAGGAATGACCGGCGAGTAATGGTTTTTCAAAAGCAAACTGATAGAAAGTATTGTAATTGCCGCTTAGGATAGCACTTTTCAATTCATCATCCTTAGCAGTACTCCAGTTCTCCGCATTATACGCTACATAGCCATCTGTTAGCCATTTGGGCAGATCAAGCAAAGCTTGGTTACTGGCAAACTCGCCAATATCATCACCAAACAGCATATTATCTGTAAGCACGCGTGCAATACCTTCCCTGATTTGGCCTCTGAGGTTGTTGTGGTTTCCATCGAAATAAATCACCAGCTTATTATTCACCAGCTTGGTGAGTCCGCCCGCACTCTGCCAGTCAACACCCAATCCAACATTACTGGCTTTATAGTCATTGTAATCGTTATAGATTATGATATTAGCTCTGCGTTGCAGTGAATATTCAATGGTATTCTCAAGTGAGTTCAATTCTTCTTCTGCCACCTGCGCAGCAAACTTACCCAACTCTGTTCCGTTCTGTGCTACATAAGTGTTAAAGTTGGGCGACTGATAAAATTTCCACTTCAGTTTCTTGTACTGAACCCGGCTTTTACCAAACTCCACCGTATTTACCTGAGCAACTGTAACCCCAGCTAATCCAATCAGCGCAACACAGACCAAACATATTCTTTTGATAAAATCCATATCCCAATTACATTGTATTACTTCATGATGATACCGGCAGATAATTCGCTGCCTGCTGTATCATATGGTTGATTTTAAAGTTAGGTATTTACCTTTAAAGCCTGTAAAATTAACAATATGCTGCAAGTGAAGGTATTCGTGTTCAGTCCAATTCAGGAAAACACATACTTGGTGTACAACGAAACAGGCGATGCGTTGATCATTGATCCCGGCTGTTATTTTGGTGCCGAGCAGGAGCAATTGCAGCAGTTTTGTACAGATAAATCCTTAACCCCGGTTCAATTACTGAATACCCATTGCCATCTGGATCATGTTTTTGGCAATAAATGGGTAGCAAAAACTTACGGACTGGAACTCTACACCCATCCAAATGAGCAGAAAGTGCTGGAGTTTGCGCCCATATCTGGGCAGAAATGGGGACTCCCTTTTGAGAACTATCAAGGTCCCATTCATTTTCTTCACGAAGGAGATACCATTCACTTAGGCAACGACAAGCTAACCGTTATTGAAGCGCCAGGCCACTCGCCCGGTAGCATTTGCTTTTACTGTGCAGCGCAAAATTTCATTATCAGTGGTGATGTGTTGTTCCGCGAAAGTATTGGCAGAACGGATCTGCCCGGTGGTGATCATGAGACGCTCTTAAAAAGCATTCGCAAAAAACTATACAGTTTACCCGATGAAACGGTGGTGTATAGTGGGCATGGTATGCCGACGAAGATTGGTCATGAGAAGCAACACAACCCATTCATCCAAGGTTAAAGCAGGGCTTTTTGATAGGCCATGATAAAGATGGCACCGAGGTTTTTTTGTGGCGGGATATAATCTTCAAAACGCTCTCTAGATTGACCGACAAATCGTTTCTCTAGCTGCGCCCAAAGCTGTGGCCAGAATAAATCTTTGTCCTGACGAATCTGTTCAGCTATCGCGGTAATCATGATCTGATTCACCACGCCAGCACCAATTTGTTTGGAGGCGATGATATGTGCGTTCGGACAAATATCCAGTACCTCACTCAAGCGTTGATAGCCACCGCAACTACCCAACAAAACCACTTTTGAACTGGGCATTAAATTACTGATGGTAGCAGACACATTATAACTATGGCCGCGGTGGATGGTGACTGCAGGCCGAAGATCATTATACTCTAAATAAGCAATCAGGTTTTGCTGCGCTTCTGCGTCGAGGTCTTGCAATTCATCCAATGGCCGATTAGCATAAATGGTTACCGGCACACCTTTAACGCTGGATACTTCTACCCATTGCGGCTTCAGCTCAATACGCCAATTCGCATTTCTAAAACTATTGAGGAAGGCATTGAAAATAACCGGACCATCTTTATCGCCGTAAAAGAATTGATGCATCACTACCCTACCTGCTGTATCCTTCAAATTTTCTACAGGCATATTGAATACAGGTGGAATGCCTAAGGAAGCAGTTAAATCAATATGCTTGGTTGTATCAAGCGATAAAAATATTTGCTCTAGTAAGCGATAAATGGTGATACCTCTGGCTTGCTTTCTTCTTTCTGCATAAGCGCGGTTAGCACCTACTTGCGCTAAGACCAGGTTACGGATTTCTGTATCGGCAATACTGGCATAGGCATCAGCAACATCAACAGCATCTTCCAGAGAGCGACTTTTCTCCAAACCAGTAGCAAAGCTGCGCATCAAATCGCGCGCATAAGATCTATCCATTCGTCGCAAGAAATCGCCCAGCGTATTGTAAGCAGCACATATTCTGATAAAACGTCTGTAAAAATCAAAAGACACATTTGCCAGCAGACTATCTGCCCTGGGAATGCGCATACGCTGAAAAATGCGCGGATAAATACCTTCTACAAAAGAAGAAGTGTACATTTCTTTTTCACCTGCTACTGCTAAATAATAGAGCTCAGTATGACTGAGTTTATCCAGCTTGCGAAAACGCACCGCAGGATTTCTTTCATCATGCAATGCATTGATATCGGCAATAAAATCTTCTGTTGCCTTTCTTTCCAGCCAAGTATCCAAAGCTTGTAAGGCAAGCGGCGTATCGGCTCTGCGCATTCTTTCTGCATAATCAATCTTGGTTTGCACCAGCAACTTGAAATAAGCGATACTGTCTTTTACAGCTGCTTCAATTTGCGCAATCGCAATCTTTCCTTGCATCACTTGATCGAGAAAAGGGAAAAACAATCGGCCACTTTTCATAGAAGAAAATGCAGCAATGGTTTTAATCAGGGGCTCGCTACTTGTTTGAATTCTTTTACCCAATAAATCAGAAGCAGCAGCATAATTGTATAAATCCTCAGGAGATCTTTTGGCAGCTTCCATGAGTAAGCTATCAGCCATACTTGCTTCAGGTGTTCTGCTGAGGAATTTCAATATTCTGTCGGGATATCTTTCACAACTCTTCAAGAGTAAACGCTCATTCAGAACCGACTTGTCTTGCAATGATTGAAAAGCAAAATTCTGCATGATGAGATTGCTCACTTCCACATCATATTGATCAATCACCGGCGCAATGGATTTGCCTTGGATATGTAGCAACATCGCTTTCTCATACCCTTCCAAGACTTCCTGCAAAAGGCTGCCCATGATCGCACCAGTTTTGTAGGAAGAAGTAAATCGCTCCAGCAATTCCCGAATACCTCTCAGCCACAAAAACCTGTCGTTATCTGCGATACTGGTATCCGTTTCTACAATAGCCCTGAGGTTATGCAAATACCTGTTCAGCGAGAAGTTGAGCTGTGCATTTAGCTCATCATTTCTGGTTGGGGTGAATACAGAATCGGCACGTTTATCTGCTTTCAGCAAAGCGATTCTGGCGTCTTCTATGTACTGATGAAATGTGGCCCTTTGAATGGGAATGTTGGGAAGTTTACGCCATAATTGCGCCGACAGTCCTGTTTGAAACAAGATGATTGTCAGAAGTATAGGCCAATATCGGAAGCGCAAAGACACCTTGCAAATGTAAAGGCATTCACTTTCTTCTTAACAATAACATAATCCATTTATGATGGTCAATAGCCACATCAAATTAAATTTGTGCTAAGATTGTGTTAACATGGCACCAAAACGGAAGAAGATATTGATTGCAGACGATGAGCCGGATATTCTTGAGATTGTCAGCTACAATCTTGCCAATACAGCTGTGGAAGACTATGAAGTATTTACAGCGAAGAATGGAAATGAAGCTATTGAAAAAGCCAAACAACTGAACCCTGATCTGATCATCCTCGATGTGATGATGCCCGGAAAAACTGGTGTGGAAGTCTGCCAAATTCTCCGCACCCAGGAAGCATTTAAGAAAACACTCATTATTTTCCTCACTGCCTTGAATGATGAGAGTTCGCATATCAAGGGACTGGAAACTGGTGCTGATGATTATATCAGCAAGCCAATCAGTCCGAGAGTATTGATCAGCCGTGTTAATGCGCTTTTTAGAAGAGTTGACAAAGAGGAGGGCAAAAGCATTGTGATTGGTGGTTTCACCATCGACCCTGCCAGATTTCTTGTAAACACTGCCACAGAAGAAATCATCCTCGCCAAAAAAGAATTTGAACTGCTCTACTTGCTGGCATCAAAGCCAGGCAGGGTATTTCTCCGCAACGAAATTTTATCACAAGTCTGGGGTACAGATGTGATTGTAGGCGACAGAACGATTGACGTACACATCCGTAAGATTCGCCAGAAAATGGGCGTAGACTGTATCACCACGGTAAAAGGTGTTGGCTACAAGTTTGAGCTCTAAATCTTCCACTGCTTTCTGCGCATAGCTGTGTAGATTTGTCAAAGACCATGTTCAAGAACAAAAACCTATCTCCACAGCAGCTTTCTGCCTTAACCGCATTGATCATTTCTTTGCCAGTGGGTTTTGCATTGGCCATTGTTGAACAGAAATGGTGGTATGGGCTGATTGCTCTTCTGCTGAATTTTATTGGCAGCTATTACTTGATTCATTTTGTATTAGAATCTTTTATCTACAGAAAGATCAAGCTGATTTATAAGTTCATCTATCAAACCAAAGCCAGCAAGCGGGAAGAAACTTATTATAAATACATTCTGCCACAAAAAGGTATTGATGAAGTAAGAGAAGATGTTGAAAAATGGGCTGAACAGAAAAGTGCTGAGATTGAATTACTGAGAAGTAATGAACAATACCGCAGGGAATTTTTACAAAACCTTGCGCACGAATTCAAGACACCCATTTTTGCCATTCAAAGTTATATCGATACACTTTTGGAAGGTGCTATGATGAATCCGGATATTCAGAAGCGTTTCCTTGAAAAAGCATCCAGCAATGTGGAGCGCATGGTCAACCTAGTAAAAGACCTCGATGAAATTACCCGCTTGGAAAGTGGTGAGCAACCCTTGAATAAGGAGAAATTTGTGATTCAGGATTTGATAAAAGATGTTTTTGAAAGTCTTTCTATCAAGACGGAAAGAAAAAAAATTCGCTGCGAGTTCAAAAAGGGATGCGAGCAACCTGCTATCTATGTTTTTGCGGATAAAGAAAAGATTCGGCAGGTGGTGATTAACTTGGTGCAGAATGCCACTAAATATGGAAAAGAAGGTGGTAGCATTGTAGCGAGCATTTATCAAACCGATGGTAAACATGTACTAATTGAAATCAGTGATGATGGCATTGGTATTGCCGATGAACATATTGGCCGCGTATTTGAACGTTTTTACAGAACTGACAGAGGCCGTAGCCGCGATGTAGGTGGTACTGGTCTGGGCTTAGCCATCTGTAAGCACATCATTGAAGCACACGGACAAACCATTCATATCCGCAGTAAGCTGGATGTAGGCACTACCGTTGGGTTTACTTTAGAAACCAAGCGGGATGTATAGCAGAAAGCAACAACTGCTATTGTTTCAACTTTTTACTTTGCCCTTACTTTTTGCTTTTGCCCTTTGCCTTTTGACTTAACTTTTTGCTTCTCACTTTTGATTTTAGTTTTTGCTTTTCCCTTTTGACTTTTCACTTAATAAAAAAGCCCTCATGAAAATGAAGGCCGGTGTGTTGAGAAAATAAACTGCTATGAATGCACTACTTGCTAACTGTTGCAAATATCTGTACCCTTTGTAATGGATTTCTTAGCAAATCATGAATAAATCGTAAAGAAAAAGCACCGCTAATGCGATGCTTTTTAGTTTATCTAGTGTAGGATGATTATCTATTGAAGAATCTAGTCCAACCCTGCCACCAAGTATCGTTAGCACCAACTGCACCTCTATACGCTACCTGCGTGAAGAAGGTATTTGTAAGCTTATTAGACGAAAAGCTAGCACCCGTAAGCAGAGGTGAACCAGAAGCTGGGCGAGGATCAAAACTTACATAATTATAATTGCCTATCAAACCTGTCATAGCAGTCTGTACACTATTACCTGAACCAGTAGTGTTCAACCAGTTTACAGTGTTGAAACTTGGATTTGCACCACCTGCAGTTACCACCTGATCTGCAGTAGCCACATTACCAGCCAAGATTGTATTCTTCACTTCAAGAGTATTACCTACAGCATTGGCAACGGAAAGATCGCCATCCAAACGCATACCATTTCTATACCCAACAATTACAGAATTAAATAGGCTCATAGCAGAGTTACGACGGATATGTGCTCCACGCTGGAAAGGCGCTGCTACACCTGCAGTGGCACTGGCAGTAGCCCATGGACCGATGATGGTCATATTGCTGAATACGGCGCTGGTTTGCGGAGTACGGGTAGAACCACCTGCATCATTGTCGCTTTCAAAACCATTTGATGCACCACCGGTTGCGAAATCTGCGATAGCCGTATCACGAATACCAATACTGAATTGAATGCGACCACTAAAACCATAATCTGTATCAAAATCATCATCTGTACCACGGTAAGCGATCAGATATTTAGCATTTACTGTACCACCGAACCACTCAAAAGAATCATCACCGCTATACGCTACTTGAATATATTCCAATGTTGTACCGCTACCAACGCTACCCAATGTAAGACCATTGATTTCATTATCAGGTTGGAAGGCGATACCAGGAAACTCAATGCGTACATATTTCATTGTACCAGAGTTATCAGCAACCTGGTTACCACCATGTAAACCATAACCTCTCGCATCGTTTACACCACCTTCAATTTCCATCAATCCATTGGTACCATTAAAAGCACCATTGTTGGTTGAGTTACCCAAAATAATCACACCACCCCAGTCACCCATATTGGCACCGGTAGTTTTATTAGACGTGAATACAATTGGCTGTGTAGCTGTGCCTTGTGCATCAATTTTACCATTACGGGTAATGATCAAAGTAGAACGTGTTGTATTATCACCTGTGATGGTAACACCTGGTTCGATACGAAGTGTTGCACCGTCAGTTACATAAACAAATCCTCTTAATTGATACGTTCTGCCTGTTTTCAGAACAGTATTTGTTTTGATGTCTCCACTAATGATTGTAGTAGCAGGCTCTGCAAATGCAGTTGTACTAGTAGTTCTAGTAATGATAGGCTGTGTTAAATCTATTGAAGTGTTAGGGGGAACCACAACACCTGTATCATCTTCTGCTTTATTACATGCAGTTGTGAAAAGAGCGGCAAACAGTGCCAAAGACAGGACTTTTCTCATAGTTTTTTATTTATGCTGCAAATGTCATTTTCGAAGTTTACCAGAATATCAACAGAAGATTACTGAATTGTTAAGAAGAAGCCTCCCGAGGGAGGCTTGCTTTTATGATTCTTAGAGTTTGTATGCAAACGAGATATTGAGATTGGTACCATATCGAACGATGAAGCGTTCTACATCAGGTCTGCCTGCAAACTTTCGGTCTTCATATACTTTATCACGCTGAGACAGGATATCGCTGATGGTTAATTTCAGCTCAGCTTTCTTCTTCATAATACCTTGTGTAATTTGGAAATCAACAAGTGTTC
Source organism: Chitinophagaceae bacterium (assembly GCA_019745155.1). Lineage (GTDB taxonomy): Bacteria > Bacteroidota > Bacteroidia > Chitinophagales > Chitinophagaceae > JAFLBI01. The sequence goes on along the minus strand of JAIETM010000006.1, from coordinate 24,477 downwards.
TAGGCACTTCCCATGTATTACCAACTGATGCCAAATCACCCACCATGAAAATACGCTTACCTACTTTGTTGGCTAAGATGGTGAAGTTGGTTTCAGTAGCCGTATTATCAAACTGCAAACCACCGTTTACTACGTAGTTGCTTTGTCCCTGCATAGGTCTTTCAGTCAAGGTACCGTTAGCAAACTTTACTCTATTGAAGATATAAGAAGCATTACCGAATAATGTCAGCTTATTCCACAATGATTTATTGTTGCCGCCACCTACAAAAGCGAGTGATTTTCTAAACTCCATTTCTAATCCAGCACCATTAGCGCTCGGTGCATTTACATACAAGAGAGAACCGCTACCACCGCCTGTAGAATTATACGAACGTTCAATTGGGTTCACGAAATGCTTGTAGAAAGTACCAACCGTAAAGAACTCGCTACCATCCAGATACAACTCATAACGCAGATCGAGGTTGGTAATCTTTGTACGCTTCAAGTTGGGGTTACCACCTTCTACAACAAAGAGATCAAAGTTGTAGAAACGGAATGGCGCCAATTCACGGAACTCAGGTCTGATCACTGTTTGTGAAGCAGAGAAACGCAGGTTAGTTTTGTTGTTCACCTTGTAAGTGATGTTCGCAGAAGGCAGGAAATCACCTGTCTGAGATTTTACTGTACGCATTTTCTCTCCGTCGTTCTGACGATAGCGTACTTGCTGATAGAAGTCTTCGTAACGAACACCCCATGAGGCTTTCCATTGTGTACCAAAATTATTGTCGAACTGCAGATAAGCTGCATTCAGGTAAGACAAACCAAAATATCTATCGAATACATTGGTTACTTCATTCATGTAGAGCTTATTCAGTGCAAGATTCTCTGGCGAGAATACGCGAGAAGGATCCAAACGTTTGATTGCCTGATTTGACGCAGAGTTATCATACATGGCATAACCCAAAGCACGTGGCTCAAACAAACGATCTTTCATTTGGAACATATAACCAAACTTCATCACCTGACGATCACCGAGGAATGCAAAGTTCTTCGTGAAGTCTGCACCACCGCCCCATACATAATCAGATAAAGAACTGAAGAAGCGGCCAGAGCTACTTAATGAAGAAGAACCTTGAGGCACGTTTGCTTCAAACACATTGCTGCCTGTATTGGCCTGATAACCCAAACGACGAAGATCTGGGGTTGATTGCAGCAATCTGCTGAAATTACCATTCCACTTCATACGCGTATTACCCAAGAAACTCAATACATGTTCACCACTTAATTGAGAAGAGAACAATGCGTTGCTTACAAATGCTAATTCGAATGCTCTTACCTCAAAAGGACCCTGCAGGTTGGTACCCTCGCGTCTTGTAGCATGGTCTGAAGAGCTAATGTTGAATGTGTTCTTCCAGCTGAACTTGCTCTTGCCATACTGGAATGTAAGGTTACCCAAAATACCTACGAGCACATCACGCTGGTATTTGTTATCATCATAATCATATACTGGCGTGCCATCCAGAAAATAATCATAGCGCAATGTTTCAATACGCTTGTTTGTATTGTTGTAGTTGATGGCAAACACACCACCCAGATTACCATTCTTCACTTTACGTGTAAAACCACCACTCATTTGCATGGCCACGTTCATAGGAACGGCAATCTGTTCTAAAGCCCATACATTATTGAATCGCTTAGCCGCTTCAATTTGATCATTACCAGACATGCCGATAAACTTAGATCGCGTAGTAGGGAATACACCAGGCAGTCTTCTTGAACCATCATCCACACCTAACCAATCTTGCTTACCACCGCTGTATGAATAGAAATCATGTCCAATCGTCTGCAAGTTGGTACCTGTACCAAATTGAATGTTGAAGAAATCTCTAGCAGGTACATCTCTGGTATTTACCTGTACCAAACCACCGGCAAACTCGCCAGGCAATTCAGGAACAGCGGCCTTGTTAATGATGATATTATCTACGATAGAAGAAGGGAAGATATCGAATGAGAAAGTTTTTCTATCAGGCTCAGAGCTGCTTAACAAAGCACCATTTAATGTTGCCTGATTGTAACGATCGGCCAGACCTCTGATAACAAGGTATTTACCCTCCTGAATAGAAGCACCGGGTACACGCTTCAGTACTTCGCTGGTATTTCTGTCTGGAGAACGCTTGATCGCTTCTGCAGAAACCACTTGTGCAACGGTGTTGGTATTGCGCTGGTATTGTATGAGCGCAGCCATGGTTTCTCTGCGAGCAGAACTTCTTACGGTAACACCTTCCAATGCTTTTGTAGCAAGTTCTAAAGTAATCATCAACTCTTCTGTTTGACCTGCTTTGATCAAAATGTCGCTGATGGACTTTTCATTATAACCAATTGCTGAAATCTGGATAGCATAATTACCGGCAGGCAGGCTCAGACTGAAACGGCCTTCTACGTCGGCATTAGCACCGCCTTTTCCATTCACCAGCTTAATAGCTGCGCCGGAAACAGGCTGATTGTTCTTGTCAACGATCTTACCACTGATCTTACCAGCTTGCGCAAAAGAACTTGCGCAAAAAAATAAGATGCTGATAATCAATGAAATAGTTTTAGTGTAATGAGCGTAGTACATGCTTTTGGGGTATTGATGGCGCAAAACTATCAGGCATGTATTACTGTAATGTTACCTTACTGTTACCAGAATATTAAGCGGAGAAATCCAAGTTGTTCACGTTATCTTATTATTACCAAATCATTAATTGTCTGTTTGCTGCCCCCGCTGACAGGCATAGTCTTATTTTTGCGGCAAATAATTGATGCATGGGAATGAACACATTCGGTCGCTTATTCATGCCTAAGAATAAGATCTTCTACGAACTTTTCGAGACAGTTGCCGACAGAGTATATGACATGGGTATTAAGTTGAAGGAACTGGTACATGAGCACGATTACGACAAACGCAGTAGCATCATCGCTCAAATTGAGGACTTAGAGCACAAGAACGACGACACCACGCATCAGATTTTCACAGAGCTGGGCCGCAACTTTATCACGCCCTTCGACCGTGAAGACATTCACTATCTGGCCAGTGCGCTGGACGATATTGCAGACTACATTTTCGCTTCTGCTAAAAAAATCAACTTCTACAAGGTTAACCCCAACGATAGCGGCATCCAAAAGATGACCGAACTGATTTTACAGGGTTCAATTGAAATCCGCAAAGCGGTGAAAGGCTTGCGCGATATGAAGAACCTGCGTGAAATGACAGAATCAATGGTGAAAGTGAATAGCATCGAAAATCAGGCTGACGATGTATTTGACATGAGTATTGAGATGCTTTTCCAGCAGGAAAATGATTTCAAGGAAGTGATCAAGAAAAGAGAGATCTATCAGGTGTTGGAAATCGCCACCGACAAGTGTGAAGATGCCGCTAACGTGATAGAGTCTATCATCATTAAGTACGCTTAAGTTTTGTCTGCCCAAACCCAACCACATGTTTACGATTCTGGTTATCATTATCATACTGGCATTTGTTTTTGATTATATCAATGGCTTTCATGATGCAGCCAATTCCATTGCCACTATCGTTTCTACCAAGGTGTTAACCCCTTTTCAAGCTGTACTTTGGGCAGCAGTCTTCAATTTCGCTGCATTCTTTATTTCTAAGTACCTCATCGGTGAATTCAAGATTGGTAATACCGTATCGAAGTGGGTGAATGCTGAATTCATTACACTTGAAGTAATTCTGGCGGGTATCATTGCAGCCATCACTTGGAACTTATTGACCTGGTGGTTCGGTATTCCATCTAGTTCATCACATACCCTCATGGGTGGTTTCGTAGGCGCAGCCCTGGCCCATGCCGGCGGTTTGAGCAATGGTGAAATCGATGTGATCAACTACGTTAAAGTAATCCCTACATTCCTGTTCATCTTCTTTGCACCACTGATTGGTATGTTCATCGCTTTTTTCATCACCATATTGATTGTGCATCTCTGTAAACGATCGAATCCATACAAAGCTGAAAACTGGTTCAAAAAATTACAGTTGGTTTCTTCTGCGGCATTCAGTTTAGGTCACGGTGGTAACGATGCGCAAAAAGTAATGGGTATTATTGGTGCTGCAGTAATTTACTATGAAGTACAAACTGGTAATTCAGCATATTTATCGCTTGATGCGAAAGAACGTTTCTCTCACTTTGTGATCGACTATTGGTGGGTACCATTTACCAGCTTCTTAGCCATTGGCCTGGGTACATTGAGCGGTGGCTGGAAGATTGTAAAAACCATGGGTACCAGAATTACCAAAGTAACCCCATTAGAGGGTGTGAGCGCAGAAACAGCAGGTGCTATTACGCTTTATTTGACAGAACATTTTGGTATTCCTGTGAGTACTACACATACCATTACCGGTTCTATTATTGGCGTAGGTGCTACCAAACGTCTTTCAGCTGTACGCTGGGGTGTTACTGTAAACCTGCTTTGGGCTTGGATACTCACTATTCCAGTATCTGCTGCATTAGCCGCTGTTGTTTATTATCTGCTTCGTTTCTTCCTGTAAAGATTTCGACACTTCGCTTATCTTGCTGAAAATTGCAGCACGCTATGGCGAAGATTCTTGTGACAGGTGGTTGTGGTTATATTGGCACACATACTATTGTTGACTTAATTGAAAACGGATTTGATGTTGTCTCCATCGATAACCTGAGTCGCTCAGACATTCGCGCCTTACAAGCAGTTGAGAAACTCACCGGCAAAGCCATCAAGAACTACCAAGTTGATCTGTGCAATTTTGATGATACTTACGCCGTATTCCAAGAGCATACGGATATCAATGGTATCATTCATTTCGCTGCCTATAAAGCCGTTGGTGAGTCTTGCGAGAAGCCACTGATGTATTACGAGAATAACCTGAACTCATTGGTGAACCTACTCAAGTGCGCTGATGAGTTCGGTATTCCACATATTGTTTTCTCTTCTTCATGTACCGTGTATGGCAATCCGGATAGTACGCCTGTTACTGAGGACTTCCCTATCAAACAAGCTGAGTCACCTTATGGCGCTACCAAGCAAATGGGCGAAGTGATTGTTCGCGATTTCACCAAGAGCACAGCCGCATCGGCCATTCTCTTGCGCTATTTTAATCCGGTTGGCGCACATCCGAGTGCAGCTATTGGTGAATTACCTATTGGCAGACCAATGAATCTGGTGCCTGCTATTACGCAAACTGCTATTGGCAAGCTGCCACAGATGACAGTGCATGGAACAGATTATCCAACACGTGATGGTTCTTGCATCAGAGATTATATCCATGTTTGCGATATCGCCAGTGCACACACATTGGCTTTACAATATTTGCTCGACAGCCGAAACAGCAACGATTGTGAAGTATTTAACCTGGGAACAGGCAATGGTATATCTGTATTAGAAGCCATCCACACATTTGAAAAAGTTAGCGGCATAAAGCTTAACTATACAACCGGCCCAAGAAGATCTGGTGATGTTGTAGCCACTTATGCCAATAATACTGCTGCAGTAGAAAAGCTAGGCTGGCAGATTAAATACAATCTGGAAGACATGATGCGCACTGCTTGGGCTTGGGAGCAAGTGCTAGCAAAAGCATAAGCTTACTGCAACAGGCTGTTACAATAGCGAACAATTTTTTCAAAATCTGCTTGCTTCTTTGGTTTACCAATTTGATCTCGGATAAACCCAGTAATCAGACTCTGTTTGTTAGGCACGATACTAGCAATTTCGCTGGCATCAGTTAAGCTACACAATTGCTGTCCTTTTGCAGCCAAGAAAACATCTTTTCTAAAGAATTGCCGAACTATTGTATTAGAGTTATATCCTTTTGAATCAACATAGGTGATCTCGATATACTTCAGCAACTTCACTTTTCCGGTATCCAATACTTGAAAAAAACTTCCAGCAGGAATTTTTCCTGATGCATCAAAACCTGTTTCCATCACCACACCATCTTCAAAAACAATCTGCTTTACAGGCATGATAGAGACCAACTCCTCATTACGATCGTTGATAAAAAACACCCGACGATCTTTTAAATCGATCTTAATGGGAATGTCTTTAATGAAAGTTCTATTGGTCAGAAATACCGTTGCTTTTTTGAAAGCAGTTTCTGGATAGTAGGCACTGCCCTCAACTTCCATATTCTCTTTGGGAACATTTACTGGACGACCTGCAAAATCTGTCAGCATCACCTGCTGCCCTTCAGCAATATATATTGACAAGGAGAGCAGCAGACAAGAAAAGAATTGTTTCATATCAGCAATTTACTACTGATTCGCCATCTTCTCCGTGTTTTCTGCAACCTGCAAGGCTTCAATGAATTCATCAATTTCTCCATTCACCACTGCATCCAAATTGTAAGAAGTTAATCCAATACGATGATCCGTTACCCTGCCCTGAGGCCAGTTATAGGTTCTGATCTTGGCGCTTCTATCACCCGTACTCACCAAGGTCTTACGCTGACGAGAAATTTCTTCTTCCTGCTTACGAACCTGCTCTTCATATAATTTAGTACGCAGCATATGCATGGCTTTCTCGCGGTTACCTAACTGGGTACGTTCTGTCTGACAAATCACCACTGTACCCGTTGGAATATGCGTCAGCATCACCTTGGTTTCTACCTTGTTTACGTTCTGTCCGCCCGCACCACCACTTCGTGCTGTTTCCATCTTCACATCACTATCCTTCAACTCAAAATCAATCTCTTCTGCTTCAGGCATCACCGCTACTGTAGCTGCTGAAGTATGCACACGACCTTGGGTTTCTGTAGCAGGTACACGCTGTACACGATGCACACCACTTTCAAACTTCAGCGTACCGTACACATCTTCGCCAGTAACCTCCAAGAACACTTCCTTGTAACCGCCCACTGTTCCCTCGCTTTCACTCAACACAGCTGTCTTCCATCCCTTCTTAGAACAATAGCGCAGGTACATATTCAACAAATCGCCTGCAAACAAACTGGCTTCATCACCACCGGTACCAGCACGAATTTCCAGAATGGCGTTGCGATCATCCTGCGGATCTTTCGGAATCAGGAGTTTGGTCAATTCTTTTTCTAAAGCCTCTTTCTGTTCTTCTAAGTCGGGCAGCTCCATCTTGGCCAACTCGCGCATATCCTCATCATTGCCGTGAAGACTTTCCTTAGCAAAAGCATGATCAGCCAAAACACGCTTGTACTGCTCAAAAGGCTGTACTATCTTCTCCAACTGGCGGTATTCCTTACTCAGCTTACCGAATTCGCGTTGATTATTGATGATCTCCGGGTTGGTAAGGGCTACCCCAATCTGCTCAAATCTTGCTTTAATGGCTTCCAGTTTATCAATCATGCTATACTCCTTAAAGAGCGCAAAATTAAGGTTTGGGGGCGGACTATCCCGATGCGATCAAAAACGCGCAGGAATGGCTAACTTTCTGCTATGATGAAACCCCTTTTAGGCCTCTTGGCTTTATGCTTCAACGCCTTAGTGCTACAGGCACAAGAAGCTGATATACTGATTAAAAATGGAAAGATTCTAGATGGAACCGGCAATTCCTGGTATTACGGTGATATTGCTGTAAAGCAAGGCCGTATACTTGCCATGGGCAAGCTGGGCAAATACACAGCTACAAAAACCATTGATGCCAAAGGGCTGATTGTGGCGCCGGGATTTATTGACGTGCACACCCATATTGAAGACGATGAACGCCGCAATCCTGCAGCCACCAATTTTATCTACGACGGCGTAACCACTGTGATTACCGGTAACTGCGGTTTATCGAAAGCAGATATTGGTAGCTATCTCCGCATGATTGATTCACTCAAACCATCTGTGAATGTTGCTAGCTTAATTGGCCATAATGATGTGCGCAAAGCTGTGATGGGCAGTGCTCGCAGAGATCCCGATGATAGTGAAATGCAACGCATGGAAGCCATTGTGGCTAAAGCCATGCAAGATGGCGCGGTGGGATTGTCCACGGGACTCATCTATATCCCCGGCACTTATTCCAAAACAGATGAGGTAGTCAGACTCGCAAAAGTAGTTGGCCAATACAATGGTGTTTATGCCACGCATATGCGCGATGAGGGCGATAGTGTAACACAAGCGATTGAAGAAGCATTGACAATTGGCAGAGAAGCCGGTATACCAGTGGAGATATCACATTTCAAATTAAGCGGACAACAAAACTGGGGCAGAAGCAAACAAACCATTCAAATGATTATGGATGCCCGCAAAGCGGGGATGGATGTAACCATTGACCAGTATCCCTACACTGCTAGCAGTACTTCGCTGAGCACATTGATTCCTGATTGGATTTTAGCGGATGGCAACGATTCTGTAAAAGCAAGACTATCGAGACCTGAAGTACAGAAAGAAGTAGAAAAATACATGCTGAGTCGATTAAAGAAAAGAGGCCTTAAGCATTTCAGCTATCCTGTGGTGGCCAGCTATCGTGCAGACAGCAGCTTTAATGGTAAAAGCATCGAAGCCGTAAACCTGATGAAGGGTAGAAAGCACAAAGCCAGCGAAGAAGTAAAGACGGTGATTGATATGATGATGGAAGGCGGTGCCAGCATGGTCTTTCATGGCATGGGCGATGAGGATGTAGAACGCATCATGCGTTATCCTTTCAACATGTTTGCTTCTGATGCCAGTATCCGTGTGTACAACCAAGGCGTACCACACCCTCGTGGCTATGGCACCAATGCAAGAGTCCTAGGCAGATATGTGCGTGAAAAACAAGTGATCAGTTTGGAGGAAGCTATTCGCAGAATGACTTCCTTACCTGCAGCCAAATTTCAACTGAAAGATCGCGGTTTATTGAAAGAAGGATTGGCAGCAGATATCGTCATCTTTGATCCTGAAACAGTGGTGGACGCTTCCACTTATGAGCAACCACACCAATTTTCAAAAGGTTTTCAATATGTACTTGTTAACGGACAAGTGACTATTGACAATGGCATACATATCGGCACCAGAGCGGGTATGGCCATTAGAAAAAATGCAAACTAATCAAGATGAAAAAACTGCTGCTGTTCATCACACTATGTGCAACGCTGATTGTAGTAAAAGCGCAAAACACTTTTCAGCAATCTGTTACACAAATCATCCAGACTGCTAATGAGCAGGTGCCTTTCAGCGGTACAGTCTTAATTGCTGAGAAAGGAAAGATTCGTTACTACGAAGCTTTTGGATACAGAACTTTTGCAGATAGCATTGCCATTCAAGCAAACGATGTTTTCGAATTAGCATCCGTATCAAAACAATTTACAGCAATGATCATCCTGATGCTAAAAGAAAAAGGATTACTGCAATTGGATGACGGCATTGACAAATATGTATCCGTTCCTTACAAGGGCATTACTATACGACATCTGCTGACACATACTTCCGGACTACCCGATTATCAAGCGATCATGGATCAGTATTGGGACAAATCCAAAGTAGCAGGCAACCCAGATATCATTACCTACCTCAATCAATATGCACCGCCTGCTAAGTTTACTCCTGGCGAAAAATATGATTACAGCAATACAGGCTATGTGTTACTAGCCAGTATCGCAGAGAAAGTATCCGGCAAGGATTTTATTCAACTCAGTAGAGAATGGATTTTTCAGCCTCTCAAAATGCGCGAAACAAATATTCGTACTGCTGCAGAAAAAGCCACACTCAGCAATTTTGCTTTAGGGCATATCTATGTGCCTTTCAGAAAAGCATTTATTCGTGCCGATTCATTTCCTTCAAGCAACTATACCATTTGGCTGGGTAATCGAAAAGGTCCCGGCCGTATCAGTTCAACAGCTACAGATTTATTAAAGTGGGATCAGGCATTGTATAGTAATAAGCTCATTAGCGCAGCATCCCTGGCAGAAGCATTTCAACCCATGCGTTTGAATAATGGACAATTCTCACAATATGGTTTTGGCTGGGATCTTGAAACAGATAGCACATTAGGGAAAATTGTTGCACACAACGGCGACAACCCAGGTTATAAAACAATGATCGTCCGCTGTATCGATACACAACAGACGATCATTGTTCTTTGCAATAACGCGCATCCACAGTTCAACAATATCATTGCACAACTACAGCGCTTATTAGCAGCTTATAAACTTGCAAAGCTGTAGCCCAAACGCTTTAAAGGCATTTCTCTTACTCGTATGTTAGTGGCTGCTGCAATGGCGTTCATCATTGCCGGCATGGCAGAAGGCACACTGGTTTCACCAGCACCACCAGGCTCTTCCGTACTCTGTACAATGGTAATATCAATGGGTGGCAGGTCATTCATGCGCACCACTTCAAAATCAAAGAAACTGCTTTGCTGTACTGCACCATTCAAGACGGTAATTTCACTTTTCATCAAAGCACTCATGGCCCATACATAACTACCCTGCACCTGATTGGTTAATCCATCCGGATCAATCACCGTACCGATATCCGTTACCACAATCGCTTTGTGAATCTTCACCTGCTTCTCTTTATTCACGCTTACTTCAAATGCATGTGCGGTATAGGCTTTGGCATGATTGTAAAAACAACAAGCAATACCCACACCTCTTCCGGCCGCACGCTTTTTATTCCAACCAATCTTCTCTGCACATTGCTTCAATACATTTTCCATTCTGCGCGGATCATATACAGAACCACCTTTGATGGGCCCTTTCTGTAATCCAGCCAGCAGATTGAGTCTGTAAGAAAGGCCATCCATTCCTGCTTTCTTCGCCAACTCATCCACAAAACATTCAATCACCACATTGTTATACGTGAAGTTTACTGAACGCCACCAGCCCAAAGAAACAGGCGGCATGGTACGCGTCATTGGCGCACGCAATTGCGGGATATCATAATACATATCACCATAAGCACCGCCACCAGCTTCTGCACTAAACCAACCTGGGTTGCCTTTATTGCCTTGGAAGAAATCCATCACTGGTGAAATCACAATATGGTGCTGCCATTGATCAGGCTTTTTGCTGGCGCTGATCTTAGCACTCAGCTGGTGTGTAGAACAAGGTCTGTACACATCAAAACGAATATCATCTGCGCGTGTAAAAATCAACTGTACAGGTTTGCCTTCCATCACTTTGGCAATCTGCATCGCTTCCGCGCCATAATCTGCACTGAGCTTTCTGCCAAAACCACCACCCATCGGTTGCAGATTGATGAACACATCAGCAGCTTTCAGGTTGAAATATTTTGCACCTGCACTCGCCACTTTGCCTGGATTCTGAAAACCACCCCAGAGTTCAAACTTGCCCTCTTTGAACTGAGCAGTACAGTTGGGCGGCTCCATTGTAGCATGCGCCACAAATGGAATGCGATACACCGCTTTCACTACACCGGCTGCATTTGCATCAAAGCTATCTGTAACCACATCGCCTTTCTCATTATAAATAAGATCAGCTTTTTCTTTCAGCTTTGATTCCTGGAGTTTGTAATATGATGCGGTAGAAACAGTAGCATCTGCTTTAGACAAATCCCACTCTACTTTTAATCTTTGTTGCGCTTTCAATGCACTCCATCGATTGTTGGCTACAATAGCCACACCACTTCTGTTTTCAATCTGATCTCCCATTTCTTTCATCTCAAACAGCTGCACAATACCATCTACTTTGCTGATAGATGCAGGATCCCAACTCTTCACTTTGCCATTCAAAACAGGGCAACGTACAATCACCGCATACAACATGCCCGGCAGTTTGAGATCGATGCCATATTTCATCTTACCGCTCACAATCTCTTTAAGATTGGTCTTCTTCTGTCCTTGCTTACCAATCACACGGAAGTCTTTGTAATTCTTCAACGCAGGATCTTTGGGCACAGGCATTTTGCTGGCTTTCTCGATCAAGTCTTTATAAGCAAATTCTTGTCCTGTTACAGAGTTAACAACCTTACTTCTTTCTGCTTTGCAAGTCTCAATAGACACATTCCATTCCTTGGCCGCAGCAGCAATCAACATCTCACGCGCCGTAACACCTGCTTTGCGCAAAGGCTGGTATTGTCGGATGGTACTAGTACTACCGCCGGTAGAATAATCGCCACTCTTGGCTGCATCATATGGCATGGCTTCCACCACAATATCTTTCAGATCAGCTTCCAACTCTTCTGCCATAATCATGGGCAAGGAAGTTTGTACACCCTGACCTGATTCCTGCTTCACCACATAGACAATGATTTTTCCATCGGGGCATAAACGCACCAAGGGACTAGGCTGCCAACATTCAGGTGCATTGGCTGCAAGACCTTTCACAGGTAAAAGTTGCGCGAGTGTCCACCCGCCAACTGTCATAGAACTGATTTTGATAAAATCTCTTCTGCGCATAGCAAGTGTTTATGATTTGGCGGATAATTCTGCTGCTTTATGAATGGCTTTACGGATACGCTCATAAGTACCACATCTGCATACCACCTGACTCATCACTTCGTTGATTTGTGCATCGGTGGGTTTGGGATATTGCTTCAGTAACGCAACAGTGCTCATGATTTGTCCCGACTGACAATAACCGCACTGCGGCACATTCATGTCGATCCATGCCTGTTGCACAGGATGTGTTGCATCTGCCGACAAACCTTCAATAGTAGTAACCTGTTTGCCCACGCAGGCTGATGCAGGATACTGGCAAGATTTCACTGCCTTACCATCAATTAACACTGTGCAGGAACCGCAGGAACCCACACCGCAACCATATTTGGTACCGGTAAGGTCCAGCACATCGCGCAGCGCCCATAATAACGGCATATCGGCAGGCACGTCAACAGTTTGTGGTTGTCCGTTTACCTGAAGCGAATACTGAGGCATAATCAGAAAGGTATTTGGTGTAAAAAAGCGTTATCGAACTTACAATTTATTTAGCTTCGGTTCAAAGCAAATCCATGAAACAGCTGCTTTGGACGATTGTTTGTTGTACCGCACTACAAGTATCTGCACAAAAATACCAGCGCATTCACCGCAAAGCGGTGATGGTAGATACCCACAATGATCTGCTGACAGCTGTGATTGAGAAAAAACTACAATTAGACAGCGATCTCAAAGGCAAGACCCACTCCGACCTCAATCGCTTTTTACAAGCCGGTGTTGATCTGCAATTATTTTCTGTTTGGTGTGATGGTGAAAAACAAAACCCATTTGCTTGGGCTAATCGCGAAATGGATACCCTACTGGCTGTTGCACAGCGCAATCCGGATAAACTAATCATCACAGATAATCTTGCTTCGATGGAGACTGCATGGAAGCAAGGTAAACTGGTAGGACTATTTGGTGTAGAAGGCGGACACATGATCGAGAATGATTTGACCAAGTTGGATCAACTCTATGCTAAGGGTGCACGCTATATGACACTCACTTGGAACAATTCTACATCCTGGGCAAGCTCTGCCTGGGATGAAACCATGCAGCCAGAGAAGTTGACACAAAAGGGATTAACTGCTTTTGGTAAGCAAGTGGTACAACGCATGAATCAATTGGGGATGTTGGTGGATTTATCGCATGTGGGTGTACAAACATTCTGGGATGCGATGAATACAACAACCAAACCAGTTTTAGTATCGCATAGTAATTGCCATGCTATTTGTCCGGTGCCACGCAACCTTACCGACGAACAGATCAAAGCCATTGGTAAAAATGGTGGCGTGATTCACTTGAATTTTTATTCCGGCTTTGTAGACAGCAGCTTCAAGCAAAAAGAAACTGCATTTCTGCAAACGCATGCGCGTGAATTGGACTCGTTGAAGCAGACAGGTATGCAGCAAGAATATGCGATGAGCATCTTGACAAATAAATATGCTGATGAAGTCTATAACATCAGACCAACATTGGATCAGCTGCTTAATCACCTCGATCATATTGTTCGCCTCATTGGCGTAGACCATGTGGGCATTGGTTCTGATTTCGATGGCATCACTTCTGCACCAAAAGAATTGAATGATGTTACCGACTACCCACTAATCACCAAAGCACTCTTAGAAAGAGGTTATTCCAAAAAAGACATTGAAAAAATCTTAGGTAAAAATTTCCTTCGCATTCTCAAAGCCAATCAGCTATGAAAGTATTTTTCGCTTCGCTCCTGCTATTGCCATTCTTCCTGCAAGCCCAATTCTCTTCAGCCGATAAAGCACGTTGGCAACAGCACGCCAAGAACACCACCATTATTCGCGACAATTGGGGTGTACCGCATATCTATGGCAAGACAGACGCAGATGCAGTCTTTGGTTTAATCTACGCACAATGCGAAGACGATTTTGCTCGAGTAGAGATGAACTATATCAATATTCTTGGGAGAAGCAGTGAAGTAAAAGGTGCGCAGAATATTTATGAAGACCTCTATACGCGTATGGTGATTGATTCTGCAGCAGCTGTGAAGGATTATCAACAAGCACCACAATGGTTGAAGAAATTGTTACAAGCTTGGTCGGATGGGATTCATTATTATCTCTCCAAAAATCCCAACGTGAAACCACTGCGCTTACAAACATTCAAACCTTGGTATCCATTGATGTGGACCGACGGCAGTATCTCTGCTATCAGCACGGGCTTTCTCGCATCAAGAGATGTGAAGAATTTCTATGAACAAAAAGATGCGGTGGCGCAGGTAGAAAGTCGCCATTTCAATGAAGCACAAACCGGCTCAAACGGTTTTGCCATAGCACCAGCTAAATCAGCTACAGGCAATGCCATGCTTTACATCAATCCGCACACTAGTTTTTATTTCCGTCCGGAAGTGCATATGGTGAGTGAAGAAGGATTGAATGCATATGGTGCAGTTACTTGGGGACAGTTCTTCATCTATCAAGGCTTCAATGAATACTGCGGCTGGATGCACACCAGCAGTAATGCAGATGTAAGTGATGTGTACAAAGAGACCATCCAGCAAGTGAATGGCAAATATGTCTATCGCTATGATGGCAAGGACTTACCTGTTCAAACAAAACAAGAAAGCATCACTTATGTGAAGGATGGTCAATACGCACAACAAAGCTTTACTGTGTACAGTACAGGCCACGGACCAGTGATGGGCAAGCAAGGACAGCATTGGTTGAGTGTGAAAAGTTTTAATCGCTCTATAGACGGACTCATGCAATCATGGTTACGCACCAAAGCAAAAGGCTTGGCCGACATGCGCAAAGTGATGGAGTATCGCGCCAATACTTCAAACAATACGGTGTATGCAGATGCGCAGGGAAATATTGGCTATTGGCATGGCAATTTCATGCCCATACGTGATACTGCTTATGATTGGGGCAAAGCAGTAGATGGCACCACTTCCAAAACTGAATGGAAGGGATTGCATCCTGCAACAGCTACTATACAAGTCATCAACCCCAGTAATGGTTGGCTACAGAACTGCAACTCAACACCATTTACAGTTGCGGGCAGCAATAGTCCCAAGCGCAATGCTTATCCGCCCTATATGGCGCCTGATGGTGAGAATTTCCGCGGACTAAATGCTGTGCGTGTTTTGAGTAAACAGGACAAGTTTAGCTTAGAACAAATGATTGCAGCTGGTTACGACACTTACTTAACTGCCTTTGAAATTTTGGTACCGGCATTGGTAAAAGCATACGATGGTGCTGATGATGCTACCAAACAAGTATTGGCAGAGCCGATGAAAGTGATGCGTGCATGGGATTATCGCAGCAACGAAAATTCCGTTGCCACCACATTGGCTGTTGAGTGGGCACAGTTTCAATTATCTCGTGCCATACAACAAGTGTACATTGAGCAGGGGGATGATGATCAGGTAGCACGCACCAAAAAATTTGCTGCAACAGTTGCACCACAAGAATTGCTCAAGACTTTTCAGAATACGATTAATCATTTGGTAAAGCAGCATGGCACATGGAATATGCCATTGGGCGAAATCAATCGCTTTCAACGTTTGAATGGCGCTATTGATTTGCAGTACGATGATAAAGCAGCCAGCTTACCTGTAGGCTTTGTTTCATCTACTTGGGGTTCACTGCCTTCTTTTAATAGTCGGTACGCCAACAATACCAAGAAACGTTATGGCTTTAATGGCAACAGCTTTATTGCTGCTGTGGAGTTTGGTAAAAAATTACGAGCAAAATCTGTCTTAGCAGGTGGCAATAGTAGCGATCCTGCATCGCCTTATTTCACCAATCAAGCAGCTATGTATACGAAGGGACAATTCAAAGATGTATTGTTCTACAAAGCAGATGTATTGAAAAATGCGGTGAAGACCTATCATCCATAAATATTGTCAACAGCAGCAGGAATTTGGTAAATTGATTGTCCAAATCAAGACACATGATACCAAAACTTCTGCTCAAAGCCTGTGTGCTATGCACGGGGCTAATGGGTATTCACGCTACGTATGCACAGGGCACTATGTTACTTAGGCAGCCCAGCGCATCCAAAACACATATTGCATTTGTACATGCTGATGATCTCTGGGTGGTTGACCGCAATGGCGGTGATGCACGCAGACTCACTGCTGCAGTTGGTGCTGAAACCAATCCGCGCATCAGTCCAGACGGACAATGGGTGGCATTTACCGGTCAATACGATGGCAATACTGATGTGTATATCGTGCCGATCACCGGAGGTGCACCCAAAAGATTGACTTGGCATCCCGGAGCAGATATCACCCAATGCTGGACGCCAGATGGTAAAGCAGTGGTATTTACATCCGCAAGAGAAGGCTATCCTACTGCTAATACCAAATTCTTCAAAGTCAGTGTAAACGGCGGTACGCCAGAATCATTAGTCCTGCCTTTTGGTAATGTGGGTAGCTTGTCTGAAGATGGTCGCTACATCGCATACCAACCTTATCAATTCTGGGATCCTGAATGGCGCAACTATCGTGGCGGACAAGCACAACCTATCTGGATACACGATTTCAAAACTAAGGAAACAGTCAAAACTTTACAGGGCAATCGTGAAAGACATACTGCACCTGTTTGGGTGAATGGATCGATCTTCTTTATTTCTGAACAAGACTATGCGGCCAATGTTTGGTCTTATGATCCCAAAACCAAGCAACAAAAACAGTGGACCTTCCACAAAGACTTCGATGTAAAGAATATTGCAGCAGGAGAAAAATCTGTTGTGTATGAACAAGGTGGTAGGCTACACTCACTAGATATAGTATCAGGTAAAACCAATCCACTTGTAATCAATGCAGCAGCTGATTTAAACTGGGGCAGACCCAGATGGAATAATATCGCACCCAATGCATTAATCAATGCAAGCTTATCACCAACAGGTAAAAGAGCTTTGTTCGAAACACGTGGTGAAATATTTACTGTGCCGAAAGAGAATGGTGATTGGCGTAATATCACGCGTTCACCCGGATCAGCAGAACGTTATCCTGTTTGGTCGCCAGATGGCAGTAAGATTGCTTATTTCTCTGATGCGAGTGGTGAGTATCAGTTGATGGTGGCAGATCAATCCGGATTGCAAGCACCAAAAGCCTATACCATTCCAAACAAGAAGTTTTATTTCAAACCAACTTGGTCGCCAGATGGAAAATACATCGCATGCACAGATACTGATTACAATATTTGGTTGGTTGATCTAGCAACCGGCACAGCGAAAATTGCCGACACTGATAAACTGGCGCACCCCAATAGAACCATGAATCCAGTTTGGTCGCCGGATAGCAAATGGCTGACTTATGTACAGATTCAGGAGAATCAGTTTAAAGCGGTGAAAGTGTACAATATTGAAACAGGTAAAGCCAATATGATCAGTGATGCACTCTCTGATGCAATCGATCCACAATGGGATGAAAGTGGTAAATACCTGTACTTCCTCGCCAGCACAGATTATGGTTTGGCTACAGGTTGGTTGGACATGAGTAGTTATAATTATCCGGTTAACAGAAGCTTGTATGTAGCTGTGTTAGCAAAAGAAACCACTTCACCATTAGAGCCAAGATCTGATGAAGAGCCTGTAAAATCTACAGATACATCGAAAGCAGCCCGACCTGCTGCACCTACTGCAGGCGCAGTAAAAGTGAGGATTGATTTCGATGGATTATCACAACGCATACTGGCCCTGCCCATACCAGCAAGAGATTATGCTGCTTTATATCCCGGACCTGAAGGCACTATTTTCTATGCAGAATCTGTTGCCAACGAGCCGGGTGCAGTTTTATCGCGTTATTCCTTCAAGGAAAGAAAGGCAACAGAATTTTCCCGCGGCATATTGTATGCATCAACTGCGCATGACAGAAAAAATATGCTGATCAGAAATGGTGCTGGTTGGTTTGTAGTGAATACCACAGCACCACCAAGACCTGGTGAGGGCAGATTGGCTACGGAAGGCATTCGTGTCTATGTTGATCCTGCTAAAGAAGCAGAACAAATCTATCGGGAAGGTTGGCGTTATCAGCGCGATTTTCTCTATGTCGATAATGTGCACGGTGCACCATGGGATAAAATATATGATTGGTATAAACCTTGGCTAAAGCATGTAAAACATCGTTCAGACCTGAACTATATTATCGATATCCTTGGTGGTGAAGTTTCTGTAGGACACTCCTATACTTCCGGTGGTGATTTTCCTGATGTGCCAAGTATTCCTGTTGGCTTATTGGGTGCTGATTATGAAAAAGACAATGGGTATTTCCGCATCAAAAAAATCTATACAGGTGAAAACTGGAATCCGGAATTACGTGCACCATTGAGCGGACCAGGTATGGATGTGAAAGAAGGCGAATATCTCGTAGAAGTAGATGGTAAGCCTTTGACTGCAGACATGAATCTATTCAGTTTGTTTGAAGGCACTGCTAACAGACAAGTGAAAATTCGTGTAAACAATAAACCCGGCATGGAAGGCTCAAGATTGATCACAGTTGTACCTGTTGCCAATGAAGGTGGTTTACGTTCTCGTGCATGGGTAGAAAATAACCGCAGAAAAGTAGATCAACTCTCTGATGGAAAACTCGCCTATGTATATGTACCTAATACAGGCAATCCAGGTTATACTTATTTCAACAGATATTATTTCTCGCAACAGGAAAAACAAGGTGCTATCATCGACGAACGAAACAACGGTGGTGGTTCTGCTGCTGACTACATGATTGATATCCTGAACAGACAACTCTTCGGTTATTTCAATAACCGCGTGGCTGGTCATAAAGTATCTACTACACCAATGTCTGGTATCTGGGGACCTAAAGTGATGATTGCAAACGAGAACTCAGGATCGGGTGGCGACTTGTTGCCATACATGTTCAAGAAAGCCAAGATTGGTCCGCTCGTGGGCACCAGAACATGGGGCGGATTAGTGGGCACATGGGATACACCTCCTTTTATTGATGGTGGCCGAATGGTAGCACCACGTGGTGGCTTC
Organism: Chitinophagaceae bacterium; assembly: GCA_019745155.1. Taxonomy (GTDB): domain Bacteria; phylum Bacteroidota; class Bacteroidia; order Chitinophagales; family Chitinophagaceae; genus JAFLBI01. The sequence continues at coordinate 5,190 of JAIETM010000006.1, read as the reverse complement.
TTTGATACAGACGGACAGTGGGCAGTTGAGGCTGAAGGTATTAGTCCTGATATTGAAGTGGCATACGATCCAAAAGCATTGCTGGAAGGCAGAGATCCGCAACTGGAACGTGCTGTTCAAGAAGCACTGAAACTGATGCCAACAAAAGGTATTGAGTTGAAGAAAGAACCTGCACCACCTATTCGTTACAAACGCCCCGGTAGCAAATAACAACCATAAAAAAAGCGCATTCAATAATGTGCTTTTTTTATGCTAATACATTGAGGATAGCTTCATCGATACGCTTAGGCCTACCTGTTGGTTGATCAATTAGAATCCAAACACTGGTTGCAGAAAGAATTGTTTGATTGTCATTCACACGTGTGATGGTAAAATGTCTGTCCCAAGTAACAGCGCTATGTGCGCCTGTCCAAGTATCGATGCGCAATACGTCGCCGGGAAAAGCCTGTGCTCTGTATTCAATTTCCCACTTACGCAACATCCACACAACAGATGCATTAATATCAGCAGGCACTTTACTATTCCAATGCGCTGCAGCAATATCCTGTAACCATTGTACATACACCACATTGTTTACATGGTGTAAGGCATCGCAATGTGTTTCAGTTACAGTGATCAATTGTTCAAAGCGGCCCATCTTAGTATTGCATCAATTGTTGCACGGTTGCGTGCAGGCGTGATTTAGCCAAGAAATTTTTCTCCAAATCCATATTAAATGGAATAGGCGTATCCAAAGAAGCGCAACGCAACACAGGCGCATCCAATAATTCAAACCAATGTTCGCTTATCCATGCACTGATTTCTGCGCCAATACCACCGAACAAATTGTCTTCATGCAGAATCAGCACCTTACCAGTTGATTGCACGGCAGTACGAATTGCGTCATAATCCAATGGTACCAAACTACGCAGATCGAGAATGGTTGCACTGATTTCCGGATGTGCGGCTACATATTCTTTCGCCCAATGGACTGCTGCGCCATAGGTAATGATGGTAATATCTGATCCTATTTGTATAGTCGCTGCTTTTCCGATAGGCACTTCATAGTATTGCTCGGGTACCAAACCACTCACACTTCTGTACAAAGCTTTGTGCTCGAAGTAGAGCACGGGATTGGGATCGTTGAATGCGGCAATCAACAAACCTTTTGCATCATGCGGATTGGAAGGATACACAATCTTTAATCCGGGCACATGTGCAAACCATGCTTCATTGCTTTGCGAATGAAACGGACCAGCACCAACGCCTGCACCTGTTGGCATTCGCACAACAACATCTGCGTTTTGTCCCCAGCGATAATGAATCTTCGCCAGATTATTCACGATCTGGTTAAAGCCTACGCTCACAAAATCTGCAAACTGCATTTCCACCATACTCTTGAATCCTTTCAGGCTCAAGCCTAAGGCTGAACCAATAATGGCACTCTCACACAAGGGTGTATTGCGTACACGTGCTTTACCAAATTCTTGTACAAAGCCTTCAGTGATTTTGAATGCACCACCGTATTCAGCAATGTCTTGTCCCATCAATACCAATTCAGGATGCTGCTGCATGCTTTGCCGCATCGCTTCCTGAATGGCATCCACAAAACGCAACTCTCTTCCTTCGCTATTTGCTTGATCACGTAGGATGGCTGCGGTATTGGGCACCACAGGTGCAAACACGTCAGCTACTTCTTCTGCCGTATCTGGTGTTAATGCTTGTGCTTGATAAGCAGTCTCCAATTCAGTTTCAATATAGATACGCAGTTCATTGCGGATGTCGGCAATCTGCATTTCAGTGAGTACAGCACCAGTGATGAGTTGCTGCTCATAGTTTTTCACCGGATCTCTTCTGCCCCATTCTTCAAACAATTCCTTGGGTACATATTTCGTACCACTGGCTTCTTCATGTCCGCGCATGCGGAAAGTCATGCACTCAATCAAGTAAGGCTTTTGTTCGCGTATGCAATAATCGCGTACACCGCGAATCGTATCAAACACAGTCAGCAAATCATTCCCATCAATGCGAATACCATCCATGCCATAACCCTTTGCTCTATCCACCAGGCTTTCGCATTTGTATTGTTCATTCACAGGTGTACTCAAACCATAGCCATTATTCTCAATGATGAAGATCACCGGCAGGCCCCAGACAGCAGCCACATTCAGCGCTTCATGAAAATCGCCTTCGCTGGTGCCGCCATCGCCTGTAAAGGCCAAGGATACTTTTTGTTCTTGTCTTAGTTGATGTGCTAATGCAACACCATCAGCAATCGCCAACTGCGGACCCAGATGCGAAATCATCCCACAGATATGATGCGCTTTCGTACCGAAGTGAAAACTTCTTTCGCGGCCCTTGCTATAACCGTCTTTATTACCCTGCCATTGCATGAAGAGTTTGTGCAGCGGCATTTGACGAGATGTAAACACCCCAAGGTTTCTATGCAGCGGCATGATCCATTCATCGGGCTCAAGTGCGAGTGTAGCGCCAACAGCAATCGCTTCCTGACCAATACCGCTGAACCATTTACTAATCTTTCCTTGACGCAGTAGTACGAGCATTTTCTCCTCAATCATGCGAGGCAGCAAAATGGCTTTGTACAAATTGATGAGTTCTGCGTTGCTAAGTCCCTTCCTGTCCATACCCTTGAATTGAATGTGTCTAAGATAGTATGTTTTGCGGGGAGGATGTGCTGAACCACCCGTACAACTCCTGAATACATATGGTTCAACCCCTTCGGGGTTGGTCACCACCCTCTCATACAGCCGCAAGTTGCACTTGCGGCTATGCTTGTTCAAGCCCTTCGGGCTTGTGAAAAGTCACATTCGATAAGAACCCCGAAGGGATACAATATGAATAGCAGATAGATAAAAAAGCAGCCACACAACCACTAATTGGTTTAACACAGATAGAAGCTATGTCTGTTATCAACATATCTCTCTTGATAATTTGTCTTTTGTTCAACCCCTCCGGGGTTGGTTAACGCCCTATTATACAGCCGCAAGTTGCACTTGCGGTTATGTTGGTTCAAGCCCTTCAGGCTTGTGAAAAGTCGCATTCGATCAGAACCCCGAAGGGCTCTTTGAATAGCAGATAGATGTAAAAGCAGTCGCGCAAACACAAAGTGGTTGAACATAGATAGAAACTATGTCTATTATCAAGATATCTCTCATGAGAATTTGTCTTTTGTTCAACTCATTCGGGTTAGCTGTCACCCTATGACATAGCCGCAAGTTGCACTTGCGGTTATGTTTGTTCAAGCCCTTCAGGCTTGTTAAAAGTCACATTCGATCAGAACCCCAAAGGGGTTCAATATGAATAGCAGACAGAAATAAAAGTAGTTGCGCAACCACGAAGTGGTTGAACCTTATATCAGATACTGCTCCTCAAATGCAATACCTTGCTCATTGAGTAGATCGAGATATTCTTCCCGAAATGATTTTGTATGATGATGTATTTCTTGTTGCTGAACATAATCGATTAATCGATCCCGCTCTTTTATGCTATACGTGAATGCACCATATCCGTCCTGCCATCCTTCAAAGTTCTTAAACAACTGCTGCTCCTTAATAAAAGCAGAGCTAGCCACTTTGATATCCTTCACCAAAGAGGCCAAAGCAATGGATGGATGTAAATGCGTTACGATATGCAGATGATCTTCCACCCCATTAATCTTATAAACATGACATTGTTTATTCTTCAGCAAACCACCAATGTATTGAAACAAGATCGGCCTGCCTGCTTTTGTCAGTGTACGCTCTCTGTACTTTGTACTGAAAATAATCTGATACAGTATTTGCGTATAGGTGCTCATAATAAATGAATTGTTTCATCTATTGGAGGAAATGATTTGAAATTAAGTATGATCTATTTATTGAAATAAGAATGGTTATTCGTACAGGTTTTTGGTTAAAACAGGTTTGTATTTTTTGTTCAACCCCTTCAGGGTTGGTTACCACCCTATCATATAGCCGCAAGTTGCACTTGCGGCTATGCCTGTTCAAGCCCTTCGTGCTTGTGAAAAAGACAAAAAATATAACGTGTAACGAACCCCATAGGGGTTCAATATGAATAGAAAAGCAAGTTTATTATGACACACAACCACGAAGTGGTTGAACACTAAAAAAACCAAGGCCACCCCCGTAGAGATGGCCTTATTTGATCCTTCAGTGGGGTGAAGTATTTAATCCCTGCTGGCCAAACGGCTCAACAGTTTCAGAATTTCTACATACAACCAAACAATGGTTACCAGCAAACCAAACGCACCATACCATTCCATGAACTTAGGTGCACCGGCTTCAGCACCACGCTCAATCATGTCAAAGTCCAGAATCAGGTTCAGCGCAGCAATCGCTACAACGAACAAGCTGATACCAATGCCCAGCATACCACCATTGGTTATGCTCATGAAAGGCATGTTCACGCCAAACAGGCTAACAATCCATGTAATCAAATAAAACAGGGCAATACCCAAAGTAGCAGTCATTACCACAGCTTTGAACTTCTGCGTAGCCTGAATAACACGGAAATTATAGAGCAGGAACATCGCAATCGCTACGCCAAAAGTTAGGCCCACGGCCTGCATCACGATACCGGGATACTTTTCTGCAAACATGCTATTGATCACCACAGAAATGGCACCAATAAACAAACCTTGCAGAATGCCATAAGCGGGTGCCAGATAGCCAGCCCAATTGGGTTTAAAGCTAATGATCAAACCAGTGATCAAGCCGCCAATAGCGCCTACTATCATCAGGGTCATAGCCGTTTGAGGCTTCTCCTGCATGTAGAGGTTCCAGGTATACGCTGCACCAGCTACCACCATCAGCATCAGAAAACCGAACTTATTGATGGTACCGCGGATGCTCATCACACCGGCATTGTCAGCACTTGCCTGCTGTGCACGGTCAAACATTTTCTCTGTTAAAGTGGGGTTGCCCGACTTAAATAATGCCATACAATCGAATTTTGCACTCAAATGTAAGGAAACAGAGTATTCAAAGATGTTAAAGGCGGGTCTTTGGGTGCCGGTCTTTAGTCTTTGGCTTAGGACATCCATTTAGTACCTATCGGTTAGGCATGTTGGCTAGGTCAAAGGAAAGGCAGATTCACAAGGATAAGGCTGATTTTAAATGTCACGTCCTGAAAAAAGTTGACAGTAAATAAGTCAACTAAAACAGGAAACCATGTCAACAAAGCGACAACAGG
>JAIETM010000017.1 GCA_019745155.1 Chitinophagaceae bacterium | reverse complement strand
TTAGCCTTATCCATACAAACCTTAGCTGTATTGCAGGTGGTTTCGCCCAGTTTTTTAACCGAACGTATTTGTTTACAAGATGTTCCGCTTAAGAGCGCAACACATAAAAGGGTAAAGATGTATTTCATTTTTGCAGCAGATTCAGTGTAAAATTAACCAGTACTACCTTATTATCAGGTTAACCAGTGTTACATAATCCTTAACGGGCGTTAAGGAAGAATGTTACAGCTGTGTTACTAGTTTTTTTATTGGTCACAAAACCAGTCAGATTATTACGGCACGCGCAAAAAAAAGACCGACTTGCGAGTCGGTCAGACAATTTACAAGTGTATACAACCCTGCCTGCAATGCCTTATGGATTGCAAGTAATTGACAAACAGTCGTCTGTATCAACCAAGCAGGAGCTTAGTTATTTGGGCATATCAACGATGTATGCAATGGTAATAATCACACTAAATACCAGTGTAATCACCAAAGCATAGAGCATACCCTGCTTGAAATTGTTGTTTAGGTGGAGATGTTCCATGGCCAGCATTTTAAGTGAAGAATAGGGGGGAAAGCCTTTGCTGCTGTTGAGCCACGCAATTAATGAAATCCAGTGCTAGTAGTTTGTCCGATTTGCTGGTATAAAAATACTGTAAATTGCTTTTTTGAAAACAGGATTTTTGTCATATTTCAGATTTGCAGTTTGCAGTAGTTGATATAGAAACCACGGGCGGTTGGCCAAATGAGCATGGCATCACGGAAATCGCTATTGTGTTACACGATGGCAAGAAGGTAGAGCGTGTCTATGAGCAATTGGTCAACCCTCAGCAGCCCATTCCCACCTATATCCAGGGCATGACGGGTATTACCGATGCCATGGTGTCCAAAGCACCTGTATTTTCAGCAGTTGCAGCTGAAGTATATGACTTATTGAAAGACAGGGTGTTCGTGGCGCATAATGTCAATTTCGACTACTCATTTGTGAAGCATCAACTGAAAATGGCCGGTTTCGATCTACAATCACCCAAACTCTGCACGATCCGGCTTGCCCGAAAAGTATTTCCCGGGTTACATAAATACGGACTGGGTAGCTTAACCAGGGAATTGGACATCACCATCTCGAACCGGCACCGTGCTGGCGGTGATGCTTTGGCAACAGCACAAGTACTGGAAAAAGTGATGGCTAAGGATGGGATGAATACCATTCAGGAGATGTTTCTGCGTGAGAATAAAGAGCAATTATTGCCACCAAATCTCCCGGCAACGCAAGTGAAAAACCTGCCTTACGAACCAGGTGTTTACTATTTCCACGATGCCAAAGGAAAAGTGATCTATGTGGGTAAGGCCAAGAATATCAAGTTTCGTGTAACGAATCATTTTACGGGACTGAATACAGGTCGTAAGCGACAGGAATTTCTACGCAATATTTACAGCATCAGTTATCAAACTTGTCCAACAGAATTTTCTGCCTCCATTTTTGAAAGTGTGGAGATCAAGCGACTCTGGCCACGTTATAACAAGAGTCAGAAAAACTACGAGCAGCTCTGGGGTATTTATGCTTTTGAAGATCAGTTGGGCTATCAGCGATTAGCTGTAGATAAAAAAAGAAAATACACACAACCAATTCAAACTTTTGCCAATAGAACAGATGCGCACCGTGCGTTGTGGAAACTGGTACGGGAACACACTTTACACGCCGGCTTGTGTTTTCTTGATAAAGCAACACAAACTCCTTTACCACCCGTCAAAGCACACAATGCTTTGGTGGAAAGTGCCATTGCTTCTTTTCAGGAGAATAATAGTACGTTTATTATTAGTGAGACAGATTTTGATTGCATACTCATAGAGGATGGAAAATTTTATGGCATTGGCTCTGTAGCTCAATCAGTACATGGACTTTCCTTAGACGAGGTGAAAGCCCAGATTCAGCAGTTTCCTGAGAATGAAGTCATCCGTTCCATGGTTCGGAAATATGTGGAAAAATTTCCTGCCCGCGTCCTGCCTGTGCGCGCCTAAGCTTGCGAGAAAATCAAATTTTTTTCTTTCGCTGCGCCCATTACATTCGTAACCCTTTAATGGTTTGATTATGGAGATAGCTGTACAGATTGCTGCTGCGATGAACTTGCGTTTGATGCAGGTAGAGAAAGTATTGAGCCTTTTGGAAGAAGGTGCAACGATTCCGTTTATTGCGCGATACAGAAAAGATGTAACGGGTGGATTGGATGAAGTGCAGATCCAGAAAATTCAAGATGATGCCAAAGCTTTGAAAGAGTTCAATGATCGAAAAGCGTTTATTGAAAAAACTATCGCAGAACAAGGTAAGCTAACTGATGCCATTCAGGAGAAACTGAATGCGGCAACCACTATTGCAGAACTGGAAGATATTTATCTGCCCTATAAACCTAAGCGGAAAACCAAGGCGCAAACTGCACGAGAGAATGGATTAGAACCATTGGCAGTGTTACTGATGGAACAGAAACAGCAGGATATTGCTACCATTGCTGCTACGTATGTGAATGAGCAAGTGAAAGATGCGGATGCTGCTTTGCAGGGTGCTCGCGATATCATCGCAGAGAATATCAATGAAAATGCCGAACTGCGTGCTAAGCTGCGTAAACTGTTTGAAGATAGTGCTACACTACAGAGCAAGGTATTAGCTGATAAGACAGAAGAAGCGATTAAGTACAAGGATTATTTTGATTTTTCAGAGCCCATTCATAAGATTCCTTCACACCGCATTCTGGCTGTGATGCGTGGATTTCTGGAAGGTTTCTTGCGCATGAATATTGCACCGGTGGAAGAAGATGCGATTGGTATGATCGAAGACCAATTTATCACTGGCCATTTGAACGCTTCTGTTGAACAAGTGAAGAAAGCAATCAAAGATGCTTATAGAAGATTGTTGCAGCCGAGTTTAGAATCAGAATTCAGAACTGCGTTGAAAGCACGTGGTGATGAAGAAGCCATTGCAGTATTTGCAGAAAACCTGCGTCAGTTGTTGCTGAGTTCTCCGCTCGGTAGTAAGCGTGTGTTGGCGATTGATCCCGGTTATCGAACAGGTTGTAAAGTGGTTTGTCTGGATGAGAAGGGCGAGCTGCTGCATAACGATTTGATCTATGTGCATGAAGCCAATCGTTTGGAGACGAGTCGCTGGACAATTCGTGAACTCGTTGCAAAACACGATATTCAAGCATTCGCTATTGGCGATGGTACGGCTGGTAGAGAGACTGAACAGTTTATCAAAGGCTTGCAATTGAATCTACCTGTGTTTCTGGTGAATGAAGACGGCGCTTCTGTGTACTCTGCATCAGAAACAGCCAGAGAAGAATTTCCGAACCATGATGTAACGGTACGTGGTGCGGTGAGTATTGGTAGACGATTAATGGATCCCTTGGCTGAGTTGGTAAAGATTGATCCCAAGAGTATTGGTGTTGGGCAGTACCAGCATGATGTGAATCAGTTTCGATTAAAAGAAAAACTGGATCAAACGGTGGTGAGCTGTGTGAACCAGGTGGGCGTGAATTTGAATACCGCTTCCAAACATCTTTTACAATATGTGAGTGGTATTGGCGGCACGCTGGCAGAAAACATCATTCGTTATAGAAGTGAGATTGGTGGTTTCAAGAGCCGACAGCAATTATTGAAAGTGCCTCGTCTTGGAGGGAAGGCTTATGAGCAGTGTGCGGGCTTTTTGCGTGTGCCAAAAGGCGAGCATCCTTTGGATGCCACTGCTGTGCATCCGGAAGCATATCCACTCGTTGAACAAATGGCGAAAGACCTTGGTCTGCCTGTGCAGGAACTGGTAGCCAATGAAACCAATATCAAACAAATCGATCCCAAGAAATACGTAACCGAAACACTTGGTACATTGACGATTCAGGATATCCTGAAAGAATTATCCAAGCCCGGCCTCGATCCGCGCAGCGAATTAGAGCAATTCTCTTTTGCAGATATCTATAGCATGGAAGATGTAAAAGTGGGTATGGTTCTACCTGGTGTGGTGACCAACTTGACCCGCTTTGGTGCGTTTGTAGATATTGGTGTAAAACAAGATGGACTGGTACATGTGAGTGAAGTGGCCCATCGTTATATCACTGATCCCAGTGAAGTGCTAAAGCTGAATGATAAGGTGCAGGTGAAAGTGCTGGAAGTAGATATCGCGCGTAAGCGTATTGCACTTTCCATCAAGCAAACACAAGATGCACCGCCCAAGGGTAGCGGACAAAAGCCCAAGCCCATGCAAAAGGAAAAGGATCTGAGCAATCTGAGTATGGGTGATGCACTCAGCGCGCTGAAGCAAAAATTTGGCAAATAAATAAAAGGCTTTACCTTTTCGCAAAGTCTAAATAATGCGCAATTGGTTACTGCTTTTTGGTTTGATGCTGGTATTGAGTAGTAAGGCTCAATTCAATGCAACACCCTTGGTGAAAGGTTTTGGTCAAGTACTGGAAGTGCCTTCTGTTGATTACGGTATTGATCCTAAGCTACACTATAAGCTCGTGATTGATGTGATGCAGTCGCCCAATCCAGATAGTGTGAATGAAGGGTTGCTCAATGGTGCACGTATCATGAACCTGCATGCAGCAGCTGGGGTATCACCTAAAAAAATGCAGGTCGTATTTGTATTACACAATGTAGCTGCGTTCACACTCATTAATAACGAAGCATACAAGAAAAAGTATGGTAAGGATAATCCTAATCTGGCACTCATTAAAGCAATCCAAGATGCGGGGGGAAGGGTTACTATATGCGGACAAACCATGCAGAAGCGCGGAATTTCCCGAGAAAGTCTTGTACCCAATGTTCAAGTCGGACTTGCTGCACTAACCACTATCACTACATTACAGCAGCAAGGGTATACCATTCTTAAATCACCCAGTCAATAAACTTAGAAATCAGGATGAACGCCCGTATAGTTGTGCGGCGTAATTGCTTTCAATTCTTTTTTGAGTGCTGCAGAAACTTTGAGCCCGTCAATAAATTGATGGATTGATTTTTTGTCGATCGCATGATTGCCACGCGTCAATTCTTTCAAAGCCTCGTATGGATTCGGGTAGTTTTCTCTCCTCAAAATAGTTTGAATCGCTTCTGCAACTACCGCCCAGTTATTCTCCAAGTCTTCTTTGATTTTGGCTTCATTCAGTAAAAGCTTGCCTAAACCTTTTTCCAAAGACTTCATGGCAATAGCCATATGGGCCATTGGCACGCCAACATTGCGCAATACTGTTGAATCTGTTAGATCGCGCTGCAAACGACTAATCGGTAATTTGGCAGAAAGATGTTCCAGCAGCGCATTCGCTACGCCCAGATTACCTTCTGCATTTTCAAAATCAATAGGGTTTACTTTATGTGGCATGGCTGAAGAGCCTACTTCTCCTTTCTTGGTCTGTTGCTTGAAATAATCCATGCTGATATAGGTCCAGATATCACGGCATAGATCAATCAAAATATTGTTGATCCGCTTCAGTGCGTCAAAATGTGCAGCCAGTGAATCGTAATGCTCAATCTGTGTGGTGAACTGCTGACGCTGCAAACCCAAAACACCTTCTACAAATTTGTTGGCCAATTGTACCCAGTTCTTTTTTGGGAAAGCAATATGGTGTGCATTGAAATTACCGGTGGCGCCGCCAAACTTCGCAGAGAAGGGGATATAACCAAATGCCTGTACCTGCGATTCGATACGCTCCACAAAGACCATCAATTCTTTACCGAGACGTGTAGGAGAAGCGGGTTGACCGTGCGTTCTCGCCAGCATAGACACTTTCTTCCAATCGCCGGCTAACTGATGCAGTTTGCCTTGCAGGTTTAAGAGAGCAGGCAGGTATTCGTATTCAATGCAATGTTTCCAACTTAGAGGAATGGCTGTATTGTTGACATCCTGAGATGTGAGGCCAAAGTGAATCCACTCTTTATAATCTGCACCACCGCATTTGTCCAATTGTTCTTTCAGAAAATATTCCACGGCTTTTACATCGTGGTTGGTGGTAGCTTCAATTTGTTTGATTTGTTGCGCATCTGTAAGGCTGAACTCATCTGCCACTTTTTTCATGGCATTGCGCACTTTGGCCGGCAAGCGGAAAAATTTCTGATCGGCCAGAAAAAAGAAATATTCAATTTCCACCCAAACGCGGTACTTGATCAGGGCATATTCTGAGAAATATTCGTCTAATTGTTGTACCTGCTTGCGGTAACGTCCGTCAATAGCTGAAATCGCCGTAAGTTGATTGAGTTCCATATGTTTGGGAGGGCTTTGGGGGCGGCCGGAATCGGCCGAATCTTCACCGAAAACCTGTTTCTTTGCAGGCAAAATTAGCTGAATTGGAGAAGATTCGGATTGGCGCTGTGAGTTATCTCAATACAAGACCCATGTTATATGGGGTAGAGCGTAGTGGATTGATGGATAAAATCATCCTCACCAAGGATTATCCGGCGAAAGTGGCGGGCGATTTATTGAGCGGACAAATTGATGTTGGACTCGTACCTGTAGCCATCATCCCCAAATTAGCAGAAGCACATTTGGTATCGGATTATTGCATTGGGTGCGATGGGGAAGTAGCATCGGTAGCTATTTTTTCTGATGTACCCATGGAAGAGATCAAAACAGTATTGCTCGATTACCAGAGCAGGACTTCTGTTCAGCTGGCACAAATCTTATTGCGCGAGTACTGGCAACAGCCGGTCGAACTGGAAGATGCAGGAACAGATTTTATTGATAGAATCGGTGGTACCACTGCCGGACTCATTATTGGTGATCGTGCTTTAGCACAATTGAATAAAGGACAATATGTGTATGATCTAGGTACTGCCTGGAAAGCCCATACAGGTTTGCCCTTTGTGTTTGCCACCTGGGTAGCGAATAAACCTTTGGATGCAAATTTTATTGATGCATTCAATATGGCCAATGCCTACGGAATCAATCATATTGACGAGGTATTGGCTGATATGGATTATCCGGCCTATGATATGCATACCTATTACACGCAGAATATCAGTTATTCCTTCGATGAAGCCAAGCGTAAGGGTATGGCTTTGTTTTTGCAAAAGCTGCAAGCCAATCAACGATGACCACGATCAGCGTCATAACGATTTGCTTCAATAACCTGGAAGAACTGCAGAAAACCTGTGCATCCATTGATGCGCAAACCCTACATCCACAAGAACATTGGATCATCAATGGTTCTACGCAACCGCATATTGCGGAATGGTTAGCCAATCATTCACAACCTGCTTATCGCAAATGGTTGAATGAACGCGATCAAGGCATTTCAGATGCTTTTAATAAAGGTATTCGCAGCGCAACACAAGCCTACACACATTTACTGCATGCCGGTGATGTGTATGCAGACAATCAAGTATTGGAAGATGTAATGACATTTTTGGATAAGCACCCAAATATTGATTGGATCAGTGGCCGCATCACGACGAATCGGGGCGGGGTGATGGTGGAAGTAGGTAAGCCTTTTGATGCAGGCAAGTTGTATCGAGGTATGCGCAGTGTAGCGCATCCAACCTGGTTTGTGCGCAGAGCCGTTTATGATCAGGTGGGTTTGTTTAGCCTGGATGAAAAGATTGCGATGGATTATGATTTGTTATGTCGCCTCACCCAATGCAGTTATGTTTTCTTTCCCCGTGTGATTACACGCTTCGATCATACGGGTACGAGTAATCAGCATTACCTGCAATCTCTGCGTGATAATGTGCGCATTTATGAAAAGTATTTCGGTTTTTCTATTGCCTGCCGACTCTGGCAAGGCCGATTATATTTCCTTCACCAGTTATTACAGACTAAGCTTGGCAAGCAATTGATGTTGTTGAAAAAGCGTTTGGGTCTGGAAAATATGTAACCTTGTACACATGAAACTGCTCAACCTTGGCTGTGGTCATAAATACGTGAAGGATGCACACTGGATCAATGCAGATATGGATCCGGCAAGTGCAGATGTGCAGCAATGCAATTTCCTGAATGGTATCCCTTTTCCGGATAACCAATTTGATTTGGTCTACCACTCACACGTATTAGAGCATTTTCAGCAAAAGGATGGTGCTGTATTTATTCGCGAATGCTTCCGTATCTGTAAACCGGGTGGGATGATTCGTATTGCTATGCCCAATCTGGAAGTCATTGCCCGGGAATATTTAAATGCATTAGACAAAGCAGCTGTTGGCGATACAAAAGCCGCTGCAGACTATGATTGGATGCTGTTGGAAATGTATGATCAAACTGTTCGTAATAGCAGTGGAGGAGCCATGCTCCAATACTTAACACAGCCTGAATTGCCCAATCCTGATTTTGTGTTTCGCAGAATCGGCGGTGGTGGTAGAAAATGGCGCGAACAGTTTTTGCAACAAGCATCAGGCGAAGCAACCAAACCTTCTAAGCTGGCATTGGCTTTGAAAAATCCGGCTAGGGCTTGGGATAAAATCTATGATGCTTTCCTACGTATTGTTTTAGGTAAGAAGCGATTTCAATATTATCAGACTGGTAAGTTCCGCAACGGTGGTGAAATCCATCAATGGATGTATGATCGTTATAGTTTAGAGCGTTTACTCACTTCTGTGGGATTCACACAGGTTAAAGTACAAACAGCGCAAACCAGTTATCACCCCAACTGGGCCAGCTATCAACTCGATGATCCTGAAGAAAATGCTTCTATCTTCATAGAAGCCATTAAGCCATGAAGGTACTTCACCTGAATACATACGATACCGGCGGTGCGGCAAAAGCCATGCTGCGCTTGCACAAAGGTTTACTGGAAGCCGGTGTGGAATCGCATGTGCTGGTATTCAAGAAAACACAAGAAGATGCAACAGTAAGTGAAGTGCAATTTCCCTTTTTGGTGAAATGGTTTTATCGCTTACGCAGTGAACTCAATTTCCGCTTATTAAAAAAGCGTACAGACCCCATCTATAATTTTTTCAATGCAGGCGAAGAAGTTTGTGTGGATGCCAAATATCTGTTGAAGAGCCTGCCTTTTCAGCCGGATGTGGTGATGCTGCATTGGGTAACGGGTTATGTAACTTCAGTAAATCTTCAGGATCTTTATAAAGCGTTACAAGTACCCATTCTTTGGCGCTTCAATGATTTAAACGCTTTCACAGGTGGTTGTCATTATGCCAAAACCTGTTTACGTTATCATGAGGGTTGCGGAAAATGTCCCGCCTTGCACTCCAATCGATTAGAGGATTTATCGTACAAGAATCTGCAACTTCGTAAGCAGTTACTCAAAACCATTCCACTGAGTTTTGTATCCAGCACTTCAGAGATTGATCAGCAGGTGAGAAGCAGTGCTTTGGGTAAACAGCAAGCGGTCAATAAAATTCTCATCAGTGCAGATATTGAGTTGTTTCAACCTGCTGCTGATAAAAAAGTTTTGCGTCAATCACTCCAGCTGCCTGAAGACAAATTCATCATTTTCTTCGGTTGTCAGCATATCCTCGATCCCCGCAAGGGCTTTGATCGCTTGATGAGCAATTTGAAAAAATTGCATGAGCGCCTGATGCCAGCTGAAAGAGAAAAGGTGTTACTGGTCTATGCCAGTCGCTATAGTGAAGTATCACCCGATATTTTTCCATTCGCTGCCCAGCAATTACCCTTTGCCCATTCTGAGAAAGCTTTGGCACAATATTATCAGCTATCTGATCTTTTTATCAGTCCGAGTATTGAAGATGCCGGCCCCATGATGATTTTAGAATCCTTGCTCTGCGGAACACCTGTAATCGCCTATAACATAGGCCTTGCGCCAGATGCCATTCAACATGCCCAAAATGGCTTTATCTACCCCTTAAATGGTCCCGGCGATCTGTGCGACGGCATGCTGGAATTGATTCGAGCCAGTACGGAAGATTACCAAGCCTTTTGCAGGAATGCCCGTACTTTTGCAGCCGGACAATTCAGTCATAAGCGTGAGGTACAGGCTTATCTGGATTTGTTCCAAAAAATCACTAACAAACATGTTTGACAAAGCGCGATTTGTAGAGGAAATGCATACGCAAGGCTATTCCATTGTGCCAGATGTGCTATCTCCTGAATTTATACAAAAGGCTAAGACTGAGTTGATGCAGGCCATCGACAAAGAAGCGGCTTATCATGGTGGTACCGGCTACAAAGATTACGGCATGGTGCTCTTGTGTTCTTTGTATGGTGGCAGCTTTATTGAATTATTCAACAACGAATTACTCAATACTTGTTTCAATGCGGTGTTAGGCGATGGTTGTACCGTGTATGCGTACACATCATCATCCATGCCGCCGAATAAGACAAATTATTCCAACCGCATTCATGTGGATTGTCCGCGCATCATTCCCGGATATATCACCAATGTAGGCGCGACCATTTTATTAGATGATTTTACAGAAGAGAATGGTGCTACTTGGTTTTTGCCCTTTTCACAAACCAGAGAAGCGCAGCCATCCAGAGAAGAATTCGAAGGCAATGCCAAAAGATTGATTGAAAAAGCTGGAACGGTGTGGTTTTTCAATGCAAGAATCTGGCATGCCGGAGGCAGTAATCATACAGATCAATGGCGTCATGCCATGACCATCAATATGTGTCGCCCTTACATGAAGCAGCGCATTGATATTCCCCGTGCAATGGCGCATATGGACTTGAGTGGGGTATCGCAAACTGCTTTACAAAAACTTGGATTTTTAGCACAGGTGCCTGCAAACTACGATGAGTATTATGCACCACCTGAATTACGTAAATACAAACAACCTGTTGAATAATGGAGACCAATTATCAGAAAGTTATTGAAGCCAATATTGCTTTACACTCTCGCATGAGTGATGATTACAGCACTTGTGAACCACATTTTCGTCCCGAGAATATTCAGAAAGTAGAAGATAAGCTGAAGCCGGTGATTGAAGCCACCAATGCCAAGCGCTTACTGGATCTTGGATGTGGCACCGGTTTCATGATCAATATTGCCAAGAAATATGTGCAAGAAATTCATGGGGTAGATGTTACCCAGGCTATGATGGATAAGGTGGACAAAAGCGGTAATGCAACCATCGTCTTGCATAACCATGATACCGGTTCTTTTCCTGTGGAAGAAGGCAGCTTCGATGTGGTGACTGGCTATTCTTTCCTGCATCATTTGTATGATGTGGTACCAACCTTGCAGACAGCTTATAAGGCTTTGAGAACCGGTGGTCAATTCTATGCTGATCTGGATCCGAACTATTATTTCTGGGAAGGGGTGAATCAACTCGACAGAAATGGTCAGTACGACGGCATTGTGAAGCGTGAGATTGAAATGGTGACCTATAAGGATGAAGATATTGAGAAAAATTTTGGTGTAGATAAAGATGTGTTCAATCAAGCAGAGTTTGGAAAGAATATCAAAGGTGGTTTCCGTGAAGAGGAGTTGGTAGCTGCACTGAAGAATATCGGCTTTACCGATGTCCAGTTTTTCTATCATTGGTTTATTGGTCAGGGTAAGCTGATTAATGATGAAAGCATGGATAAAGCAGCTCGTTTTGCCCATGCAGAAGTGATGCATGATTATCTGTTGAAAGCTATGCCGCTGACTAGAAACTTATTTAAGTATGTAGGTTTTGTAGCAACGAAATAAACTTTTCAGGTATCTGTTTGTCAAACTTTCACCCTTAAAACCTGTACATGCAGATCGGAATCATTGGTTATGGCGACCTTGGCAGACAGCTTAGGGCTTTTCTGCAGCAGCAATATCCTGATGCAGTCTTTACCGTCTTCGACGATTATACTTCTGTTGCTGAGGGTGCAGCGGTAGCACCATTTGATGCTTACCTACAGGATAAATATGCTGGCAGCCAATTCTATATCGGCCTAGGGTATAAGCACCTGAGTAAGCGTGAAGCCTTGGTAACAGCTATCGGAATACAACAATTACAACCATTTGTGCATCCTTCTGTGGTGCAGGGTGTGGATGTGCAGATTGGCGCAGGTAGCTTTATATATCCAGGCGCTATTTTGGATCATCAAGCCAATATTGGTAATGGGGTTTTGATTAATAATGGTGTGATTGTGTCGCATGAAACCAATATCGGTGATGCTACGTATGTTTCGCCGGGCGTGGTTATCTGTGGAAAAGCGCAGATTGGTAAGCGTTGCTTTATTGGTGCCGGTGCCATCATTTCTAACGGTGTTACTATTGGCGATGATGTGGTAGTTGGTATTGGTTCTGTGATTACCAAAAATGTGCCTTCAGGCACTTCTGTGATTGGTAACCCTATGCGTTTTACAGACAAACTGAATGTGCTATAAATGACTGCTGCTATTCTTCAATCCAATTATATCCCTTGGAAAGGATATTTTGATATCATCAATACTGCTGATGTCTTCATTTTTTACGATCATGTGCAGTATACCAAGAACGATTGGCGTAATCGTAACCGCATCAAGACACCGCAGGGTAGCAACTGGCTTTCTATTCCAGTTCGACAGTTCGATCTTAATCAGAAAATTGAAGAGACCCATGTGCTGAATCAGGAATGGCGCAAAAAGCATTGGGCAACTTTGAGCAATTTCTATAGGAAAATGCCTGGGTTTAAACTCTATAAAGAGTTGATTGAGCCGCTTTATCTCAACAGTGAGGAAACAAATCTCTCCCGTATTAATCAGACTTTCATAGAAACCATTCAGCAAATTTTGGGTGGTACAACCAAAATATATCGTTCAACAGAGTTGGGCCTTACTGAAGGCAAAACACAAAGCTTGGTTGATCTCTGTCAGAAAGTGGGGGCTGATACGTATCTTTCAGGTCCTGCTGCGAAAGATTATCTGGATACACCGCTGTTTGAGGCTGTGGGTATGCAGGTAAAATGGATGAGTTATGAGGGCTATCCTGAGTATACGCAACCATTTCCGCCATTTGACCATGCTGTCAGCATTCTGGATTTAATTTTTTGCACAGGTACAGAAGCAAAGAAATACCTGAAAGCATTTAGTGGTCGTTTATGATTCCTTTTAACAAGCCTTATCTGGGTGGTAAAGAGTTGGAATATATCCGTCAGGCTGTAGCCAGTGGAAAGATTTCCGGCGATGGTATATTTACCAAAAAATGTCATGCTTATTTCGAGCAGAAATATGGTTTTGGTAAAGCATTGCTCACCACTTCTTGTACGGATGCTTTGGAAATGGCGGCCATTCTTTTGGATATACAGCCAGGTGATGAGGTGATTGTTCCTTCCTACACTTTCGTCTCCACACCCAATGCTTTTGTTTTACGCGGAGCGAAGATTGTCTTTGCAGACAGTCTGCCAGATCATCCCAATATGGATGTATCCAAGATAGAAGCCCTCATTACACCAAAAACAAAAGCCATCGTTCCGGTTCACTACGCAGGCCATGCCTGTGATATGGATGCCATCATGGCTATTGCCGATAAGCATGGATTATTTGTGGTTGAAGATGCTGCTCAGGCTATCGACAATTATTATAAAGGCCGAGCACTTGGCTCAATAGGTCATATGGCTGCTTTCTCTTTCCATGAAACGAAGAATATCATTGCCGGTGAAGGAGGTATGCTTACCATCAACGACGCACGTTTCTTTCAGCGTGCAGAAATTATACGCGAGAAAGGTACCAACCGTTCTCAGTTTTTCCGAGGTGAAGTAGATAAATATGGTTGGGTAGACGTAGGCTCTTCATTTCTGCCCTCAGATATCATTGCAGCCTATCTCTATGCGCAATTAGAAATGCTAGATATCATACAAGCTAGGAGAAAGCAGATTTGGGATGCGTATTATGAAATGTTTGCCGAACTAGAAGCAGAAGGTTTCATACAAAGGCCCAAAGTGCCAGACTATACTACCAATAATGCGCACATGTTTTACATTGTCTGCCGTTCAATGGAAGAAAGAAGTGGTTTGATGAATTTCTTGAAAGAGAAAAAAATTGGAGCTGTATTTCATTACCTGAGTTTACATAAGAGTCCCTACTATCAAGATAAGCACGATGGTCGTGCATTGCCATATGCAGACCATTACACAGACTGTTTATTGCGTTTGCCCCTATACTATGAATTGGTTACACCTGAGAAGATGTACATCATTCAACAGGTGAAAGCATATTTTGCTCAACTGGCTTAAGTGGTATTGCTTAGCCAGTGAATCACAGAATTAATAGGTTAATCTCGCTTGGAGCTTTTGCAAGTAATCCAAAGCCGCTGCACTGATGGTTGTTCTTTGCTCTGTTGCAGGTATAGCGGCAATCTTTCTCCAGCCTTGTACAAAGCCGGGTAGATAAAACCTACTGATTTTTAGATATTGCAAACTCCACATAAAGGCCGTGGTATAAAAATAAACCGTAGGTAGGTATCTCCAGGCTACTTTGGATTTATTCACCCACATCATCTGTAGTTTTTGCCAGGTAGGGGTTCTGCCTTCCGGTGATTCTTTGTGCAGCATGATGATTTTATCGCTGTAGACAATCCGGTATCCTTTATTGATGATGCGATAGCTCAGGTCATACTCTTCCATGCCGTAAAAAAAGTCTTCTGGATAATTACCCGTTGCATCTAATACACTTCGTTTGATGGCATGTGCGCCACCAGCAAAGTAGTAGGTCTCAAAAAATGATTTGTCTTTGTATGCTGCAAAATTCTTGTGTGGCAATGCATTTTCCTGCATGGCACCGGTGGAGTGATACAGCACTTTGAATGAAACAATAGCTGTGGATCTTTCTGAATTTTGTTCAAATACTTCCAGCAATCGTATCAGGCAATCCGGATTGCCCATTTCTGCATCATCATCCAGCATAATGATGATGGGTGCAGTACTGAATTGCAGTGCATAATTTCGGCCTCTTGCAACACCTAAGTTTTCCGGGGCAATGGTATAACGAAAGGGTAGTTGCGATTGTGATTGAATGTAAGCTTCAACTGCACTGTAATCAGCAGTGGATTGGTTGTTAACGATGATGATTTCGCGTAACAATGCATCCGCTTTTTCCAATGTGGCAATATTCTTGCAAAGCGCCAGCATATCGGCTGGTCTGTTGTATGTAATGATCACAAATGATATGGGTGCTTGTTCACTCATAGTTGTACTAACTGCGCAAGTGCATTACGGGTGATGCGCTCCCAGTGAAAAGTCTGATAAAAAGTTTCCGGTGTTTTCAATAAAGATTTTTCAGGCAGGTTTACCATGGCCTCAGCAAAAGCATCCCAATCGTAATCGGGCACAGCAATCAATTTGTGTAGATAATGCTCAGTCTTTAATCCCTTGATGCCATTGTGGGTGGAGATGATCATCTGGTTATTGGCAAGCGCCTCAATCAGTTTTGTTTTGATACCGGTACCAAATGAAGAAGGCACAATAAAGCAGTCTGCACCTTCATAATAAATATCAATATCGTCTACAAATCCAGCATAGACAACATTCTCGTACTCATCCAGCACACGTTGCCATGGCTCACTCAGTCTGTTACCGCATATTAGAATGCAATACTGGAAGTTTTGGTATTTGCTCAATCTTGGTACCAACTCAGAGATGATGATGCGAATGGCATCCACATTGGGGAGATAATCCAGTGTGCCGTTGAATAAAAAGACTTTTTCTTCCGGGGTAATCTCATGGGCAGTTTCGAGGAATTTTCTACAGCCATGTTTTTCATCACCTGATGGTGGCTGTTGAAGGGTTACACCAAAACTGGCTATACTGGCTTTCTCTGCTTTAATTTTCCATTTGGCTATTGCCCATTGCATGTCTTCTTCCGTCACAAAGAAATTATGCGCTACATGTCTAAGCACCCATCTTTCATACCAGGCATATAAACCCCACCATACATCGGCTCTGTCGCGCAAGCGCTGCGATTCAATATTGTGTGAACGAACAATCAGCGGTCTGCCACTCAGCTTACTGAGTAACCAACCCAACCACCCGAGATAAGAGTGCTCAATAATGATATGCGTGATCTTTCTTTTTTTGATCAGCATCAATATTGCAGGAACCCAAATAATATTGAGCGGCCCCCACCAATGGTTGAATAAAAAGCTTTCTGCATGCTGGAGTGGAATATCTTTTTGCTGATTTTCCCTAGATACCAACACTGTAACAGCACATTGTTTCGACAAATACTCGTAGAACCCGGCAGCACATTTTTGTCCGCCCATTTGGGCCGGCCAAACCTTATAAGAAATAATGCCAAGTACTGAGATTGTCTGCATTTAGGCGGCTGTTTTTTTGCGAACAAGCATTTGTGCGAGTGCACCCAATAACAATAACCAGGTTATGGCTGATGCGCCCATGGCTGCTTTCTGGCTATTGTAATAAGAACCTGGTTTAAATTCAAAACGAATGCGGTGCTGGCCTGCAGGAATGGCTAAGCCACGCAGTACATAATTCGTTTGAATGATTGTTGCTTCTTTATCATCAATATAAGCTTTCCAGCCTCTGTCATAAAAGATTTCACTGAACACTGCGAATTGTGGTGCATTTGCAGTAGAAGCATATTCCATCAAATCATTATCATGTGAAACAAGTTGAATACTTGCTGTAGAATCCCAAACTGGCTGTGTAATAGTACCTGCAGTGCGTGCATCAACAATGGCAGTGTCCTTGGGATTGAAGCTATCAAGGCCTTTCATTACTTTAACTGGTCCGTCAACAGCTTGCACATGTTTTACCAACCAACATGCCCCTAAAGCATCCGGATTTTGCTGGTAGCTGGGTTGTCCTGTCTGCTGGTCCTGCACAATCACATACTTGGTATTCAGCATATCCAATACATGCTTGTTCATTGGCTGCTTATTGCGCAGTTGGAAATTCAGCAGGTCTTCTGTGATACTCAACTTAGCAGGATGATAACCACCTACTGAACGGTGGTGGTAAGAAGTGATGGCATCATTGAATACATCCATCGTCAGGTTCAGTACACGATAATAGCCGGTGTCTTTTTTAATGGCTTCATCAATCGGACTAGGTTTGAAATACGCATCACTCAGTTCCTGCTCTTCCTGGAAATTGTTCTCATTTAAGTAACGTTTGCCTACCTGAAAAATATCGAAAGTAGTTAATGCCAAGAGTGAGAATACCAGAACGTTTGCTTTCAGCTTATCCTTGATATAGGCCCACAATAAACCTGCAGCCAATACAATCAGCACAATGCTGCGAATCAAATCAGCAGTGAATAAGGATTGTCTGTCGGACTTCAATGCACTCAGCAAAAATTTTGTGAGGTCTTCATTGTTTCCGGTAATCTGCTGGAAAATGGCTTTATCATTCGTGCGTGTATAATCAAAGTTGAAATAGAAAGCGAGGGCAACTAGCACAATGCCAACTGTAATATAGCCTGCCAATTTCCAATGTTTGAAAGCTGCTTCTTTTGATTTCTCTTGCAGCAATTGTTCCACACCCATCACCGCTGCAAAAGCAAACAGCAATTGTGGAATCACCAGCGACATGGTTGGCGCTCTGAACTTGTTGTACAGTGGCAGGTATTGGAAAATGAATTCATTAAAGCCCATAAAGTTTTTACCCCAGCTCAGCAGGATGGCAAAAACAGAAATACCCAATATCCACCACTTGTTTGGTGTTTTCAGCGATACCATCGCAAAGATGAATAGGAAGCAAATCACTGCACCCACATATACAGGGCCTGATGTACCCAATTCTTGTGGTCCCCAGTACATAGGGAAGTACCGCAGAAAGCCCATTACCTGGTTTTCAGGTGCACCCAATTCAGTCATTTTCTCCACCATCTTTGATGGCTGAGGGTAGGGATCAGAACTACCACCACCATAAATACCCGGGATCAATAAAGTATAGGTTTCAGCAGGGCCATAACTCCAGGCGTATGCATAATCTATTGGCAGACCTGCAGACTTCTTCGTGCTATTGGTAGCAGTATCCAGATTCAATGTGCCGTTACGCATGGTGGCTTTGGAGTAATCGCTGGTAGTAGCCAGTGTTACCATATGTGTGGCAGCGCCTAATGCTCCGGCTACTACAGCCAATGCTGCTGCTTTAATGAAGTGCTGGTAATCTTTCGCCTTGATCCACTGAATAGCAAATCCGATACCCATAGCCAGTGCGATCAGTAAAGTATAGTATGTGATCTGCAGGTGATTCATGCCCACGAGCATACAGGTAAAGATGGCTGTGAGTGCCGTGCCCCACCAATATTTTTTGTTGAAGAGCAGCCAGAGTGCACCTATTAATGCGGGCATATAACCCATGGCCAACATCTTGGTATCATGCCCAACGGAAACAATAATTGGGCTATAGGTTGCATAGGCATAAGCCAGTCCACCCAATATACCTAGCCATGGCCTTACACCTACAACCTGACTCAGAAAATAAAATCCAATGCAAAGCAGGAAGAACATATTGAGAGGCTTGGGCAGAAAAGCCGTAAACAACAAATGCAAATGGAGTGGGGTGATGGGGTTGGCCGGATCCAAGGTGATCTGATAACCCGGCATACCACCGAAGAGATTGTTATTCCACAAAGGATAATGACCATGTTTGGTCTTATAGTTTTCCATATCCTGCACCATGCCCTTCCAGTGCATCACATCACTTTGGTTCAATACCTTTCCTTCAAGAGCCGGCTTGCAAAAAATAACTGCAACAAGCAGAAACACAGCAACAGCAATCGCATGGGGCAAAATGGCCTTCCAGTTGAAATTCTTCATAATTACACAATGATATCAGCAAATTAATGCTATTTTGAATGAATCAAGACGTATGAAACCGCTATTATTTGCCACACGTTTGGCACTGATTTGTAATTTGTTATTCCTGGTCTGCGTAGCCATTCAACGCACCCATGATTTTGTGGGTAATGAGCAGCTGAATAACTATATCATTATCCTAGGCTGGTTTGTGGCACCCATCCTCAACTTGCTCGTCAACCTTTGGTGGGCGGTATTGTTTATCTCCGGTAAATCGCCGGCATCGGGTAGATGGTTGTTCCTGATCAATGCGTTGTTGCTGGTGCTACAGTT
The DNA here is from genome assembly GCA_019745155.1 of Chitinophagaceae bacterium. Taxonomy (GTDB): domain Bacteria; phylum Bacteroidota; class Bacteroidia; order Chitinophagales; family Chitinophagaceae; genus JAFLBI01. The sequence goes on along the minus strand of JAIETM010000017.1, from coordinate 91,124 downwards.
TTACATCCTCTTAATCAACAACTAACATGATTCATCAAATACTGAAGAGTAAGTCCAGCAGGTTATTCCTAATCCTTGGCGGCTTTTTTATTGCCAATGCCATCGTAGCCGAATTCATGGGGGTGAAGATTTTTTCACTGGAGCGAAGTCTTGGGGCTGATCCGGTGAATTGGAATATTATGGGGCTGCCTTTTTCCTTCAACCTCACAACTGGTGTATTGCTCTGGCCTGTGGTTTTCATCATGACGGATATTATCAATGAATATTATGGCCATAAAGGCGTGCGCTTTCTCAGTTATCTCGCCGCTTCACTCATTACCTATGGTTTTGTGATGTTGTACGGCGCCATTCAACTGGCACCGGCCGATTGGTGGCAAAGCAGCAGGGCAGGTGTGGGCATTCCGGATATGAACAATGCTTTTGCGGCCATCTTTGGGCAGGGCTTGTGGATCATCTTTGGTTCTTTGACAGCTTTTTTGATTGGGCAAATAGCCGATGTACTGGTGTTCCATAGAATCAAGAAAATTACCGGCGAGCGTTGGATATGGATGCGAGCAACGGGTTCTACATTGGTGTCGCAATTAATCGATAGCTATATCGTCTTATTCATTGCTTTTTATGTAGGCCCAAGGGTGAATCCAGGTAACGGCTTACCTATGTCATTGCAACAAGTTTTTTCTATTGGTACCGGAAACTATATCTACAAGTTTGCCATGGCTATTGCATTAACACCGGTGATTTATTTGGTGCATGCATGGATTGAAAATTATCTGGGACGTGATTTGGCTGAGAAAATGCGTCGTTCTGCTATGAAGGATAGCCAAACTGAAGATGGTTTCGACAATATTCCTACAGCGGGTTAATATTTCTCTTTGAGTAATTGTGCTACTACTTTGTCGATAGGCAAGGTGAGCGCATTAGCATCTAATTGTTCCCATGCAATCCAGCGAAACACTTCTGATTCGCCATTAGGATTGGCTGTTTGCTCAGGCGAAAAATCGAAGGGCTTATTCTTGGTATTTAAAGTAACTGCTGTGTTGGGATGTACGAAGTAATAAATAGAGATGATCTGGTCTTTGTTATTGAAAGCAGAGATCTGAAAAAAATCTGTGGTGTACAAGTGATCACCTACATGCACATCCAAACCAGTCTCTTCCATGAATTCCCTTTTCAAACAGTCGCGTGTGCCTTCTCCGAATTCTAATCCGCCACCGGGAAACTTGGTGATATAATTGCCTCGGATGAATTCATCACTCACTAGAACCCTTTTCTGTTCGTCTACTAAAATGCCATACACACGTACATTGAAGAGCGGCATCTTAGAACCATTTCTTTTTCATGAAATACCAGCTGATTACAAAAGAAATCAGCAGGGAGAGAATTACCGGTATGTAAAACGCATGATTGGAATGTTGATAGGGTATATCCACGTTCATGCCATAGATACTGGTTACCAAGATGGGTAAAGAAAGAATAATGGTGATAGAAGTCAGGCGCTTCATCACATTATTCAGGTTATTACTGATAATGCTGGCAAATGCATCCATAGAACTTGTGAGGATGTTCGTGTATACATTGGCCATCTCCAAGGCCTGACTGGTATCTACGATCAAATCCTGCAGAAACTCTCTTTCTTCTTCAGTTAAGCCTAAGAAATTGGTGCGCTCCAGTTTCATCATCAGCATTTCATTGCTACGAAGTGCTGTTACGAAATACACCAGACTCTTCTGAATACGCATCAGGTTCAATAAGTCTTCATTGTTGTTACTCTCGTATAATGAAGTTTCGTATTGATTGCGGCGATTATTGATCTCTTTCAAATACTCCATGAAATTCTGTACCACTTTCTCAAAGATCTTGAGCACCATCATGTTTCTTTTATCCGGATGGCGTTTCTGGAAAGAGTTCAGGAATTTTTTGATGGCCCCGTTGTCGAAAGAATTTACCGTTACAATCTGGTTGTGGGTGAGGATGATACAGATAGGGATGGTGATGTAGAATGCATCACTATCATTGAATGAATTATTCTCTGTTGGCGTTTTGATGACAATGAACTTTACATTGTCTTCCAGCTCATAACGGGGGCGCTCGTCAATATCTAATGAGTCGCGCAGAAACTCTACCGGAATTTCCAATCCCTCACTCAATTCAGTAAACTCTTCGTCTTTAAAAGGTGGTACAAGATTCACCCATGCACCCACTTCGGGTTTATCGATCTCGATGGTCTGACTGTCGATATTTTTGAAGTACTGTATCATGGTTTGGTTTACCGGCAGGCGAATTTAGGTGATGCACATCAAATGCCGCTCTTTCTTGCAGGAAGCCTGTGTTAAATATCAATTTGCCCTTCAAATACAAATGTGGCCGGCCCACACAACCAAATAGAATGAAATGTCTGTTCATCTGCTTTGGTGTATTCTACAGCCAGTTTGCCTCCCAAAGTTGTAATGTCTATTCGGTTATAGCCAATTTGTTTTGCTACCGTTAAAGCAGCAGCAGTAACTCCTGTGCCGCAGCTGAAAGTTTCATCTTCCACACCACGTTCATATGTGCGCACGAACAGACCATTATCCCTTGGTTCAATAAAATTGACATTAATACCTTTTTCAGAGAATCTGTCGTTGTATCGAATTTTTCTGCCTTCTTCAAAAACATTCAGGGTCTGCAGGTTTTCTGTTTTGCGGATATAGTGCGGTGAGCCTGTATCCAAAACAGCATCGCCATTGTTATTTTCTACTGCATCAACATCCTTCATCTTCAGGTGTATCCAACCATTCAAGGCAATTTTGGCTTCATGCGGACCATCAACAGCCAGAAAGAAATAATCGGTACGATGAATACCTCTGTCATTGGCAAACTGCACCATGCATCGGCCACCATTACCACACATACTGCCTTCTTTGCCATCAGCATTGTAATACTTCATTTCAAAATCGTAGCCTGGCTTATCCTGTAACAACATGAGTCCGTCTCCACCAATCCCAAAACGACGATCACACAAATGATGAATCTGCTCTGTGCTTAATTGCACTGGATTGAATCTATTATCAATGATCACAAAATCATTGCCGGTTCCCTGGTATTTGGCAAAACGGATATGCATGTTATTCGGGTATGTTTGCGATAATGCCTAATGCTTTTTGAATCAATGCTTCAACAGCTGCGCCACCATCTTTGCTAAATGCTTTTTGTACGCGGTTGGCAACAATGGCATTCAAGCTCAGACACTGATGCCCTAACAGTTTACCTAATCCATAAATCGCACTGGTCTCCATTTCAAAATTGGAAATACGGTGATTACCAAAACGGAAATCGGTTAAGCGATCAACCAGTTGAGGATTCGTTAGGCCCAAACGCAAAACTCGGCCCTGTGGACCATAGAAGCCCGGGCAAGTAACGGTAATGCCATGATGAAATCCATCTACAAAATGCTTCAATACACTGATGCCAGCAGCAGCAATATAAGGTTGTGTGCCGGTGAGTCCTGTCTGGGTTACAAATTCTTGCAGCAATTGCACTTCTTCTTCATTATTGCTGTGTTTGTAGAAATGTAACAAATTGTCTACACCCAAACCATGGGTGCCCGCTACAAATCCATCTACAGGAATATCGGCCTGCAAAGAACCTGAAGTGCCGATACGGATGATGGTGAGGGAGTTTAGTTGTGGTTTGATGGTACGCGTAGCAAAGTCAATGTTAGCCAAAGCGTCCAGTTCGTTAAGTACAATATCAATATTGTCAGGACCAATACCGGTAGACACTACAGAAATGCGTTTTTGGCCGATATAGCCGGTATGGGTAATGAATTCTCTGTGCTGGAATTTGCCCTCAATGCGATCAAAATGCTTGCTCACTGCAGCTACACGGTCAGGGTCTCCAACAGTGATAATGGTATTCGCCAGTTCTTCAGGTCTTACATCAAGGTGGTAAACAGCGCCACGGGCATTAATAATTAGCTCACTCTCTGCTATTCTGTTCATAATCATGGGTTCAGACAGCAAATTTCGGGTTTTGCTTGCATAATATGCGGGCAAGCTGTATTTTCGCAGCCCTGAATAGGAAATGGTCCTGTGGCCGAGTGGCTAGGCAGAGCTCTGCAAAAGCTTCTACAGCGGTTCGAATCCGCTCGGGACCTCAAATCCCCGCAGCAATGCGGGGATTATCATTTGCAATGAAACATTCACAAACCATCGGAATACTGGCTTTCCTGGCATTGGTAGCAGTTTGCTTCATGCCTTGGACTTATATCGCCAGCAGAGAACTCACCATTACCGGATTTTTTGCAGAAGGCACCCGCTTTGGTAAGCCGGGCTTATTGCACATGATCTTCGGCGGCATTATGTTGCTCTTCTTCCTGATTCCTAAAGTTTGGGCTAAGCGCGTGAATGTCTTCATCGGCATTTTTAATTTCTCCTGGTCTATCAGAAACTATCTGTTGCTCACTACCTGCCTGGCAGGAGAGTGCCCTGAGAAAAAATTGGGTATCTATTTAGTTGTAGCCCTTTCCTTCATCATGATGATCATGGGCTTTCTGCCCAAGATGGAATTGCCAGCTAAGAAAGTGGTTGATTAAAAAGATTCAATCAATCGGGCAATACCAAATGCTGCACCTGCAGCCATCGCACCAATCATCATGACTTTCAATCCGCCGGATAATGGTGGCACACCTGTAATCTTACTTTTGAAATAGCCGAATACAAAGAGGCATATCAATGTGATGATTACTGATATTTCCAGTGCTTCAATACTATCGCTGATAAAAAAGTAGGGACAAAGTGGTACTAGTCCACCCAATATATAACTCACACCAATATTGAAAGCACTATTGCGTGCTCGCTTGGGATCAGGCTTCTCTAAACCCAGTTCATAGCGCATCATAAAATCAACCCAACGGTCTCTGTCTTTAATGATCTCCGTGGTGGCTTTCTCTTGTACTTCTGTGCTGAGTCCCCACTCAGCAAACACTTTGCGCACTTCTTCAATTTCTACTTCTCTTTTGTGGTCGATCTCCCAGTATTCTTTTTTCAATTCACTGTTGTAATGGTCTTGTTCTGTTTTACCTGCGAGATAACCACCCAAGCCCATCGCAATAGAGCCTGCCGCAATTTCTGCTACACCTGCAATCACAATCACTGAAGTGGAGTCTACCGCACCACTTAAACCTGCTGCCAATGCAAAGGGAACAGTCAGTCCATCACTCATGCCAATTACAATATCTTTTAAGAGATCTGAGCTTTGCAGATGTTCTTCGTGGTGCAAGTGTATATCTGTCATAAGGGTTGATTATATACTTAAAGATAAAACCCATACACTGGGTATGGGTTTGTATATCAGAGTTTGTGTACACAATGTGCAATAATGTGTACACATTCTTCTATCTGCGCTGCATTGATCAACAATGGTGGCGCAAACCGAATCTTATCACCATGTGTGGGTTTAGCCAACAGTCCTTCTTCTTTCAGGCTTAAGCAAAGATCCCATGCCGCATCTTTATTTGGATGATCAATCACAATTGCGTTCAGCAAACCTTTGCCGCGAACTGTTTTGATATGGGGACTATCAATCTTGCTCAGCAAATCGCGCAGCAGCACACCCATATTGGCTGCATTTTCAACCATGTGTTCATCTTTCAACACTTGCAATGCAGTTGTAGCAACAGCACAAGCAAGCGGGTTACCGCCATAAGTGCTGCCATGTTCTCCTGGTTGGATATTCATCATCACCACATCATCAGCGAGTACTGCGGAAACTGGTAGGGTGCCTCCGCTCAAAGCTTTACCGAGGATCAAAATATCGGGACGAACATTTTCATGATCGCAGGCTAACATTTTACCTGTTCTGGCTAAACCGGTCTGAATTTCATCAGCAATGAATAAAACATTGTATTGATCGCATAATGCGCGAACACCTTGCAGGTAACCTGCATCGGGTACGACAACGCCAGCTTCACCTTGAATCGGTTCTACCATGAATGCTGCAACATCCGGATTTTGCAAGGCTTTTTCCAAATCGGCGAGATCATTGTAATTCACTAAATCAAAGCCCGGCATAAAGGGGCCAAACTTTGAGTAGCTACTTGGATCAGTAGAGGAGGAGATTGCAGCCAATGTTCTTCCCCAGAAATTATTTCGTGCAAAAACAATACGTGCTTTGTTTTCTGCCACACCTTTTTGCGTGTAAGCCCAGCGTCTCGCCAGCTTAATCGCTGTTTCACCACCTTCTACGCCGGTATTCATGGGTAACACTTTATCGTACCCAAAATATTGGGTGATGTATTGTTCGTACTCACCCAGCATATTGTTATAGAAAGCGCGTGAAGTAAGCGTGAGCTTTTGTGCCTGTTGTGTTAATGCAGCAATAATGCGTGGATGACAATGGCCTTGGTTAACTGCTGAGTAACCGCTTAAGAAATCGTAATAGCGTTTTCCTTCTACATCCCAGAGAAAAACACCTTCGCCTTTTTCCAGTACTACTGGTAGGGGGTGATAATTATGGGCACCATATTGTGCTTCCAAATCAAGATAGTATGCAGTCTTTGCAGACAGCGTATGCGTAGTCATAAAACTTAGTGTAACGATGAAACAAATAGATAGGCAATATTGGCCGGTATGTGTACCGGCAGATCAGCTTAGCGTGAGGGGTGATCGAGAAAATCTAGATTGAGGCCTAAGAATTGCATTTTGTTTCTTTCGCCTGCAAGATAGTTTTTTTCAGCAACTTTGAAAGATGAGCCCTTTCATAAGAGCAGCAAAGCCTTCAGACCTTTCTGCATTAGTAGCATTGATGCGCAACACTTTTGAAGCAACCTATGCTTATGCCAATACTGCTGAGGATATGCAGGACTATTTGGATACCCATTTTCGTACTGAAATCATTGCTCAGGAGTTGGATACTGATTTTCCTTGTTTTGTGATGGAGGCAGAAGCCGGATTAGTGGGTTATCTGATGATGGGGCCTTCTGAATTGGAAACACCTTTTGAAGGGGCTGTTGAACTCAAACGCATTTATCTTGATCATGCTGCGAAAGGAAAGGGATGGGGTAAAGCCCTCTTGCAGAAAGGGATTGAATGGGCGAGAAGCGAGGGGTATACTGGCGTTTCATTATGCGTTTGGCAGCAGAATCTCAAGGCAATTGCTTTTTATCAGTCGCAGGGATTTCAGGTGGTTGAAGAAAGAAAGTTTATCTTAGGACAAGACGTGCAGGATGATTTCGGCATGATACTTAAACTCTAACGAACACATATGAAGACAATATTGCTCAGAGTATTCCAAGTAGTACTGGCTTTGATGTTATTGATTGCTGTGTATGCTGTTGCATCCGGCAAAACCTATTTGTTCAAAGCTGTTATCTACAATTTTGCCGGTATTGATGATTACCAGAAGTTCAGTAATGATACAGTAACAGTAGCTGCAGCAAAACCTTGGGCTGAGGGAAACACGATCAAAGATTATCCTGATTCCTTAAATCAATTGCTGGAGAAGATTCAGACCGTCGCATTGTTAGTGATTAAGAAGGATAGTGTTGTGTTAGAAAAATATTGGGATGGCTATAGTGATAGTTCTTTGTCGGGTTCTTTTTCCATGGCTAAAAGTGTGACGAGTGTCTTGATTGGCGCGGCGATTAAAGACGGACTGATTGGCTCTATCAATGATCCGGTTGGAAAGTATGTGCCAGAGTTTAACGAGGGCAAGAAAGCTGCTGTGCGTATTGTGGATGTATTAACCATGAGTAGCGGAACTGATTTTGATGAATCTTATGGAAACCCTTTATCAGTTACTGCAGAACTCTATTATGGAACTGATGTGCGCAAAACGGCTACCAGTGTTAACATGACGCATGAGCCGGGTACTTTACATCGCTACAAATCCGGTGATACACAATTGCTTGGTTTGATTGTAGAAAAAGCCACCGGTAAATCATTGGCAGCATACGCAGCTGAAAAATTATGGCAGCCTTTGGGTGCAGAACATCCTGCATTGTGGAGTAATGATCATCCAGGTGGGGCAATAAAAGCATATTGTTGCTTTAATTCCAATGCGCGCGATTTTGCCCGTATTGGTAAATTAATGTTGGATAGTGGTAAGATCAATGGCGTTCCGGTGATTGATAGCAGCTATTTTGTTAACTCCATCAAAGCTTGTGGTATCAAGGATGATAAAGGCGAAGCTTGTGATTATTATGGCTATCAGTGGTGGTTAGATCCATTGCATCCCGGATTATTTTATGCACGTGGTATTTTGGGTCAGTTTATCATCGTAATTCCTGCTAAGCAAATGGTGATCGTACGACTTGGTCATAAAACCTCACCTAGAGAAGAGCGCATACGTACAGTGCCTAAAGAAGTACGTTATCTGGTAGATTGGGGTGTACAGCATTGATGCCTTATTTTCGTGCCCATGTCAGCACCCTCCGTAGCGGTAGTGATTTTAAATTATAATGGTAAGCAGCATCTGGAAAGATTTCTGCCTTCTGTGCTGGCAACCAATTACCCCAATATGCATTTGGTGGTGGCAGATAATGCATCCACTGATGATTCTGTTGCTTTTCTACATGCCAAGTATCCGCAATTAGACCTACGTCGCTATCATTCGAATGAAGGCTTTGCAGGTGGCTATAATCGTGTATTGAAAGAATTGGATACAGATTACTATGTATTACTGAATTCAGATGTAGAAGTTGATCAAGATTGGCTGGCGCCGATGATCAACTTATTAGAATCCGATCAGCAATTGGCTGCTTGTCAGCCCAAGCTATTGGCTTATCATGATAAAGCAGCTTTTGAATACGCTGGAGCAGCAGGTGGATGGTTGGATCCACTGGGTTACCCATTTTCTCGTGGAAGGGTATTTGATGTTTGCGAAAAAGATCAGGGCCAATATCAAAGCAGTGAAGCTATTTTCTGGGCTTCCGGTGCGGCATTGTGCATCAAAGCGGCTGCTTATCATCAGGTAGGTGGTTTGGATGAAAGCTTTTTTGCGCATCAGGAAGAGATTGATCTCTGCTGGCGCTTACAATTAGCCGGTTATCAGTTGAAAGCTTGTCCCGCTGCAGTAGTTTATCATGTAGGCGGCGGCACTTTACCTAGAGGCGGACGAAAAGTTTTCCTGAATTTTCGCAACAATCTGGTGATGCTGATGAAAAACCTGTCTTTCGGTGAAATGCTCTGGAAAATACCTGTTCGCTTGGGTTTAGATGCCATTTCAGCCTGGAAGGGTCTTTTTCATGGTGATGTATATTTTTTTGTGGCCATATTTAGGGCCCATCTGGCTTTCATGAGTAGGGTATTTACCGGTAAAATCCGCTATAGCCATGGAACCAAACCCATGCACCAGCTTGCTGGAGTGGCCCCTGTATCAGTGGTTTGGCAGCATTTTGTGAAAGGGAAGCGATACTTTCATGAAATTGTGCAGAAACCTTTGCGCTAATTACTGCTGCCCCCTTATTTTTGCAACGCAATTCCAAAACCATGTCAAACGAAATCAACGAGATTAAGAGCAAAGATTTCACCCACAACTGGGTAAACTCCTCCAGATTTTTATTTTATCTGCAGGTGTTCTGCATTATGGCTTTTGTGCTGGGTGGTTGCTATCGCCTGTACAACCAGCGTTATAAGGGTACGCCTAAGGTAGAAGTACAGGAGAGCAGCAAGTACGAACCTAAATACAAGTAAAAAAACTTGCATAAAAATTTTGTTGAGAACGCTGGTTGTCTATTTTTGCACTCCCAATTTAGTTCTTAACAAACAAGCGGAAGTAGCTCATTTGGTAGAGCACAACCTTGCCAAGGTTGGGGTGGCCGGTTCGAGCCCGGTCTTCCGCTCTGAAAGTCCCGACCCACGTCGGGATTTTTTTTCGGTAGCAACGATTTCCGACATTTGGAGTCGCTAATACCGGGTTCGCCCTGGTGGTGGAATTGGTAGACACGCAGGACTTAAAATCCTGTTCGCCGAAAAGCGAGTGCGGGTTCAAGTCCCGCCTGGGGCACAAACCCTCTGCAACAAGCGGAGGGTTTTTTATTTACTTCCCTTTCTGTTGTTGTAGAAATTTCTGGCGGATGATCTCCTGTACCGGTTTGCTCTGCATTTTACTCTCAAGCCAGGAAAGAATATCCAGATACATGAATGATCTTGTTTCCAATGCACTGCCTTCCAGTTTGCTTAGGCGTTGATGGAGTTTAGCAAATTGCGGAACAATCTTCACCGGCGTAGAAGCAAAGCTGCTACGTAAGAATTGGAAAATGGCTTCCTCCACCACCGTTAAGCTTTCCAGCTTGGCCATGAAACGGTACACGGATTTAATCAAGTGTTCCAAGATATCATAGTTACCTAATTCATAGTGTGCAATCAAATGCAGTAAGCGTGCATAACATTGCAGGTCAGAACGGAGGTCTGTTTTCCAGTGAATGATTTTTTGCAGGTAGCTGATGGCTGTTGCATTATCACCTGCGCCAAAATGCAGACAAGCAATTTTATAATAGAAAACCAATACCCGATGTAGATCTAGCTTAGATGCGTATGCTTCCAGCTCAGCTTCCAATGGCGCAATCTGTACCACACCTTTGCTGAAACTGCCTTCCATGAAATGCTGGTTAATGCGTGCTGTAAACAAATGCACAAAAGCCTGTACTTGATTATTCTCCTGTTGTACGCAAATAGGTGAAGTATAAAACTTTTGCAGTTTACTTAATTCCAAAGCATGCTTTTGATGGTTGCGCAACATGAAGTGTGCGTTCAGCAAATTGTGCATGCCTTTTAAGTAGTACAATGTTTCAATGGATTTCATCACCGGTTCTTCCTCAAACAAATCTACCCAGCGTTGGCAGTATTTATAGTATTGCAGCAGGTCTTGAAGAATGAATGCATACCAACAATAAGCCTGATACAAATACATACGTTCATAAAATCCTCTTTGCTGATCTGCATGCTTGGGCAATTGTTGCGTAAAGAATGTTTTGAGCGATTGTTCTTCTTGTTTGTTGCGGGCATGACCATGATTGATATACCAACCATACAGTTGCAAAGCCAGGTTTGATAATTTCCCAATCATCACCAATCGGTCGTCTAATTCTTCCACTTCTTTACTCAATAACTCAGCCCTGTTCTTGAAACTTCTGGTGATATAGAGCGATTCAATCTTCTTTTCAAATATGAGCGCCTGTAACCAGAAGGTAACCTGATGATGATCTTTGCTGCTCTCCTTAATCTTCTCCAACACTTTCAGACTCTGCATATACAGCCCTTTGTTGAAGAGAATCCTTGCATGGTCCATTTGCTCATGTAACTGTATATCAATATTGCCCTCATCTTTCAAAAGCCGGAGACTATTCAGGATCTGCTTGTATAAATGCGCTTTGATATTGGATAGCTGTTGCTTCTTGATCGACTTGGTATGCTTCAATAATTTCGCTTCATCATACTCCTCCAACTTATCCAAAGCATCAAATAATTGCACCACTTTCAAGTCGGCCCCGGCTGCATTTCGCTTAGCGTATAGCTTGAAATTGCGCTTTTCCGCCTTATCAAGCGATTTAATCAGCTGAAATAACTGGTCTGTTGGTCTGTTGGGCATCGTAATTCAATATAGTTAAAATCCTTACTGGTATTGCATTTCCGGCTTTCTTGTTCAGGTTGCACAACGTAATTCCTATGCGGTTTTGGTTTGATGCAGCTCTTGAAGAAAGATATTTTCGGTTCTAAGCAGGCAGCTTAGCTCATTTGGCAGGCAATTCAAATTTAAGCTGTCTGCTTTTTTATCGCCAATATTTTTATATGCAGGATAGTCGAATTTTCATTTTTGATACCACCCTCCGCGATGGAGAACAGGTGCCAGGTTGCAAGCTCAACACAAAAGAGAAACTGGAACTGGCTCTGGTATTGGAAGATTTGGGTGTTGATGTGATAGAAGCAGGGTTCCCGATTTCTTCACCGGGCGATTTTGAGTCGGTGAGAGAAATAGCTACCCATGTACAGCACGCAACAGTTTGCGCTTTAAGTCGTGCTGTAGAAAAAGACATTGAAGCAGCTGCAGCTGCATTGCGCTATGCCAAACGTCCACGTATACATACAGGTATTGGCACTTCAGATTTTCATATTAGGGGTAAGTTCAACTCCACACAAGCAGATATTCTAGCAAGAGCCGTACAATGTGTGCGCTGGGCCAGAAACTATACAGATGATGTGGAGTTCTATGCAGAAGACGCCGGTAGAACAGATAATGCTTATTTGGCCAGAGTAGTTGAGGCGGTGATTGCAGCAGGTGCTACCGTATTAAATATTCCAGATACCACAGGCTATTGTTTGCCGCATCAGTATGGAGAGAAGATTGCATACTTGATGAACAATGTGCCCAATATTGATAAAGCCATTCTTTCTTGTCATTGTCATAATGATTTGGGTTTGGCAACTGCCAATGCTGTTGCCGGTGTAATGAATGGTGCAAGACAGGTAGAATGTACCATCAATGGTATTGGTGAACGTGCTGGTAATACCTCACTGGAAGAAGTGGTGATGGTTTTGCGCCAGCACAAACAAATGGGCTACTACACAGGGGTACAGCCAGCTAAACTCAATCCGGTCAGCAGAAGCGTATCAGATACCATGCGCATGCCTGTTCAGCCGAATAAGGCCATTGTTGGTGCCAATGCATTTGCGCATTCATCCGGTATTCATCAGGATGGATTTTTGAAGAGCGCAGAAACGTATGAGATCATCAGTCCGGAAGAAGTAGGTGCAGACAGTTCCAAGATTGTATTGACTGCACGTAGCGGTCGATCTGCATTGGCTTATCGATTCCAAAAATTGGGCTATCAGTTTAATAGAAATGATATCGACACTTTGTACGAGCAATTCTTGCATATCGCGGATCAGCAGAAAGAAGTAACAGACGAGGATTTACAATCATTGGCCATGCATTATCAGGAAGTAATCGCAGTAGCATAATTCTATGGGAAAAACACTATTCGATAAGATTTGGGAAAAGCACGTTGTAAAGCAAATCAGCGGTGGTCCCGCTGTATTATACATAGACCGACATTTTATCCATGAAGTAACCAGCCCGCAGGCCTTTGACGGTCTCCGTCAAAGAAAGCTACCTGTATTTCGCCCCCGGCAGGTAGTTGCCACTGCGGATCATAATGTACCCACACTTAATCAGCATCTGCCAATTAAAGAAGCGATGTCGCGTCAGCAAGTAGCTGCATTGGTGCAGAACTGTGCCGAGTTCGGTATTGAACTATATGGCTTGGGGCATCCTTATCAGGGTATTGTACACGTGATTGGTCCAGAGTTGGGGATTACCCAGCCCGGCATGACCATTGTCTGCGGCGATAGTCATACCTCTACGCATGGTGCATTTGGTACTATTGCTTTTGGTATTGGCACAAGCGAAGTGGAGATGGTGCTGGCCACACAATGCTTGATGCAGAGCCGACCAAAATTGATGCGCATCAATGTAGATGGTCATCTGCAAAAAGGAGTAACTGCTAAAGACATCATCTTGCACATTATTGCAAAGATCTCTGCCAGTGGTGCTACAGGTTATTTTGTAGAGTATGCAGGTAGTACTATTCGTAGTTTGAGTATGGAAGGCAGAATGACTATCTGCAATATGAGTATTGAAATGGGCGCCAGAGGCGGCTTGATTGCACCTGATCAAACTACTTTCGATTATTTACGTAATAAACCATATGCGCCTGCAAACTTTGATGCAGCTGTTGCACAGTGGGCTGAACTCTATAGTGATGCTGACGCCAGCTTTGATTTGGAATTACACATTGATGCTGCCAGCATTGAGCCAATGATTACTTATGGTACCAATCCTGGTATGGGTATTGGTGTGAAGCAATTGATTCCGCAATCAGAAACACTTACTGAGCAAGAAAAGCAATCGTTTAGAAAAGCATTGCAGTATATGGGACTGCAAGAGGGGCAGGCTATACAGGGACAGAAAATAGATTATGTCTTTATCGGCAGTTGTACCAACGCACGTATTGAAGATTTACGCGCAGTTGCTGCATTAGTAAAGGGTAAGCAAAAAGCAAAAGACGTTGAAGTGTGGATTGTGCCAGGCTCTCAGCAAGTTGCTGCGCAAGCTAAGGCTGAAGGTTTGGATCAAGTATTAGAAGCAGCGGGTTTTCAGTTGAGACAAGCAGGCTGTTCGGCATGCTTGGGTATGAATGAAGACAAGATACCTGCAGGCAAATACTGTATAGCAACTTCTAATAGAAATTTTGAAGGACGTCAAGGTCCGAATGCAAGAACTATGTTGGCTAGTCCGCTCACCGCAGCCGCAGCAGCATTAACAGGCGTAGTAACAGATGTAAGAGAATTATTGAATTAAGATGCGTACCAAAATACAAGTAATATCATCCACTGCAGTGCCATTACCCATTGAGCACATTGATACTGATCAGATCATTCCTGCGCGCTTTCTGAAAGCAACCAGTAGAGAAGGCTTTGGTAAAAACCTGTTTCGCGATTGGCGCTACAGTAATGACGATGAAGCTCAGCCCAACAAGGATTTTGTATTGAATGATGCAAAATTTAGCGGAAGAATTTTGTTGGCAGGAAAAAACTTTGGCTGCGGTAGTAGCAGGGAGCATGCGGCTTGGGCGATTAAAGATTATGGTTTTGATGTAGTCGTAAGCAGTTTTTTTGCTGATATCTTTCGAAACAATGCACTGAATAATTTTTTATTGCCTGTTCAGGTAACGGAAGAAACACTGGCAACACTGATGCAGCTTGTATTGCATCATCCATCCACTGAAATAACAGTAGATCTGCCTGCGCAATCCATCAAAACTGCTGATGGTAAAGTGAATAGCGGTTTTGATATCAGCCCGTATAAAAAAATCTGCTTGCTCAACGGCTATGATGATATTGATTACTTACTGAGCATGCGCGATGTTATTTCAAGTTTTGAACAAGCTAGTCATAAAACTTTTGCTGCCTGATGGAAAAAAAGATAACAGTGATTAACGGAGATGGTATTGGTCCGGAAGTAACGGCCCAGGCTGTGCGCGTGCTGGATACCATTGCCAAGGAGTATGGTCATGTATTTGAATATGATTATCAGTTAATGGGTGCTTCAGCAATTGATACAACAGGCAATCCCTTACCTGAATCAACCATTGCCAGTTGTTTAGAAGCAGATGCTGTACTGTTTGGGGCTATCGGTCATCCTAAATATGACAATGACCCCAATGCTAAAGTGCGACCTGAACAAGGGTTGCTGAAGCTTCGCAAAGTGCTGCAATTGTATGCGAATATCCGTCCGGTAACTACGTATGCATCTTTACATCATCTCTCGCCACTAAAAGTAAAACAGTTACAGGGTGTTGATTTTGTGATCTACAGGGAGCTGACAGGTGGTATTTATTTTGGAAATAAAGTATTGACTGAAGATGGCTTACAGGCTAGTGATGATTGTGTGTATCAGGTGCATGAGATTGAGCGTATTGCCAAACTGGCTTTTGAACACGCCATGCAGCGCAGAAAGAAACTTACATTGGTTGATAAGGCGAATGTTTTAGAGACTTCACGTTTGTGGAGAAGGGTAGTACAGCAAATGGCTACAAGTTATCCTGAAGTTGTCGTGGATTATCTCTTTGTAGACAACGCAGCCATGCAGTTGATCCTGAACCCGGCACAGTTTGATGTAATCCTTACGGAGAACATGTTTGGTGATATTATTAGTGATGAGGCAAGTGTGTTGACTGGCTCGCTGGGTTTATTGCCTTCAGCTTCCATTGGAGTGAAAAACGCTTTGTTTGAGCCGATTCATGGTTCTTATCCGCAAGCGGCGGGAAAGGATATTGCCAATCCGCTTGGTTCTATTCTTTCTGCAGCGATGTTGCTTGATTATTTCGGACTAAACACAGAAGCTGAAGCTGTAAGAGAAGCTTGCAGTTGGACATTGGAGCATCGCTTTGTTACAAAAGATATTGATTCTATGAATTTTTACTTCACATCCACCATTGGTGAGATGGTGTGTGATCGAATTGAAAATCAGGCTGCTGAAGCCGTTAATCAGCACAATATTGAGCTTAGAAAATCAACGATTATCTAGGCTTTAAAAAAATAGTTCTTTGTTTTCACTAATGAGGTGGTTATATTTGTTTCACTCGTCACAGACATGATGAACAACAGGACATATACTATTGCAACAATTATTTCAGTAATTATTATTGCTGTCATTATTATTCCTGTGCTCCATGGAGGTGGCCAAGTCTTGTAAAAAGTAACGTACTTGAAACATAGCAAACCCGCCTCCACAGAGGCGGGTTTTTTGTTTTGGTCAAAATTGAATGATATGTATTACAGTGAGCAGACAGTGTTGTTTTTTGATGGTCAGTATGTAAAGGCAGCAGATGCCAAGACGGATCTGTACAGCCAGTCTATGCATTATGGCTATGCTATTTTTGAAGGTATCCGTGCATATGAAACCGTTGCAGGCGAAGTAGCAATTTTCAAAGCTGAAGCGCACTATCAACGTATGAAGGACAGTGCAGATGCTGTGGGTATTCCCTTGGCATATACGGTTGAAGAATTGATCAATATTTCTTACGAGGTATTGTCACGCAACGGATTGAAGAATGCCTACTTACGGCCTTTGCTGTTTTGTCCACCCAATATGAGTCTGCAAAAAGCAAAAGCAGCACATCTAATGATTGCTGCATGGGAGTGGGGTGCTTATCTAGGCGAGCAATTACTGCGTGTGATGACTTCATCTTTTCAAAGACCCAACCCCAAGGCATTCAAAGTGCACGCAAAGGTTTCGGGGCATTATGTAAATTCCATCATGGCCTGCCAGGAAGCAAAAGACCATGGTTACGATGAAGCCTTGCTATTAGATGCAAATGGTTTTGTAGCAGAAGGACCAGGTGCTAATGTATTCTTCGAAAAAGACGGACAATTGTTTACACCGGCTTTAGGTAATATTCTGCCAGGCATTACAAGAGCCACTGTTATTGAACTGGCAAATGAATTAGGCATTCCTGTTGTGGAAACTGCATGTACGCCAGAAGCTTTAAAGCAAGCTGACAGCGCATTCTTCTGCGGCACAGCTGCGGAAGTGATTGGATGGAAATCAATAGATGAATATGTGTTTCCTACGCCTTGGCATCAATCCATCGGATATCAGTTGCAAAAAGCATATAAGGATTTGGTTTTGGAAAAACAGTCTAATACAGTACAAGCATGAGTCGGGAATTGAACAGATATAGTAAAACCATTACGCAGGATCCTACACAACCTGCTGCGCAGGCAATGTTGTATGGCATCGGATTAACAGAAGCTGATTTGGCCAAGGCGCAAGTTGGTATTGTGAGTATGGGTTATGATGGGAACACTTGTAACATGCACTTGAATGATCTGGCTAAGCTGGTCAAGCAGGGTGTATGGAGCAATAATTTGGTCGGACTCATCTTCAACACCATCGGTGTGAGTGATGGTATCAGCAATGGTACTGATGGTATGCGTTATTCGCTGATTAGTCGTGATGTGATTGCAGACTCCATCGAAGCAGTGTGTGGCGCACAATACTATGATGGATTGATTGCATTACCCGGTTGCGATAAAAATATGCCAGGCTCTATCATCGCGATGGGTAGATTGAACCGTCCTGCCATCATGGTATATGGCGGTACTATTGCGCCAGGGCATTATAACGGACAAGAGCTCAATATCGTCTCGGCTTTTGAAGCATTGGGACAAAAAATCGCTGGCCAGCTCAGCGAAGCAGATTTCAAAGGCATTGTACAACATGCTTGTCCCGGCGCAGGTGCATGTGGTGGTATGTATACAGCCAATACGATGGCTGCTGCTATTGAAGCTTTGGGTATGAGTCTGCCTTATTCATCATCTAACCCTGCTTTGAGCGATGAAAAGAAAGCGGAATGTTTAGCAGCAGGTAAAGCGATTCGGTATTTATTAGAGAAAGATATTAAGCCAAGTGATATCATGACGAGGGCTGCATTTGATAATGCGATAACTGTCATCATGGTATTGGGGGGCTCCACCAATGCTGTATTGCACTTAATTGCGATGGCACACAGTGTGGGTATTGCATTAACTCAGGATGATGTACAAGCAATCAGTGATAAAGTGCCTGTATTAGCAGATTTCAAGCCAAGCGGTAAATACCTGATGCAGGATTTACACCAGCATGGTGGATTGCCTTCGGTGATGAAATATCTCTTGGAAAAGGGTTTGCTGAATGGTGATTGTTTAACTGTAACAAGAAAGACGCTCGCAGAAAATCTAGCATTTATTCCTTCGCTAAATTTCCAACAGCAGCAAATTGTAAAGCCGTTGGAAACACCTATCAAAGCAACGGGTCATTTACAGATACTTTATGGAAACCTTGCTGAAGGTGGAAGCGTTGCAAAAATTAGTGGTAAAGAGGGAGAGCGTTTTGTTGGGCCTGCGCGTGTGTTTGACGGAGAGCACGCATTGATTGATGGCATTGCCAGCGGTAGAGTGAAAGCTGGTGATGTGGTGGTGATCCGCTATGTTGGTCCGAAAGGTGGTCCGGGTATGCCGGAGATGTTGAAGCCTACATCAGCGATTATCGGCGCAGGCTTGGGTAAATCTGTTGCCTTGATCACAGATGGTCGATTTAGTGGCGGTACGCATGGATTTGTTGTTGGTCATATCACACCTGAAGCATATGATGGTGGCGTACTTGCTTTGGTGAAAGATGATGATGTCATAGAATTGGATGCAGTACAAAATACCATTACACTGAAAGTGGATGATGCAGTCATTCAATCACGCAGAGCAGCTTGGAAACAACCCGCCCTGAAAGCAAGCAAAGGGCTCTTATATAAATATGCCAAAACTGTTGCCAGTGCAGCAGAAGGTTGTATCACCGATCAATAAATTATCAATCAGCTAATATGGAAGCAATACTCGAACAAGAAAAATCTGTACAAGTCACGGTGAGTGGTTCAGTGGCTTTATTAGAGTCGCTGATTGCGGAAAATGTGCAAACCATTTTCGGTTATCCCGGTGGTGCCATCATGCCTATTTATGATGCATTGTATGATTACAATGAGCAACTGACACATATACTCGTCAGACATGAGCAGGGTGCGATTCATGCTGCACAAGGTTTTGCACGTGCTTCAGGGAAAACTGGTGTAGTCTTTGCTACCAGTGGACCAGGTGCCACCAATTTGGTAACTGGTTTGGCTGATGCCATGATTGATAGCACGCCGGTTGTGTGTATTACCGGACAAGTATTTTCTCATTTATTGGGTACGGATGCATTTCAGGAAACGGATGTGATTAACATTACTGCACCTGTAACAAAGTGGAATTATCAAGTAACCAATCCGGAAGAGATTCCAGCTGTACTAGCTAAAGCTTTTTATATTGCTTCCAGTGGTAGACCGGGACCAGTTCTGGTAGATATCACCAAAGATGCACAGCTCAAGACTTTTGAATGGCAAGGATACACCAAGTGTGCGCATATTAGAAGTTATCGCCCAAAGCCACATGTACGTGTAGAATTTATTGATGCAGCTGCAGCGCTGATCAATTCTGCTAAGAAGCCTTTTGTGATTTTCGGTCAGGGTGTTATTCTTGGTAAGGCCGAAGCGGAGTTCAAAGCATTTATTGAAAAAGGTGGTTTCCCTGCTGCTTGGACCATCATGGGTATGAGTGCATTACCAACAGATCATCCCTTGGGTGTGGGCATGTTGGGTATGCATGGCAATTATGCACCTAATGTGTTAACGAACGAGTGTGATGTATTGATTGCAGTAGGTATGCGCTTTGATGATCGGGTAACCGGAAGATTGGATCGATATGCAAAGCAGGCGAAGATTATTCATTTGGATATCGATCCTGCAGAGATTGATAAGATGGTCGCTACAACAGTACCTGTGTGGGGCGATTGTAAGGAGACCCTGCCATTATTGACAGAACGATTGCAAAAACAAGACCACAGCGATTGGTTGGCGAAGTTTCATGAACTCGCTTTAAAAGAGCATGAAGTAGTAATTGAGCAAGAACTATTTCCTGAATCTGGACAGCTTACCATGGGCGAGGTCATCAGAACAGTCAATGAAATTACCAATGGTGAAGCGATAATTGTAACCGATGTTGGTCAGCACCAAATGGTGGCTTGTAGGTATGCTAAATATCAGCAATCAAAAAGTAATATCACTTCTGGTGGTTTGGGAACGATGGGGTTTGCATTACCGGCGGCAATTGGTGCCAAGCTGGGTGCACCTGAAAGACAAGTGATTGCAGTGATTGGCGATGGTGGTGTACAAATGACCATTCAAGAATTGGGTACCATCATGCAAAGCAAAGTGCCGGTGAAAATACTCATCCTGAATAATCAGTTTTTGGGTATGGTGCGTCAGTGGCAACAACTCTTTCATGATAAGCGATACTCTTTTGTCAATATTGAATCACCCGATTTTGTACAGGTAGCCAAAGGATATTATATCGATGGACAAAAAGTATCTGAGCGAGCATCACTTCGAGCTGCATTAGAAACTATGTTGGCGCATCAGGATGCATACTTGCTGGAAGTAATGGTAGGTAAGGAGAATAATGTGTTTCCGATGGTGCCACAGGGTTGTGGTGTAGCTGAAATCAGGTTAAAATAAACGTATGGAAAAGCAAGAATATACAATCACGGTGTATACGGAGAATCATGTGGGTCTGCTCAGCAGAATCGCTATCATTTTCAGTAGACGAAAGATCAATATTGAGAGCTTGAATACTTCTCCATCTGAAGTAGATGGCATTCACCGTTTCACGATTGTCATTTTTGAAACTGAAGTCAATGTAAAAAAGCTTGTTCGTCAAATTGAAAAGCAGGTAGAAGTATTAAAAGCCTACTATAATACGCCTGATGAAATTGTGTGGCAGGAATTGGCTTTGTATAAAGTTTCTACGGATGAAATTGCAGAGAAGGTGAAAGTTGAACGCTTACTTAGAGAATATGGTGCAAGAGCTGTTGTCATTCGTAAAGACTATACTGTATTTGAAACCACAGGGCATAGAGAAGAAACGGATAAGCTAATCGAAGTACTTGAACCCTTTGGCTTAATTGAGTTTGTTCGTTCAGCACGGGTGGCTATCATCAAAGCCAGCAGTGGTTTTCATGAGAAGCTTCGTGAGTTTGAAGCCATTCATCCTGCTGCAGATTCTTTAACTATAGAACTCTAACCTCAATTCTATCATTCACTCATTCTATCATTCTATCATTGATTCACTCAACCATTAAAACAACTATATGGCAACATTGAATTTCGGCGGTGTACAAGAAAACGTTGTAACAAGAGAAGAATTTCCACTGGCAAAAGCACAGCAAGTATTAAAAGATGAAGTAGTTGCGGTGATTGGCTATGGCGTACAAGGTCCTGGTCAGGCACTCAATCAAAAAGAAAACGGCATCAACGTGATCGTTGGTCAGCGTAAAAACTCTGCCAGCTGGGATAAAGCAGTAAAAGATGGTTTCGTGCCCGGAGAAACACTATTTGATATTGAAGAAGCTTTGCAGCGCGGTACAATTATTTGTTATTTGTTGAGCGATGCTGCGCAAATACAGCTATGGCCAACTGTGCAAAAGCACCTCACAGCAGGTAAAGCCTTGTATTTCTCACATGGTTTTGGCGTAACATTTAATGAACAAACAGGTATTGTACCGCCAAAAGATGTGGATGTATTTCTGGTTGCACCCAAGGGTTCAGGTACTTCGCTGCGCAGAATGTTTTTGCAGGGTAGAGGGTTGAATAGTAGCTATGCGATTTATCAGGATGCAACAGGTAAAGCCTTCGATCGTGTGATTGCACTGGGTATTGCTATCGGTAGTGGCTATTTGTTTGAAACAGATTTTCGTAAAGAGGTGTATAGCGATTTAACCGGTGAGCGTGGTACTTTGATGGGTGCTATTCAAGGCATTTTTGCAGCACAGTACCAGGTGTTGCGCGATCGTGGACATTCTCCTTCTGAAGCTTTCAATGAAACAGTAGAAGAATTAACACAGTCATTGATGCCATTGGTGGCAGAAAATGGAATGGATTGGATGTATGCCAACTGTTCTACTACTGCACAACGTGGCGCTTTGGATTGGTGGAAGAAATTTAAGGATGCTACTTTACCTGTCTTCAATGAATTATACGATAGTGTAGCAGCGGGTAAAGAATCGCAACGTTCTATTGATTCAAACAGTCAGCCTGACTATAGAGAAAAATTAGAAGTTGAATTGGCTGAATTACGCAATAGTGAAATGTGGCAGGCGGGTAAAACAGTGAGAAGCTTGCGTCCGGAGAATCAGCAATCGAAATAATATGGAAGCATTTGTGCAAACAGCGTTAGATTTTACTGCTGCCAGAGCGCGGATGCAGGGCGTAGTGCGCAAAACTCCCTTGACTTATTCCAGTACTTTGAGTAAGAAGTATCATGCAAATGTCTATCTCAAGAGAGAAGACTTGCAAGTGGTACGTTCTTATAAGTTAAGAGGTGCATACAATCTAATGTGCTCATTAAGTGCCGAGCATATGGAGAAGGGCGCAGTGTGTGCGAGTGCTGGGAATCATGCACAAGGATTTGCTTATTCATGTAAAGCATTAGGGATTAGAGGCGTTATTTTCATGCCGGTGATTACGCCCAAGCAGAAAATCAAGCAAACAACCATGTTTGGTGATGGCTGTGTGGAGATCGTGCTCAGTGGTGATACATTCGACGATTGTGCAACTGCAGCAAGAGCATATGCTGCTGCGAATCATATGGTCTTTGTACCGCCGTTTGATCATCCGGCAATTATTGAAGGACAAGCAACAGTTGCTGCTGAAGTGCTTGAGGAGCTGCCACAATTCGATTATCTCTTTGTGCCCGTTGGAGGTGGTGGTTTGGCAGCTGGTATGGGTAGTTTCTGTGCAACATTTGCGCCTGCGACAAAAGTCGTTGGTGTAGAGCCTGCAGGTGCACCATCAATGAAAACAGCATTGGAGAAGGGCTTTCCAGTTACACTTGACCAAATTGATCGGTTTGTGGATGGTGCCGCTGTGAAAAGAGTGGGTGAGCTGACTTTTCAATATTGTAAAGAAGTGCTACATGATATGCTGCTGGTACAAGAAGGCGCAGTTTGTTCTACCATTTTGAATCTGTACAATGAAGATGCCATTGTGGTAGAGCCTGCAGGTGCTTTGTCAATAACAGCGCTAGAGCAATACGCGGATAAGATTGCGGGTAAAACAGTTGTTTGTGTGGTTAGCGGGAGTAATAACGATATTGATCGTATGCAGGAGATCAAAGAGCGTTCTTTGCAGCACGAAGGATTGAAACATTATTTTCTGATCAGTTTTGCACAAAGACCTGGCGCTTTAAAAGACTTTGTCAATAATGTTCTTGGGCCGGGAGATGATATTACTCGTTTTGAATACATGCAAAAGCATAATAAGGAAACGGGTCCTGCATTGGTTGGTATTGAGCTTGGAAGAAAAGAAGATTATCCTGCTTTATTAAAACGTATGCAGAACCAACAAGTTGATTTTACAGAAATCAATAAGCAGGATAAGTTATTTGCCTACCTGGTTTGATAGTGATTGCTTGCCACAGATTAGGTATTGAAGTAAAATGGGAAAATTATGAGGAAAGTTGTCAAATTTGGTGGCAGTTCCGTTGCCAATGCGCAAAATTTATCGCGTGTTGTTGCAATTATTCAACATGCAGCTGCTACCAATCAGCAGATTGTAGTGGTTTCTGCATTGGGTGGAATTACAGATGATTTATTGCATGCTGCAAAAACTGCGTCTCTAGGTGATATTGCTTATCAAGAGCGGTTATTGCAGATTGAGCAAAGGCATTTAGAAACGGTGAAACAACTATTGCCCGTTACGCAACAAAGTAGCTTATTAAGCTATGTGAAAACTGCTTGTAATGAGTTAGAGGATATTTGTAACGGAATTTATCTGCTGGGCGAACTTTCTCCAAGAACACAAGATCGTGTTGTTAGTTTTGGTGAGTTGCTCTCCTCTAAAATATTAGCTGCTGCTTTACAAACAGCTCAGTTTTCTTGCACATGGAAGGACGCAAGAGAATTGATTCAGACTAATCAGCAGTTTACACGTGCGCAGGTAGATTTTGAAATAACTAATCAAAGAGTTGCTACCTATCTCAGCAAAGAAAATCATGCGGTTGTGGTTGTGCCCGGGTTTATTGCAGCTGATGCATATGGTAATACAACTACTTTAGGAAGAGGTGGTTCTGATTATACCGCTGCTATATTGGGAGCAGCTGTAGAAGCACCTGTTGTAGAAATCTGGACGGATGTAAGCGGTATGATGACAGCTGATCCCCGTTTGGTTAGTTCTGCAAAAGTAATTCCGCAGATATCCTATCAGGAAGCAATGGAATTGAGCCACTTTGGCGCAAAAGTGATTTATCCACCCACTATACAACCGCTGTTAGACAAACATATACCAGTATGGATTAAAAACACTTTTGCACCAGAAGATACGGGTACCTGTATTACAGTTGAAGGTGCAGAAGAAAAGTTTGTCTGTGGTATTTCGAGTATTAGTAATATGGCTTTGCTAAGCCTTGAAGGCAGTGGCATGGTTGGTATTCCTGGCTTTTCAAAAAAACTATTTGAAGCACTGGCCAGTGCACAAATTAATGTAATGCTCATTACACAAGGTTCTTCTGAGCATTCTATTTGTGTGGGTATTCAATCAGTAATGGCTGACATAGCGAAAGAGATAGTGGATGCTGTATTTAGTGATGAAATAGCTGGAGGCAGATTAAATCCATTATTCGTTGAAAGAGATTTAGCAGTGGTTGCTTTAGTAGGCGATCATATGAAAAGTCATCCGGGCATTAGTGGACGTATGTTTGGTGCTTTGGGTAGAAATGGTATCAATGTAAGAGCAATAGCACAAGGTTCTTCTGAGCGAAATATTTCTGCTGTTATTGCACAGCAGGATGTACCTAAAGCAGTAAACGTATTGCACGAGGCATTCTTTGAAACAGTGTATAAGCAGTTGAATGTATTCATAATTGGTACAGGTAATGTAGGAAGTAAGCTCTTAGATCAACTACAACAGCAGTTTAGTTACTTAATGCAGCATATGCGTTTGCAGGTTCGAGTGGTAGGCATTGCCAATAGCAGGCACATGATAATACAAGAAGAAGGAATTGACCTTCAGGACTGGAAAGCTCAAGTAGAGAGAGCACCAGTTATGGATCTACAAGTTTTTGTATCAGCCATTCGCGAGAAGAATTTACGTAACAGTGTATTTGTTGATGTAACTGCTAATGAGCAGGTAGCAAGGGTATATGACCAATTGCTATCAAAAAGTATTTCTGTTGTTGCATGCAATAAGATAGCTGCGGCATCTGCATATCAGCATTATGCTTATTTGAAAGAATTGGCTAGAGTCTATAATACACAGTTTTTATTTGAAACCAATGTTGGAGCAGGCTTACCCATCATCGGTACACTAAACGACTTAATCAGGAGTGGTGACAGGGTAAGGCGTATTGATGCTGTATTGAGTGGTACACTGAACTTTGTCTTTAATCATTATGATACTAGTAGGCCTTTCGCAGATGTAGTGCAGCAAGCACAAGACGAGGGCTATACTGAGCCTGATCCGCGACTAGACTTAGGAGGTACAGATGTAATGCGTAAGATCCTCATTCTTGCGCGAGAAGCAGGTCATACCATTGAAATGGAGCAAATTGCCAATGAGCGGTTCCTGCCTGATGCTTGTATGCAAGGTAGTGTGGCTGATTTCTATGCATGCATGCATCAACATGAAGCACATTTTAGTGCTTTGTATAAAGCAGCTGAAGCTAAAAATACCAAGTTGAAATTTGTTGCATCCTTCGAAGATGGCAATGCAAAAGTTGGCCTACAGCAAATTGATCCTGCTCATAATTTGTACCACCTGTATGGAAAAGATAATGTGGTATTGTTTTATACAGATCGATATCCTGATCAGCCGCTTGTAGTAAAGGGAGCAGGAGCTGGCGCAGATGTAACAGCTTCGGGCGTATTTGCAGATATTTTAAGAGCGAGTGTGTAAAATGAAAGCAGTTCGTGTATATCCCCCTGCTACTATTGCTAACCTTGTTTGTGGTTTTGATGTCTTGGGTATGGCGATTGATGCACCATGCGATATGATGGAATGTAGGACATCCGATACGCCAGGCTTAAGAATCATACACACAGATGCATATGCATTGCCCACAGTCCCTGAAAATAATGTTGCCGGTGTTGCTTTATTAGCTATGATGGAAGAATTACCTGCTGATACCGGATTTGATTTATTGATACACAAATCAATCAAACCAGGAAGTGGGTTAGGGTCTAGTGCAGCCAGCGCAGCAGGTGCGGTTGTAGCGGCAAATGCTTTATTAGAGCAGCCTTTTAGCAAAGAAGATTTGGTTCGCTTTGCCATGTTTGGGGAGAAACTGGCCACAGGGGTTAAGCACGCAGATAATATTGCTCCTTGTATTTATGGAGGAATTACTTTGATCAGGTCAATATTTCCATTAGATATTATTTCTCTTCCAGCACCTGATTTATTTGTAACGGTTGTACATCCTCAGATTGAAGTAAAAACAGCTGATGCACGCCAGATTTTGCGTAAAGAAGTACAACTCAAGCAAGCCATTCGCCAATGGGGTAATATCGCGGGATTGGTTGCAGGTATTCTTCAACAAGATCATGCACTAATTGGTCGTTCTTTGGAAGATGTTTTGATAGAACCTGTTAGAAGTATACTCATTCCGGGCTTTGATCAGTTAAAGCAGCGCTGTCTTAATGCAGGAGCGTTGGGTGGGGGTATTTCTGGCTCTGGCCCTTCAGTATTCATGTTAAGTGAGACAGCAGCTTGTGCTGATAGGGTAGCCAGTATCATGCAAAAAACTTATGATGATATGGACGTGACAGCCAATGTGTACGTCACAAAAATTGCCAAGCAAGGTGTTCGCATTGAGTTAATTGAATCAGTATGAAGTATTATAGTATAGCAGATCCTTCACATGTCGTGAGTTTTGAGCAAGCCGTTATGAACGGACAAGCCCCAGGAAGGTCCTTATATTTTCCCGCTGCTATACCTGTTTTTACTCCATCATGGTGGCTAGATTTTCACAAGAAAAATGCTCATGAGCTGGCATACGATGTGATGGAGCCATTTGTGGGTGAAGAGATACCTGAACAGATATTGCGGGAGATTGTACAAACGACGATTGATTTTCCTATTCCATTGAAACAGTTAAGTGACAAACTTTTTATTGTAGAGTTATTTCATGGGCCGACCTTGGCATTCAAGGATGTTGGTGCAAGATTCATGAGTCGTTGTCTCAGTTATTTTCGTCGCAACAGTGATAAGCCAATTACTGTGCTTGTCGCTACTTCAGGTGATACAGGAGGTGCAGTAGCACATGGATTTTCAGGTGTACCTGGTGTTGAAGTGGTTATATTTTATCCTAAAGGAAAGGTTAGTCCTTTTCAGGAGCATCAATTATTAACCACTGCTTCAAATGTGCGTGCTTATGCGGTAGAAGGTAGTTTCGATGATTGTCAGCAAATGGTGAAAGCTGCTTTTGCTGATCAACAATTGCAGCAGCAGAAGGTGATGACTTCTGCCAATTCCATCAATATTGCTCGTTGGTTACCGCAGCAGCTCTATTATTTTTTAGCGATGCAGCAGTGGCAGTATCAAGATGCACCTGTTATCAGTGTACCTAGTGGTAATTTTGGCAATATTGCAGCAGGAATTCTTGCGCACCAAAGAGGATTACCTGTTGAGCATTTTATTGCTGCATGTAATAGTAATGATACCGTACCACGATATTTAGAAGATGGGGTCTATCAGGCAAATCAAACAATACCCACCATTTCTAATGCGATGGATGTAAGTGACCCGAGTAATTTTATTAGGATTCTTTCACTACTATCCAGAAAGGATATTCCTTTAGCACAAATACTCAGTGCTAAAAGTTACTCGGATGAGCTTACCCGTGAAACCATTATACAAATAAACGACGAGCATCAATATTTGGTAGATCCACATACGGCTGTTGGTATTGCAGCTGCCAAAGATTACCAGCTAGCAAAACAGGAAGCTAAATCGATTGTACTAGCAACAGCTCATCCTATCAAATTCAGTACAGTATTGAATGAATTGCCAGGAATCATGATTAATGATACTTCAGATGAGACTATTTTAAATAGAATAGTTATTCCGGCAAGTGAAGAGGGGTGGAAGCAGGTGCTTTATACCTGATTATTTCTCCATTTTATAGACATAGTTGATCGTGGCAACGAGTTGCTTCTGTTTGTCGAAACAAAACTCTTTTTCTTTTAGTCCATTAGGTAGATATTGGTATTTCCATACCAAATAACCGGGGCCATTGCCCATTCTTTGTGTTAATGTCGCCAACTGACCCTTATCGTCAAAATCAAATAATAAATCAGGTAATAACTTACTGGAACGCTGGTCAAAACGAACGATATCGGTTAGCTGATTTTTATTATCGTAATAATAGTAATAGGTTTCAATTACCCTATTCTTACGCTTCCATCTTTCCTCAACAACCTGTCCGCTTGAATCTTTGATGATGTCTATGGTAGTTGTATCTGCACCATTTCTAATATTCAGCATTTGCGCAGGTAAGCCTGTTGCATCATAGATCCAGAAATGCGATTCTGCAGCGCCCTTATTAAGCGATGTGTCGTTTGTGCTGGAATTAATACGGATAAGCCTGTTTTTCTCATCGTATTGATAATCTGTTCTTACCTCCATGCCTGGATAGGCAGTTTCGTTTCTTCTAATTCTGTTATTAAAGAAAGTGGTTTTGGTTAAGGTTGCGCGGCCGTCAGTGGTAGCAGTCTTGGTAATCAAGGTCCTGCCATCTTCAGCGAGCTCTTCTTCTAGTAAAAATCCTTCTGTAGGTTCATTATTGCCATCCAGACTTTTGGCACTAATCTTTATCACCTGGTTCTTTCTTAGCGTCATGAATCGCTTGCCTGCCTGAGCGGTAGCCAGAATGTCGTTGTAGTAATACTGTGCCTGTATGCTTGAGCAAGATAAGAGCAAGCATAACCCTATAAACAAACGCATAATACCCTGTTTGTACCAAAGTAAGGTCATTATTTTGAACAAAATGCAGGCTGTTCATAAGAAGCCCTGCTGCAAGCAGATTGTTCATTATTTTTAGTGAAATATTCACAGGTGTCACATCTTAAGGAAAGAACGGAAAAGGATTGCCTCAACTGCGGAGCTCAGGTGCAAGGCAGATATTGTCATGTATGCGGACAGGAAAATACAGAACCGCATGAATCCTTCGGTGCCTTAATACAGCATTTCGTTTTCGATCTTTTTCATTTTGATGGAAAATTCTTTGAGTCTGTAAAATACCTGCTATTCAAGCCCGGATTTCTGACCAAAGAATATATGCGGGGTAGAAGACTTGCTTACCTGAATCCGATAAGGATGTACATTTTTACTTCAGCTATTTTCTTTCTGATCATCTTTAATTTTTTTACCAAGGGCGTCACCGACGAGTTCGAAAAAGGTCGCCAGAAAGAGTTGGCCGTTAAGGCAGCGGAAGTAGCACTATTGAAAGAAAAAAATCCTGCAAAGATTGATTCTCTGAAACGTATTATTAATGTGGCGGATTCTAGCTTACGGGAGTTGAATGAGGCTGGATTTATTCAGGATGACACGATCAATTCAAATAAGAAAATAAGTAGGGATACCCTGAACCGAAATGTGCCTAAGTTAAGAACAACTGATGACATTCCAGAAAGTGTTCCCTACTATGATTCTGTGCAGAAAAGCTTGCCAAAGTCAGCTCAAGACGGTTTTGTTAGAAAATTTATTCGCAGAAAAGCTGCTGCTATGAATGAAAAATATCAAGGCAGACGCTTAGAAATGTGGGAGAAGGTGATCGATAAATCTATTCACTCTTTACCGGGTATGATGATGATTAGTCTGCCCTTTTTTGCGTTCATTCTTTTCATGTTATATGTTAGAAATAGGCAGCTCTTCTTTGTAGATCACCTCATTTTTACTTTACACCTATATGTGGCGCAGTATATCAATTTACTAGTATTACTCACCTTTAGTACGCTTGCAGAGCTATCAGGATGGAGGATTTTTAACTGGCTGTTCTTTATACAGGTCTTGTTGATTTTCTTTTACCTCTATAAGTCCATGCGCAATTTCTATGGTCAGTCAAGATCTAAGACAATAGTGAAGTATGCCTTTTTAAATTTTTGTTTGTTAATCATTTTTTCATTCCTATCTATGTTCATGGTTGTGAACTCTCTATTATCAATTTAATATTATGTCTGTAGAACAAGCGTTTCTGAAACTGGTAAAGATTATGGACGAATTGCGTGAACAATGTCCATGGGATAAAAAGCAGACCATTCATACATTAAGACCAATGACCATAGAAGAAACCTATGAGTTGGCTGATGCCATTACTGCGGAAAACTGGCAGCATATTCGCGAAGAGTTGGGCGATCTGATGTTGCATGTGCTGTTTTATTCGCGGATTGGCAAGGAGCAGGCACAGTTTACCTTACAGGAAGTGTTGGAGGGTATTGCACAAAAACTCATAGTTCGTCACCCACATATTTATGGAGATGTAAAGGTGAACGATGAGGAGGATGTGAAGCGTAATTGGGAAAAGATCAAGATGAAAGAAGGTAAGGATTCAGTGTTGAGTGGTGTACCGGTTTCGCTTCCAGCCATGGTGAAAGCTACCCGAATTCAAGAGAAGGCCAAACAAGTGGGTTTTGAATGGGAAAAGAAAGAAGATGTTTGGCATAAGGTAGAAGAGGAAATGCAGGAATTGAAAGACGAGGTGGTAAAGGGGGATGCTGCACGAATTGAAGCAGAATTTGGCGATGTTTTGTTTAGTTTGATCAATTATGCACGGTTTTTGCAGGTAGATGCCGAAGGTGCGCTAGAGCGTACCAATCAAAAATTCATGGCAAGATTCCGAAAGATGGAGCAGCAGGCAAAGCATAAGGGTCAGTCATTGGCTGATATGTCATTGGCTGAAATGGATGCCATCTGGAATGAGGTTAAAAAAGAAATCGTTTGATAACAGTTATCCGCAAATCATTGTATCAACATGCTTATCTGCTGATTGCAGCGGCATGGTTGTATACGATTTCATTTCTTGCAGTTAACTATTGGAACTATAATACGGCTGAAAACAGGGTTCAGGACAAGCTCCAGAAAAAGTTGCATGCTTTTGAGGCCTTCATGGATCAGCATCTAGGCAATGAACAAGAGCTAAAAGCACTTATTTCGAATACGCCAGAT
Source organism: Chitinophagaceae bacterium (assembly GCA_019745155.1). GTDB lineage: Bacteria > Bacteroidota > Bacteroidia > Chitinophagales > Chitinophagaceae > JAFLBI01. Next base: position 59,809 of record JAIETM010000017.1, on the reverse strand, counting down.
ATTGCAGCTAAGCAGGCTTTATTGAAGCAGTCCTATGGATTGTTTATCTACGAGTTGCCACAGCAAGGAACAGGTGCTCGCTTGGTTTTCTGGAACAACAGTCGCTTTTACATTAATTACGAAGAGATTGCCCACCGCAATGGTCTTTTTTTTACCACACACCAGAACGGAAGTTTTATTATTAGGCGAGAACAAAGAAAAATTGGTGAGCAAAATCTGGTGATTATCGGTGTACTGCCGGTGCGTTGGGATTATTTTATTGAGAACAAATATCTAAGAGCAGGTTTTGATGGATTGCCTGATTTAGAAGGACTATTTGATGTGTCTTTATCTGCAAACGGATTGCCTGTAAAGAGTAAGGCTGGCAATATTGTTTATCATGTTCAGCAAAAAGAAAGACAGGCCATCGTGCCCTACGATAATGTAACCCTTTTGCTGCGCACACTGGCCTTGGTCTTATTACTCATTAGCATTAACCTGATTGCTACTGATATCGTTAAAGAAGTGAGTTTCCAAAGGGGCTTTCTGGTATTAGCAATTGCTGCCTTATTATTCAGGTGGTTGCTTTATCCTAGAAATAATATATTCTTCAGCCTGAATAGGGTTCCGCTTTTTGATCCTTCCATTTACGCGTCAAGTATCATCCATCCATCATTAGGTGATTTGTTAATCAATGCCATCTTGATGTATTGGGTCATCGGGTTTTATCGCACCGGCTTTTTTAATAAGGATTGGCAGTTTGGTAGATATCGTACTATTTTTCCGATTGCAAGTTTGGTCTTGTTAACACTGGCCGCATTCAGCATTACAAGGGTGATCAATAGCCTGGTAATTGATTCTAAGATTTCATTTGATGTAGACAATTTCTTTAGTCTTGATCAATACACGCTAATTGGTTTCTTGATTCTTTGCTTTTTGGTGCTAGCGTTTTCTCGACTCTCAAAAATATTACTCAGACCAGCTATAGAAACGCAAATAGCTTTTCCTAAAGCTAGTTTGGTGGTGGCCATCACCGGTTTATTGTGGATTAGTTTTTTTCGTCAGCAGCTGGTTATTGATATGCTGATTACCCTTTGGATGATAGGGTATATCGGTATGTTTTATGCATACAGACAAGATTTATATACAACCTTGCCTAAATCGCCTAATTTCATCTTACGTGTATTGATATTTGCTGCATCTGTTGCAGGTATTGTCATGTATCAAAACAGGGCAGTAGAGTTCGCGCAGCGTAAGCAAAATGCTTATCGATTGTCTATACAATCAGATCCGTCAGGAGAGCATTTACTGAGTCTGGCTGCAGCAAATTTTGATTCAAAATTCCTGAGTCAACAGTTTTACAGATTTACTACAGAATATTCGAGCCGGTATTTAAAAGATAGCTTAACTGCAGAAAATTTTTCTGGCTACTTGAATAAGTATGATTCCAGAATTTATGTCTATGACTCATTATACAGACCATTATTTAACGATGATTCTACTTCTTATGGTGAGCTGAAAAGTATGCTCATTAATCAGGCTAGAAAGACGGATATAGATGATTTATATGTTTTTACAAAAGATAACCGACAGCACTTTATTTATGCGCAAACCATCCCTGCATTACAGGGTGCATCGGAACAAGGGTATTTATTTGTATTAGTGAATCCTAAGCGGTACAAGAGTGAAGCTTTGTATCCTGAATTATTTACTCAGGCGCAGAATCTGGCAGCTGATCTAAACACCAGTGATGCTTATGCCGTATATAGCAATGGCAGACTATTGAATCATTTTGGCGACTATGCGTTTCCTTCAGAAATATCAACCAAGCCAGCTGCTTATTACGAGTATAAGGAAGAGGTGAATGGAAATTATAATGAATTATGGTATAACGCCGGAAACCAAAAGCAGGTAGTGATAGTCAAGAAACGTGATTGGCTGATAGAGTTCTTTACATTGATTGCTTACATCTTTTGTTCTTTCTTATTGATCATGTTCTTATTTAGGGCGGGTAGCTTTTTATTACAAAAGCGCTTGAATATCAAGCCTAGAGAATTAATCAATCAATTAACCATTCGTACACAGGTACACACAACGATTATTTTTCTAAGTATATTTTCATTTATCATTATTGGTATTGTCACAATTTCTTTTTTCATCATTCGCTTCAATCAAGGCAATCAGGAACGCTTGTCGAGAGCCATTCAGGTGATGTCTAATCAAATAGCCAATAAGGTAGAAGCAGAGTTGCAGTTTGATGATGTTATTACCTTAAATGATCAGGGTTTTAATGTGGCCTTGGAAAAAACCATCGCCGAAATCTCTGATATCCATAATGTAGAGGTCAACTTCTTTGACACTACGGGTAGCTTAAAAGTATCCACGCAACCTTATGTATACAATAAGCACCTGTTGAATGAGAAAATGGATCCTAAAGCTTATCTGCAATTGCATAACATGAAACAAATCAGGTTTGTGCAGGAAGAGCAGGTAGGAAATTTTAAGTATTTGAGTATCTATGTACCAGTCAATGATGCATCGGGTAAGCCTTATGCTTATTTGAATATCCCATACTTTAATTCGCAGTCAGAGTTGAATCAAGAGATCTCTGGGTTTCTCGCTACATTAATCAACTTGAATGCTTTCATATTCCTGATTGCAGGTTCTTTGGCTTTCTTTCTCACCAATCGTATTACCGCATCTTTTCAGTTTATCGCAAATAAAATGCGTGCCATTGCCTTAGGTAAAGACAATGAAGCGATTTTATGGAACAGGCAAGATGAGATTGGTTTATTAGTGAATGAGTACAATAGGATGTTAGGTAAGTTAGAGGAGAGTGCAACGGCCTTAGCCAGAAATGAACGAGAAGGTGCATGGCGGGAGATGGCCAGACAGGTGGCACACGAGATTAAGAACCCCCTTACGCCCATGAAACTGAGTATTCAATACCTGAAGCAGTCAATTGATAGCAATGCGCCTAATGTGCAGGAATTGAGTAATCGCGTAACACAGACTTTGGTGGACCAGATAGATCAGTTGTCCAGAATTGCGGGCGATTTCTCTCAGTTTGCCAATATTGGTAATTCAAGTCCTGAATTGGTGACTGTTGATGCAGCCATCGAAGCGAGTGTACAATTGTATCGTACCAACCAGAAACTGGACATTCATTTACATGTAGTTGAAGCTGGTTTGCAAGTAATGATTGATAAGCTGCAGTTAAATCGCTTATTGACCAATTTACTGCAAAACGTTGTTGAAGCAGGCGAGCAGCAGGATACCGTGAAGATTGATATTACTATTCAACGAGAGGGTGGCTGGGTGCTTATCATCATCGCAGATAATTGTGGTGGTATACCTGAATCACTGCGTCAGCGAATTTTTACGCCCAACTTCACCACCAAAACTTCCGGTACTGGCTTAGGCTTGGCTATTTGTCGCGGTATTGCTGAACAAGCTGGTGGTACCATTCTGTTGCGACATTCAGATGATACAGGTTCTGTATTCCAATTGCAATTGCCTGTGGCCAATGTCTAAGGGCGCTTTTGATTTTGCTTTGCGATAAATGCCGTAAAAGCATCTAAAGTAAAGCTACTTAGGTTTTGCTCCTTGCCTAAGCCCGCTTTCTGTGCAACCAGCACACCATACTTGCAGTCCGCATAGCCTTCAATGGCGTGTGCATCAGGATCAATGGAGATCAATACATTTTTCGATAAAGCATAATCAATCCATCGCCAGTCGATATCCAATCTTCTCGGGTGCGCATTTAATTCAATCACCACCTGATTAGCAGCACAAGCATCAATGATCTTGTAATGATCTAATGGGTAGCCATTCCTACTTAAAAGCAGTCGGCCTGTCATGTGCCCAAGAATATTCGTGTAGGGGTTTTCAATTGCAGCCAATAAACGTTGCATGGCTTTTTCTTCTGCCATTTTCAGATTACTATGTACTGAAGCGATTACCAAATCGAACTGTGCTAAGATTTCTGTAGGGTAATCCAAACTTCCATCACCAAGAATATCACTCTCAATACTTTTGAAAATGCGGAAACCGGTGTATTGTTTGTTGAGGTGTTCAATCTCTTCGTGTTGTGCCAATACGCGTTCAATTTGCAAGCCATTGGCATAGGCAGCTGTTTTACTGTGGTCGCTGATGACTAAATACTCCAAGCCTGCGGCTACAGCTGCATCAGCCATTTCCTTGATGCTGTGTACGCCATCACTCCATTTGCTATGACTGTGTACAATGCCTCGAATATCATTCGGTTGAATAAGTTGAGGAAGCTTGCCCGCTTTTGCACGATCAATAACAGCTTCTGTTTCTCTCAATGCAGGCTCGATATGGCTGATGGAGACTGCATCAAAGATAGCAGCTTCATCTGCATAGTTACTATCTGTCCAAGCCGGAAAAGTTTTGTTCCAACCATCTAGAAACTCAGGTGACGCTGTGGTTATGAAGAGTTGTTTCGCCCAATCATCTACTGAAGCGTGATAAAAACACAATCGGATATTCTCTGGTCCCTTAACGATAATTTGCGTTGTACTTTTTTCTATAACGCTGTATTCAATACCGGTATAAAATGCTTCAATTGAATGCAGTGGAGTGGTAGTCAACCAATCGATTTGATCAATCACCTCCAGTTGCCTACGGTAGGCACCGGTTATCGCAAATTGATCTGTACTGAATTGTTTTTGCAGTTGTTCAGTCATGCCATGAGCATAAGCCTCCACCTGTTGATACAAATAACTGCCCTGGGTGCCCATATAGAATTCAATGGCTTCCTTGATATTTTGCTGCGTCTTTTCACCAAAGCCTTTGTATAGCATCAACCTGTTTTCATTACAGGCATAGAGCAATTCACCCAGTGATTCCAGCTCCATCTCTTTCCAGATCGTAGCAATTTTCTTAGGGCCTAGTCCTTTGATCTGCATCATTTCCAAAATCCCCGCTGGCGTCTTTGCCAGATAGGTTTCAAGCGTTTGCATACGGCCCGTCTGAAGAATTTCCAGAATCTTACTGGCAGTTGCATCTCCAATACCCTTGATGGAGGCAATTTGCGCTGGTGGCAGACTACTCAATGGCGCAGGTAATTTCTCTATGGTATAAGCTGCTGAGGCGTATGATTTGGCACGGAAGGAATTGTCTCCATGGATGTCCATGAGTTTGGACAAGAGTGAAAACTGATCGGCAATGGCGTAATTATCCATAGCGCAAATGTAACCGATCAATGAAATGTGGGCGAGAGGTAATAAAAGAAAAAGTCCCGGATATTATCCAGGACTTCAAATTATTCGACTGTTTAGAAGAATTACTTCTTAGCAGCTTTCTTAGCGGCTTTCTTAGCAGCCTTCTTAGGAGCAGCTTTCTTAGCAGCCTTCTTAGGAGCGGCTTTCTTAGCAGCTTTCTTAGGAGCGGCTTTCTTAGCAGCTTTCTTAGGAGCGGCTTTCTTAGCAGCCTTCTTAGGAGCAGCTTTCTTAGCAGCTTTTTTTGCTGTTGCCATGTTTTTTAGATTTAATGGTTAGTAAATACGCATTAAAAATAAAAACATTTTTCAATCCGCAAAAAAAAATTTTAAGCTGTTGCTTCTACGGGCTGAACAGAAACGGTCGTTTTGTCGTTGCGACCCTTGCGGAATTCAACAACACCGTCTGCTAATGCGAACAGTGTAAAGTCTCTGCCCACACCTACGTTCTTACCAGGATGATACTGTGTACCACGCTGACGAACGAGTACATTACCTGCAGCTGCAGGCTGACCACCATATATCTTAACACCGAGACGCTTGCTTTGAGAGTCGCGACCGTTCTTTACACTACCTTCACCTTTTTTGTGTGCCATGACGCAAAAGATTTAATGTTTAATACTAGCAGAGCAATTAGGCAATGCTTTGAATCTTGATTTGAGTATAATGGGTTCTGTGACCACGCTTCTTGCGGAAGCCCTTTCTTCTTTTCATCTTAAAGGCGATCACTTTGTCACCCTGTACCAGATCGTTAACGATCTCTGCAGTTACAGTTGCTTTAGCAGCACTGCCCACAGAAACGGTACCGTTATTATCTACCAGCAGCACTTCGTTGAATGCTACTTTGTCACCGGTTTTGCCCTGCAGGTGAGGAACATACAGGTTTTGACCTTCCTGTACCTTAAATTGCTGACCTGCGATTTTTACAACTGCTAACATACGATTCCAAAAATTAGGACGACAAAGGTAGCTAAATCCAAATGAATTCAGCAACTATTTTTCAACAAATCCTGTGGCTTTTGCCGCTTGTCCGTAGAAAAGGCAAAATTGCTTTTTTTTAGCTGTTTTCCAACAGCTTAACCTGTTACATTTGTTCCACTTTAAACGGCGCTGAACATGATGAACCTGAAATCCCTGCTAGCGAGGCCGTTTGCGGGATATATATATAATAAGATCAAAAAAGGGATGGATACTGCGATTGAAGACCAGGAATCCATCTTTAAGCAACTCATAAAAGTCGGAAAATCAACCACTTTTGGGAAAGATCACCAATTTTCGGGCGTCAGTTCCTATGCTGATTTCGTAAAAAATGTGCCTATTCGCGACTACGAGCAGTTCAAGCCTTATATAGAAATGGTGAAAGAGGGCCGTCACAATATATTATGGCGGGGTAAACCCATCTATTTTGCCAAGACCAGCGGTACCACCAGCGGGGTAAAATACATACCCATTACTAAGGATTCCATTGGTAATCATATCAATACGGCCAGAAATGCCCTTTTGTGCTATATGGCGCAAACCGGTAATTATGATTTCGCCAGTGGGCGACTAATCTTTCTGAGCGGCTCGCCCGAACTGGAAAGAGTGGGCGGTATTCCTACCGGTAGGCTTAGTGGAATTGTCAATCACCATGTTCCAGCTTATCTACGTGCCAACCAGTTGCCGAGCTATGAAACCAATTGCATTGAAGATTGGGAAACCAAATTGGATAAAATTGTCGCTGAAACATCGGATAAGAACATGACACTGATCAGCGGTATTCCACCCTGGATGCAAATGTATTTCGACCGTCTACAGGAGAAAACTGGTAAGAAAGTGGGCGAACTCTTCCCCAATTTTAATGTGATGGTGCAAGGTGGCGTAAACTTCGAGCCATACAAAGCCAAGCTATTTGAAAGCATTGGCAGAAAACCGGATGTCATCGAACTCTTTCCAGCTAGTGAAGGTTTTTTTGCGTTTCAGGATAGTCAGACAGAACCGGGATTATTGCTCAACACCCACTCGGGTATCTTCTTTGAGTTTGTACCTGCCGGAGAAATATTCAATGAAAATCCAACACGTTTACAACTAAAAGATGTTGAAGTAGGGGTGAACTATGCACTCATCATCAGCAGCAATGCCGGACTATGGGCATATAATATTGGTGATACGGTGAAGTTTGTGAGTACTAAGCCTTACCGTTTGGTTGTGAGCGGTCGTATCAAACATTTTATCTCTGCATTTGGCGAGCACGTAATTGGTGAGGAAGTAGAAGCTGCCATGCTGAAAGCTTGCGCAGCAACTGGTGCCACCGTTACTGAATTTACAGTAGCGCCCAATATATCTCAAACCAAGGGGCAGAGTTATCATGAATGGTTTATCGAGTTTGAACATATGCCGGCTGATATGGAAGTTTTCCGTAAGGCGTTGGATCAAGCTTTGCGTGAGAAGAATGTCTATTATGACGACCTGATTACGGGTAATATTCTGGACATGCTCCATATTTCACCATTAAAAAAGAACGGATTCATTGACTATATGAAGAGTATCGGTAAGCTGGGGGGACAGAACAAAGTGCCTCGCCTCAGTAACGACAGAAACATTGCCGATGCACTTCAGTCATTTATACAATAGTGCAGATGCATCCTGTATCTTTACACACTTCGTAAAAAGAAACAAGCGTAACCCTAATGACGCATAAACGTATTGCCATATTTGGCTCAACAGGTTCTATCGGCACACAAGCATTGGATGTGATTGCCGCCAATCCCGATCTTTTCTCTGCTTCCATATTAACTGCACAGAGTAATGATGAATTGCTGATTAAACAGGCGCTTCAATTCAAACCTTTGGTAGTGGTGATTGGCGACGAGAAAAAATACCAAGGCGTGAAAGATGCATTGGCTGCAACCAATACTAAAGTATTGGCCGGAGAGAAAGCACTAGAAGAGGCGGCGGCCATGGATGATTACGATATGATGCTCGCAGCTATTGTTGGTTATGCAGGATTGAAACCAACCATGCAAGCTGTACAAAAAGGTAAAGCCATCGGCTTAGCAAATAAAGAAACATTGGTTGTTGCGGGAGATATTGTGATGGAAACTGCACTGAAAAACAAAGTGCCTGTAATTCCTGTAGATAGCGAGCACTCTGCCATTTTTCAATGTCTGGTAGGTGAGGGTAGAAATAAGATCGAGAAAGTCATTCTAACAGCTAGTGGTGGTCCTTTCCTAGGCAAAAAACCCAATTTCTTGGTGAATGTAAAGCGCGACCACGCATTGCAGCATCCTAACTGGAGTATGGGGGCGAAGATCACCATTGATTCGGCTACGCTGATGAACAAAGGCTTAGAGATGATTGAAGCCAAATGGTTATTTAATCTGGAGCCAGAGCAAATTCAGGTAATGATTCATCCGCAAAGTATCATACACAGTATGGTACAGTTTGAAGATGGCAGCATCAAGGCACAAATGGGTTTGCCCGATATGAAATTGCCTATTCAATATGCAATGGCTTTTCCGCAACGTATTGCCAATAATTTTCCTCGATACGATTTCAAGAAGCCTAATACGCTCACTTTCGAAGAGCCGGATATCAAGACCTTCCGTAATCTGGCATTGGCGATGGATGCACTTAACAGAGGTGGTAATATGCCCTGTGTGTTGAATGCAGCAAATGAAATTGCCGTGTATGCATTTCTGCGTAACCGTATCGGTTTCTTGGATATGACAGAAGTGGTTGAACAAACCATGCAGAAAATTCCTTTTATACAAAAGCCAACGTTGGAAGAATATTTCGACAGCGATGGCGAAGCCAGAAGTTTCGCGGCTTCACTTATTCATATGTAATTGATCAGTAATGATGATGTTATTAGCTATTGACTGGGCCAGTATTGGTATTAAAACGGCACAATTCATTTTATCTTTTTCTATTCTGGTAGTGCTGCACGAGCTAGGTCACTACCTGCCTGCTAAGTGGTTTAAATGCCGCGTAGAAAAATTCTATCTATTCTTCGATCCTTGGTTCAGTCTTTGGAAAAAGAAAAAGGGCGAAACAGAATATGGGCTGGGATGGATTCCCTTCGGCGGCTATGTGAAGATCGCTGGTATGATTGATGAGAGCATGGACAAAGAGCAGCTGAACAAACCTGCTGAGCCATGGGAATTCAGAAGCAAGCCAGCATGGCAAAGACTCATCATCATGGTGGGCGGTGTATTTGTGAACGTGGTATTAGCCATTGCGATATTCATTGGTATCATGTGGGTATGGGGCGAAGAGTACCTGCCCATGAAGAATGTACAGTATGGCGTGTATGCAGATTCATTGGCAAGAAAGATTGGTATTCAGGATGGCGATCAAATTGTAGCTTTAGATGGCAAGACCGTTGAAAATTTTGGTACACTGGAAGCGGAGATGATTTTGAAAGACGCGAAAACATTAACAATCTCCCGCAACGGTGAAAACAAGACCATCAATATTCCTGACGGATTTCTGAAAGAGCTGAATAAAAACAAACTGATGGGCTTTGTGGGTGTGCGTTATCCAACCATCATTGATTCTGTTTCCAAAACAGCCGTGTTTACAAAAGATAAATTGCAAAAAGGGGATACCCTGATTGCATTAAATGCAAAGCCTGTTCAATATTACCACGAGTTTCTGCAAGCGAAAAAGCCTTATGCAGATTCTATCATTGCCTTAACAGTGATTCGTGGTGCTGATACGGTAGAAGTAAGAAGCTTGGTTAGTAGCAAAGGAGCGGTTGGTTTCTTTGCGAAGAGTCCATTAGCTATGTTTGGAACCGTTACCAAGTCCTACACTTTTGCAGAATCCATTCCTGCAGGTTTCAATCGTTGCTTCGAAACATTGGATCGCTATGTAACAGGTATCAAGCAAATCTTCACTGGTAAAGTAAGTGCTAACGATTCTTTGGGTAGCGTGATTAGTATCGGTAATACTTTCCCTGGTGTGTGGGATTGGGAAAGATTCTGGACATTAACGGCCATCTTCTCTATCATTCTGGCCTTCATGAATATTCTGCCTATTCCTGCACTAGATGGGGGACATGCACTCTTCACTATTATCGAAATGATTTCTGGTAGAAAGCCAAGCGATAAGTTCATGGAATATGCACAGATGGTAGGTATGGTCTTACTGCTAGGTCTGATGGCTTACGCATTGGGATTGGATTTCTGGCGCTTATTGAAATAGCCTTTTTCGCACATAAAAGCATCACCCCTCATTTGAGGGGTTTTTTATTGCCCGTATATCGGGCATTTTTGTGTTGTCAATATCCAAGAAACCAAACGGCTAAGCCGTCATTTAAAATCCAATTTCCGGGGAAGCCCGTCACAAGGAATCCAATATCCTTTTGAAAAACCAGTTCTTAGAATCCAATGTGTTCAATATCCTTAGAACGACCTTCAATGGTCTGATGAATCCTTTCCGGGTTGGCCGAAAAATGTTCCCCCGTTTTAAAACCAATATCCTGGAACCACCTGCTTTATCTATATTCGATATATGATAACAGTAGGCATAATAGAAGACGACCCCTCGTTAAGGTTCAACCTGGAAGGATTCATCAAAATGGAAAAGGATCTTGTGATCACTTTTTCGTACAACAGCGTAGAAGCGTTTTTGGAACGAAGAAATGAGTTGCAGGAACCTTTTATTGTTTTCTGTGATCTCGGTCTGCCCGGTATTTCCGGTTTGGAAGGGATTACGTATATCCGTCAGATATGGTCAGAAGCCCATTTGGTGGTGATGACAGGAAACGATGATGAGGATGTGATCTTCGATTGTATCCAGCGTGGTGCAAATGGGTATATCCTGAAGCCTTTCCGTATTGATGAGCTCTTGAATCAGATCAACATCATACGTAATGGCGGAGCCCTCATCGCACCGCAGGTGGCATCTAAACTGTTCAGAAGAATACAGAAGCCAAAGGATACACAGGAAGACGACATGATGAACGGCCTTACAGCACGTGAGAAAGATGTGGTGAACGAATTGCTGAAAGGTTTAACGTATAAAGAGATCGCGTTTGTGTTGGGCATTTCGGTGACCACCGTAAACGATCACTTGAAAAATATTTATCAAAAAATGGGTGTTCGAACGAAATCGGAACTCATTGCCAAAGTGCTGAAACGCTAAACCACCACATGGATGGTAAACCACGAGCAGACATATTTACCAGGTCAATCAGGAGAACAATACCAGTTTCTCCTTAGTCTGCTAAATCATCCCATTTTTATAGAAAATGCTGATCGAAAAGCGGAGTTCGTGAACCCCGCTTTTTGTGCTTTACTGGGGCCAGATTTTAGTCCCGACAAATTACAAGGCGCCGACGGCAAAACCCTGCACATGCTCATGGGTATGCAGTGTAAGCATCAGGAAGCATATACTGGTGGGGTGGAAAATGCAATTCATAGTGGGCAGGCTGAAACAGGTGTAGCCACAGAATTAAAGAATGGTCGTTTCCTGCATCGGGATTATTATCCTTTCATCGCTAATGCACAACTACGTGCACATATTTGGGTATATCAGGATGTAACGCCCTTGCACCAAGGTGCAGACAGCCTGAAGTCTGAGCGCAAGGCATTCATGCAGGTATTGTCGGTAATTCCGGCTGATATAGCAATTTTTTCGCCCGATCATCGTTATGAGTTTGTCAATCAATCTGCTGTGCAGGATCCCGGCGTGCGCGCATGGATTATTGGTAAAAACGATACAGAGTATTGTGCATACCGCGGCAAGCCGAAAGAACTGGCAGATCAAAGAGCCCAATATTTCCAACAGGCATTACAGCGAAAAGAAGTAGTGAGTTGGGAAGAAGTACTCAAGGATGCAAAAGGTAACGAGCATTATTATGAACGTACTTTTTATCCTCTGCTCTCTGAAACAGAAGAAGTAGCGTCGGTGCTCATGTTTGGTCTGAACATTACGGTTCGCAAACAGCAAGAGCAGCAACTGGCCATGGCGCATCAGCATTATCTGAAGACCTTGGATAATTTGCATGAAGCTGTGCTGATGGCAGATGGTGAACTCAAAACCTATTTCATCAATGATGCATGGCGTGGCAGCTTCGGTAAAACATTGGAGCAGGCGCGTAACGGAATCATTTTTGATTTGATTGCTTTAGGCAACTATGAGTTTTATCGCCAAGTATTCAGTGTGCTATCCGGCTTTACAGAAAATGTACAGGGCAGAATTGATATCAAAGACAAAGCAGGTCGCAAGCGCTGGTATAAGTATAAGATCAGTCCGGGCATGCGCGAAGGAGAACAAAAAGGTATTTTGGCAACATTGAACGATATAACGGAACAAGTGCATATGGAAGAAAACCTCTTAGAGGTGGTGAAAAAGCAGAAGGAGTTAAACGACTTGAAATCTGCTTTCGTCAACATGGTGTCGCATGAATTGCGCACACCACTGGCGGTGATTTCTTCCGGTGCTGAGATCATGCAGATGATGTTGCAAGCGGGCAGGCCGAAAGAAGATATGGAAGTGTACACCAAACAAATCATCAATGAGGTAGAGAAAATGACTGCCTTTATGAATGATCTGTTGATGGTGAGTAAGATTGAAGCGGGCAAAATTGATTTCAGGCCTGAGCGTGTTTCGCTGGAGCAGTTCATTAAAGAATTGGCAGGGGAGCGATATATGCCATGGAAGGATGGCCGACAGTTGAGTATTCAATCAAAAGGTCTGTTGCGCGAGATTGGTATCGATAAAAAGATGTTCCGCCATGCTTTGCAGAATGTAGTGGAGAATGCGTTCAAGTATTCATCCGGTAAAGCAGCACCTAGATTACATATTCGTTATAGCAATACTTATTTTACTATTTCAGTAGCAGATAATGGTATTGGTATTTTGTCTACCGATATCAAAGAATTATTTACCTCGTTTACACGCGGTAAGAATACAGGCAATATTCCCGGAACAGGTATTGGTCTGGTAGTAGTGAAATATTTTATTGAACAGCACGGTGGCTTTGTGGCGGTGAAGAGAAAGGCTGGGGAAGGTGCTGTGTTCATGATCAAAATACCTTATTTACCTGCATGAGTCAGCAAGTAAGAATATTGGTGGTAGATGATGAACTGCCTTTGCTGAACAATATCACGTCCATTTTAGAATTATTCGGCTTTCAATGTATTCGTGCCAATTCTGGATACGAAGGCTTGATACAAGCCATCGCAGAACAACCTGATTTGGTGGTTTGTGATGTGATGATGCCCGGTATTGATGGCTATGGATTATTGAAGATGTTGCGGAACTATCCTGCAACCAAAAATCTACCTTTTATATTCCTCACAGCTTTAGCTGATGTCATAGATCGCAAAAAGGGCATGGAGCATGGCGCCAATGCCTATTTGACTAAGCCCTTTAATACCAAAGAATTGGTTGATTTGGTGAAGTTGGTCTTAGCGGATCCAACGCAGTTTCGTTTGTAACTAATTTCCCAGAAATAGAAACAGTATATTTGCGGTTCTTCCGTAACCATGGGGTCGTACTGGTTTTGACAGCATTGGTGTCGGTAAGTGTAAGCATGCCGTGCGTTGCGTAATTAGCACGTAAATCTGAATACGCGAACTACAAATGGCAATACACAGTATGCCATGGCTGCCTAATCAGTGATTAAGTAGTCATTAGGGCCGCCGGGCAGGTTCGCCACTTACCACGCCCCGCCGCCGACTCAAACCAAACAGTGGCTGCTGCAGTACAAGGCTGTGCGTACTGCTTAAGCACATCCAGCTAAGGTTTCTGTTGGTTTGCTCCGGTCCTGCAGATGCCCGACAAACAATCCAGAGATAAGCATGTAGAAAGCTTATTGTTACTATGTTTGGACAGGGGTTCGACTCCCCTCGGCTCCACTTCACTACGCCCGCCTCGCTCAAGCCCTGCTATGGCTTCGTGAGGCGGGCCTTTTTGTGAAGTATTGATGATGCCGCCTTGTGCTACAAGCCTTTTAGTCGCGTAGGGTCTCCTGAAAGGGACCCTGCGCAAATCAGCTAATGTTTTGCACAAGCCTTTTCGATAACTTGAATATTCATAGCGGGTAGGAATAAAAAGTGATAGGATAAACTGAATTTAGTATTTAGTTTAAATGAAAAATGTGGTACGTGTATGTGATAAAAAGTACAACACATGAGTTTATGTATATAGGCTCCACCAATGATATAGACAGGCGGCTTTATGAACATAATAGTGGTTTTTCAATTGTAACGAAAGCGTACAGACCTTATAGTCTAATTACATATGTCGCTGTTCAGACAGAAGCGCAAGCCAGAAGATTAGAAAAGTATTTTAAAACTGGCTCAGGAAAATCAGTATTGTTGAATCGAATTATAGGTTAGGGCAGGGGCCTGTCTGACGAAGCTTCAGCGCAGGCAGATTCGACTCCCCTCGGCTCCACATCACTACGCCCGCCTCGCTCAAGCCCTGCTATGGCTTCATGAGGCGGGCTTTTTTGTGACGAATTGATTATGCCACCTTATGCTACAAGCCTTTTAGTCGCGTAGGGTCTCCTGAAAGGGACCCTGCGCAAGACTTGCTGTCTGATGCCGCATATTGTATCTGATTATTTTGTAATATCGGTGACGAATCTGTGCGCCCGGCTAACTGCTTATTCCTAAATTATGCCATCTAAAAAAATTGTTCGCTTCATCATTTACATGGTTGTTGCATTTGCCTGTTCCTTTCTCTTCCATTACCTGAGAAGATAAAATGAGTCCGATGCACCATAATACAGAAGATGGTCAAGATCAACAGTCGGCTGATCAGGAAAATAGTACTGGCAGATCTATAGACGCTGATGACAAAACGCCTAGTACAGAAGCCAGTTCACCGGCTGAACAACCACAAACCAATAACCCCAAACCAGTAACAGATAATATGGAAGTACATCATCATACGCATCATCCCAAGAAGTGGAAAGAATATTTCTGGGAGTTCTTTATGTTGTTTCTAGCTGTGTTTTGTGGTTCACTGGCAGAGTTGCAGTTAGAACACTATATCGAGCATCAGCGGGAAAAGAAATTTGCCAATCAATTGGTACTTGATTTGAATTCTGATGAAAAGAATTTGCTGAATTATATTGAACAACAAACACTTCGAAGTAATCGAATAGATTCTTTATTCACGCTGATTGATCAAAAGGAATTTGATACGCAGAATGATGCCATTTATTTTCTAGCACGTGTATTATCTAGATATGGTAATTATGTACCAACAGATGGGACTATTTCTCAATTAAAGTTTGGCGGTAATCTTCGCTTAATCAAGAATAATGAAATAGTGGCCAATATATTAGATTATGACAACAATAATAAAGTATTGGTTCAGTTTATTGGTACCAGTTTTCAAGATGTACTCAATTATCGTATCGCTTCTGAAAATTTATTTGATGCAGGATGTTTTTATAAAATGACTGATATAAGCAATGAGATTCTTCGCTTGAAAAATTGTCCTCCGGCTAAGTGGAGTAATCGTGAACATGTAAATATGTTCTTAATGCGCTTACAGTATATGAAAGGAGCTAATCTGCGTTATCTTAATCTTGCTAATGAATTACTGAAGAAGGAGCGTGATTTAAAGCGATTCATTGTAAAGCATTATCAATGATAATTGAATGGGATAGTATGCCATTTAGTAGTTGGATTAATGTTTTCAAATTACACGAATATATTTGCGATATAATTGTGTTTACGTAAATAAAAAATCAGGAAGGATTATGTCAAATCATGCTATTCAGCAACTTGTAGATACGTATAGCTTACTACCACATCCGGAAGGCGGTTTTTACAAAGAGACCTATCGTTCAGCTGATAGTATTGCTTTCGATAAAGGGATTGATCGTTTTGATGGTGAGCGGTCAATGGCTACAGCAATATATTTCTTGATTAGCTCCGAAAATTTCTCTGCCTTTCATCGTATTAAGAGCGATGAGCTATGGCATTTTTATGCTGGTGGTTCTTTGTTGGTGCATGTATTGCATGAAGATGGTCGATATGAGCAAATAAAAGTTGGGAATAATCCGGCAGCAGGCGAGGTCTTTCAGGCAGTTGTACCTGCCGGAGCTTGGTTTGCATCAGAGTGTGCACCAGAAGTGGCTTTCAGTTTTGTGGGTTGTACTGTTTCGCCCGGGTTTGATTTTGCAGATTTTGAATTGGCTTATGCAGATGCGCTAATACAAAGCTATCCTGATCATGCTACATTGATTCAACGATTATGTAGGCAGTAACTTATTTTTTGTAATAGGTATGAATTACCCAATAAGCCAGTATCGATAATAACAATAGTATCACTACCGCTTGAATGATCCAGCCTTCATTCTGAATAGGCTTTTTTGTTCTGGGTGCTTTCTTGGTTCTGGTATCGTATTGTAATCGAGCGTTGAGTTCTTGTACTGCTGATTGTATTCTTTGTGTGTTACCCAATTCTTGCAGTCCTTCCATCGCATCTTCCATCATGGGTAAATCAGCCATCTGTCTTTCAATGGCATGAATTTCTTCAGGCGTGGCTTTGCCCGCAGCATAACGAAGCAACACTTCCTCAGAAATTGGCTGGTCATCGGGTAATATGGTTTTCCATTCGGCCATTAGCCTTGTTTCATTTTTTGTTCAATCAGCAAGCGCAGGTTGCGTTTACCATTTTGAATATGACTTTTCACTTGTAATAAAGTAAAGCCAGTACTATCGGCAATTTGCTGATAGCTCTGTTGTTGAAGATAGAATAAAGTTACACAGGTTCTTTGTGCTTCATTTAATTCACCCAAACAGGCTTCCATCATACGTATCGAAGCGTCTTTGAAGGTATGTAGCTGTTTGTCAGTTTCTTCATACACCAGGCTTTTCTGCTCTTCCACAGGTAAGTGAATATTTCTATCGCGTAATTGCATCAGGCAATGGTTGCGTGCAATCATATATAACCAGCTTTTGAAATAGGCCACTTCATATTTCTCTAGTTCTGTAATGGCTTTTAGAAAGACTTGCTGTACGGCATCCTTGGCGGCTTGCTCATCTTTCAGGTATTTCATGCAAACACCTAATAAGAGCATGGTATATCGTTGCAAAAGAATACCCAGCCAGGCATTATCATTGCTTTGTTTGAACTGCCATAGCAATTCACTGTCTGCCATATGATCATACCGTTTGTCTTTCACAAAAGAAATGTACTGCTTTTTTGATAGATGCACAGCCGCTGAAATTCCATAACTTACAGTAGAAATGATTGTATGGAATATGCTGCTTGTATTGTACCTGTTGCCCCCCTGTATACAGCTGCGCAACCAACTGCTGAAATGTGCAGTCAGTTATTGTTTGGTGAAACGGTTACGCTCTTAGAAACGGATACAGTCTTTTCAAAAGTTCGTGTACTATTTGATGGATATGAGGGATGGTGTCTGAATAATCAATTGGTAATGGTAGATGCTACACAAGCAAACCGCAGAACACATTTGTTGAATGGTGATTTGTGGAGAGAAATCGCTTTTCAAGGTCAGCCGATGCAAATGCCTTTTGGTGCGCCATTGGATTTATTTGATCATGGTAAAGCGCAGATTGGCCCTTATCAAGTGGTATATGAAGGCCGCTTTTGGAATAGTACTATGGCGCATGAAAACAAAGAAACCATTCGGTGGGTTGCAGAAAAATACTTGAACGCACCTTATTTATGGGGCGGTAGATCACCCTTAGGAATTGATTGTAGTGGATTTGTACAACAGGTATATCGCTTTATGGGTATCGATTTACCACGTGATGCATATCAGCAGGCGGAGAAGGGAGAAAGTATTGGCTTTTTACAGGAAGCGCATTGTGGTGATTTGGCTTTTTTTGACGATGCAGAAGGGCGGATTGTGCATGTAGGTTTGTTATTGAATGATCATCAGGTTATGCATGCGTATGGACGTGTGCGGATTGACAATATCGATCACCAGGGTATTGTGAATAGTGAAACAGGATTACGAACCCATCAGTTACGTATTATCAAACGATTACACAAGGTGATAGAAACCGAATATGATCTTTAACTAGGGGAGTATTATACGCAGGTTTTCAGCTGATTGGTTTCCTGCAGCATCTTTAACGACAAAACTGTATGAATATGTATACTTCAAGTTTGCATTCCCTGGAACTTTAGTAAGTGTTTGATTAAAGCGTATAGTGTCTATTTGTTTTCCTACAGTTCTTGCAGGTGAATTGTAAATATCAGTTGAAAAGATACCAGTAAAAGTAAGTCCAAAATTGGTTGTATTAAGCCGGGTAAATGAAAACCCTTGCACAAGTTCGTTGTCACTAACTTCAACTGCGATGGTAAAAGTTTCGCCTGAATTGAATCCGGCATCATTCGAGGGGCTCAACACCCGTACAACAGGTGCAACGGTGTCCTTTTTTTTACAGGCTGAAAGACTAATTGCTAAGCAAAGAAATATTACTAGATATCGCATATCATTAAGTTACAATTTTTATGCCATAAAAAAACCTCCCATGGGAGGTTAAAATCGTATCAATGAAATATTCTTTATTTAAATCAGGTCCATACCTAAGGCGAAATAGGTTGTTGCGCCAGGCAGTGCCAACCAGAAGAATGGACGGAATGTAGGATCCCACAGCATATACAGCATGATCGCGGTCCAGATAAAACAGTAAACCCAGTACTTGGTTCTTGATTGTTGTTGAGCTTCCATTGCATTCAAAATTTGCGCAAAGATAGGGGGGCGGGTTTATTTAGGAAAATTAGGTTTAGTGGATTTTGGCCGCCTGTTCCGAGGGTTTTTCTGCCGTCTTTTTGGGCTTATCCAAAAACAACATTTTCAAGGAAAGTAGCAATAAAATAATGGCGAAAACCTTTTTCAGCATCAGGTCTGATAGGGATAAAGCCAGTTTGCTGCCGAAATAGCTGCCCAGCGCGAACCCCAGTGCTACCAATCCAACTACCCGCCAATCCACATAGCCCTGTTTGTAATATTGAATCACGCCCAACAGGCCTACAGGTAAGAGCAGAATTGCCAGCGAATTGCCTTGTGCGGCTTTCTGAGAAAATGCAAGCAAATAAACCAGCGCTGGAACGATGAGAATACCACCGCCAATGCCAATCAATCCACTCAGCATACCAGCAGCCAATCCGGTGATCAGCAATAGCAGGATAGTATTGGTATCCATTTTGATCATGCTTTTTTGCCGAACACTTCTTTGTAATAGTCGATAGCTTCGGTTACAATTTTTAATGCAGAAGTCTTATCTCCAAACTCTTCCACTACTACGGTTTTGTTCTCGAGTTTCTTGTACTCTTCAAAGAAATGTCTGAGCTCATCAAAGAAATGGGGTTGCAATTCTTCAATGTTGTTGTAGTGATTTACTGAAGGATCGTGCGCAGCAACGGCAATGAGTTTATCATCAGCGTCACCACTGTCTACCATCTGCATTACCCCAATGATTTTAGCCTCCATCAGCGTGAGTGGTTGTACAGCCAGAGAGGTAATCACCAGAATATCCAGCGGATCTTTATCACCACCATAGGTTTGTGGAATAAAGCCGTAATTGATGGGGTAGTAGAATGAAGAATAGATAACCCTGTCTAATTTCAATAAACCACTGTCCTTATCAATTTCATATTTGCAACGTGAACCTTGTGGTATTTCAATAATGGTGTTCACGACTCTTGGGGCGTTGGCTCCGGGGTGGATGCCATGCCAGGGATGTAATACGGTTAACATAGTTGAATCATTGATATTGTTTCATAAGCCAGTAACCCAGAAAAGTTGCGGTAAAACCGCCTATTAAAGTTAGCACACTATAAGAGATAAACGTGCCGAATCTTTGTTGCTCCAGTAATTGTATGCTCTCCCAGGAAAAAGCAGAGAAAGTGGTAAAACCACCGCAGATACCGGTTGCCAGAAAGAGTCGCCAATCGCCCAGATGGTGTTTCTGTGCCAGATAGCCCATGATAAGGCCAATTAATAGTGAGCCTGTCAAGTTAACGATTAATGTTGCGCTGGGAAAGCTTTCATGCTTGACGAGTGTACTTACCAGATACCGCAATACAGAACCTGTCATACCGCCTGCGGCCACCAGTAATATGTTTTTCAATAAGCTCATGGGAATGCGGGCAATGCCTTCCATTGCTGGTTGTTTTTCACTACCAACAAGGTTTTAGGTGAGGTATCGAAGGAATAACTGTATTGAATCAAGGTAGTGTCTGCATGTTTTTCCTGCACGCCGGCAATATTGATGGATGCTTCACGTGATTGTTGCCTGCCGCCTCGATCTAGCTTACGGTAATTTTCTTCCGCTGTTTTCAGCCATGCTTGTTGTTTAGCATCATCCAGCATATAAAAAGTAGCTTTGGCAAAATCGCCCTTCAATTGGGCATCGATGAATTCTCTGCCTGCATCAAGTGCATTATCGGCGGGACTCAAGCTTTGCTGGGTACTACAGCCCAATAGTGCAATGAGGCAATAACTGATGAAAATTGATTGACGTATCATAAGCTTGGTAAAGTTACGTGAAGCCTTCGAGCAATAAAAAAGCCATTCCGAAGAATGGCTTTTGTTTTTCGATAGCTAGCTTTATTTGTTCTCAGGTAACAACAGGGCTTTGATCATATTGCCGTTGTTGAAATACTTATTGGCCAATTCCTTGGTTCTGGCAGGTGTCAGCTTTTTCAGGGTTTCCTTGTCCTTCAGCATCAGGGTAGGGTCTTCCCCGAAATAGAACTTGTCTTCCAGATTGCTGAGCCAGTAATCGTTTTCGCGTACACGGTTTTCCAATCCGCGGGTGTCTTCTGCAATTACTTTCTCTACATCATCCTTGGTAGCGCCATTCTGCTTGATTTTCTCAATTTCGTTCAGTGCCGCTTTCACCAGTTCTTCTACCTTGTCAGGTGCGCAAGTCCAGCCAATGGTGATTTTGTAGCTGCCAACAGGTACTCGGCGCATATCCACGCTAGCACCTGTTCCATAAGTGCCGCCTTTTTCTTCACGCAGAATCTCGCGCAGTTTGATGTTTAATGCTTTTACTGTTTGATCCAGTTGCATCGATTCTTCATCGCTGTACTGCGCATCACCGGTATAAATCAATTGCACAGAAGCTTTTTGTTCTTTACCCTTAAACACTTTCTTCTCTAAATAACCTTTGGGATAACGAATACCCAAATCTTTCCATTCCTCTTTTTGTCCGTTAGCAGGCAGAGAAGCGATATAAGTTTCTACATAACCACGGAACTGATCCGGATTGATATTGCCAACGAAAGTGAAGAGGAAATCACCGGCATTGGCAAAACGTGCTTTGTAAATCTCCATGGCTTTATCCAAATTCATCTGACTAGCCATAGCAGCTTCGAATGGTTTGGTACGTGGATGATAGCTGCCCAATACATATTCCAGTGTATCGCTGAATACAGCCTGAGGATTGTTGTTCTTATTGGCCATGATGGCATTGATCTGCATCTTGATCACATTGAACATGTTCTCATCCTTACGTGGTGCAGTGAAATATAAGTGCAGCAATTGCATAGCTGTTTCAAAATCCTTGGGTGTGCTGCTACCGCCAATGCCTTCACTATAGTTGCGGATAGAAGGGAAGACCTGCACCTGCTTACCGGTCATTTCTTTCTGCATTTCCATATAGCTCATCTCACCAATACCGCCCACCAGCACCAATTGAGATGCATTGTCGGCAGTAATGAAGTCCGCATCAGGTGTTAAGGATGAGCCGCCGCGACTGATTGCTGAGAACTGAATCTCATCATTCTTGAAATCTGTTGGCTTGAAGACCACTTTTGCGCCATTGCTAAGGGTCCACTCGGTAACACCAAGCTCTGCAATTTTCTTTTCACCAACGATTTTACCAGCCACAGGTTTATTCGGCATCATACCACCCTTGGCCACTTTATCTTCATAAGCTTTTAGGCCTTTACCGAAATCAGTGCTCAACATGCCTGCATATACATCTGCAGTCTTGAGTTTGTCTGCATCTTTCTCAGGCGCCTGAACCACAATAGCACGATCTGTTGGTTTCAGCCATTCTTTGATCAGGGCATTCACTTCCTCCAATTTGATGGCAGGCACCAATTCCTGATGCAGTTTGAATTCTGTTTCCACACTGGTAGCAATACTGCCTTTCAGGAATTGATTGATATACTCACCCACAAAAGCACGGCTATTGGTTTTCTCGCGCTCATTGTAGCGTGTTTCCATATTACTCAGCAGTGCTTTCTTCGCACGATCCAGTTCAGATTGATTAAAGCCAAATTGCTTCACACGCTCATTCTCTGTCAGCAATGCTTCTAATGCTTTATCAATGGCAGGTGCATCTTTGGCAACGGCCACCAGATTATAGCTGGCCACATCACCAATCAGTTCACCATAAGAGGATGAGCCAAAAAGGAAGGGGGCATCCGGCTTTTGCGCCAATTCTTGTAAGCGGGTATTCACCATCTCGTTGTACAAGCTTCTGGCCAAGCTTTTCTTGTAGTCGGCATCTGTTACAATGGGACTGCCCTTGCCTTGCTTATACATCACCTGAATTACGTTGAACTGTTGTTCAGGGTCTGTTACCACAATGCGCTTTACATCGGTATGCGAGGGTATCGTAATGGCAGGCTTGGCTTTCTTTGGTTTCACAGGAATGCTGCTGAAAGTGGCTTTCACCATTTTCTCTACTTCATTCACATCAAAATCGCCAACGAGTACAACAGCCTGGAGGTCCGGACGATACCAGTCTGTATAAAATTGCTTGAGTGTAGGATGCTTGAAAGAAGTCAGCACCATGGAATCCCCAATGGGAATACGCTTCGCATACTGGCTGCCATTCAATACCACAGGCATCCACTTATACAGCATACGCATACCTGCACTGCGGCGAACACGACGTTCTTCGAGGATAACGCCACGCTCTTTGTCAATCTCAGTGCCTTCAAAGCTCACTTCATGGGCCCAGTCTTTCAGAATCTGGAAGCCTTTTTTGAAGACTGCGGGACTATCGGTAGGCAGTTGTAGTTCATACACCGTTTCATCAAAAGAAGTGTATGCGTTTAGATCGGCGCCAAAGTTGACACCGCTCTTCTCTAAGAAATTAATCAATTCCTGCTTCTTGAAATTCTTGGTACCGTTAAATGCCATGTGCTCCACAAAGTGGGCAAGACCTTGTTGCTGGTCGGTCTCCAAAACAGAACCTGCTTTCACCACCAAACGCAGTTCGGCGCGGTTGCGTGGTTCTTTGTTCTGGCGAATGTAATAGGTGAGTCCGTTGGCCAGTTTTCCGGTTCTCAGTTTGTCATCTGTAGGTAAAGGTTTTTGTGCTGTCAGCTGAGTACACAGCACAGTGGCAAGGCCGGCAATAAGGCCCACGCGTTTGAATGGTTTCATACGTTTTTGTTTGCTAGGTTTGAATAGGTCACTATTCCATTGGGGGAGTGCACAAATATAGTTCCAGACCTTGTTCGGCGGACTGGAAAATTATTCCTGAATGTTGTGGAATTGTTAAGAACAATGCCCTTGCTCGTCGCCGACTAACAGGCGCTAATATGGTTATTTACCGTTTTACTACATTTATCCAAATAATTGCTGATGAGAAGTCTCTTTTTAATCCTGATTACTTTATTATCCGCTGGGCTATCAATAGCACAAAATGTTTGTACTCTCAAAGGCAAGATTATCAATAGAGATAGTAAAGTGATATTGTTGAGGCGATCCACGGATGGCATAAAGCTGTTTATGAACAACCCACTGAAACTGCCTATCAGAAATGGTGCATTCAAGTTTAGCTTTAATTTTAAGCAATCTGAAGCATATGAGCTGATTTTCGAAGATGAATTGGAGCAGGGTTCATGGATACCAGTTCGTTTTTTTTCTGAAAAAGGGGAAATTAATTTTACGCTATACCCTAAAAATGAGTATAAAAAGAATATTGTTATAGGCGGTCGCTTAAATAGTCTTTATGCTGAATATTTGTCAAATATTGAAAAGCAATTTTCAGATAAAAAAAGCCAACTTTTTAGGTTGAGAGATAGCTTGCTAAAGAATGATGTCTATGATAGTGATGAGTATAAAAGCCTTCTTTTAAAGCTCAGAGCAATCAAATCAGATGATCAAGATGAGAAGGTGCCGATTTATCAAAAAATGGATGAGCTACAAAAAACATACGCATGTTACACAGAAATTGCAAAGTCGCTTTTTGTATTTCCTTACGATTCATTAATCAAAGAAGAGGTTAGCTGGAAGTATAACTATATAAAAAATAACATCTCTCTTGTTGCTTACTACCTCTTGTATTTTGATGTGGAAACCCAAATGAAAGCAAACCCGCTTCTACCAAAGCTTGTAGAAGAAGTTTTCCCCATCTATGCGGAGAAATATCCAGACCACATATATACAAAGAATAGTAAAGTACAATTAGAAGGTCTTCGTGCTATACGTGTAGGTAATAAGTTTGCCGATCTGAAAGCACCTTATGTACTAGGTGATTCAGCCATGCTATCAAATCTAATCAGGAATAAAATTGCGCTTATTGATTTCTGGGGATCGTGGTGTGGTCCATGTATCGCTAAAAGTAGATTAGTTGTGCCTATATATGAGCAATATCGTACCAAGGGGTTTGAAGTGGTGGGTATTGCCAGAGAGTTTGAAAATTTAAATGCACTTAAAGAAAGACTGACTAAAGAAAAATTTTCATGGCCTCACTTATTTGATCTCAATGATCAATTGGGTATTTGGAAAACTTATGGTATTAACAATGGGGTAGGTATGATGGTGCTGGTAGACAGGGACGGTACTATACTAGCTATTGATCCCAAGGCAGATGAGTTGGCGAAAATACTTGCTATAAAACTGAATTAGGATTGCCATTGCTGGTCGCCCGACCAGCAAGTAAATGTTTTCGGTTAATGCCTGTTGGTCGGGCGACCAACAGGGGCAAAGGTTATTGTCGTTGCCTAGTGAAATGTAAGCCTAATCCAAGTTGAGCATTCATTAAAGCTCCCTTGCCTGCTTCTAGACAGACAGAAAAACTTCTTTTTTCATTAATATACCTTCTTGCACCAAACATAAATCCAATGTAAGAACGCCCATAATCTTTCTCGAACTTATGAAATCCTAGGATATACAAACCGTTAGGATTTGTTCTAAAATATTCATTATTACCTGTTAGATGTACTAATTGAATATTATTATAGATTTTCCATCGTTCTTTTCTTTTTAATATTTTTAACTCATCACAAAAAAAACTGGTAAAATCTATTTCAGCGAAAATGCCTAGTGGTATATACGTCCTTTTAATCTTAGATAGACCTTCTTGATAAATGAAAGTCCCAGGCACATCTACATAAGTTATAAGATACTCTCCTTTATTCCTTATCTGGTGTCCAACAAATAGGCCTAATGATAAATATTGTCCAAATTTGGATTGAATACGTAATTCTTTATACAGTAATTCTGAGGAATTAGCTTTATCAGTTCTATTTGAAGTAAAAAATGGTGAGCCTAATAAGTGAACCTCTAATCCTTTAAGTTGAGCTTTAGAAGATGTAATAGATAAAAAAAGCGTAAAGGGTAGTATAAAATATTTCAATGGTTTCATTATAGGATCCATTAGTAGATTAATTAATTTTAAGTGATGCTCCAGCTTGAGCATACATTAAAGCACCAGAACCTGCTTCTATAGCGAAAGATAGCCTTTTTGATGTCTGGTGTCGTATGCCAAAAAAATATCCAAGATACTTACGTCCATAGTTTGCAAAAGGATAAGAGAAAAGTAAACGGTTAGAGGGGTCAGCGTAAGCGAACCTATACAAATAATTTCCAGAAAGGGTTCTGTTATAAGTATCTCTGCCATGCAGATATATAAACTGAACACTAGTGTAAATTCCCCACTTATTGTTCTCTGATTTAAATATTTTTAAATGATTTGTGAAAAAGGATGTTAGGTTTAGTTCAGTCATTAAACCTAAGGGTAAATAATCTCGATCAATGGTATGGTCAATTAATGTGGGTGTAGCTGGTGGCTGATAAGGTAAAATAAGGTGTTCAATGGCTTGATGCCTTTGATGGGCTATGAAAATGCCAATTTTCAAATGCTTTGTAATTTGTTTTGTCAGTCGCAACTCTTTGTAAATACCAACTGGCTTGCCATAATATTCCTCTACCTTATGATTGTTAGTTAAATATGATGAGTAGAAGGATATTTCTAAAGGGGGTTTCTGCGCATTAGCGCAGAAACCTAAAATAATAAAGATTGATACTGTAATTTTTTTCATCATTGAACTACTTTTCTTTTAAAATTCATAGATGTGATTTGATATACTGTACCTAATGTAATTGGCTCAACAGGATCAGAAAATTGAACTTGCGAAGCCCCCATGTTGTAGTCTTCTGATTTGATAGTGTATATTATATCAATTTGCCCTCAGTTGTGGGAATCATTTTAACACAAGATCGATAGTTCAAGCAAAAGAAAGTAATAGGATGATTTTAAATAATGCTTCATTTGTTGTTGGTTATTTAAATTAATAAATATGCCAACAGTGAAGCAGATTCACGTGATATCAATAAAATTTCAAAGTGGGGTTACTTGAATATTCTTAATGAAAATAAGAATAGTTGTTTAATCAACAAAAATTATTGTAATAATTGTAGCGACTTTTTTAATAAACAAGCAGGTACTATTAATGTCTATAATCCTTTACAGGAGATATAGATAAAAGAGGATTCCTTTTAGTCTTTTTTGTTAGCCCCTGCTGGTCGCCTGACTAGCAAATAAGTTGGTTAAATGATTCCCTGTTGGTCGCCTGACCAGCAAGTAACTGTTTTTGATTGATGCCTGTTGGTCGGGCGACCAACAGGGGCTAGAATCCAAACCCCAAACTTCTAATCAATGCTTCAGGCAATTGTGGTAATCTTCTTCTTTCAATGAGGTAGGTGGATAATCCTGAAAGATCCTTATAGATATAATGCTTACTCAAAGCACCTTCTAAATAGCCGGCACCGCTGGTATTACCCGTGCCTACGCGCATACCAATCATTCTTCGCACCATAATTAAATGCTTATGTCGCCAGTTGCTCAGCATATGGTCTATTTCAATCAATGCATCTAAAATCTGGTAAGAGGTTTGGAAAACCGGAAAATCTCTGTACAGCATAATAAACAAAGCTGCACGCAGGGCTTTGGGTGTAAACTGACTACGCAGGATTTGTTGTTGCTCTTCAGACAGATTGGCCTGATTGGCTTCAAAAAAAACAAAATCAAAATCATCAATCTTGCCTTGCTCGCGTTCTGTTAATCCGCTGAAATAACGATGGCGGTAATCATTCCAGAAAGGATGCTGCACAAAAGAAGTGGGCGTATCAGAAGCATAGCCTTGCCAGAATGTTTCATCAAAGAAAGGCATGCGCTCCAACCAATTGTTCACCAATTGTAAGAGAGTTGGTTGCTCTTCTGTATTCGTAATGGTTTGATAATCGTGCTGCGTAAAGCCGCCTTCATTCGTGCGCTTGTAATAGTCTGCATGGTGGCGCTTTTGTAATTGCAACCCAAGTCTTGCTTCAATTAATCTGAACTGCATGCTCTGAAAACCAGAAGAAGGCGTGAGCAGGTTTCTGAATTCCAGAAAGTCGAGCGGCGTCATGGTATCCAGAATATGCACTTGCTGGTTCAATAAAGCAAGAATCCGCGTTATGCGTTGCAGTCGGTGACGCACCAAGTTCAGGTCCTCAGAATTGTCGTTGATATGAGATTGGTTGAAGATGCGCTCACAGTAATCCAATTCAAACAAAATTTGCTTAAACCAGATTTCATAGGCCTGATGGATAGAGATAAACAGCATTTCATCATGTGCAGGCGTATTGCCTGCTTCAAAACTCACAGGGTACTGACTATCCAATACTTTATCCAAATGCAGGTAATCTGCATAATACATGGGCTTCTTATCCATACGGCAGGCTTTGCTGCAAAGAAAGGTGTTCAATAGCAATTGTGGCCTGATTTTGCTCAGTTCTTTTACTGCCTGTTTTGTGCTAATTTGTAGGCTCAAATTATCATTATGCGTAAACTTTCATGGTTGCTGCTCTTGGCAGTAACAAGTGTATGGGCTGTTTCTTGCAATTCAGGCAAGACGGAAGCACCTAATCTCGATACTGTTGTTACAGATGGTCATCCAGCGTGGATACTACAGGGCAATGTGTACGAAGTGAATATTCGTCAGTATACACCTGAAGGCACATTCGCTGCTTTCAGCAAACATTTAGATCGTCTGAAGGAAATGGGTGTGCAGACTTTGTGGTTCATGCCCATTAATCCCATCAGTAAAGTAGATAGAAAAGGTACACTCGGCAGTTATTATGCTGTGAGTGATTATACCGCTATCAATCCTGAATACGGCACATTGGATGATTGGAAAGCCTTGGTGAAGAAAGCGCATGATCTTGGTTTGAAAGTGATTATCGACTGGGTGCCCAACCACACTGGTGCAGATCACTATTGGTTAGAGAAGCATCCTGATTTTTATGTGATTGATAGTGTGACTAAGAAAGCAGCTTACCAATTTGATTGGACAGATACGCGTAAACTCAATTACAACAATCCGGCTTTAGCTGATACCATGATTGCACAAATGCAATACTGGATTCGTGAAACGGATATTGATGGTTTCCGTTGCGATGTAGCAGGCGAAGTGCCCGATGCATTCTGGGCAAAAGCCATTCCTGAACTGAAAAAGTTGAAGAATATTTTCATGTTGGCTGAGGCCGATAAAGCAAGCATACATACCGCAGGATTTGATGCAACCTATGCTTGGGCAGATTTTGCCATGCTGAAAAAAGTGGCCGATGGTAGCAGAACAGCGAATGCATTTGATAGTGTGGTGAATAAGGTGGATACCACTTTCCCTGCCAATGCCATGCGTTTCTATTTCACCAGCAATCATGATGAGAACAGCTGGAACAAAGCAGACTATGGTACGATGCCTGGTGATGTACATGCGCCATTTGCTGTGTTAACCCAAACCATGAAGCGAAGCATCCCGATGATTTATAGCGGACAAGAAGAGCCACACTTGAAAAAGATTGAATTCTTTGAAAAGGATACCATTCAGTTTGGCAAGTTTGCCAGAGCGCCTTTCTATCAGAAATTACTTAATCTGCGTAAAGACAATGCAGCTTTGGCTGCGAATGCAGGCTTTACCAAACTTGTTACAGATAAGGATGCAGCCATTTATGCTTTTGTACGCGAGAAAGACGGTAAGAAAGTGTTTGTATTGCTTAACCTGAGTAAGGACGCGCAGACTGTTACCATCAATAATGCATTGATTGACGGTAAGGCTAAGGAGCTGTTTACCGACAAAGCCGCAGATTTGAAATCAGGTACTGCTATGTCGCTGCCGGCTTGGGGTTACCAAGTATATGTGTATTAAAGTAAAAAGGGAAAAGTCAAAAGCAAAAAGTCAAAAAACCAAAAGCGAAAAGATTGGCCTCAGAAAAATGTCGTGCTGTTGCAGTGCGACATTTTTTTATAGCCTTGACGGTTTTGGTTTGTTTTGGCGGCAAGTGGCATATCCTGCTGATGCGGGGCCAAGAATACGGATAGCTGTAGAAACTAAGCAGAAGGGTAGCCCTGAGCGCAGTCCAGGTCTGTATTCTGGTGCTAGTTACAGCAGCCTATTCATCAAGTCGTTTGCAAATCTTAGTTTCGTGGCATGAACCGTCAGCAACTGGTTGCACAAATACAAGCGAAGCGCAGTTATCTCTGCGTAGGCCTGGATACCGATATAGAAAAGATTCCGGCGCATTTGCGTCATCGTCCCGATGCAGTAGTGGCTTTCAATAAAGCCATTATTGATGCGACAAAAGATGCTTGTGTGAGCTATAAAATCAACACGGCTTTCTACGAGTCCATGGGCATCAAGGGTTGGGAAGCTATGGAAGAAACCCTGCACTATATTCCGGACACCCATTTCAAGATTGCTGATGCCAAGCGTGGTGATATTGGTAACACCTCTGCACAATATGCCAAGACATTCTTTGAAATTTTACCCTTTGATGCAGTTACTGTAGCGCCATACATGGGCGAGGATAGCGTAAGACCTTTTTTAGAGTATCCAGATAAAGTGACCATTGTTCTAGGTCTCACCTCCAACAAGGGCAGTAATGATTTTCAGCAATTACTAGTGGAAGAAACAGAAGACAAAAACTTAGTACCCAATATCATTGGTGGCAATAGGCCCAAAGCTTTGTATGAAAAAGTATTGGAGCGCGTAGCCAATTGGGGTACACCCGATAACTTGATGTTTGTGGTAGGTGCTACCAAGGCTTTTGAACTGGAGAATATTCGCTCAATTATTCCTGATCATTTTCTGTTGGTACCCGGCGTAGGTTTTCAAGGTGGTAGCTTGGCCGATGTGAGTCGTTATGGCTTGAATAAAGATTGTGGTTTGCTAGTGAACGCAAGCAGAGCCATCATCTATGCTGCAGAGCATGAAGACTTTGCAATTGAAGCAAAAGCGATTGCTGAGCAGTATCAGGTAGAGATGAGCAGCTATTTACCTGCCTGAATCATTTTCTGAAAAATAAAAGCCACTTGTTCAGCCCATTTGGCGTGCTCCTTTCCCGAATAATGTAATCCGTCAGCAGCAAGTAAGCTATTGTCTTCTTTCGCGTGTCTGCTGCCCTTAGTGATTTCTACATAATGTACACCTGCTGCTTGTGATATATCGTGATTGATTGTATTGAAAGCATCTATTTCTTTGGCAATTTGTGCTGCATCTCTTCCTTTGGCAAAAGGCGTAACACCCCAATCAGGAATGGATAATACCACAACATGGTGTTTTTTGTCCTGCGCTAAATGAATGGCTTTCTTCAGCAGAAATTCAAAATCGTTTTTGTAATCGTCCATTGACCAGCGACGATATTGATTGTTGACACCGATTAATAATGTCACAAAATCATATTGCTCTTCATAATTGTGGTGCAATAGATGTTCTGCTAACTCTGAACTCGTCCAGCCTGTCTTGGCCACAATCTCCGGTGCATGAAAAGAAAAACCTTGCTTACGCAGCAATTGTACTACCTGATAGGGAAAGCTATCATGCAAGGGAACAGATTCACCTATCGTGTAGGAATCGCCCAATGCTAAGTAGGAGTGAATGTGTTTAGACATAACTTAAAGGTAGGGTCGAGCGTTGAGATAAGAAAAACGAAAATCTATATCAACTAATCAAGTTTCTTTAAAATGGCACCAAATATGTTCATCAGCTCAATAGCTTCTTTGATTAAGGCATTTCTTGTCTCTTCTATTTGTTTTTGATCAGTTTCAAGATGCTTGAGCCAAAGAATAGATTCCTTAGCTTCTTTTTTAGCAATTCTAAGCCGCATTTTAAGATCATTAGGGCCTAGATGCTCATTCGCTTCAAGGTAGTTGGCAGCCACTGATCCTGCTGATCTGATTAACTGTCTGATATATTCTTTCTCAATAAAATCATAAGGAAACCGTTTACGAAAACTTTTCACATTAAGTGAGAAAGCTAAACATCGTTCTTCCAAAACCGCATATTTGTTTTGAGCAGCCATGCAGTAATTTTTACGACTTTTCGGTTTTCGATATTCGTCCCTCGAATTTATTTAAAAGTTAGTTTTTAAAATTTCGTAGAATATATAGACGTCTTCAAAACTACAATACAGCGGTGCAGGTGCTACGCGGATAACACCAGGTTCACGGTAATCTACAATGATGCCGCTTTCGATCATTTTCTGGTGAATGGCTTTGCCGTTATTGGGGAAATACAAACTCAATTGCGCACCACGTTGTGCCGGGTCTGCAGGTGTGATGATTTCAAATTGCAGATTAGGTAATTGCTGCAAAAGAAACTCCAGGTAGTTTGTCAACTGAATACTCTTGGCACGTAGTGCAAGTATATCTGCTTGATCGAATAATTCCAATGATGCTTTCAAGCAAACCGTATTGAAGACTTGTGCGGTACTGATGTTCCAGCCACTGGCATCTGGTTTGGCATAAAAACCTTTCTCCATTTTAAAGCGTGTCTTTTCATCATTGCCCCACCAGCCAGCCATTCTGTTTACATCTGTTTGTTGGGCATGTTTGTTGTGTACGAATACACCGCCCACTGCACCCGGGCCGGCATTCAAATATTTATAACTACACCAGATGGCAAAATCAACCTGCCAATCATGCAACTGCAATGGAATATTACCTGCTACGTGTGCCAAATCCCAACCGGCAATAGCGCCCGCAGCTTGTGCGGCTTTGGTGATGGTGGGAATATCGAAGAATTGTCCGGTGTAATAATTGATGCCACCAAAAATAGTCAGGGCTAGACTGTCTTTATGTTCTTCAATCGCTTGCAGAATATCTTCTGTGCGCAGTGTTTTTTCTCCTGCACGAGGGAAAATTTCAATGATGGCATCATCGGGATTGAATCCATGATGTTTGGCCTGGGTTTCTACTGCATATTGATCAGATGGAAATGCACCTGCTTCCAACATGATCTTGTATCGGGTAGGTGTTGGCTTGTAGAAGCTCAGCATCATCAGGTGCATGTTCACCGTAAGGGCATTCATCACAGTGATCTCTTCATTAGATGCGCCCATGATTTTGGCCAGCGCCGGTTTGCAATAATCCTGATAGTACAACCAAGGATTGGCACCATTGAAATAGCCACCTACCGCTTGCTCGCGCCAAGTCTTTAACTCTGTTTCTATGGCAGCATGCGCAGATTTTGGCTGTAAGCCCAGCGAGTTGCCGCAGAAATAAATGACTTCTTTACCATTATGGTGCGGAAAGTGGAACTGCGCTTTAAAATGGTGTAGGGCATCTGCCTGATCCGCTTTGCGTGCATAATCGAGACTTGCTTCAAATGGGGCCATCGTCCAATATTTCCTGCAAAGTAAGTGCTGCAATTGATTTTTTGATAAATGGTACCGTTTCAACAAACGAAAGGCCTATTTTCATTGCCCCAAAATCAATCGCATATGAGATCCTTGTTCGTGGCAGTTTTGCTCGTATTCGGATTGGCGCTACAAGCCCAAACCCCCGTTTCAGAAGCCAATTATGCATTGGCCGCACGTTTCTCTCCTAAAAAGCTGGAAAAGATGGTCTTTAGTACGGCCGTCGATCCGCATTGGTTGAAGAAATCTGATCGCTTCTGGTATATGTATCAAACCACAGAAGGTAAGAAGTGGTATATCGTAGATGCAGCCAAGGGTGAGAAGAAAGTATTGTTTGATAATGCTGCATTGGCTGCCAAGCTTACGCGCATTACGGATGATCCAATGGATGCCCAGCACCTGAATATCGACAGTATGCGTTTTGTACGCGATGAAAACTGGATTCAGTTTGAGGTGAAGAGCACCAAAGAAATCGAGAAGAAAGATTCTACAGCCAAAAAAGGTACACCTCCTGTAAAAGAAAAGAAGGTGTTCTATTTTGAGTACAATATCAATACTGGTGAACTCGTAGAACTGAACGATTTCAAAAAGCCAAAGCGTAAGCCAAGCTGGGCGAATATTTCTCCTGATGGCAATATCATTCTGTTTGGTAGAAACAACAATCTCTACTGGATGGATAAAGCCAACTATGAGAAAGCTGTCAAAAATGAAGATGATAGCACCATTGTAGATTATCAGTTAACCAAAGATGGTATTGAAAACTTTGGCTACTACAATGATGGTAACCTGTCTGGCTCTGGCGACAGCAATGTTGACAAAGAGAAAAACAAAATGAAGCGCAGACCAGTATTTGTATTCTGGTCGCCCGATTCTAAATACTTCGCATTAAATCGTGTTGACAACAGAAAAGTAAAAGACCTCTGGGTGATTAACAGCATCGCTGATCCACGCCCAACTTTGGAAACCTATAAGTACTGGATGCCTGGTGAGAAAGATGCACCTGTAGAGCATTTGCTGGTGTTTGATCTTGCAGCTAAAACTTCTCGCGAAATTTCAGTAGGCATGTTCAAAGATCAGGATGTGAGTGTATGGTCTGAGCCTGCCAAAATGAGCAATAGAGATGATGATTATCGCCCTGCCATTTGGTTGGGGAATGGTAATCAGTTTTATTTCAGCAGAACCAGTCGCGATCTCAAGCGTATTGATCTTTGTTTGGTCAATGTGCAAACTGGTGATGTGAAGACTTTGATTGAAGAGCGTTTGAATACCTATGTTGAAATCAAACGCCCCGGTTTAGTGAATGGTGGTAAGGAATTGATTCAGTGGAGTGAAGATGATGGATGGGGTCATTTCTATCTCTACGATGAAAATGGTAAACTGAAAAATCAAATCACTTCAGGTGCTTGGCATTGTGAAGATATTCTCGGTATTGATGAAAAGAACCGCGTATTGTATTTCTCTGCTAATGGTAAAGAAGCCAATGAAGATCCATATTACCTGCATGCTTACCGCATTAATTTTGATGGTACAGGTTTGAAATTGTTAACGCCTGGTGATTTTGATCATTCACCCAGCATGGATGACAACAGCCGTTATGTAGTGAACAATTTCTCTCGCGTAAATACGGTACCTAAATCAGTATTGTTCGCTGCTGATGGCAGAAAGATTTTGGATTTAGAAACAGCTGATCTGAGCAGCTTGTTCGCAGCAGGCTATAAGTTCCCTGAACCATTCAAAGCCAAAGCAGATGATGGCATCACTGATATCTATGGTGTCATGTATAAGCCTTTTGATTTCGACAGCACCAAGAAATATCCCATCGTTGAGTATGTGTATCCTGGTCCGCAAACAGAAGCTGTGAATAAAGCATTCAGCCGCGGTATGGATCGTACAGATCGTCTGGCGCAGCTGGGTTTTGTAGTAGTAACGTTGGGTAACAGAGGTGGTCACCCAAGCCGTAGCAAGTGGTACCACAATTATGGTTACGGTAATCTGCGCGATTATGGTTTGGCCGATAAGAAAGCTGTTGCAGAACAACTGGCTGATCGCCATAAGTTCTTAGACATTACTAAAGTGGGTATTCATGGTCACTCAGGTGGTGGCTTTATGAGTACTGCTGCTATGTTGGTATATCCTGACTTCTTTAAGGTAGCTGTTTCTTCTGCCGGTAACCATGATAACTCCATCTACAACAGATGGTGGAGTGAAAAGCACCATGGCGTAAAAGAAATCATCAGCGATAAAGGTGACACTACTTTCCAGTACAACATTGATAAAAATCCAGAGCTTGCGAAAAACCTGAAAGGTAGATTGATGCTAGCGCATGGTGAGATTGATAACAACGTGCATCCTGCCAATACCATGCGTGTGGTGAATGCATTGATCAAAGCCAATAAGCGTTTTGATATGGTGGTATTACCTACGCAGCGTCACGGTTTTGGTGATATGACGGAGTACTTCTTCTGGCGTATGGCAGATTATTTCACAGAGCACCTGATGGGTGATAATAAATCACGTAAGGTAGATGTGGAAGAAATCAACAAAGAAGTAGAGCAAACGAATAAGCAACAGAGAAGAGGGTAATCACTCCATTAAATTAAAAATCCCCCTGCAGTACTGCAGGGGGATTTTTGTTATTCCTTCTTTGGTATACCCGGTACAAAACTACCCATCGGTGCTGTATACCAAGGCTTGACGATATAGTTTAATCTGCCTGAGCTAATGGCTGGGTCTGTCTGCAGTAGTTTTTCTACTTCTTCTTTAGTGGCGCAATCAAAAATGAAAATACCCTGCCAATCACCAGACTCACCGAAGGGGCCGGCTACTTTAATCTTGCCTTCATAATACAGCTTATCAATATTGGCGATATGGCCTTTTTGGATGGTTATAGCAGTTACTGAATCCTGATCACGCTTTGGCCCTTTTGTGAGCATGACGAAATAGTATTTCCTGATTTGCTCAATAGGCTTGGGTTGTGTGGTTGTTTTTTGTGCATTGGATAGGCTATAAAAACCCATCATTGTCAACAGCAGTAGGGGTTTCATGTGTAGATTTTGAAGTAATTTAAGAAAGTAGCAGCATGATGTACCTCCACTTTGTTGAACGGTAATACCCTTCAGACCTAAAATAAGCTGAAGAATGCGTCAGCAGCTGGCATCCGACACCTATTTTTGCAGCGCAAAGCCCTTAACAACGCTAAAAAGAACGATCATGGCTGCCAGAACAGACACATTCCAATCGCCCGACTACTATTTGCTTGATGAATTACTGACCGATGAGCACAAGCTTATTCGCGAGTCGGTGCGCAATTATGTGAAGAAGGAAATTTCGCCCATCATTGAAGATTATGCTCAGCGTGCTGAGTTTCCGCAGCATATTGTGCAGCAGCTGGGTGAAATGGGTTGCTTTGGTCCAACCGTGCCGGTTGAATACGGGGGTGGTGGTCTGGATTATATCAGCTATGGTTTGATGATGCAGGAATTGGAGCGCGGTGATAGCGGTGTTCGTTCTACTGCTTCTGTACAAGGTTCATTGGTGATGTTCCCCATCTATGCTTATGGCAGCGAGGAACAGAAAAGAAAATACTTACCAAAACTCGGCAGCGGTGAATGGTTGGGTTGTTTTGGTTTAACAGAACCTGATCATGGTAGTAACCCTGCAGGCATGGTCACCAATTTTAAAGATGCCGGTGATCATGTGATTCTGAATGGCGCCAAAATGTGGATCAGCAATGCGCCCTTCGCACAGGTGGCTGTGGTTTGGGCAAAGAATGATGCCGGTGAAATTCAGGGTATCATAGTAGAGCGTGGAATGGAAGGGTTTACCACACCAACCACACATGGCAAATGGAGTTTACGTGCCAGTGCAACAGGTGAGTTGGTATTCGACAATGTGAAAGTGCCTAAAGAAAATATTTTACCCGGCGTGAAAGGCTTGAAGGGACCTTTGAGCTGTTTGTCCAAAGCGCGTTATGGTATTGCCTGGGGTGCTTTGGGTGCGGCTATGGATTGTTATGATACTGCTTTGCGCTACAGCATGGAGCGTGTGCAGTTCGACAGACCGATTGGCGGATTTCAGTTGCAGCAGAAAAAGCTGGCTGAGATGATTACTGAAATCACCAAAGCGCAATTATTGGTATGGCGTCTGGGTGTATTGATGAATGAAGGTCGCGCTACTCCGGCTCAAATCAGTATGGCAAAACGTAACAGCTGTGAAATAGCCACCAATATTGCCCGCGATGCACGTCAGATGTTGGGCGGTATGGGTATCACTGGAGAATACAGCATCATGCGCCACATGATGAACCTGGAAAGTGTGATCACATATGAGGGTACACATGATGTACACTTATTGATTACCGGTATGGATGTAACAGGGTATAACGCATTCAAATAAGATGAAGGTTTTTTTGATTGGTTTGATGGGTAGTGGGAAGTCTTATTGGGCAACGCAATTAGCGAAAAAGCTCAAGACAGGTGGTTATGATTTGGATAGTCTGATCGAGAACCTGGAAGACAAAACCATCGCTGAACTATTCGATGAGGATGGGGAGGATTATTTTAGAAAAACAGAAGCCAAACTCTTGCGTTGGTTTGGGGAGAAGAAAGCCTTTGTGCTAGCAACTGGTGGTGGTACGCCTTGTTTCCATGATAACATGGCTTGGATGAATAAGCAGGGTATTAC
Source organism: Chitinophagaceae bacterium (assembly GCA_019745155.1). Classification (GTDB taxonomy): domain Bacteria; phylum Bacteroidota; class Bacteroidia; order Chitinophagales; family Chitinophagaceae; genus JAFLBI01. The sequence continues at coordinate 22,040 of JAIETM010000017.1, read as the reverse complement.
GATCTGGTTAGACGAAGCGGTAGATACGCTAGTAGAGCGTTTATTGCCGGAGAAGGCTTATCGTCCGCTTATCAGAGACTTAAATGATGATGCGTTAAAGTCGTTCTTGTTAAAGAAGCGTGCAGAGCGGGAAGTATATTATGGGCAGGCTGCTCATAGAATATCTGGCAAAGACATCAGTTTAAAAGCATTACAGCAAATCATACAATCTCATGCATAAAGGATTCATCAAAACAGCTGCTTGGCTAGGTGCACTGGCTGTAGCACTGGGGGCATTTGGTGCACATAAGCTGAAAGAATTGGTTAGCGAGCAGGCTGTTGCTACTTTTGAAACTGGTGTGAAATACCAATTCTTTCATGTCTTGGCTTTGCTGTTTGCAGGTATTTTATATTCAAGCTATTCCAATAAATATATCCTCAACGCTGGGCGCTTTTTTATTGCAGGCATCCTGCTATTTAGCGGCTCATTGTATGTGCTAACCGTAAAAACTGGTTTGGTCTTAAGCGGCTTGTCCTGGGTTGGTCCCATCACGCCTTTAGGCGGACTTTGTTTTATTATCGGTTGGGTTTTACTGGCATTAGGGGTGAAAAAAGCCTAGTTATCCACTTTCTACACATTTCTAGCTAGTTCTCAGAAAAGAAATCCACAGCAGGCCATTCACACGAATAGGGTATGGGCAAACGTTATATTTGTACACCTGAGTACCCATGGCCAATTCATTAAGAAAAAAAACACCTCCGCCACCCGATCCTGAGCAACTGAATCCTGACAAGGAAGCAGAAGTGAATGTGGCCGAAGTGGTGAAAGACGAACGTACTACCAAGATATTCGGCTCTGTGAGTCTGCTCTTTGGTATTTTCCTGTTTATCGCATTCACCTCTTATTTATTTACCTGGCAGGATGATCAGGATAAAGTGCATCAATTTGGTGTACGCATTTTTGCTACTGCTGATGTAAAAGTAACTAACCTCTTGGGCGTATTGGGTGCGTATGCGGCACATCAATTCATGTTCAATGGATTTGGTATTGCAGCTTATTTATTCTGTACTTTCTTTTTTGTGCTGGGTATCAACCTACTCTTTGGTAAGAAAATATTCAATCTCTCTCGCAACATCAAATATGTATTGGTTGGTCTGCTGGTAATCAGCATGGCCATGGCATTTGTTACACCCAATACTGCATTTAGTTGGGGTGGTGCTGTAGGCGAGTTGGTGAATAGTTGGTTTATTAAGTGGATTGGTCAGGTAGGAACTGGTGCTTTATTGTTCCTCGCATCCTTCAGTTATTTTATTTGGCGTTTCAATCCGCAATTCCATTGGCCAGAGTTTAACTGGATTAAGCCAGCTGAAAAACAAGAGACTTTTGTGCCAGAACCAGAAGCAGAGCCAGTGAAGATGGATTGGGATGAAGCGGGCAAGCCCCTTCAAGAGCCTCCAATGCCTGAGGAACCTATTAGTCAGAATAGTCTGAAGAATGATGGTGGTGCAATCTCTGTCATCATGCCTAAAGAAAATGCAACAGAACAACCCGCTTTTGATGTCGTAGAAAAAGAAGAAGCTATTGCGCCTATCACAACAATTCCGCCCGCAGATACTAAGACCGTGCATGATTTGTATTTAGGTAATGAAGCGTTTGATGTAGAGGAATCTGTAGAAGACGTTGAAGAAACAGAAGAAGAAGTATACGAAGAAGAGGAAGAGAGTGAAGATGCTGATATGGAGTTGGAGATCAATGAAGGCATCGAAGAAGCAGTTGTTGCTTCAGCAGCAGTGAACAGAAAGGGTTTAGACACTAAATATGATGCAACACTTGATCTGAAAGATTATAAGTATCCTTCACTCGATTTGTTGGAGAATCATAGTAACGATAAAATTGTACATGATCCAACTGAGTTGGAGACACATAAAAACCAGATCATTGCTACGCTGAAGAATTATGATATCACCATTCAGCGTATCAGCGCTACAATCGGGCCAACAGTAACCTTGTATGAAATTGTACCGGCTCCTGGTGTGCGTATTAGTCGAATCAAGAATCTGGAAGATGATATCGCGTTAAGCTTGGCCGCATTGGGTATTCGTATTATCGCGCCTATTCCGGGCAAGGGTACTATTGGTATTGAAGTGCCCAATTTGCGTAAGTCGGTAGTGAGTATGCGTGGCTTATTGGCTTCTGAGAAATTCCAGAATAACCATTTCTCGCTGCCGATCGCTATTGGTAAGAAAATCGATAATGAGAATTTTATTGTCGACCTAGCTAGCATGCCCCACTTGCTCATGGCTGGTGCTACAGGTCAGGGTAAATCTGTTGGTATCAATACATTGTTGGTTTCGCTGTTATATAAGAAGCATCCTTCGCAGTTAAAGTTTGTATTGGTTGATCCGAAGAAGGTAGAATTGAGTTTGTATCGTGTGATTGAAAAGCACTTCCTAGCCAAATTGCCTGGAGAAGAAGAAGCCATTATTACTGATACTAAGAAAGTGATCAATACACTGAATGCCTTGTGTATTGAAATGGATAACAGATATGATTTATTGAAAGAAGCGGGTTGCAGAAACATCCGTGAATACAACGATAAGTTTACAGCACGTAAATTGAATCCTGAGAAAGGACATCAGTACCTGCCATTCATTGTATTGGTGGTGGATGAGTTTGCAGACTTGATCATGACCGCAGGTAAGGAAGTGGAAATGCCGATTGCCCGTTTGGCGCAGCTGGCTCGTGCTGTGGGTATTCACCTCATCATCGCTACACAGCGTCCTTCTGTAAACATCATCACAGGTACGATTAAAGCCAATTTCCCTGCACGTATTGCATTTAAAGTTTCCTCTAAAATTGATAGCCGTACTATTCTGGATGCAGGTGGTGCTGAGCAGTTGATTGGTAAAGGGGATATGCTCATTAGTTATAATGGTGAGATCACGCGTTTGCAGTGTGCTTTCGTTGATACACCTGAAGTTGAGCGTGTGGCAGAATTCATTGGCGATCAACGTGGCTATCCGCAGGCATTCCTCTTGCCAGAATATGTGGATGAAAAAGAAGCCGAGGGGCGCGACTTTGATGCCAGTGATCGTGATCCATTATTTGAAGACGCAGCCCGATTAATTGTTCAAAATCAAGTGGGTAGTACTTCTTTGATACAGCGTAGAATGAAATTGGGCTATAACCGAGCCGGCCGTTTGATGGATCAGTTGGAAGCTGCTGGTATTGTTGGCCCCAACTTGGGTAGTAAACCCCGGGAAGTGCTGTATAAGACTGAGGCTGAGCTCTTACAGTATCTAGAAACTTTGTGATGAATGGAAGCCTTTGGTTTTAAACCGGATAACCACTTTCTGGTCTATTCACCGTTACTCGTGTATATTTGCCACCCAATTCAATAAAATGAAACAATTTTTCCTGCTGCTGATCGCTTCTACTGTATTGTTGAGCAATGCTCAGGCGCAGAATGATCCGGCTGCTAAAAAAGTACTGGATGCGGTTGGTGCCAAATTCAAATCATTCAAAGGCATTACAGCAAAATTTGCCATTAAATCATTTACTAGTAAGGGTAAGCTCAATAGCACTAAGAACGGAGATATTTCTATTAAAGGACAGAAATACGTTTTGAAGCAAGGTAAAACAGAAGTGTTGTGCGATGCAGCGAATGTATATAGCTATGATGGTGCTAAAACCATTACGGTTACTTCTGTTGAGGAAGGCAGTCAGACCCTGAGCCCGCAAAAATTATTAGCAGGTTCTTACGACAAGGACTTTACGTATAAGTTGGTAAGTTCTGCCGGTGCTTTTCATGAAATTGAAATGATGCCTGTTGATAAACGCAAGAGTTTTCAGAAAGTAAATCTCTTTGTAGACAAGGCAAAGAATATGATCACACGTGCGAAGATCTTAGACAAGAGCAATAACGTGGTTGATTTCTCTTTTGCTAACCTGAATACCAGTGCCAATCTTGCAGATAATCTCTTTGTCTTCAATAAGGCAAAATATCCGAAGGATGTAGAGATCCTGGATTAACAAAATATTCCAACAAATTGAGCCCTGATGTAAACCCATCGGGGCTTTTTGTTTGCGATCATTCGTACATTAGAAAGATGAAAACTCGTTTCCTTATTTGCCTTGTTCTAATTGTTTGTCAAGTACAGGCTCAGTTTAGTGTAAGACTTATCCTTACAGATATTGCAACACGAAAGGACGATGATGTTTTCGTTGCTGGTAGCTTCAATAATTGGCAACCAGCTGATCCTGCATACAAACTCAAGCCTTCTGCAGGTGGCAGAAAAGTAATTGTGTTGAAAGATGTTGCACCGGGCACTTATGCATTCAAGTTTACACGGGGTGGGTGGGACAAAGTAGAGTGCAAAGCGGATGGGGCAGATATCGCAGACAGGGTCATTGAAGTGAATGCAGACATCAGTCAGGAAATCACCATTGCCGGCTGGAAAGATGATTATCCCATTAAGGCTAAAAGATATACTGCTTCACCGCAGGTGCGCATCATTGATACTGCTTTTCAGGTGCCACAATTAAATAGACAAAGACGCATTTGGATTTATCTACCCAAAGGCTATGCAACCAATTCCAAAACCTATCCGGTTTTGTACATGCATGATGGACAGAACTTATTTAACGAGCAAACAGCTCCATTCGGTGAGTGGGGTGTGGATGAATGTTTAGACAGTCTGCAACAGCAATTAAAAAAGGAATGTATTGTGGTTGGCATTGATCATGGTGGCGATAAGCGATTGACAGAGTACAATGCATTCGATAATACCCGTTTTGGTAAGCGAGAAGGGAAGGCTTATGTTGACTTCATTGCTAAAACACTCAAGCCATATATTGATGGCAAATACAGAACTATCAAAGGACCAGCTGGAACATTTATTGCCGGTAGCAGTATGGGTGGACTAATCAGTTATTATGCAATACTGCAGTATCCGGAAATATTTGGCAGTGCGGGTGTATTCTCACCGTCATTCTGGATTGCTCCTGAAATGAAGACACTCACACAAAATTTTCAGACCACTGCGATGCCAAGATTTTACTTTTATGCGGGTGGAAGAGAGGGTACGCAAACAGTGAGTGATATGGATGGCATCATTCAGCTCTTACAGACAAAATCACGATATGAAATTCGGCGTTCTATCACGCCATTGGCGCAGCACAATGAAGCTGCCTGGCGGGCAGAGTTTCCTTTGTTCTATACTTGGTTGATGCGTTAGATTAAGAAAGTCGTGCCTTCAGTAGCCAATTGCGTTTGTGCAAATGCAGCTTTGGTCTCGGCAAGAAAAGCATCCAAGGTTTCATACTTGCTACTGAAATGTCCGATCAGTAATTTTTGTGCACCTGCTTTTTGTGCAATGGCTGCCGCTTGTGCAGTAGTGGTATGGAATCTGCTTGCTGCACGTTCAGCCTGATCGGCCAAATAAGTGGTTTCATGGTAAAGCAGATTTACACCGCGTACTTTCTCAGCTATCTGCTCATCGTAAATAGTATCAGCACAGAAGGCATAGCTTCTTGGTGCAAGATTGGGTAGGGTAACCGATTCGTTGGCAATCACCTCACCATCCTTGGTTACATAATCAGCGCCCTGTTTCAATTGATCATAGAAAGCAGCTGGTATATTGTATTCAACCACCTTCTCTTTATTTATTCTTCTGGGGTTACGCTTTTCGCGGATGATATAGCCAAAACAAGGAATGCGGTGCTGTGTGCTAAAAGCTTCTACAGAGAATTTTGGGTTGTCCAAAATTTGTCCGGGCTCCGTAACTGGATGAAAATGTAAAGTAAAAGGCAGGTTAGTACTTGCCGCTTCCAATTGGAGGGTAATGATTTTTTCCAGTGGAGCAGGTGCGTACAAATGCAATGGATTATCCCTACCCAACAGGCCCATGCTGGTGAGGAGGCCAATCAAGCCGAAATAGTGATCCCCATGCAGGTGAGAGATGAAAATATGGTTGATCTTACTCCGGCGGATTTTGTAGCGGGCCATTTGCATTTGCGTGCCTTCCCCGCAATCAATCAGGAATAACTGATCATTCAGGGTCACTACCTGGGCAGTGGGGTGCCGGTCGTAAGCCGGCAGTGCAGAATTATTACCTAAAATAGTGACAGCGAACATCTTATGTGTTATCTCTGTGTATAAGACAAGGAATTATGCAGCCTGCTGCATGTGCGTCTAAATAACGCTGAACAAGGCATAAACCGTATGTTTGCTGCCATTTTGCCCCTTTTTGGGCAAAAAAAGCCTTCAGGTTTGGATGGAATCCCGATAAATCCCATACCTTTGCCGCCACATTAAAGAAGAAACAACAAAGACGCATTTAAAAGAAATTGAGATGCCATTAACTAAAGAAAAAAAAGCCAGCATTTTTGCAGAATTCGGTGGCGCTGCCACTAACACTGGTTCTATTGAAGGCCAGATCGCTCACCTGACTGAAAGAATCAGTCATATCAGCGGACACCTGCAGGCAAACAAAAAAGATTTCTCCACCCACCGCGGTCTGATGAGACTGGTTGGTCAGCGTAAGCGTTTACTCACTTACCTGCAGAAAACCAATCTAACTGGTTACCGTGCTTTGATCGAAAAGCTGGGTCTCAGAAAATAAAATTGTCACACATGTAACAGGTAATTCCCAACTGACGCTTGAGACGGTTGGGAATACTTTTTTGTTGCATGGCCTCGGTCCGTTTCATTTATTCATCATGCGATCTGGATGCGCCTCTATTGCGCTGCACTTCAAGTCGTCGTAAACACAAAGAACCATGTCATTAAATCCCATCAATGTTAGCTTCCAGCTGCCCAATGGCGCTGAAGTAACCATAGAAACCGGCAAATTGGCCCGTCAGGCCGATGGCGCTGTTACAGTTACACAAGGTAACTGCGTATTATTGGCTACTGTTGTTGCCAATAAAGAACCCAAAGAAGGTCAGAGCTTTTTCCCACTGACTGTAGATTATCAAGAGAAATTTGCAAGTGCAGGCCGTATCCCAGGCTCTTTCTTCAAGCGTGAAGGCAGACTGAGCGATTACGAAGTATTGATCAGCCGACTGATTGATCGCGCCCTGCGCCCATTATTCCCAGAAGATTATCTCTGTGATGTACAAGTACTGGTTACCCTGATCTCCAGCGATAAGGAAGTTATGCCTGATTCATTGGCTTGTTTGGCTGCAAGTGCTGCCCTAGCTGTTTCAGACATTCCTGTAAAAGAAATCATTTCTGAAGTACGTGTTGCCCGTGTTGATGGCAATTTCGTAGTAAACCCAAGCCGTACCGAATTAGGTCGTGCTGATATGGACTTCATGATTGGTGCTACCGAGAAGAACCTGATGATGGTGGAAGGTGAGAGCAACCAGTGCAGTGAAGAAGACCTGATCAAGGCCCTCGAACTGGCACATGAGGCTATCCGTGTGCAGATCAAAGCGCAGGAACAACTGCGTGCCAAGAAGGGTATTACCGGTAAGCGCGACTATCCTAAGCCTTATGCAAATGAGGAACTGGAGAAAAAAGTAAACGAGCTGGCTAAGGATAAAATGTATGCCATTGCCAAGTCTGGCACTTCTAAGCATGAGCGTGGTGATGCATTTGCTGCATTACTCGCAGAAGTTAAAGAAGCACTGGGTGAACTGGCTGATGAAGACAAAAAGCTGGTATCAAAATACTTTGGTGATCTGCAGTACTATGTGGTACGCGATATGATCTTGGATGACCGTACCCGTTTGGATGGTCGCAAGTTGGATCAGGTTCGTCCCCTTGCAATGGAGGTGAATATTTTGCCAACTCCACACGGTTCAGCTTTATTCACAAGAGGTGAAACTCAGTCACTTACAACAGTTACTTTAGGTACTCCTTTAGATGAATTATTGATTGAAAGTGCTGCAAGCAGCGAATACAATAAGTTCATTCTGCACTATAATTTCCCTCCTTTCTCTACAGGTGAAGTAAAGCCTATGCGCGGTCCCGGCCGTAGAGAAGTTGGTCACGGTAACTTGGCCATGCGCAGCCTGAAGCAGATGATGCCAGGCAATGAATATCCTTACACCGTACGTGTAGTGAGTGATATTCTGGAGTCGAATGGTTCTTCTTCAATGGCAACTGTATGTGCCGGTTCACTGGCCTTGATGGATGCAGGTGTGCCCTTGCCAAAGCACGTAAGTGGTGTGGCCATGGGTTTGATTACCCGTGCAACGGATGGTAAATATGCGATCCTGACTGATATCCTGGGTGATGAAGATCATCTGGGTGATATGGACTTCAAGGTAACAGGTACCCGTGATGGTATCTGCGGTGTACAGATGGATATCAAGATTGACGGTTTGAGCATGGATGTGATGCGTGAAGCATTGGCACAGGCGCGTAATGGTCGTCTCCATATCCTGGATGCGATGTATGAGGCCATTCCTGCTGCAAGACCAGAAGTGAAGCCGCATGCACCTAGAATGGAGAAACTCTTCATTGATAAGGAGTTCATTGGTGCGGTAATCGGACCACAGGGTAAGGTGATTCAAGAGATCCAGCGTGTAACAGGTACAACCATCAATATTGAGGAAGTAGGCAATGTGGGTGAGGTAAGCATCTTCTCGCCAGCCAAAGAAGGTTTGGAAAAGGCCTTGGCATGGGTGAAGGGCTTGGTTGCTGTTCCTCAGGTAGGCGAAGTATATGAAGCTACTGTAAAAGGTATCAAGGAATTTGGTGCTTTCGTGGAGTTCCTGCCGAAGAAAGAAGGTCTGTTGCACATCAGTGAGATCAGCTGGAAGCGTCTGGAAACCATGGACGGTGTGTTCAAGGAAGGTGATAAAGTGAAGGTGAAACTGATCGGTATCGACCATAAGACTGGCAAATTCAAGCTTAGCCGCAAGGCCTTGATGCCAAAGCCTGAACCACAGCAGCAACCCAGACAAGAGGGTGGCGCGCCAACAGAACAAGCTTAAATAACCTAACCCCGCAATTGCGGGGTTTATTTTTGGAGTATGGATTACATAGAAATTGTACTGGAAAATATCCCCGTTGACCAACTGGAGCTGGTGATGGCGGACTTATCGCTGGCCGGCTGTAATGGTTTTGAGGAGCTGGATAATGGTGGACTGAAAGCCTATGCTGAAGCTGGAGAATTGAATGAAAAAGAGTTAAACTTAATTGTTGATAAGTATCAATTAAATCATTCATTGTCAAATATTAAAGAACAAAATTGGAATGCAGTTTGGGAATCCAACTTTGATCCTGTACAGGTACGCGATTTTGTGGGTATTCGGGCAGATTTTCATGCTCCGATAGCGGGAGTACGTCATGAAATCTTAATTACACCCAAGATGAGCTTTGGTACGGGCCACCATGCCACCACTTGGATGATGTTGGACTGGATGGAGGGGTTGAATATGGCAGGAAAGTCTGCGTACGACTTCGGAACGGGTACGGGTGTGCTGGCCATCATGGCAGAAAAGCTGGGAGCAAAGCAGGTTCTAGCGGTGGATAATGATGATTGGTGTATAGAAAACTCCTTGGAGAATATTCAAAAAAATAATTGTCAAAGTATTGATATAGAAAAAGTTGAGACAGGGTATCAAAATAAAAAGTTTGATATAATACTGGCCAATGTAAACCGTCACATCATTGAAGCCAATATCCATTTTCTGGTGGATGCTTTGGCGCCGGGTGGCCAAATCCTTTTTAGCGGCTTGCTGGTAGATGATGAGCAGCCTATGCGGGAACTTTTCGCCCAGCATGGCCTCCAAACTGAGGGGGTGCGGGTACGGAACAACTGGATATCCATACTGTGTCGTTAAATTTTTCCACCGTGTCCTATGTTAAGAAATTATTAAGTGAGGGGCTGTATATTTGTTTACCAAACTTCAGCCCCCATGGTAGAATTTTTACTCATTGTTTTGGCTTACCTCATTGGCTCAATTCCTACAGCCGTTTGGGTAAGTAAAAAATACTTCGGGATTGATATCCGGGATTATGGCAGCGGTAATGCGGGTGCCACCAATACATTCCGGGTGTTGGGTCAGAAATGGGGCACCATTGTGATGTTGATTGATGTGCTGAAAGGTGTGATTGCTACTTCCCTATATATTCTTGATGCATTCTACATGACAGACGAACTGCAGCGTACCAATTTCATGATCGGTTTAGGTCTGGCTGCTGTGATCGGACATATTTTCCCCATCTGGGCCGACTTCAAAGGCGGCAAGGGTGTGGCAACTTTATTGGGTATGGCGCTGGCCATCCAGCCGATTGTAGCCGTTAGCTGTATCGGTGTTTTCGTCATCGTCTTATACCTCACTCGATTTGTATCGCTCAGTTCTATCTTGGCTGGCGTTTCTTTTATGGTCTTCATTCTCTTTATTTTCAACGAGAAGGAAACGCTCTACCGCATTTTCGCCATCTTGGTAGCACTGATGGTAGTACTGACCCATCAAAAGAACATTGGGCGTATCATCAGAGGTACTGAAAGTAAAGTACCGCTTTTCAAGAGTCGTGATCGTCGCAAACAGCGTCGTAAGCAATAGTATCTTCGTTGCTCAAATTTTCTTTATGCGTTATTTTATTTGCCTAATGCTGGGGCTTACCCTCATGGTTGCCTGTCAGCGTAATGCCATTACCGGCCGTTCTCAGCTAAGTTTTATACCCGAATCTGAAATTCAGGCGCAGTCTTTAACAGCTTATCAGCAGTTTTTAGCCAGCAATAAAGTTGTTGCCACAGGTAAGCAAGCCGAGATGGTGAAGCGAATTGGGAATCGCATCATCAAGGCAATTAATGAATATTATACCAGTCAAGGACTAGCCAATGAGCTGCAAGGGTATGCCTGGGAAGTAAACTTGGTTGACAACAAAGAAATGAATGCATGGTGCATGCCGGGCGGAAAGATTGTGGTGTATACAGGCTTATTGCCAGTAACTCAGACCGAAGACGCGCTCGCTGTAGTGATGGGGCATGAGATCGCCCATGCATTGGCGCATCATGGACAGGAGCGGGTAAGTCAGGGTATGTTACAACAGGGTTTGGGTATGGGTTTAAGTGTGGCGGTTGCCAACAAGCCTGTTGAAACCCAGCAGCTAATCCTGCAGTCTTATGGTGTAGTTTCTCAGGTGGGCGGCATTCTGCCTTTTAGTCGCAAGCATGAATTAGAAGCTGATAAGTTTGGATTACGTTACGCTGCTTTGGCGGGATACAATCCCCGTGCTGCTATTGACCTGTGGAAGCGGATGGGTGCCGCCAGTGGTGGCCAGAAGCCACCGGAAATCCTTAGTACGCACCCGGTTGAGGAGAAAAGGATTGCTGAATTGCAGAAAATTATGCCCGAAACCCTTGAGAAATACTATAAGTCACTGTAAAGCAGCAGTTTGCGATGTTTTTGATGGTTGGGTGGGCGCTAGAAAAGCCCGGAATCTACTCAAAACCATTGAAAAGCCTTACCTTTGCAGACCCTTTTAGGCAACAACCTCCAAAATTTCTCACAAGCATGATCACAACATCACAACAGAGTTTGTTAGAAAAATTGCAATTAAAAGATGAGAAAAACCTGTTGATACAGGGACTTCCTTCCTCCATCGAAAAACAGTTTATTAAGCTTTCTTACGCAAAGAATATCACGCCTCTGCTCAAGTCAAGAAAAGTAGATTTTGCCTTGGTCTTTGCTATCAACCAGAATCAATTGAATTCGGTATTAAAAGAAGTCTTACCAGCATTGCATGAGGACAGCAAATTGTGGGTGGCTTATCCAAAATCAACTAGCAAGATTGTAAGTGACTTGAACCGTGATTGCAGCTGGGATATTCTCTGCAACAACAATTATGAAAGTGTGCGTCAGGTAGCTTTAGACCATGTGTGGAGTGCGATGCGTTTCAAGAAAGTAGATAAGATCCCTAATAGAACCCGTTCTTTTGGTGATAGCAAGCCAGTTGAGACCAATGGCGTAGATTTTGAAAAGCGTTTGGTAGTACCTCCTACGGAATTAGCGAACATGTTCATGAAACATAAAGAGGCAAAAGAATTCTTTACTTCTTTGTCTTTCACCAACCAGAAAGAGTATGTAACCTGGATTGAAGGAGCTAAAAAAGAAGAAACCAGAAAGCGTAGATTAGAAGCTGCATTGGAGAAACTACTTGCAGGTAAGCGCAATCCTTCTGAAAAATAAGATTGAACTAGATAAAAAAATGCTGTCAGTGATGACAGCATTTTTTATTTGAGGATAACGGTACCTAGTTGCGAAGTGATCTGTTGTTCAAACTCTTTGAGTTGTTTGTGAATCATGATCAAGCTCATCAAAGCATCGCCTGTAGCAGTTTCCATATCGCGCTGATTTTCTTCCAGCATTTTTTTCAGCTTGCGTAACTTGAAATAGTGTATGCTGAGTTGTACATCCTGTGCACTAACATCACGGTTCACAATATTCATACCCTCCATTACTTCATCCCATTTCTGACTGAGCTCATGAGGCGTCATGGTAATATTAACCACGATTTGTCTGATCTGCTCATCCGGATGATATAACCAAGTTTTGGCAGAGGGTTCTAATCCTGCTTCGTACTGGGTTTTATATTGCTGATATAGTTGTTCAAATTCGGGTACATCAAAATGAAATTGTTCTAGCTCTTCAAACACATATTCAGCCATGGGCTTACCCGCATCATTGGTGCGCAAACCATATTCTAATAAAACCCGCAATACGTTTCTTTCAATCGCAGCATCTTTATTCAGCAGTGCTGCAACATCCTGATCAAGTACATCTTCTGGTTGCTGGCTGTTCTGGCGAATGGTTTCAGCTTCATCGAAGGGTAGTTTTTTTTCTTCACGACTGATCTTGTCGCGCTTGTATTTATTCACCAGATTGGTGAGACCAGTTTCATCAATGCGTAGGAGAGAAGCGCATTGTTTAATATAGTCTTGTTGGCGTGTAAAGTCTTCTGCCTTGCTGATTTTACTAAGTGTTTCAGCAATCTGATTCACTACCTGACTTTTACGCGTTACATCAGTACCAGCTTCGCGCAGCATCACTTCCAGCTGGAAGAGAATAAAATCTTTTTTGTTGGTAGCTACAAATTCATTGAAGGCTTTCATGCCCACTTTGTTCACGTAGCTATCAGGATCTTCATTATCAGGAATCAATACCAATCGAACATTCAAACCTTCTTCCAAAGCCATATCCAATCCGCGCAACGCTGCCTTCACTCCGGCACTGTCGCCATCGTAAATAATGGTGAGGTTATTGGTATATTTCTTAACAAGCCTGATCTGATCTGTTGTTAATGAAGTACCGCCACTGGCAACCACGTTTTCAATACCAGCCTGATGTAAGCTGATCACATCGGTATAGCCTTCTACAAGCAAGCATTCATCGGCTTTATCCATTTGCATTCTTGCCTGATAAAGGCCGTAGAGAATACGACTCTTTATATAGAGTTCATTCTCCGGTGTATTGATATACTTCGGTGCTTTATCAGCTTTCCCGATTACGCGGGCGCCAAAACCAATGACTTTGCCTGTGTTATTATGCACAGGGAAGATGATACGTCCCCGGTAATTATCTGCTAGTTCGTCATTGCGATTAACTACCAAGCCAGATTTCAGCAAAACCTCTTGATTGAATTGTTGCAGAATAGCTGTTTGTGCAAAGGTGTTTCTTGCCTGAGGGTTATAGCCTAATTGAAACTTTTCAATGGTAGCTGCAGTAAAACCACGCTCTTGTAAATAGCTTAGTGCATTCGCTTTACCTTCTTCACTATGTAATTGCTCGGTGAAAAAGCGTTGTGCAAAATGGTTGATGGCATAAAGGCTATCAGTGGTTTGAGCGATAACAAGCTGTTCGGGAGAACGTTCTGTTTCTTCAATCTCAACATTATATCGATTGGCCAGCCAGCGTAGCGCTTCCACATAGCTGTATTTCTCGTGTTCCATCAGGAAGCTGATGGAATTGCCGCTTTTACCACAACCAAAGCATTTGTAGATTTCCTTGGAGGGTGATACGGTAAAAGAAGGTGTTTTTTCGTTGTGGAAGGGGCAGACGCCCAGGTAGTTGGCACCCCTTTTCTTGAGCTTTACAAATTCCCCGATAATGTCAATAATGTCTATCCTGCTGGTGATCTGTTGTATGGTCTGCGGAGAAATCATAATCTGTCTGCAAGAATAACCAATTCAGGTGGCTTTCTGGTTATCATTTAGCTGTGATTCGCATGCTCTTTTCTGCGGTGAACTGGCGCTGATGACCTGTTTATTTCTTATACCTGCAAAAAAACGCATAATCCGGAGGAAATCGGTACTTTAGGCATCGAAAATTGCCATATGCTGAAAAAAGAACGTCATGCATTCATTATGCAGCAGATCAATATCCATAATAAGGTATTGTCGTCTGATCTCTGCATCCAACTCAATGTTTCAGAAGATACTGTTCGACGCGATTTGCAAGAATTGGCTGAAGAAGATAAGCTGATTAAGGTCCATGGTGGAGCATTGTCCAAATCATTCCACTTTACGATTGAAAACAGCAATATTTATGCTTTGCGCGAGAAGCGGGAGATTGCACAGAAAGCATTGAGTCTCATTAAAGATGGTATGCTGGTAGTTTTAACTGGTGGAACAACCATTCGTGAGTTAATTAAAATGTTGCCGCCCGAATTGAATGCCATTTTCGTAACGGTAAGCATACCCATTGCTTTGGAATTATTGGAGCATCCGAACTGTGAAGTCATCTTTTTGGGTAATCGCCTCAATAAAGCTGCTCAGATGAGTGTTGGTGCGGAAGTGGTGGCCAAGCTTAACCAGATGAAGGCTGATCTGTGTATTATGGGTACCAATGCCATCCATGCCGAGTCGGGCATCACGGACTCTGATTGGGAAGTTGTAGAGGTAAAACGCGCCATGATGGCCTGTGCCCAGAAAACAGTATCGGTTTCTATTGCTGAAAAGCTGAATAGTGTGCAGCGCTTACAGGTATGTGCACCGGATCAAATTGATATGCTGATCACCGAGCTTGCCCCATCGGATCCCCTTTTAGCCGCCTATCGAAATGCAGGAATGCTGCTTCTGTAAAACTGGTTAAGTTGTACACAGTAGATGCTTTTTTGCAGGAATGCTATTCGGGTTTATGCATTTTTTTTGTATCTATGTAACAGATTGTTAACAGATTCTTGCCGGAATTCAATGCCTTCAAAAACCATTCATCCATGATTTGCCGTTTTGTGCGTAAAAAACTAGCTTGATCATGCATGATTTTGTCGAAAAAAATTGTCCAAGAAATATTAACTGTTTTAGACCAAGAACCAAAACCCCATTTATGAGAAAACTAGTCAGCTTGATGAGGGTAGTGCCTTTACTATTCTTGTTTGCACTACAAGCCAATGCACAGGAAGTGGTTATCACTGGATCTGTGCGCGATCTTGAAAAAGGAGAGCCATTAGAAGGCGTAACAGTAAGAGTTGCTGGAAAGCCAACTGCAGTGAAGACTGATGCCAAAGGAGGCTTCACCATTAAAGCCAGTAATGGACAGGTACTGCAGATTTCCTATGTTGGATATGAAGCACAGCGTGTCACTGTTCGTGAAGGAGCTAATTATAATGTTAAGATGAAAAGCGAAGCTTCTGAATTGGATGATGTAGTTGTGGTTGCAATGGATCAGAAAAGAAAGCCTAGGGAATTGGGTTATTCTACACAAAAACTTTCTGGCAATGAAGTGCAGGAAACACAGCGTGAAAACTTCTTAAACAGTTTGCAGGGGCGTATTGCTGGTGCAACTATTACGCCAACCAGTGGTGTAGCCGGTGCTTCTTCTCAGATTGTTTTAAGAGGATTTAACTCTATGGCCTTAGATAACTCACCACTTTTTGTTGTAGATGGTATCATCTTAGACAACCAAACAGTTAACGAGAGTGGGGGCGGTGCTTCTACCGGATTAGCTTCAGACAGACCTAACAGAGATAATGATTATACAAACCGTATTGCGGATTTAAACCCTAATGATATTGAATCTATTACAGTACTAAAGGGACCAGAAGCTACCGCATTATATGGTTCTCAGGCTAGTTCCGGCGCTATTGTAATTACCACCAGAAAGGCAAAAGCAACTGGTAAGTTGAATGTCGCTTATGACAATAGTTTTCGTTTCACTAGCATGACTCGTTTCCCAGAGTATTCAAATAAATTTTCTAGTGGTACTAACGGGGTGCCTGAAAATAGCTTCAGCTATTTTGGTCCTGAATATGCTCAAGGCACAAGGATGTTTGACAATATCGATCGCTTCTTTCAAATGGGTATCGCACAAACGCATAACGTAGGTATGGATTTCGGTAGAAAGAACTACAGTTTCCGTTTTTCGGGTACTTATTTTGATCAAACATCCGTTGTTCCCAATAACAGATTGAAGCGATACAATTTCCGTTTGTCTAATACCACTAAGATTGGTAAGAAGATTGAGATTACACCATCAATTGCATATACCAATTCTGCCAATGATAAGCCATTGCGTGGTGCAGGTGGATATATGCTCACACTATTACAATGGCCTCCTACTGATGACATATCGGACTACCTCGATGCAAGTGGAAATAAAAACCTTTTATTCGGTAGTAACCCTAATACAGAGATCGATAATCCATTCTTCAACGTTAATTTCAATAGAAGCCGCGACAATCTTGAGCGTTGGGTTTCTACTTTAGGTGTAAACGTAAACTTGTTCCCATGGTTATTGGTAACTGGTAGATTTGGTTATGATACATACAGACAAACTGGTTACACTTTCCGTCACCCAACTTCTAGTTTGGTAACTGCCGGTCAGGGTGGACAACTGGATAACTATTACAGAAACTATTATGGTTATAACCATACTATCACAGCAACGGCCACTAAGAAGCTAGGCAATTTTAATGGTCGTGTAATGCTGGGTAATATGTGGCAGAACTTGGAAACACAACATTATGCCATTGTAGGTACCAACCTCTTGGATTCAACAAGTAAGGATAGTTCAAATACACGTGCCAATACACGCGTTCGTTTGAATAATGCACGCAAAGGTTTGCCCAACTACTCTATTAACAGACAGCTGGCTTATTTTGGAGAGTTTTCTGTGAACTATAAGAACATGATCTTCCTGACTTATACGCACAGATTTGAGACTTCATCTATCTTCCCTGAAGACTTCAGAAACTATAATTATCCAGCAGGTAGTTTGAGTTTCATCATGACAGATCTGCTACCTTTCCTGAAGAGTGGTAATGTGATGAACTATTGGAAACTCCGTGGTTCTTTGGCTAACACGGCAAGATCAAGTGCGCCTTATGCCAACCAGTCTGTATTTAATATAAATACGGGAAGTGGTGGAGGTTTTGTTTATGGTTTTACGAATGCTAACGATAAGTTGGAGCCGGAAAGACAAAGCACCTATGAGTTAGGTACAGAGATGAAGTTCCTAAACAATAAAATCAACCTAGATGTAACTTATTATAACACCAAGAACACTAGGCAGATTGTTGAGAATTTCCGAGCTAGTTATGGTACAGGCTTTGTACTCAATACACTGAATGTTGGTTCTACACAAAATGAGGGTGTAGAAGTAGCGATTGACGCAACACCTGTTCAAACCAAGAAATTCCGTTGGAATACTCGTTTCAACTTCAATAGAATGTGGAATAAGGTAACAGGTTTGCCTAGTAACGTACCAGAGTTTTACATTTCTGATACTTGGTTATATGGTAATGCACGTGGCGGTTTAGTGGTTGGTGGTCCAACTACAAGTATCACAGCTGTAGGTTATACCAGAAATGCTGCTGGTCAGATTTTGATTGACCCGCTGAATGGTTTGCCTGTGATTGATCCCTCTACCAACTTCGTAGTTAGAGGTGATAGAAATCCAACCTTTACACTTGGTTGGGTAAATAATTTCAGTTACAAAAACTGGCGTTTGAATTTCTTATGGGATTTCCGTGTAGGTGGTGATATCTACAATGGTACTAGCCGCTTCTTGCATCTTATTGGAAGAAGCAGAAATCAGGATGATCGTATGGTTCCACGTATTGTGGATGGTGTTTTAAATGATGGTTTACAGAACACTGCTAACCCAACTCGCAACACGATCGTAGTAAATCCATACTACAACCAAGGTTATTATACTGCGCGTATGCCAGAAGAAGCTTTTATTGAAAAAGGAATCAACTGGGCAAGATTACGTGATATCACACTCAGCTATACATTTAGTCCACGTGAACTGCGTGAACTGAGCTGGATTAAATCACTCTCTGCATTTATTACTGCTAACGACCTGATTTTGATTACCAACTATACTGGTGCTGATCCAGCTGTAAACGGTAACACTGCAGGTACAAGAGGTGTGGGTGCTGCCGGTTTCGATTACGGTAATATTCCAACACCGGTTAGTATTAACATAGGTTTCAGAGCAACTTTTAAATAATACAAACAGCATTATATGAAAAAACATTTTATCAAATCAGTCATCTTGCTTTCAGCTGTTGTGTTATCCGCAACATCTTGTAAAAAATTGATTGATGAAGCATATCGAAATCCAAATGCAGATGTCCGCGTGCCTGTAGAATCATTGATGCCTAACCTAGTTTCTGCTATGGCAGGTAATTGGGCAGGACATGGTCCAATCAACGATGCACGTTATGTAGGTCAGTACGTAGGTTACTGGCATTTTGTAAACACACTGAGTCCCTTCGATCGTTTTGGACATATTTTGAGTGCAGCCGATGTAGCGCAATCAACTTGGCGTTCACATTACTATGATATTGGTCAGAACTGTATGCGTATGATACAGTGGGCAGAAGAAGAGAAGAAGTGGGATTATGCCGGCGCTGGTAAAGCTATCTTAGCTCATAGCTGGTTGCAGCTTACAGACTATTATGGTGAAGTGATCTTTAAAGAAGCTTTTAATACCAATCAGATTACCTTTCAGTTCGATGAGCAACCGGTAGTATATGATGGTGTAAGAAAATTATGCTTCGAAGCTTTGGATCACTTGAATAAGACTGGTGATGGTGTTAGTCAGGCTAATTTTGCAAAAGGTGATGCCTATTTTTATAATGGCGATGTTAATAAATGGAAGAAGTTCGTTTATGCAATCTTAGCTAGAAGCTATAACCATCTTACCAATAAGGCGGATTACAAGCCAGATTCTGTGATTAAGTATTGCGATTTGGCAATGCAGACAAATGAAGAAGATGGACTTGTAAAGTACGCCAATAGCGGTATAAATGCTACTGCAAATTTCCTTGGTCCGTTGAGAGGTAACCTTGCTGGTGCTACTACTGCATCGCCTACTGCTATCAGACAAGGCTCTTATATTGCAAACCTATTGAATGGAACCAATCCTGAATTTTCCGGTGTAGAGGATCCAAGGGCATGGTATATTTTGAGAGGTAATGCCAACGGTACTATTCGTGGTGTTGATAGAAATCGTGGCCAGTCCGCACTTGCAGCAAATGATCGTCCAGAAAGTTTTTGGGGTGTTGCGCAAACAACAGCTATTAACAATGCAGCTCCAGCCAATGATGCTAACTGTCGCTTCATTTTCCGTAATGATTCACCCATTCCTGTAATTACTGCTAGCGAAGTTCAGTTCATGAAGGCAGAAGCAGCTTTGATTAAAGGTGATAGGACTACAGCTTTGGCTGCTTACAGAAGAGGTATTGAGCTGAATTTTGGTTTGCTTACTTCAGTATACAATAAGGCTATTCCAGCGGGTAAGGAAATTACAACGGCTGTAAGGGATGCTTATCTGGCACAACCCAATGTTATGCCAAACGCTGCTGGATTAACCAGAACCAAGATTATGTTGCAGAAGTATATTGCGCAGTATGGCTTCGGTGCTTTGGAAACATGGGTTGATATGAGAAGATATCATTATACTGATGTAGACCCACAAACAGGTGACCAAGTATTTAGAGGTTTTGCAGTACCTACAGGTACAGACCTCTTTGAGGATAATACTGGCAGGTCTGTTGTATATAGATATCGTCCTCGTTTTAATGCAGAATACGTATGGAACCTGAATGAAATCAAACGTATTGGCGCTGATAAGAACGACTATCATGTAAAAGAATGTTGGTTCTCTATCAAATAATTGACAACTCAAAACTGAACTGAGCATGAAAAAATTACTTTTTATACTACTATCTGCTGGTACTATTTTGACGGCCTGCGAAAAGCAGTTCCAGTCAATTACCACAGACCAAAGAGATTTATCTGGTAAAGCATTTATTCGTGTAATGAATGCAGCACCTGGTACTTCTCGTAACTATGTTTACGTCGACAATAAAGCCGTTACAGGTGCAGCCCTTGCTTATGGTGGTTTCTTTCCTTCTACAGAGTTACAATTCTCAGTAGATGCAGGATCAAGGGCTATTACGATAAAAGATACCCTGCCTACAACAACTCAAACTGCCATTAATTTTACACAGAATTTTGTTGCAGGTAAGTATTACAGTGTATTTACCTATGGTATTGCACCAACAGTTACACATCTTCTAACCGAGGATCAATTTTCTACTATTACTGATACCACAGCTAGAATCCGCTTTGTTAACTTGATTGCTAGTCCAACAGCTAATGTAGATATCTATTCTTCTAAGCGTAGAGCAAATTTGTTTTCAAATATTGCAACAAATACTGCAACCCCATTTATTGTGTATGAATCTGTTCCAACAGGGGGTGTAACTGATACATTGTTTGTTAGAGCAACAGGTACTACCACCAATCTTACACAGTTAAATGGTCTTACTGCAAGAAGACAGCGTTTTGTCACGGTAGTATTCAGAGGCGCATATGCAACAACTACTGGAACGAATGCAAGAACATTGAGTGCTTTTACCAGCTATTAATCATTCAATCTGTTAATGAAAAGTCCCGGCTAATTGTCGGGACTTTTTTATTGATTCAATTGATACATAATAACGCAAAGCGTTAATGCTAGAAGTACAGCAAATATGAATTGGTACTTACGAATGCG
Organism: Chitinophagaceae bacterium; assembly: GCA_019745155.1. Taxonomy (GTDB): domain Bacteria; phylum Bacteroidota; class Bacteroidia; order Chitinophagales; family Chitinophagaceae; genus JAFLBI01. The sequence continues at coordinate 1,090 of JAIETM010000017.1, read as the reverse complement.
CATGGCCCATAATAATTCCCTTCCCATTTTTGTGAGTAGAGGTGTTACGTCTTCACTGCAGTGCTGCTTTAGGTGTTGTAATATATCTGCTGATTGTGGATAGGCCAAAGCCCTTAAGCAGGCTTGCACTTCGTTGAGGAATTGTTGTTTGAAATGGGCGTTAGTTTCACCAAGCAATAACAAATGTTGTTCAGCAAGTATCAGCATTAATTCTGCGTGCACTGCACCACTATTGATCATAGACGCATCTTGTGTTTGTATACGATTGCGCAGATTAATGATCAACTGTATCAGTTTCCTTGGATCAGTAATTTCAGCTGCAGCTGCCTGATTGATACGCTTGCTGAAATAAACAAGGTCATAGTTTTTCCTGCTATTGCTATTGCTCAATGTGGCATATGCTTTTTGTAATAAGGCAAATGCTTCTGGTGCAGCAGTGGCAACTGCTTTATCAGGGTGATACTGATGGGCTAGTTTTCTATAAGCTTTTCTAATTTCCTGTTGCGTAGCTGCAGGATGTATTTGTAGTAAGCGATAGTAATCTTCGTTCAGATTCATTCAGGCTGCTTATCAAATTCCATATCATCACTATCCAATAGTTCGCGTTCAATTTCTTCCATCTGCACAATATCCCATGCTTCACTTTCAGTAGGAGTGATATTCATATACTCCGATAACTCCGTGGCATCAAAAGTGGCTTCCACTTCGGGCCTTAGGCTGCAAACAACAAAGGAGGCATTTTGTTCATAAAAATGCTGTTGTAATTCAGCCAAAGCGGTAGCTGCATCTTCATCAATTCTAAGCACAGATTCCAGATTCAATACCACGTTTTTTACAGGCTGTGTCAAGATACCTTTGCAGGTCTCGGCTAAATTGGCAGTCAGGCTGCCAGTCAGCCCCGTTTCTTCGGGATGAATCACCGTGAATTTCTCTTTGGTATCAATTTTGACACGCATAATATTCATTAACAGATGTGTATAAATAGAGGAGCAAGTTTCCTCAAAAATATTCGTTATCATTGTATAAATCCAAATTACCCAATGGATAATAATTTTTCCGCTCAAGTAAAGGAGATCATTTCGTTCAGCAG
>JAIETM010000009.1 GCA_019745155.1 Chitinophagaceae bacterium | reverse complement strand
CTTAGCCAAACAAAAACTGCTGAACCAGGTAAGTCCAGCAGCCTAACTTTTTAAATTAATATTCTATAAAAACCGAAAAAGAAAAATCCTAAACTGTCAGATCAAGTCCTGACTATTACAATTTATCTCTACAATAATCTGCGTCCTCACTGGGCTTTAGGCATGAAAATACCTGCTCATGTGCATCGCGCAGCTTAAACTAAATCAAATAAAACTGTCAACCTATATCAGGACATGACACTATCAACTATGGTCCATCAACCATGAGCCATAAGCTAAAGACCAAAGACCGTTTTTAAAACTCGCAATTCTTAGGTGTTCTTGCAAACGCAATCACATCGCGGATATTCGTCATGCCGGTTACGAATTGTACCATACGCTCGAAACCTAATCCGAAGCCTGCATGTGGTACCGTACCAAAGCGGCGCGTATCCAAATACCAATCCATCTCCGCTGCAGGAATATGGAATTCTTCCATGCGCTTGAGCAGGTTTTCTAATCTTTCTTCACGCTGACTACCACCCACAATTTCACCAATGCCCGGCGCAAGAATATCCATGGCAGCAACTGTTTGTTTGCCTTCTTCACAGCCATCATTCAAACGCATGTAGAATGCCTTGATCGCTGCAGGATAATTGGTCACAATCACCGGCTTTTTGAAATGCTTTTCTACGAGGTAGCGCTCATGTTCACTCTGCAGATCAATGCCCCATTTTACTTCGTACTGGAATTTCTTTTTCTTGTACGCAGGGCTGTTCAATAAAATATCAATGGCTTCTGTGTAAGTAATTCTTTCAAATGCATTGTTCAGTACAAACTCTAACTTTTCAATCAAGCCCAACTCACTGCGCTTGTCTTGTGGCAATGCTTTTTCTTCTTCTGCTAAACGCTGTGCCAGGAATTCCAGATCATCACGGTTATGATCCATCGCAAAGCGAATGATAAACTTGATGAATTCCTCTGCGAGGTTCATATTGTCTTCAATATCATAGAAAGCCATTTCCGGCTCAATCATCCAGAACTCAGCAAGGTGACGGGTTGTGTTAGAGTTCTCTGCACGGAATGTTGGTCCGAATGTATAGATCTCACTAAATGCCATGGCACCCAACTCACCTTCCAACTGTCCGCTTACAGTAAGGTTGGTGCTCTTGCCAAAGAAATCTTCTTTGTAGTTGATAGAACCATCTTCATTGCGTGGTGCTGTTCCATCCATCGGTAAAGTAGTAACGCGGAACATTTCACCTGCACCTTCTGCATCACTGGCAGTGATGATGGGTGTGTGCAAGTACACAAATCCTTTCTGGTGAAAGAATTGGTGAATCGCAAACGCCAATGAATGTCTTACGCGGAATACCGCGCCGAATGTATTGGTACGAAAACGTAAGTGTGCTTTTTCGCGCAGAAATTCAAGACTGTGTTTTTTAGGCTGCAAAGGATAAGCTTCCGCATCGCTATCGCCCAACACTTCCAGCGACTTAGCCTTCAGTTCAACAGTTTGTCCCTTTCCTAAGGAAGCCACCAGCTCACCGGTAATCTTGAGGGATGCACCTGTGGTGATGCGCTTCAGAGTTGCATCATCCAGCAGGCCCAGTTCTACCACTACCTGCAGATTATTATTGGTGCTACCATCATTGAGCGCAATAAACTGGTTGTTACGGAAGGTGCGCACCCATCCCATTACGGTGATTTCCTGATTGGCCGGCTCCATCGCCAGCAAAGCCTTGATCCTGGTTCTGTTGTTAAACATGATTGCTTGCTTTCGGGCGGCAAAGATAACCAAACTCGCCGCCGCACAAGGGTTTGCCCATCGCCATTGGCATAAAAAGCCGTGAAAAATGGTTTTTTTCTCAAAAAACTGCCTAACATTGCAACGGAAACCAGCTGAGCCTCCGAATATCCCTCGGCAAACATCAGTGATTCTTCCCCGGTTGCCCCGGCAACTCGTCTCAAACAAAAATCTGTTTTATCTCCACCTTCCTTACGTAAATGCATGACAGGCAGGTATTGATTTCATTTGAATATTGATTATGTACGACATTTTACAACTGAACGACATGCTGCTGCCCGAGCTGCTGGACATAGCCGAGCAACTGCAGATTGCCAACGCCAAGAAACTCAACAAGCAAGACCTGATCTACAAAATCCTTGATAGTCAGGCCGTTCAATCTAGCGACGCCAAAGATGATGGCAAGAAAAAACGTGGTCGCAAACCAGCTACCGTGGTGGCTTCAACCGGAAACGGTAGCGAAGAAGCCGAGGTAATGGGCGATGCTCCTGCCGATGAGCAGAAAGGTCGTCGTGGCCGTAAGCCTCGCATTGAGAAAATAGCGCCTGCTGCAGAAGCGGCTGTACCCAATGCCAATAGCACATCAGAAGAAAGTGCTGAAAAGCCTGCTGACAATATCAGTTCTCTGGCCGAAGCGATGCTGGCCGCCACAGAAGACCAACCCGCACCACAACCCGCTGTGAGACCACAGTTCAACAGAAAAGAACCCGCTTTCAATGTGGAGTTTGATGGCATGATTCAGGGTGAAGGTGTATTAGAAATGATGCCTGATGGTTATGGTTTCCTACGTTCTTCAGATTACAACTATCTCTCTTCTCCGGATGATGTATATGTGTCTCCTTCACAAATCAAGTTGTTTGGTTTGAAGACAGGTGATACCGTGGTAGGTTATGTGCGTCCGCCGAAAGAAGGCGAAAAATATTTTGCCCTGCTGAAAGTTGACAGCATCAATGGTAAGCGTCCGGATGAAGTACGCGATCGTGTACCATTCGATTACCTGACACCACTGTTTCCTTTCGAGAAACTCAACCTCTTTACTACACCTAGCAATTTCAGCACACGTATTATGGACCTCTTTACCCCTATTGGTAAGGGCCAGCGTGGTTTGATCGTAGCCCAACCGAAAGTGGGTAAGACCATGTTGCTGAAAGAAGTGGCCAACGCCATTGCAGCCAATCACCCTGAGGTTTACCTGATGGTGGTGCTGATTGATGAGCGTCCGGAAGAAGTAACCGATATGGAGCGCAGCGTACGCGCAGAAGTATTGGCATCTACTTTCGATGAACCAGCTGAAAAGCACGTGAAAGTATCTACCATCGCGCTACAGAAAGCCAAGCGTTTGGTGGAATGCGGCCACGATGTGGTGATCCTGCTGGATTCTATCACGCGTCTGGCGCGTGCTCACAACACAGTAGCACCTGCTTCAGGTAAAGTGTTGTCTGGTGGTGTGGAAGCAAATGCTATGCAGAAGCCTAAGCAGTTCTTTGGTGCTGCGCGTAAGATCGAGAACGGTGGTTCTCTCACCATCCTGGCAACAGCCCTGATTGATACAGGTTCTAAGATGGATGAAGTGATCTTCGAAGAATTCAAGGGTACGGGTAATATGGAATTGCAGCTGGATCGTCGTTTGGCGAACAAGCGCATCTTCCCTGCTATTGACCTGGTGGCGTCTTCTACCAGACGTGATGATCTCTTGCTGGAAAAGGATGTATTGGGTCGCATGAATATCCTGCGTCTTTACATCAACGATATGAATACCGAAGAAGCGATGAGCGAACTGCTCAAGCGTATGCGTGGTACCAAGAGCAACGAAGAGTTTTTGGCCAGCATGAATGGTTGATTTCCATCAAAAAATTAATACAAAGGCGATGCATTCACTGTATCGCCTTTTTTGTGGCATCTATCGCGCAGCCATTCATCCAATCTCTTGCATAAAAGCGGGGGTGAAAGCGTTAATTTTACGACTCTTAAAGCTTCAACATTGATCAGACATTCCATCCTATGCGCAGGTTTGGCCGTTTTGCTACTTAGCATCGGCTGTAAAGAGAAAAAGAAAGAAGCCCCCAAACAACAGGGCCCTAATGCTACTATCGTAGATGTCATCATTGCCAGTACACAAGCAGTGTCTAATACAGTAGAGGCAAATGGTACAGTGATACCTGCCGAGTCAATCGAAATCAGACCTGAAGTCAGTGGCCGACTCACATTATTGAATATTCCGGAAGGAACACGTGTGGCGAAAGGCACTGTGTTGGCGCGCATCAATGATGCTGATTTGCAAGCACAGTTGAATAAAACCAAATCGCAATTAGATCTGGCAGAGAAGAACGAAGCCAGATTGCGCAAGCTTGTTGCGATCAACGGTATCAACCAAGCAGATTACGATGCTGTTGTTACACAGGTGAATAACCTGAAAGCAGATATGGATTTTTACAAAGCACAGATTGAGAAGACCTATATCAAAGCACCATTCGATGGTTTGCTAGGTCTGCGTCAAGTGAGTCCGGGTGCTTATGTAACACCTGCGAATGTTTTCGCAACCCTGCAACAAGTAGATCGTTCCAAAATTGATTTCACGGTGCCTGAGCGTTATGCGGGTTATATCAGAAAAGGCGCCGCTGTTCAAATTACTGCAGGTGCACAAAACAATAAACGTAGTGCTACCATCATTGCAACAGAACCAGAGATCAACGCTACAACGCGTAACCTGAAAGTGCGTGCAACGGTGAATGGTGCACCAATTCAACCAGGTAGTTTCGTGAAAGTGTATCTGAATGCAGGTGGCAGTAACAGCAGTATTCTGGTGCCTACCAATAGCATTATTCCGGATGCGCGTTCTAAGCAAGTAGCTGTGGTAAAAGATGGCAAGGGTTTAATTGTAAATGTAGAAACCGGTTTACGCAGCAGCGGATTTGTAGAAGTAACCAAAGGGTTGAGTGTGGGTGATAGTGTGGTGGTAACAGGTGTACTCTTTGTGCGTCCCAACAGCAATGTAAAAGTGCGTAGCGTAAAGCAACTGAAAGACATTCTTCAATAAAGAAACTGGAGTAGAAGGGTATGAATATTTCTGAATTAGCATTGCGCAGGCCGGTACTGGCCACCGTGATGAACTTACTCATCATCTTATTTGGTGCTGTAGGTTATACATTTCTGGCTGTGCGCGAATATCCGGCAGTGGATCCGCCAATCATTAACGTGCGTACTTCTTATGCCGGTGCCAACTCTGATATCATCGAAAGCCAGATTACTGAGCCTTTGGAGAAGTCCATCAATGGTATTCAAGGTATCCGCAATATCTCTTCTTCCAGCTCTGTAGGTAGCAGTAATATTACGGTGGAGTTTAATTTGGATGCAGATCTCGAAGCTGCCGCGAACGATGTGCGCGATAAAGTGAGTCAGGCCATACGTAGTCTGCCGCAAGATTTGGATGCGCCACCCGTAGTAAGTAAATCGGATGTTGGTGGCGACTTCATCATTCTCCTCGCCGTGCAAAGTGCGAGCAAGAGTTTGTTGGAGCTGAGTGATTACACAGAGAATGTTTTACAGCAACGTTTTCAAACCATTCCAGAAGTAAGTGCGGTAAACATATTCGGACAGAAGCGACCAAGTATGCGCATCTGGTTTGATCCGGACAAACTAAATGCCTACAACGTTACTTTCAGCGATGTGCGTAATGTGCTGAACAGAGAAAACGTAGAAATTCCTTCCGGTAAAATTTATGGTGATAAGACAGAGATGGTCATTCGCGCTATCGGTCGCCTAAGCACAGAAAAAGATTTCAGTGATCTCATCATTCGCGAAGATGCCAATGGTATTGTTCGTTTGAGTGATGTAGCTAAGGTGGAGATTGGTCCTGAGAACGAAGAGTTCAGCTGGCGCTTGAATGGGGTGAATGCAGTGGGTATTGCCATCATTCCGCAGCCGGGCGCTAACTATATCAAGATTGCTGATGAGTTTTATAAGCGATTAGAAGATCTGAAGCGCACACAGAAAAGTGATGTGCAGATGACTACGCTGATTGATACTACGCAGAACGTGCGCAAATCAATCAAAGAAGTAGAAGAAACACTGTTGATTGCATTCAGTCTGGTAGTATTGGTAATCTTATTCTTCTTTAGAAATTTCATGATTGCCATTCGTCCGCTGATTGATATTCCTATTTCATTGGTAGCTACTTTCTTCATCATGTATATCGCCGGTTTCTCGGTGAATGTATTGACCTTACTGGGTATTGTACTAGCGACTGGTCTCGTGGTGGATGATGGTATTGTGGTAACAGAAAACATCTTCCGAAAAATGGAGATGGGCTTGCCCATCAAGAAAGCAGCACTGGAGGGTAGTAAGGAAATCTTCTTCGCTGTTATCTCTACGTCAATCACACTGGCCGTAGTGTTCATGCCGGTAATTTTCTTACAAGGTTTTGTGGGTAGTTTGTTCCGTGAGTTTGGTGTAGTGGTTGCCGGTGCGGTATTGGTATCTGCTTTTGTATCATTGACCATCACACCTGTATTGAACGTATTGCTTACGCGCAAGAAAGGGCATGGTAAGTTTTACGAGAAAACTGAATTCATTTTCCGCGGTATGGAAAATGGCTACAAGAATATGCTGGCAGGTTTTCTGCGTGTTCGCTGGATGGCCTGGGTAATTGTGGCCTTGTGTGGAGCCCTCATCTTTTTTGTAGGAAAGAATCTGCAAAGTGAGATTGCTCCTTTGGAAGACAGAAGCAATATTCGTTTTCAGTTAAGTGGTCCCGAAGGTGCGAGTTATGGTTATATGGTAGAGACAGGAGACAGACTGATTAGTTATTTGTCTGATTCTATTAAAGAGAAATCATTTGTGTTTGCAGCTGTACCCGGTTTTGGTAGTAGCGGTGTAAATAGTGGTACTGCGCGTTTGAAACTGGTTGAACCTGAAGAGCGCGATAAAACACAAAGCGAGATTGCGCGGGAGTTGAGTAAGAAGCTGGCACGTTTCAACAATGTGCGCATCTTCCCCGTAGAAGAACAAACCATTTCTATTGGTTTGGGTTCTCGTGGTTCTTTGCCCGTGCAGTTTATTGTACAAAACCTGGATTTTGAAAAACTCAAAGCCATTGTACCCAAGTTTTTGGACGAAGCGAGAAAGGATAAAACCTTCCAGAACGTAGATGCGAATTTGAAATTCAATAAGCCGGAACTGCAATTAACCATCGATCGTATCAAAGCCCGTGATCTGGGTTTGAATATTGCTGATGTAGCCGATGTGGTATCCAGTGCCTTCAGCGGCCGACGTATTGCTTATTATGTGAGCAATGGTATGCAGTACCAGGTAATTGCACAGGTAGAATTGGCTGATAGAAAAGATCCTGCATCTATAGAAAAGTTGTATGTGCGCAATAGCCGCGGTGAGAATATCCCCATCACTTCTGTGATCAAGATGGAAGAGAATTCAAATCCGCCCACACTCTATCACTTCAATCGTTTCAAATCGGCGACTATCTCTGCATCATTGGCAGAAGGCAAGACCATTGGTGATGGTGTAAAAGCCATGCAGGCCATTGCAGATAAATTGTTGGATGAAAGTTTCTCAACAGACTTAAGTGGTCCGTCACGCGATTTCCGCGAAAGTTCATCTAACACCAGCTTTGCCTTTGGTTTGGCATTGGTGTTGATTTACCTGGTATTGGCTGCGCAGTTCGAAAGTTTCAAAGATCCATTCACCATCATGTTAACAGTACCGCTTGCAATGGCAGGTGCATTACTCAGTCTGTGGTTGTTCGATCAAACACTGAATATCTTTTCGCAGATTGGTATGATTATGCTCATAGGCTTGGTAACCAAGAACGGTATCCTGATTGTAGAGTTCGCCAACAAAAAGCGTGAAGCAGGCTTGGGTAAAACACAAGCGGTCTTAGAAGCGTCTACACAGCGTTTGCGCCCGATTCTGATGACGAGCTTAGCAACTGCGCTCGGAGCCTTACCAATTGCATTGAGTTTGGGTGCAGCTGCAACCAGCCGTATGCCTTTGGGTATTGTAGTGGTAGGCGGTCTCTTGTTCTCGCTGGTATTGACTTTATTTGTAATTCCTGCGGTGTACACCTATATCAGTTCCAAGCATGGCACCAAACACACAACGATTACTGAATAATTAGCATAAGCGTATCGAAAGGGGTTGTTGAACAAACAGCCCCTTTTTTATGCCCTGCTGATAATTGTCAGTAGTCTGCAGGCCAATGATTGCGTAATTTCGTGATTCAAATAAGGGTTATGAGTACGCACCATCATCAGCACCAGCAACATATTGCAGATTTAAGAAGAGACTATAAACTGAAAGCGCTGAACGAAGCCGATGTGGCCAAAGATCCGTTTGCACAGTTCGGCCATTGGTGGCATGATGTGATGGACAGCAAGATTGATGAACCCAATGCCATGACTGTAGCAACAGCCAACGCGCAAGGCATACCTGCTGCACGTATTTGTTTGCTCAAGGGTTATGATACAAATGGATTTGTGTTCTTCACGAATTATAATAGCCATAAGGGACAAGACCTTGCAGCCAATCCACATGCATCATTGGTGTTTTTCTGGAAGGAACTGGAAAGACAAGTATGTGTTGAAGGCCGCGTCGAAAAATTATCCGATGCAGATAGTGATGCGTATTTCTTCTCACGCCCTGCGGGCAGTAGAATTGGTGCATGGAGTTCGCCGCAAAGTCAGGTGATAGAAAGCAGAAAAGTTATTGAGCAAAACTACTTGCAATACGAAGAGCAGTATGGAACAGAAAATATTCCTCGTCCGCCACATTGGGGTGGTTTTGTGGTGAAGCCACACACGGTAGAGTTTTGGCAGGGTCGTAGCAGTCGCATGCACGACCGCATTCGTTACACCTTACAAGCAGATGGTGGTTGGAAAATTGAAAGACTGGCGCCTTAATTATTTTCTATACACTTTGATAAAGCTGAGCTTATTGCTTCGGGGTAGAAAATAGAATTTTACAATATGCCCATATATGGCATAATAGAGTATAGGTGCATAAACCTGCTTGAATAAATTGTATTCGTCATCATACACTAGTAGGTGTTTTGCTAAGCCTTGTTTTACTTGATCGTAATTGCTGGAGGTATCCATTCTAAAATCATCTACTGTTACGCTATTATCAAAAATGACACCTTCGGTCTTATTCTTTTTATCTGAATATCGATGGATACTTAAGAAGACAACGCCGAAGTCGAAATATTTTTTTCGATAGCCGATGGAAAAACCATTTGGCTTATAGTTGAAGCAGACTTTCAGATCACGATCTCTTAATCCGTTTTCCCAATCCATTTCACCAAGCGTATAAGAAGATGTGTACTGTCCGGCTATCTGCTTTACTCTTTTAGCATCAAGTTTGTTGGGTACATGATTGCCATTTACATACAGACCCGTACTATCAAAATGCAAAGCAAACTGTGCATGTGAAGCAGAAGTAAACAGAAACGCGATTACGAGCAGCAGGTTTTTCATAGTTCTAAAATAAAAACCCCCACGGTACCGTGGGGGTTTTTTTATGCTTTTCTGCTCATTACTTTCTCTGCAGCTGCAACAATATTCGGTGTGTCCAATCCATACTTCACGAGTAATTGATTGGGTGTACCGCTTTCACCAAAGGTATCGTTGGTGCCGATGTACTCAATAGGAATGGGGCAATGACGTGCTGCCACTTGTGCAATGCTATCACCCAAACCGCCTAAAACATTATGCTCTTCGCAGGTAACAGCACATTTGGTTTTGCTGATAGAACGAATGATGGCTTCTTCGTCCAATGGCTTAATGGTGTGTATATTGATTATTTCAACACTATAGCCTTTTGCTTCTAATTGTTTGCCCGCTTCAACAGCTTTCCAAACCAAGTGACCGCAAGCGAAAATGCTCACGTCTTTTCCTTCGCTCAGTTGTTGTGCTTTACCAATCACGAAATCGCTGCCATCTTCCTTGGTGAAGTTGGCCCATTTTGGTCGGCCGAAACGCAGGTAAACCGGACCTTCATAATTCGCGATGGCTTTGGTAGCCGCTTTGGTTTGGTTGAAATCGCAAGGCACAATCACTGTCATACCAGGCAGCATCTTCATCAAACCAATATCTTCCAGAATCTGGTGGGTAGCACCATCTTCGCCCAAAGTCAGACCCGCATGTGATGCACAAATCTTTACATTCTTACCGCTATAGGCAATGCTCTGACGAATCTGGTCGTACACGCGACCGGTAGAGAAATTCGCGAAAGTAGTGGTGTATGGAATTTTGCCGCCGATGGTTAAACCGGCTGCAATGCCCATCATATTGGCTTCGGCGATACCGCACTGCACAAAACGATTGGGGAATTCTTTCATGAAGGGTCCCAGCTTGAGTGAACCGGCTAAATCTGCAGTAAGTACTACTACATTTTCATTGGCTTTTCCGGCTTCATACACACCCTCGCCAAAACCGGCGCGGGTCTCTTTTTCGTTGAGCAGTTGAATATCAGCGCATTTCATATTGATCGGGCTTTAATGGCGCTGCAAAGAAAAGGAATTTGCCCTTGTGCTTGTGTGAAATCTCGCACTGATTAACGAATCGTGTGCACCAATACCGGAATAAGATAATATGAAAACAAAGTAATGAGTATGGTGGCAATCAGGTTCATCACCAAACCTGTTTTCAGCATATCGTTCAGTTTCAATCGGCCGCTGGCGAATACGATGGCATTAGGCGGTGTACCCATGGGCAGCATACTGGCGCAGCTGGCGCCGAGTGTCATCGGTATACCCAGATATAGCGGATCAATTTTGAGTGCATCGGCAATGCCGGCCATCACTGGTGCAAATACAATCACCTGCGCCACATTGCTCATCACTTCACTGATGAAAATGGAGAGAATGGTGGTGGCGAAAATGAGCAAGAGCAGATTACTGCCTGAATAGCTGGCAATGAAATTACCTAGTTGTTGAATCAAGCCTGCTTTCTCCAATTGATTGGCCAGGGTAATGCCGCCACCAAACAACAACAAAATACCCCAGGACATTTTCTGTGTATCATGCCAATCCAACAAATGCTTGCGTTCCGGTGCTTGACTATCACTCGGCACCAGAAACAGTGCAATGGCACCGGCCATGGCAATCATGGTATCATCCAGTTTCACTAACGTTTGCGCAGCATTGATCAGGTCTCTGGTGATCCACAGTAAAGCGGTACCAGCAAAAATGATGAGCACTCTTTTTTCGGGGCCGGAGATTTTACCCATCTGCTGCAATTCTGTTTTGATCAAAGCTGCAGTAGCCGTATCATGTGCAATGCCATTGCGGAATAGCCAACGCGTCATGGTCCAGTATAATGTGAGCATTAGCAAGGCGGCAATAGGTAAGCAGAGCAGCATCCAATCGATAAACTGAAATGTGTATTGGTATTTCTTTTCTAAGAAACCAACAAATGCCACATTGGGTGGTGTGCCGATGATGGTGGCAATACCACCGAAATTAGATGCGTAGGCAATTGACAACAATAAGCAGATTGCCATATTGCCAATCTTGCCTTCACCCTTGTGGTTTTCTTCCATCACAGTTACCACACTCATGGCAATGGGGTACATCATAATGGTGGTGGCGGTATTGCTCAACCACATGCTTAGAAAACCGGTGGCCAGAATAAAGCCTAAGACAATTCTGTTGCCACTGGTACCCGTAACGCGTATAATATTCAAGGCAATGCGTTTATGCAAGAACCATTTCTCTATTGCTAAACCAATGATGAATCCGCCCATGAACAAAAACACCACGCTATTGGCATAGGGCGCAGCGGCATCTTCCATTTTGCAAATACCCATTAGCGGGAACAAGACTAGTGGTATCAATGCCACCACAGGCATGGCTGCTGCTTCGGTAATCCACCAAGTAATCATCAGCGTAGCAACAGCCAATACTTTTGCAGCTTTGGGCTCAAAGCCAAAAGGATTGACAAGCATGAAGACGAAAAGTAGGATGCCAGCCAGAAAAGAAAGCTGTTGTTTGTTGCGCATGATGAAAGATAAAAAACACCCACGGTATCGTGGGGGGATTTTTTAAGCGGAATAAAATGCACCCGCTGTTGTCAGCAAGAGCGCAGGCTGATGATCTAGTTGAATTTTTTTCATCACCACATCCGGTGCGGCATGTGGATCACAAGTGATGGCAATATTTGCTTGTGGATGTGGCACTACCAAGCCTCCGGCTTTTTGATAATGCGCCACAATCCATTCTATCGCTGCAGTTTGTGCAGCAGCATCGGCAAAGACAATACAGAGTTCTGCTGTAATAAGGTTTGCTGTTTCGCCTGCTTGTTTGGTATAGAATATCCAATCGCAAGCAATATGCGCAAAACCCAGAAAAGGATGTTGTGCTAAACGGATAATCGTTTTTTGTTGGGTAAAGTCTTCAGTAAGCACCACCGCATCATTGGCATATGCTGTCCAGCCACCTGAAGGGTTTAGCAGAAAAGGTAAACGACTTTGAATCTGGGTATGCAACTCAGGCAAACAGCGCTCATGCCAATAATGGCCCATGATGTCTGCTGAGAGCATTTGACAATGATGCATGCTTAGAGTTTCTCGTAGAGTGCGCGCAGTTTTTCTCTGGTCATGATTTTTTCCCAATCCTTACCCAGTGCATTTTCCCATAGTGGCTTCATGCCTAGGCTCACATTGATCATGGTATCAAACTGCTCATCGGTTAAGCCGGCACAAATACCTGTTGGAATAGTATATCCACCTTTTTCCACCATGCGTTTGAATTCGGCAGTGCCTGCAGGATAATATTCTTCCAGGTGATTCATCACAATACAATTACCAATACCATGCTTGGTGCCTAACAAGAAGCTAAGGCCATAGCTTACGGCGTGTGCTACACCAACCTGACTATAAGCAATGCTCATACCACCTGCATAAGACGCCATCATCAGTTTATCATCGCATTCTTCATCCCACTGGTCTTTTTCTAAGAATACGTAGCGACATAATTCCAATGCTTTCTCGCCGTATGATTTGCTGAACTCGTTGAGGTAAGTGCCTTCTAAACTTTCGATGCAATGGATATAGCAATCCATACCTGTGTAGAAACGCTGGTTGGCTGGTGCATCTTTGGTGAGTTCTGGATCGAGGACTATTTGATCGAATGGTGTGAAATCAGAATTCATACCCAACTTGCGGTTGGGTCCGGTTAAAACCGTTGTTCTGCTCACTTCAGCGCCGGTACCGCTAAGGGTAGGAATACCTACTTTATAGACACCGGCTTGTTTCACCAAATCCCAGCCTTGGTAATCTGCAGAAGAGCCGGGGTTATTCATCATCAGTGAAACGGCTTTGGCTAAGTCCATAGCAGAACCGCCACCAATACCGATAATACCGCTAACGGTGCCGAAACTTTCTTTCAGTTCTTTCGCGAGTGAATCCACATAAGTGGTCTTAGGTTCGTAAGTAACATCTACAAAAATGATCTTGTCTTTTCCGCGCAGCGGGATGCGGTTCACGAGGGGCTTGCCTTCAAAGAAATGGTCAACCAGAAACACCATGGGTGCATCGCCCTTGCGTTGGGGAGCGAGTATTTCGTCTAACTGATTGAAAGCACCACGGCCATACACCACATAACCCACCATTTTGAAATTGCGGAACTGCATAGAAAAATTTTGGCAAAGTTCTGTAATTCTAGCGAGAAAGTCTTTGGTCTTTGGCTCGCCCTACTACGCCAAGGCTTCGTAGGACTCTTGGTCTTTAGTTAAATAAGCTGATGGCTCATAGACCATGGGTTATAGTTGATAGTTACTGGTTATTGGTTTCTTGTTTTTGGTTGATGATTACTGGTTTTTATTTCACCCCGAGGACGCTATGCCGCAAAGTGGCGCTAAGACAATATCAAATCTCAAATAATAAATCTCAAATTGATATTCTCTGCGCCAACTCTGTTGACTCTGCCCCTCTGCGGTAAAATCTTCCTAGAGAAATGTCAAATAATCATCCTCGCGAACCTTAGCGTCTTTGTGCCTTTGCGGTTAAGTAAAAAATCTGCTTCAATATCAAATCTCAAATAATAAATCTCAAATTGATATTCTCTGCGCTAACTCTGTTGACTCTGCCCCTCTGCGGTAATATCTTCTCGAGAAATTTCAAATGGTCTTCCTCGCGAAACCTTGCGCCTTAGCGCCTTTGCGGTTAAGCAAAAAACCTGCGTCAATGTCAAATCTCACATTGATTTTCCCCGCAAACCCCCAACTTTGCCGCCCATTATTTGTTTTACCTCAAAACTGATATCATGCAAAACCCCCGCATACTTGCATTACAGGAAGCCATTGCGCCTTACAGAGCCGAGATTGTGCACCACCACTTATACGCGCAGATGCGCGAACTGTCTCATGTTCAATTATTTACAGAAGCCCATGTATTTGCCGTATGGGATTTCATGAGCTTGCTCAAGAGCTTACAGCAGCAGCTCACCTGCACCACCACGCCTTGGGTGCCCAAGGGCGATGCGGCTACGCGCTTCCTCATCAATGAAATTGTGACCGGCGAAGAAAGTGATGTAGATGTGGCAGGCAATAGACTCAGTCATTTTGAATTATACCTCCAAGCCATGCAGGAGCTGGGCGCCAATACCGATGTGATGGGCCAGTTCATTCATTATGTACAGAGTGGTATTCCGGTACATGAAGCCATGCAGAAACTGCACTTGCCCGATGCCATTCAGCAATTTGTAAACTATACGTTTCATGTAATCATGAACCAGCCTGCCCATGTGCAGGCAGCAGTGTTTACATTTGGCCGTGAAGACCTAATACCCGATATGTTCCATGCCCTGGTAACCGATTTGAACCAGCGTTTTGGGGGCAGACTCAAGACTTTCCAATACTATTTAGAGCGCCATATTGAAGTAGATGGCGACCACCACAGCCAGTTGGCTTTGCAGATGGTAGAGCGCCTTTGTGGCGATGATGCCATTAAGTGGGCCGAAGCTACGCAGGCGGCTATCAAGGCTTTGCAGCGCAGAACTGCTTTGTGGAACCTGGTACTGGAGCGCATGCAGACCCCTGTTTTCGGGTAGTAACCATATTGATACAAGTCTATTTTATAGCACGATGCGGAGATTAGCGAGTCTATTCTCCGCATTTTTGCGGTGAATAAAGCCAATCACCTGTCCCTGTTTTCAGAAATTAATGGGGGAAAACTTGTTCATTGTGTGTTCAGCCCCTATTTTTGCACCCCACTTACATTAAGTGAGCGAAGGTGCGGCCTGTGTGCCGAAGTTCTAACGCAGGCACATAGCTCAGTCTCCCGAAAAATCGGGATAAAGTCCGAGCAAAGGAGTTAAAAGAAATAAAGTGCATTTTTGCACGATAGATAAAAGAAAACGCTTTTGGTGCGCCTGCGCACCGAAGCTTTAGCGAAGGTGCGGTAGCTCAGTCGGTAGAGCAAAGGACTGAAAATCCTTGTGTCGGCGGTTCGATCCCGCCCCACACCACAACAACCCCGAATTCTCGGGGTTTTTTGTTGCCCATAACCCTCAACTAGCAACTACCAACCAAAAACCATTAACTATGGTCTATCAACCATTAGTTAAATTTTATTAATAACCAATAAGTTAAATGTTTTTGTCAGGCTATAACCTGATTTTTTAATGTGTATTGTCAGGTTATACCCTTACATTTGATCAAAATTTGTCAGGTTATACCCTTACAAAATGCGAAAAAAATCATTACTGATACAACAGTTGGGTCGTAAAATGCAGGCCTATGCGCAACTGCAAACCCTGGTGCCACCACCTACGGGATGGATTAAAGCGGTGCGTACCGCTATTGGTATGAGCATGCAACAATTGGGTAACCGCTTGTCTATAACACGGCAGAGTGCGCAGGAAATAGAACAACGCGAGCAGGATGGCTCTATCACGCTCAAGTCTTTGCGCGAAGCAGCCCATGCCATGGATATGGAATTGGTTTACGGTTTTGTACCCAAGGATGGCAGTATTGATCAGTTGATAGAACGTAGAGCAAAAGCGCTGGCAAAGGAAATTGTGTTGCGCACATCCCATTCTATGCGATTGGAAGATCAGGAAAACAGCCAAGAGCGCATACAGCAAGCCATTGAAGAAAGGGCAAAGCTGATTCAACAGGAATTACCAAAAGCTTTATGGGATTAGACTTTGATTATATAGACGGACAAACGCCGCTTGATGAAGATGAAAAAGAAGGGCTGCTCATCTCTACCATTACCACTCGTGGTGAGCTGGATGAGTTTGAGCAGCAAAACATAGAGCAGGCCGTGCAATGGAGTCTGGGCAGAAATATTAAGCCCTAACAATTGTTCTCTGAAGAGTTTATCAAGACATTGCATAAACGTATGTATGGCCAAGTGTGGCAATGGGCAGGAGAGTTTAGAAAAACGAATAAAAACTTGGGTGTAGACAAATGGCAGATAGCACCGGCGTTGCGTGGTTTGCTGGATGATGCACAATACTGGTACGCGCACCAAGCTTATGCGCCGGATGAACTGGTGTTGCGGTTCAAGCACCGCTTGGTAAGCATTCATTGTTTTCCCAATGGCAATGGCAGGCACAGCCGCTTGATGGCAGATATCATGATTGAAAAATTATATAAGTTGCCGATCTATACATGGGGTACATTGAATAAAAAGAAAGAGCAGGATTACAGAGAGATATATTTAAAGGCAGTAAGAATTGCAGATCTAGGAGACTTCAAAGACTTAATTGTGTTTGCGCGATCATAAAATATAAGTTAAGATGATAAAAGATATTACAGAACGTAACGATATGGTTAACCCCAACAGCAAGCAACTGGCAGTGCTAAAAGAACATTTTCCAAGCTGCTTTAAAGCGGATGGCAGTTTTGATGTGGAGCGTTTAAAAGCCGAAATAGCCAGTACAACCAATGTGGTACAGGAAGGCTATGAACTCAAGTTTTTGGGTAAGAGCTATGCCAAGTTGCTGGCAAGTACAGAAACTACCACTGTTATCCAGCCCAACGAAGCCCATAACAGCCTGCCCGAAAACGCCAACAGCGAAAATATTTACATCAGTGGCGATAACCTGGATGGGTTGAAGCATTTGCTTAAATCATACAACGGGGCAATTAAATGCATTTATATAGACCCGCCTTACAATACGGGCAGCGATGGCTTTGTATATGCAGATAACTTTAACTACACCAAAGATGCCTTGCAAGAAAAACTGAGTGTGAGCGAAGAAGAAGCTGAACGAATTTTAGACCTAACCAAACGAGGTTCCGCTTCTCACAGTGCATGGCTCATGTTTATGTACAGCCGCCTACTGCTGGCAAGGGATTTATTGAAAGATGATGGCGTAATTTTTATTTCTATTGACGACAATGAGCAGGCAAACCTGAAGCTACTTTGTGATGATGTGTTTGGTGAAGAAAATTGGTTGGGCACAATTGTTTGGAAGAACGCTACGGATAATAATCCAACACAAATTGCAATTGAACACGAATACGTTCTTTGTTTTGCAAAACAAAAAAGTCTTTTGGAGAGTGAATGGAAAAGTAAGCTATCAGATATAAAAGACTTATTAATAGAAAAAGGCAATGAGTTGAATACTCGATTCACAAATCTAGATGAACTAAAAAATCAGTATAGTAAATGGTATAAGGCTCACAAAAACGAACTTTGGCCGCTTGATCGGTATAAATACATTGATGAAGGCGGAATTTATACTGGAAGCCAAAGCGTTCATAACCCAGGCAAAGAAGGCTATCGCTATGATGTAATTCATCCAATAACAAATAAGCCATGCAAGCAACCTTTGATGGGTTATCGATTCCCAGAAACGACTATGAAGGAATTAATTGAAAATGACAAAATTTTGTTTGGGGATGATGAGACTAAAATAATTGAACTTAAACTTTATGCTAAAGAGTTTTCGGAGAAACTTAGTAGTGTAATTGATTTTGATGGTCGAATAGGGTCATATGATTTAAAGGAATTGTTCCCGGAAACAAAGACTATTTTCACAAATCCGAAGCCTGTTAATTTCATCAGTCAATTCATTTCATTTGTACTTAGCAATAATGAAGATATACTTCTTGACTTCTTTTCGGGCTCAGGTTCGTCAGCACATGCACTAATGGATATCAATTCAAAAGATTCGATTTCAAGAAGATTCATTGCTATACAAATTCCTGCTGCATTTGATCTAAGTATTGCGCCTCAGAAAGCAGCACATGAGTTTCTCAAAGAAAACAACCTGCCCACCACATTAGATTACATCGGCATTGAACGCATCAAACGGGCAGCCGTCAAAATAAAAGAAGAACACCCGGATAAGGAATTGGATTTGGGTTTCAAACATTACATCCTGCAAGAGCCTAACCAAAACACTTTAGACAAGTTGGATAGTTTTAATAAGGCAAGTTTGTTGGCAGATACCACCATCATGGAAGAATTTGGTAAGCCCACCATTTTGGCTACCTGGCTCAATGCCGATGGTTATGGCCTTACAGTTCAGGCAACAGCCATTAATCTGGCGGGTTACACGGCTTATTATTGTCAAAAGCATTTATATTTAATTGATCCGGGCTTTACACTGGAAAGCATGAAAGCCCTGTTAAGTAAATACGATGCGGAAGGGCATTTCAATCCGGAAAACATGGTATTGTTTGGCTATAGCTTCCCGGATTGGAGCATCAATGAAATGATCGAGAAAAACCTTCGCATCCTCAACGATGGAGAGAAGAATTTAAAAATCAACTTCACTGTGAGATATTAACCTCTGTGAAACTTTGTGACTCCTTTGTGCTCCTCTGTGTTATAGCACAAAAGACACGAAGGAGTTGCACAAAAAACACAAAGTAATATGACAGAAAACGAGCTTTCTAATATCATTATTGGTTGTGCCATAGAGGTACATAAACAATTAGGTCCGGGTTTGTTGGAGTCGGCTTATAGAGAATGTTTGCGCTACGAGTTACTGCAAGCTGGGTTAGATGTGCAGCCTGAAAAGCCTATGCCTATTGTGTACAAAGAAATCAAGTTAGACCACGGTTATAGAATGGATTTGCTGGTGAACAACAAAGTGGTAATTGAAATTAAGACGGTAGAAGCATTTACAGATGTTCATTTAGCACAGGTACTCACCTACCTAAAACTTGGAAACTATAAACTGGGGCTATTACTTAACTTTCATGTCACCACTTTAAAACAAGGAATTAAGCGGGTAATACTTTAACACCTTTGTGCCTCTCTGTGCCTCCTTTGTGTAGCTCTGTGTTATAGCACAAAAGAAACAAAGATGTAGCACAAAAGACACGAAGGAGTAACAACAAAGACACAAAGACAAATGGAACTGATATTAAAAAATGATTTGCCCCACCAGGTAAAAGCATACATGGCCATAGCCAATGTGCTCAGTAACGATTTAATACAGAAGAACAGTCTGTATTATCAAAACCCTGCGCTGTTGTTAGACAGGCAGGCATTGATGACCAATTTGGCTCTGGTTCAAAAAGACAATAATATTCCTGCTGAATACAAAGCATTCAATGAAATAGGCAGCTACCTCAATCTGGATATTAAAATGGAAACCGGCACAGGTAAAACCTATGTGTACACGGCTGCCATGTTTGAGCTGCACAAACGCTATGGCATCAATAAATTTATTGTAGTAGTGCCAACACTGGCCATTAAAGCAGGGGCTAAACAGTTTATGCAGGATGGCTATACCAAGCGGCATTTCAAAGACCAATGTGGCTACGGTACAGAATTAGATGTATTGGTGCTTGAAGCTACCAAAAAGAAAAAGGGTAAAAATTACTTCCCCGGAGTGGTGAGAGAGTTTGTTGCCGGCAGTAGCCAGAATACCAATAAAATCTATGTATTGCTCACCAATATGAGTTTGTTGGGCGGCACTTCCAAATTGCTTACAGATAGTTACGATTATGGGGTAGAAGGTTTTTATAAACCCATTGAAGGTATTAAAGCCACCAAACCATTTGTGATTATTGACGAACCGCATCGTTTTAGTAAAACTCAAAAGGCATACGAATTTATTGAGAAAAATATTTGTCCGCAGGCCATCATTCGTTTCGGAGCAACCTTCCCTGAAATAGAAACCGGAAGGGGAAGGAATAAGATAAAAAGGAAAGATTATCACAACCTGTTGTATGATTTGAACTCATTCCAGGCATTTAACCAAAACCTGATTAAGGGCATTGCCAAAGAGCACTTTGAGCCGGTAAGTCAAAGACAGGATAAGGTTAAGATCATGAGTATTCAAAGCAAAACAGCAGTTAAGTTTAATTTGATCCAGCAAGGCGGCCCAACCAACTCATTTGAATTAAAGAAGGGCGATTCTTTGGGCCTGATAGCTCCTGAATTTGAAGGCATTATTATTGAAGGTATTTCTACTAGTACAGTTGAGTTGTCTAACGGTCAGGTAAAGTCTACCGGTGAAGAATTTAGTACAGATATTTATTCTACCTCCTACCAGGAAAGCATGATTCGGCTGGCGCTGGAACGCCATTTTGAAACGGAACGAATCAACTTTACCAGGAACAATAAAATAAAAACTTTAGCCCTGTTTTTTATAGATGATATTTATTCTTACAGGGTAAATGAAGGACAGGATAAGCAGCCTTATCTGAAAGAAACCTTTGAGCGTTTGCTGTTAGAGAAAATAAATGCCGTACTACCCACGCTGAATGAGCAGGAACAGGAATACAAAGACTACTTACAAGCATCAAAAACAGATTTGAATGCTACGCATGCAGGATATTTTTCGCAGGACAACAGCAGCTCTGATGAGGCTATAGCTCAGGAAGTTCAGGAAATATTGTATGAGAAGAAGAAACTGCTTGCTATTAAAGATGAACAAGGTAAGTTTAATACACGTAGGTTCCTTTTTTCTAAGTGGACATTAAAAGAAGGATGGGATAATCCAAATGTATTCACCATTGCCAAGTTAAGAAGCAGCGGCAGTGAAAACAGTAAAATACAGGAGGTAGGAAGAGGTTTGCGTTTGCCGGTAGATGAATATGGAAACCGTATTTCTAATGAAGAATTTAAGTTGAATTATGTCATTGATTTCACGGAAGCAGACTTTGCAGAGGAATTAGTAAAAGAAATTAATGGTGATTTACCACAGAGCTTTACAATCACTGATGAAAAATTAGCTGAAGTAGCTGACAAACGGAATATGGATGTTGATGATTTATTTGTTGAGTTACTCAGTAAAAAATTCATTGACCGCAATAAGAATATAAAAGCCGAGAATATTGATTCATTCTTTGAAGCATACCCTGAGTTTACCGTAGGCTTACAGCAAGGCAAGGTTGAAGACCGCAACAAAAAGAAGGAACGGAAAATTAAAATCAGAAAAGCGGTTTACGATGAATTAAAAACCTTGTGGGAGGAAATAAACAGCAAGTATATTTTGCACTACGAGAGAGTTGAACAGAATAACTTCCTCTTTAATGAGTTATTGGGGTTACTCAAAAACGGTGTTTTCTCCGATACTTATATTGCCAGCAGGCGGGAAGAATTGAATACAACCGGCTCACGGGCTACAGTGAATGAAGACTCAGGGGTACAGTTTAAGATAAGCAAGCCATTGCCGTATAATGAGTTCTTAAAGCGTATCTGCCGCCAAACAAATCTGTCCATTCAACTGCTTCATACTGTTTTAAAGGAGTATGCAAAAGAAAACAACATTTTGCCCGATAGAATCAATGAGCAAAGTGCAGCCAATTTTTCAAAACTCTTTAATGATTGGAAGGTAGATAAATTGAGTGGCAGGTTTAGTTATTCCAAGGCAAATCTTCCCGTGAAAGCAACTGCACTTACTTTTTCAGATGGTACGCCCAAATCCGAAATTGCACAAGGGGTAATAGGAACAAAATTCATTGAAGGTACTCCATCTGAAAAATATCTGTACGATGTATATGCTTTCGATTCTCCTTTAGAAAAAGACAATTTGCTGGTAGATGGTATTCAGGAAATTATTGTGTACGGTAAAATTCCAAAAAGCAGCATTGCTATACCTACTATCACAGGTCAGTCATACAGCCCGGATTTTATGTATGTAATCAAAAAGGACAATGGAGAAAAGATTCTGAACGTAATTGTTGAAACAAAAGATGTAGAGAATCAAACCTCTCTCAGAGGTATTGAACAGGCAAAAATAGATTGTGCGAAGGTTTTTTTTAATCAGCTAACAGTTGATGGTTTTAAAGTTGAGTTTAAGACACAATTAAATAATAAAAAGATTCGTGAAATAATCGAAGATGTTCTTAAATAGTTTGAATAAAAAAGACTTTGAAATTTCTTTAAAGCTGTATTAAGTTATTTTGGCATAATAGGGATTAGATATTATTTTTATTCTATCATCAAGAATCCTTCAATGGATACCAACCGAGAGAGCAACTCTGCGGTGGTAAAGCGATGAGGACTTACTGGTC
The DNA here is from genome assembly GCA_019745155.1 of Chitinophagaceae bacterium. Taxonomy (GTDB): domain Bacteria; phylum Bacteroidota; class Bacteroidia; order Chitinophagales; family Chitinophagaceae; genus JAFLBI01. The sequence goes on along the minus strand of JAIETM010000009.1, from coordinate 97,966 downwards.
AAAAACAAAGCCAATCCTTTCCTACATCTTGGTGATATAAACCTAAAAATTTTATATCATGTCTAACACCATTCATTCGCTCAGAAGCATCCTGCGCAGTTTTCAAAGTCTGCAAGCACCCAACGCAAAACCATCCGGTGGTTTTTTAATGAATCTCATGTTTCATGGTTATATATGGAAACTGCCTTTTCATTTTTTGGTGTACACGGCTGGTAATCCTGCATTTATCAATAAAAGAGGTGAAGCCAAACGTGCACTACGTGCAACACTGGACGAAAAAATAGATATCTTGTTTGAGTTGCCCATCACAGAAGCAGATATTCCCACGTTGAGAAAGATATATAAAGAGCTAGATAGGTTTATTCAGCAAAAGCAGCAATAAGAAGTTGCAACTGCAGCGTTATAAACTTTAATCACTAAATTCATCCATCAGCTGCTGCGCCCGTCTTGTGATCAAGGATGCTGTACGTGTACCTCACCTAAAACACCAACATGCAAACAGCATCATCGGGCTTACAGCCTAACACCACCGCGCGTATTGCAGCCATGGATACCATTCGCGGCATTGCCTTGTTTGGCATTCTCTTAATGAATATCATTGGCTTTGGTTTATACAAAGCCTATTTCGACCCCACCAATAACGGTGGCTCTACCGGCTGGAGCCTCAACGTTTGGTGGATGAATATGCTGTTTTTTGAAGGCACCATGCGTGGCATGTTTTCCATGTTATTCGGCGCAGGCATTCTCTTGTTTACCGGCAGGGCCACCGGCGGCACACAGGAATCTGTAACCGATACATTCTTTCGCCGCCTACTCTGGATGATTCTGTTTGGCGTGATCCATTGTTATCTCTTACTCTGGGATGGGGAGATTCTCTATACCTATGGCATCGTAGGTATGTTTGCCTTTAGTTTTCGTCACCTGAAACCGGGTAAACTCATCGTGGGTGCTGCTTGCATATTGTTGGTGTCAACCGCGTTTAGTGTAGTAGATTATGTAGACCACAAAGAAGCCTACACGCAAGCAACAGCTGCACGTGCCAAACGTGCCAAGGGTTTGGTATTGAATACAAAAGACACAGAAGCCATTGCCAAATGGAATGGGATAGAGAAACAAGAAAAATATTCACCCCAGCAAGTACAGGAGGAGATCAACGCACGCAGTAAAGATTACTGGAGCATTGTACAACACAAGCTGCCGGAAAATGTATACATGCAAACACATTTTCTATACTTCATCAATTTCTGGGATACACTGGCTATGATGTTGTGGGGCATGGCCTTTTTTAAATGGGGCATATTGAAAGCGGAGAAATCGCGCCGCTTTTACTTGCTCATGGCATTATTCGGTTATGGTATTGGCATAACGATTAACTATTTCGAAACTGCGCATATTGTAGAACAACAATTCAGCATCTTGTCTTTCTACAGAAATTTTATGAGCTACCAGTTTGGTCGCGTGCCTACTACTTGCGGACATATTGCCTTGATCATGCTCTTTGTGCAATCCGGCATATTGCCCTGGCTGCGCAAAGCTTTAGCGGCGGTGGGACAAATGGCTTTCAGTAATTACATCATGCATTCGCTGATCTGCAATTTTATTTTTCTGGGTTATGGTTTGTCGATGTACGGCAAGCTGCAGCGTTATGAATTGTATTATATCGTTGCGGGTATCTGGTTGTTTCAGTTAATAGCGAGTCCGATCTGGTTGCGTTATTTCCGATTTGGTCCGCTGGAATGGATGTGGCGTAGTTTAACCTATTGGCAGCGACAGCCGTTTAGGAAGTGATTGATAATTGACTATTGTTAATTGTTTATTTGAGATTTCGAATTTGAGATTTGATATTGAAGTAGATGGCTTTTTGCTTAACCGCAAAGGCCCACCTGCGCTAAAGCTTCGGTGGACAAGCACAAAGACGCAAAGGTTCGCAAGGAGGATTATTTGGTATTACGAATTTGAGATTTGACATTTCTCTAGAAAGAATTTACCGCAGAGCGGCAGAGTCAACAGAGTTAGCGCAGAGAATAATCATTCAGGATTTCAAATTTGAGATTTGACATTGGCTTCGCACTGCTTTATGTTCTCTGCTTTAAGCACATACGACACACTTGTGAATGCTTGCAATCGCTCAGGCCGCAGGGACTGGTATTCATTGGAGAAGTATAATAAAATCTCTAACTGCTAATCAACCTCTGAGAGCTTGGAACAGCCGAGTTTTATACTGTTGCCGTTCACCACAGTAGTAGCGCTGCTGATAGCAAGGTCCACTTCGCTGGCCGTACATCAGCGAAGTGTCTCCTTCTTTGGTACTTTCTTGGAGAAGCAAGAAAGTACAGATAAACAGCAAGCGCCAGCCGTTTAGGAAGTGATTGATGATTGACTATTGTTAATTGGTTATTTGAGATTTCGAATTTGAAATTTCTATATAATATTTTACCGCAGAGGGGCAGAGTCAAAAGAGTTAGCGCAGAGTGTGTCTTGAAGTAACTCTGCGTAGCCTCCGCGATCGCTGCGTCTCCGCGGTGAAATCAATAGTCATCAACCATGGTCTATCAGCCTATTCCTCCAAAGACTAAAGGCAAAAGACCAAAGACCTATTAGCCTTGTATCCAGTCTTAGACGAGGTGAAACCTTTAGAGAACAGAGGAACAATAGAACAGAGGAACAATAGAACAGAAGAACAATAGAACAGAAGAACAATAGAACAGAGGAACAAGGAACAGAAGAAGAAGTAATGAAGTCGCGTATGGAAATCGAATAATTTCCGTAACCATCAACTAATAACTAGAAACTAGCAACTAGTAACAACAAACTATCAACCATCCCGCAACAACTATCCGTTCTTGCAGTAATCCTACTACAAGCTATCCAAGCATTCTACCACAAGTCTTTCTTTTGAAATACAGGAGTTTTGAGTATTCAATATCATCAAAAACCAGTTGTATGAAAAACCTAGTATTTGTTGTGTTGGTAGCACTGCTATTTGCCTCTTGTACTTCCAGCAGGCTGAGTTGCCCAACCATCAATAAACATTATTGGGCCAAGAATGGCTGATATGGTCGGCAGTAATTGTTTCAGTAATTTGCTGAAAACAATCGCTTGAAGAAGATATTGCTATTACTGTGTCTGCTGGTGTCAGCAGCGTCTATCCATGCACAAGTTCGTTTGCAGACCGAGGTTTTGGTCATAGGTGGTGGCACCGGTGGAACAGCCGCGGGTGTTCAGGCTGCACGCATGGGTGCAAAAACCATTATTACAGAGCCAACGGTTTGGTTGGGCGGTATGATGACCGCCGCAGGTGTTTCTGCTATCGATGGTAACCACAATCTACCTTCCGGTTTATGGGCTGAATTTCGAAGCGCATTATACAAACATTATGGTGGCGCCAATAAAGTGGCAACAGGATGGGTAAGTAATACCTTGTTTGAACCGCATGTGGGTGATAGTATCTGGAAAGCTTTTTGCAAAAGAGAGCAAACATTATCGGTTCTTTTTCAACATCGATTTATTCGTGTCATCAAAAAAGATAAGCAGGTAACAGGTGCTGTGTTTATGGATATGCAATCCGGTAAAACAGTCACCATTCAAGCTAAGCAAGTAATTGATGCAACTGAGCTGGGTGATGTATTTGCCAATGCAGGTATGTTGTTTGATGTAGGTATGGAAGCGAGTAAGCTTACCGGTGAGAAAGTAAATATTGCTGCATCAAATGATATTATTCAGGATCTAACTTATGTAGGTGTGCTGAAAGATTATGGTCCCGGTGTGGATTGTACCATTGTGCAACCCAAGGGTTTTGATCCGGCTGAGTTTGATGGTGCTTGTACGGATTATTATCAAAACACAACTCGTGTAAAACCAAGCTGGGATGCAGCTAAGATGTTGAATTACGGAAAGCTGCCAAATAAAAAGTACATGCTTAATTGGCCTGCTTATGGTAATGACTATTACCTGAATTTGATTCATGTGCAGGATACGGCGCGTGAGCGAATGCTGGATGCCGCCAAACAACAAACCCTGCGGTTTATCTATTTCATTCAGCATACACTTGGTTATAAGCATCTCGGTTTGGCTGATGATGAGTTTCCTACAAAAGATAGATTGGCACTAATACCCTATCATCGGGAGGGTAGGCGAGTTAAGGGACAAATACGATTTACCTTAAACGAATTAGCCGATCCTTATGGCGGCAAAGCTTTGTATAGAACTGCTGTTTCTGTAGGCGATTATCCTGTTGATCAGCATCACCGGAAAAATCCGGATGCGCCACAACATTTGTCTTTTTATCCTGTGCCATCGTTTAGTGTGCCACTTGGTGCATTAATTCCTGAAGGTGTAAAGGGTTTAATTGTAGCGGAGAAAGGCATCAGTGTAAGTAATGCAGTAAATGGTGCTACCAGGTTACAGCCATGTGTCTTGTTAACTGGTCAGGCGGCGGGTGTATTGGCCGCATTGGCGGTGAAACAGCAAAAAGATGCAGCCGGTGTTGCTGTGCGCGATGTGCAGGAGGCACTTATTAAAGCAAAAGCATATTTGTTGCCCTTCTATGATATCAAGCCCGATCATCCGCATTTTGCCGCTGCGCAAAGAATAGGTGTAACGGGAATTCTGCGTGGGAAGGGCATTCCCAATGCTTGGGCTAATCAAACCTGGTTATATCCGGATTCACTGGTGCATGCACAACGTATACTAGAATACCTCAAACCATTTACAGGCAATATTGCTGTATCGCAGGGCGAATACCTGACTTGTAATGACGCGTTGTCGATTGTGAAAATCATTGCTGTAAAGCACCTCAAACAAACGCGCAATAGTGCTTGGCATTTTGTGGATGATGCGCAATTACAACAGCAATTAATCAAAGCTTGGTCCGACTGGGGCTTTGGTGTTTGGCAGGGACAAAATGCGATTACGAGAATACAGATGGCCAAGCTCCTGGATGCAACGGTAGATCCATTTCATTTAAAAGCAGTGAATCATTTAGGTGAGTGGATTGATTAGTGCTTGGATGCATCTGCGATGATACAACTGCTTGCAATTTTTAGCTAATGCGGATTTTTTGCTTAACCGCAAAGGCCCACCTCCATCCTTCGCTAAAGCTATGGATGGTAAACCACCAAGCTTCGGTGGCCTGCTAAACAAAGCATCAGTGTAGTTTAGACAAGCGCTAAGGTGCAAGGTTTCGCGAGGAAGACCATTTGAAATTTCTCGAGAAGATTTTACCGCAGAGGGGCAGCGTCAACAGAGTTGGCGCAGAGTGTGTCTTGAAGTAGCTCTGCGTAGCCTCCGCGCCCTCTGCTGCTCCGCGGTGAAATGTTAGCAAAAAGAAGATAGTATCTGGCTTATGAGATACTTCAACTATACAACAGACAATTGCTAATTGTTATCAGACATAACACCAAAGGCCAAAGTCTAAAGACCAAAGACTGGGAGATTCCACTTTGCGACTTGGTGGTGAAAACTAAAAACCACAAAGCACCAACCAGAATTCAGTACATTCAATCTGCCATTGCTAACAATGAAATAATCTATTCACCTGCTTGTTCAGGTTAAATTGCAGAAACCCTAATCAACCCCCATATGAAAAGAAGAGTTTTTCTAAAGAACTTCAGCCTTAGTGCATTTTTATTTGGTGTGCCCGCGCTTGGCCAGGCACAGATTACAGCGAGTAGTCAAAGAAAAATCAGCGGACGCGTACACGAGAATGGCAAAGGCATTGCTGGTGTAGCAGTTACAGACGGGTTCACTGTTGTAGTAACAGATGCACGTGGGCGATACGCGCTGGAAGCGCATCAACAGGCGGAGTTTGTGTATATCAGCACGCCTGCAGGTTATCATTTTCCACAACAAAATCTGGTTGCACTATTTTACCGGGCTTTGAGTGAGGGCATCACAACTGCAGATTTTGCTTTGGAAAAATTAGCAGTGGATGATACCAAACATCATTTTGTGGTTTGGGCAGATACACAGATGATTTCGCAATCAGATTGTGATCAGCTGAAAGCCACCACCGCGCCTGATCTCAAGAATCTGGTGGCGGGTTATCCTGCAGGTAGTTTGTTTCATGGTATTGGATGTGGTGATCTGGTTTGGGATAAGTTTGAATATTTCAAAGACTATAAAGAAGCGATTGCAGCAACAGGAGTTACATTCTTTAATGTGATTGGTAACCATGATATGGATACCGATACCCGCACGGATGATACTTCTGCTAAAACCTTTAAGCAAGAATTTGGTCCAACGTATTATTCCTTCAATCGTGGGCAAATACATTATGTGGTGCTGGATGATGTGTTCTTTGTTGGTAATGCGAAGAAATACATCGGTTATATCACAGAACAACAATTGCGCTGGCTGGAGCAGGATCTGCAGCAAGTGAAGCCGGGAACTACGGTGGTGCTGAGCTTGCATATTCCCACCAATACCGGCGCAGCCAAAAGAGCAAAGCGCGAAGAAGATATGGGTGCTGTGGTTACCAACAGAAAGCAGTTGTACAATTTATTGGCAAAGTATAAAGTGCATATCATGTCGGGCCACACGCATTTCAATGAAACCTGGGAAGAGGCCAATATGATGGAGCACAATCATGGAACGGTCTGTGGTGCTTGGTGGACGGGTCCTATTTGTGGCGATGGAACACCCATGGGCTATGGTGTGTATGAAGTAAATGGTAGCAATATTACCTGGTACTATAAACCAACTGGTAAATCAAAAGACCATCAATTGCGTGTGTATGCAAAGGGACGTTTAAAAGAAGCGCCTGAAGAGATTGTTGCCAATGTATGGAACTGGGATAAAGCATGGAAAGTAGAGTGGTGGGAAGATGGTGTGGCCAAGGGGCCGATGCAACAACGTGCAGCAAAAGATCCTTGGGCAATTGAATTGTATGCAGGGCCGGAACTTCCGGTGAAGCATAAGTTTGTTGAGCCGATGTTGACAGATCATTTGTTCTTTGCCAAGCCTTCGGCTGATGCCAAACAGATTATTGTAAAAGCAACCGATCGATTTGGTCAAGTGTATACAGAAACAATACAGATCAGCTGAGCTTGAATAATAAGGATTACTGGGTCCTCATGCAAAATCATCCTTTTGTATGAGGACTTCTTGTATCTAGGTGTATTACTTTGTATGCAGCAGTAAGGCACAAATAATTGATGTGCACACAATATGTTTTCACAGGATGGACTTTTGACACAGGGGCGCAAAGCCCCTTTTTTCATGCACAACAATCAGAAAATCAACCTTTTGTATGAATTCGCACTGCGGAGAAATTGCTTTTTTGCATGCAGTAATCTTACTACAAGCAATTGGGCAATCAACCACAATAAACCCTTGATAGAAGCGGGAAATTTGATTGTTCAATACCATCAAAAACCACAAGCATGAAAAAGTTAGTATTTGTTGTATTGGTTGCATTGTTATTTGCTTCTTGTACATCCAGCCGACTGAGTTGTCCAACTGTCAACAAGCACTATTTTGCTAGACAGGGTTAAGTGGCACTTGGGATAATTGTGTAATTTGATGAGGCAATTATTGTTGTCTCATGCACAAGCCCATGTTTATTAAAATCAGTTTTGTTTTACTGCTTATTGTGAGTAGTTGTTTTGTACAAGCGCAACTCACTTGCGCAAATGATGCGCCTGCATCGCTTCGGTCGAATAATAAAACCCTGCTGGCTAAATTAGATACAGCGCGCAAACAGTACCTGCAAGACAGCACCAATGCAGATAAGCTGATTTGGTTAGGCAGAAGACTGGCTTATGTTGGTCGCTACCAGGAAGCGATTGCTGTTTTTACCAAAGGGATTGAACGCTTTCCTAAAGATGCGCGCATGTTGCGACATCGCGGTCATCGCTACCTCAGCCTGCGTTGCATAGATAAAGCTATTGTGGATTTTGAAGCTGCTGCTAAACTAGTCAAGGGTAAACCCGATGAAGTTGAGCCGGATGGCTTGCCCAACGCACAGAATATTCCTACTAGCACTTTACAAACCAATATTTATTATCATTTGGGATTAGCGCATTACCTGCAAAAAAATTATGCGGCTGCAGAGAAAGCGTATCAGCAAAGTTTAAAACTGTCTAAGAATCCGGATATGTATGTGGCTACTGCTTATTGGCAATACCTCACATTGCGACATCAGCAGAAAGACAAAGCAGCAGCCAAACTGCTCAATACCATCAAACCCAATATGCCCCTCATAGAGAATGAGGATTACTATGCACTGCTGCAACTCTTTCAGCAAAAGCCTTTGATCAAAGATCCTGCCGATATGCTGGAACAAAAAAAGGAACTGAGCCTGGTTTCTTATGGCTATGGTTTGGGTGAGTACTGCTGGCTAAGCGGACAAACAGATTTTGCCAAAGCGGTTTGGCAAACTGTACTGCAAAGCAGTCAGTGGAGTGCATTTGGTTATCTGGCAGCAACTGTAGCGTTGATGCGATGAGTGAATATCTATCCGAACAAATACTTGCATTCTACATGAATCTTCGGGTACCGGAGCGTTTGCCTAAAGGTGTGGAAGTGCTGTATCTCCTTTGGGATACAAAGAATCTAGCACTTTCTTAAGATAATTTATCAGAGATGCTTTATAATATTCAAAAAACCATCCTTTCTTCTGAAAGATACTTCTATCTCTGTGCCGTCTGTTAATAGAACTGAACCGCCTTTTCCTTTATTATATGCTTTAACAAACGAAAGATTAATTAGATGGGAGTTATGCACTCTATAAAAATTATATTCTGTCAGCAGTTCTTCGAACTCTTTTAAAGTTTTAGCTACTACCAATTTTGCTTTTCCGGTTAAATGCAAGGTGGTATAATTTATATTACTTTCGCACCTGATTATTGAAGAAATGAGAATAAATTCTATTCCTGAAATTGTTGGTACTGCAATCTTTTTTTCCTGTAAGCCTAATTGATGAAAATTGGCGTATAGCAGATCAAATTTTAATTTATAATCATTTTGCTGAATGTTAGTAGCAACTTTGTTTATAGCGGCATTTAAATCATCAATATCTATAGGTTTCAGCAAATAATCAATGGCACTGAACTTAAATGCCTTGATTGCATATTGTTCATAAGCGGTTGTAAAGATTACATAGAAAGGAATTGATGAGTAATTATTAAGTAAATCAAATCCGGTTTGATCATGTATTTGGATATCCAGGAAAATTAAATCAGGGGGGTTATTATTAATAAGTGTTTTAGCTGTTTCGACAGAACTAGCCTCTCCAATTAGTTGAATGGATGTATTATAATGTTTTTCTAATAAAATCTTTAAACGATCAGTACAGTGTTGCTCATCGTCAACTATGATAGCTTTAATCATATTAGGCCCTTAATAATGGTAAATACAAAGCAACTCTAGTTCCTTCCGTCATATCAATGATTTCTAAACGAGCGTTGGTATTATTTACTTTATTTAATAATTCAATTCGCTCTCTCGTGAGTCCTAACCCAAATGATTTATGATTAGTAGGGTTATTTACGGCGGCTTTTCTGCCAACACCATTATCATCAACAAAAATAATCAGCATGTTATCCTCTTTCTTTACATGTATAGAAATTAACCCTTCACCTTCTTTCTTAGCTAGCCCATGCCAGATACTATTTTCCACCAATGGCTGTAATATCAAAGGTGAAACTAATAATCCTGATACATCAATGCTATCTTGAACAGACAAATGGTAAGTTACTTTATTACCTAATCTCTTTGCTTCAAGCTGAATATATAGTTCAATCATAGCTAATTCTTCGCTCAATAGGATTTCTTTTTCCTCAGAGCTCTCGAGAGTAGATCTCATTAATTTTGCAAACTTTGTAAGGTATTCGTCTGCACCTTGAATATTGTTCTTCTGAATGTAATCTGAAATAGAATTAAGTGAATTAAATAAAAAGTGCGGGTTAAGTTGCAACTTCAGTGTTTTCATCTGATTCTCAATCACTGCAGATTTTAATACCTGCTCTTTAGTTGTACTTTCTAATGACTGTTTTTTTCTAAGAAAATAAAAAATTACAAGCAACAATAATAAAAGTAATGCTGAAAAAATTATTGTGTACTTTCTCTTTAGCTCAGTATTTGTAATCTCTTGCTGTAGCAACATCTTATTTTTTTCTGATGCTTGAATAATTTGCTCCTTTTTTTGCCTTTCCTGTAAAACTAATTTTTGGCTCTCAAAACTTTTTCTTGCACTGTACAATTCAAGCGATATGTACTTTATCTTCTCTTTATTTAAAGCAATTTTCGTTTTTTGCTCTTTAAGTAATGCAGCAAGTTTAAGCCTATTAATTATTTCCTTATCCACTGCAGCTTTTTTCTCAGATTCGAACTTGAGTTCAGCCCTTGTAACTTCGACTCGTTTGTCGAGATTATCAATACTGTCACGAATCTTTATGAATCGCTTATAATAATCATACGCCGTTGGAAAATCATTTTTCCTTTCATATATCATATATAATTTCTCAAAAGCCTCTTTCTGGCGTATAAGAATTCCACTTTTACTTGCGTCGTTAGCTAATTCCAGATATTTTTTTTCAGCGGAATCAAAATCTTCCATGTGAAAATAAACATCTGCTAAACTGGAGTTCACTTCCAAACGCTGGGTTTGATCTGTTTTATATGAAGAACTCTTTTCTAGCTTCCTTAGTATTTGGAGAGCTGAGTCGAACTTATTTAAGCGATTGTAAAGTACCGATTGGTTATAAAGTGCAATATCAGCTAACGATGTGTATCCCAAATTTAATTGAATCGATGCCACAATTTTAAACTCATGTAAAGCACGCTGATAATCGATTGCATGGTCCATAATAAATGAACCATAATTATTATGACATACAGCCTGAACTTCTTTATCAGTCAACTCGTCAGCTAACTTAATACTAAGCTTACCAACAGAGTCAGCTTTTAGCGGAAGATTAAGACGATTATAAACTCCGGTAAGCTGTCCTAGTAAGCTTACATAAAAGATTTGGATTCTGTTTGCTGCATACTTCTTTTTTAAGAGATCGACATAGCTAAGAGCTTTAAGCGATGTCTCAAGCGCTTTCAACATATCACCTTTGATTGTATACATTGTACCTAGCTGGCGGTATGCTGAAGCGACACCTCTTATATAACCTATCTTTTCCGACATTTCCAATCCTATATAGGTGAGCTTGATTGGAGTATCAATAATTGAAAACATTCTATGTTGACTAGCTAAATTTATAATTCCGATAACTCTTTGAGAATCTGGTAGCAACTTGTTCTCGTAAATATTGTAAAACGGATGCTTTTTATAGTCAAAATTTTGTGCAGTAAGCAAAAAACTTGCAAAGAGTAAAACAAAAAACAAAGCACCTCTAATCATGATTTAAGTAGTTTAAGAAACATGAACAAAAAATACTACTTATTAGATTCCAAGCATTTTCCGAATTTAAAGCTACTCAGTATAATAAGTATCAAATAATAAATCAGTTATTCCAAATAATAAATCAGTTATTCCAAATAATAAACGGCACTATTCGTGTTAGGGGGATTACTCTAAGTTAGCTTAGATATAAATAAAAAACCTACTGTGTAGTAGGAAAATTTTATCACTGCTTATATGCTGGAAACCAATAAGTTAATCAGTAGTCAATACCAACAGCTACAAATTACGCAATTAAGCAGGTTGTTATCTAAACAAATGATTACCATACAAACTGCTGAAGAAATACGCTTGGTAAATACGGCCGACATTATTTACTGCTCCAGCGCTATTAACTATACCCATATTTGGTTATTCGATAAACAAAAGCTGGTTATCTCTAAAACTCTCGGTGATTTTGAGAAACAGCTCAAGCACCCCCTTTTCTTCCGCATTCATCAATCATACCTCATTAATATTCTTTGGCTCAAATTATTTAAAAAGGGCAAGGGCGGGTCTGTAATTATGGTTGATGATACTAAACTGGAAGTAGCCAGCCGTAAGAGAGAGGCCTTTATTAAACATATTACGCGGTTGGAAAGCTTTTTATAATCATACAAATAATAAATGAACACTGGCGAATAATAAATTGAACTTTTTATAGGAAATCAATTCAAATAAGTTAGCTAATACAATCGATAACAAGCCTATAATCATATTAAGTATGAAAAGAAATATTTGGGTAATACTGATTTTAGTTGGCTTATTAGTTTCCTCAAAATTGATGGCCTTTAGTGCAAAAGGGAAAAATGATACAACAATCATATTGGATTTAAGAAACGGCAATCCAAAATTGTTTTCAGATGCAAAAACGAATGCACCTTCAAAAAAGGGACAAGCAGTTTTTGCAAATGTTAAAACAAAATTATCTGCAATAGACAAAAACGATATTGCTAATCAGCTCGCACTTATTGAATATGATTCAAAAAAGGAAGAGTTGGTGATTAATCTGGAAAATCATAAAGAGGCTGGAAATGTTAGTGTGCAAGAGGATGATTTCAGTCCATCTTTCGAGTTAAAAGTATTTGTCACTGATATTAATAAAGATAAAGTAGAAGAAATCTATATAATGCTGATCTGCGAAATGCTAACCGGGAAAAATAGTCCTCCTATTGTTTATGTATTCGATAAAATAAACAGCAGATATAAACTTGTTTACGAAACAGCTGCATATGAAATAAGAATTAATCAAAACAGTAAAAGTCAATTTCCTGAATTGTGTTTTGCTGATGATTTTAAGTGGATAAATAGCAAAGCACCAATTCCAGGGAGCTTAGCAGTATGGAATAAAACGCAATATGAAAATGCAAAGAAGCCTTATCCTACTATTTTAAAATGGGTAAATGTGGATGCTGCGCATAAACAATATGAAGCAACCTTCTAATTAAATCGTTGAAAACTATGCAAAAAGGTATCTATAAATTCGTGTGGTTTCTATTGTTAACAATACCTCAATTTAGTGAAGGGCAGAAAAGCACAACACAAGATAAAATTGAAACTGCTGCTAATCTTATTGGAAATATTGGAGGGTTGTTTAAAAAGAAAAAGAATAAAGAGACGCAAGAAGCATCAATTGGTTCTGTTACAACAAGAATGGCTGGGGCCATTCACCCTAATGCTAAATATATTGATTGCGATTTGTTATATCCTTTCAGTGGTGGTGCAGCCATTATAAAAAAGGGACTCCAGTTTGCATTAATTGATTCTTCTGGAAACTTTATAGTTCCATATGGTCAGTATATGGGCATATCTATATTGAATAATTATCTGGGGAGTGGCTTCTTTAAAGCTATTAATAAAGCTCCAAACGGAGCTGAATTAGAGTACATAATAAATGCTTCTGGCAAGGTCGTTGTTAATCCTCAAAATTACCCTGCAGGGAAATTTACAAAAAGTATATCAGCTGATGGAAAGCATGTTATTATTACAGATTTTGCAATATATACAAGGGGATTATCAAGTGATGTAGACATTATAGATCAAGCAGGAAACGTAATAAAAATTCTTTTGCCTAAAAATGCTCGTTATAGTTTAGACGAATCTGTTAGTGATAGTATGTTTGTTTTTTGGCAAGAAATTGATAAAAGGAATATTTGTAACCTAGTTAATCTAACCTCACTAACTGTAAATAAGACAGAAGGATTCTATAATATAGACCCTTTCACAAACGGAAGGGCTGTTTTTTCGAAAGTTGATCCATACAATAACACCCGATATGGGGTAATAGATAAGCAAGGAAAAATAATTATTGAACCCACGCTACAGTTCAAGCCTAAACCTTTTAAGTATGGATATACAATAATCGCAAATACTGATACATGGTCTGAATGGGAAGAACCTGCAGGGGGGACTTTCGACTGGAGCGTGGGCGAGGATAAATTTATAAACGCTATAATTGATAGTGCTGGTCAAATTTTATATAAAGGGAATAATAAGGTTACTCCTTTTATAGGCCCTTGGAGTGTTAATAAAAGAAAACGAAGCACAAAAAGAATAAACGGAGTTGACTATACAGTAGATAACAGTTTTCTGTTAAATACATCTTTGCAAACCATTTCGTTTACTGATTTTTTTAAGTCTATCGGGATTAATCCTATTAAACTTGGTAACTACGAAAGAGTAGAGCTTGGTCATGAAGATTTTGGCGACCAGCAGCTAAGAATATTCTTATCATTTTCTAAATCTGGCTATCCAGACTTAGAGGGTGTTTATGACTATGTTGAGAAAAAAGCATTTATTGGAGATTTTAATTATTCATCCAGAAGCTTCCAAGATATCGAAAAACAAGTGCAAGCGCTATATAAAGACCCTATCGCTAAATTAATTTATGCTGTAATGAATGTAAGTGATAATCAGGGTAAAAAAATCTTTCGCGAAGGGTATATGAATAGTGATGGTTACTTCGTATTGCTAAAGAAAGAAAGTGCATTTTCTGGTCTATAAAAATTACTTACCACATAAAAATTTTAAAATGAAAAAAACGTCATTCTTGTTATTAGCAATGATTGCTACAAGTATTATCTCCTGCTCATCTGGCTTATCAGGAGTTTACAAACCTTCCAAGAATAGTGGATTGGGAGAAGTGATAGATCGGATTGAGTTTGTTTCTAGCTCAAAAGCAAAAATAACTTCTATGGGTATGAGTACAGAAGTGAGTTACGAGCTAAAGGGCAAAGAATTAAAATTTATTACCGAAAAAGGAAATCAAATATTAACCATTGATTCAAACGGGTGCATTGACGGAGGTAAAGTGATAGGAAAATTTTGTAAATAAATTTTGTGTAAGGAGTTGTAAAAATGATCGAGTTGGCTACGAAGAAAGTATGCTTGGTTTAAGTATTATTAAGGTTACTAAGCAATAGTAGAATTAGTAATCAAAATAAATTATTTCAATGGCTGGCAACATTTCACCTTTAAACTAAATCTATATGTTTTTTTCAATTGATGAACAGACCGTTATTGGTATTCTTAAAATGACTAACTCCAAGGACCCAGATGTTTTGGCAACTGCGGCAAAAGGTATCAGCGCACAAGCTAAGCTGGGTAAGTTTATGTTTTGGGGGCTTCTCAGCGGCGGTATTCTTATTAGCCTTACCATTATTGGTGTTTTTGTTGGAATTCCGATGATACTAATTGCTTTTTTTATAAATAGTCGCGTCAAGAAAATGAATAAAACGATTGATGCCGCATACAAAAGATATCTGGGGCAAATTGGTGTACAGGGGGAGTAATCATCGCTACATGCCAAAATACCTTTAAATGCAGTAGTTTTATTGTAATAAGGTAATGGGTCATCCTAACGCGCTATCTCTCAGATTTGAACGACCAATACCAATGGTTTCAGGAGATTGATGTGTTACCACATCCGCGATTTATCATGCAGTATAAAAGAAAATACCTGCAAGACTATATTACGCAGTATCTGGATGTACTAGGTAAGTCTAAATGAGTTTGTGCTGATAAGCGTATTTAATCAAGCCCAAGACACTACTTGCATTGGTCTTGCGGAAAATATTCTTGCGATGTGTTTCAACAGTTCGTTCGCTGATGAATAATTTTTCTGCGATGGCTTTGTTCGATAGTTCTTTTTCAATCAGTCGGATGATCTCAATCTCTCGAGCAGTTAATTGTGCTGTCTCGTTTTCTTTCGCTACCTGATCAAATCGCGCCAGCTCATTCAATACTTCCTCACTGAAATAAATACCACCGGATGCAACTTTTTCAATGGCGGCAATCAAATCTTGCTTGCTGATATTCTTCAACACATAACCAGCAATATCTGCTTCATTGATCATCTCGTTTACGATATCGCCCTGGCCACTCATGCTCAAAGCCAGTATTCTGGTTTCAGGAAATGCTTGTTTAACTGCTTTGGCTAATTCTTGTCCCGTCATCTCAGGCATCATGATATCGGTGAGTAAGACATCGACCGGTGCATTTTTCAGCAGTTCCAGCATGGTCTTGCCGGATGTAGCAATATGTGCAATGCGAATATGGGGGTGACCTTGTAAAAGTGCGGTGATACCGTCAATTACGATCTGGTGATCGTCTGTTATGGCCACGCTGATTGTTTTCCTGCTCATCGGGGTTAATTGCCGCACCGAATATACAAAACCCACACGAGCGGTGAATAGTCATCCTGAAAGATCCGGATAAGCCTGCCCCCCGACGACGACCTTCTCCGGAATCTTCCAAGGATGTGCTGTAAAAGTATTTGCAACTAGGCGTACAGGCAATACCCATTTCATGGTATTTATGCTGCTGCCGGTACATGAATAGCAATCAAAGTGCCTCTGCCGGGAGCCGCATCCCATTCCACTGTGCCTTTGAGATAGCTAATACGCGTCTGAATATTTTTTAGTCCGATACCGTTTCGTTTATTGGCATCATTCAGATCAAAGCCCTTGCCATTGTCTTCAATGGTTGCGGCAATACCATCAGCATCTCGGATAATAGAAATATCCAATTGATTCGCGCCAGCATGTTTGATCACATTATTCACGCATTCCTGAATTACCCGGTATAAAACGGCTTCGGTGTTTTTATCCAAGTGTTCTTGTAAACCTTCTGTATATAAATTCACTTTCAACACGCGGGCATCAATCTGATTGATGAATTCCCGCACAGCGGCAGCCAAACCATTTTTCAGCAAGGCATTGGGCATCATATTGTGCGATACGCTGCGCACTTCTTTACAGCTATCATCAATTAAGGCCAGTACTTTATCGAAAGCCGCTTTCTGTGCAGGATCATTGAAGGATAATTCACTTTCCATGGCAGAGAGATTCATCTTGGCAGCACTCATCATCTGACCAACACCATCATGCAAATCTGAAGCAATACGCTTGCGTTCGTTTTCTTCTGCTTCCAGTACAGCCTTGGTTGCCAGGTCTTCTTTTCTACGCAAAGCTTCTTGCATGGCCGCTGCTTGCTTCAATTGTTTTCTGCGATGGAAGGAATAAGCGAGTAAAGCACCCATGGCCGAAAGCGCAACCACAACAAAAAGAATGGTATTCTTTCTGGCGATTTCCAGTTCTTGTTTTTCCAGCTCCAGCGCTTTGATGCGATTTTGTTTATCGAGTTCAGTAATCTGCTTGGCCTTGGTGGCTGAATCCAGTTGTTGTTGCAGAATGATTTCTCGCTGCTTGTTCAGGTCAAGTTCGTTTTTGGTAATAGTTAGATTTGCTTCGCTTAATTGCAAAGCGTTTTTAGTAAGCGATAATTGCTGTTGATCAATCAATAGCGCTTTGATGGAATTATCCTTACTCAACAATTCAATTTGATGGGCTTTCTTTTCCGTATCGTATTTGGTTTGTAGCTCGTTTACCTGACGCGCTACTTTTTCATTCAATAATTTATCGCTGATCTGTTGGTATTTAGATTTGTAGAAATAAGCACTTTGATAATTGCCCAACGCAGAATCCAATTGGGAGCGATGCAGGTAGATCTCTCCAAATGTATATTGATCCGTACCTAGCTTAGCGGTTTCTTCTGCTTTATTCAGCCATTCCAAAGCAGGTGCATATTTTCCCATCAGGGTATAAGCATAGCCGATATTCTGTTCAATGAGTGCTACGCCGGAATAGCTTTTACTTTCTCTAGCAATGCCTAATGCTTGTTGTAGTGGTGGAATAGCTTGTTCATATTTACCCTGACGGATATAGAGCGCACCGATATTATTGGCACAAGCTTGTACACCTCTTTTGAAATTACCCTTTTCAAAACTGGTTCTGGCTGCATCTAAATACTCAATGCCCTTTGTGTAATCCACTTCCGTAATAAAGACATTGGCCATATTCAGCTGTGCTTTTCCTGCATCGATATAATTGCCTTCTGCCAGGCAGGAGCGGATACTTCTGTTGAGATAATTCTTCGCTTCCGGATAATTGCGAATCTCAAAAAACAGTTTACCTAAATTATTTTCAATCACACCTACATTCTTGTCGTTACGCTGCTCACTGATGCGCAAAGCATCTAGCATATAGGTGATGGCTTTGTCTTTCTCGCCTTTGTCCTGATAAGCGATCGACATATTACTGTACACCGTACCTAGGCCGGCGAGGTTATTTCTTTTCTGATACAACTTCTCCGCTTTTTCATAATTGTTCAGTGCTTCCTGATACTTTGATTGTAAATAATAAATCTTACCAATCTGATCTACCGTGTTGGCGTAATCGTCTTCTTTCTTTTGTTGGAGATAGATGTCACCTGCTTGCTGAAACAGCTGCAAAGCTTGTTGCAGGTGATTGCGAAACTGCTGCGCTGTGCCCTGTGCCAACCATGCATCAGCCAAACCTATTTTATAGTTGAGCTTATTGGCTAAGCTGATGGCTTGCAGGCTGTATTGATATGCATTGGCTGAATCGCCCTGTGCATAGGCATTCGCAATACGATTGAGTAAATTAATTCGCGCAGTATCTATACGGGCTGTATTCAGCTGCTCTTTCAGCGAAGCAATCTTAGTTGCGTTTTGTGCGTATGCAATAGACAATAGTAAGGGCAGCACCAAGAAAAGTCTCATGAGGCAAAGGGTTAATCAAGTGCTTAAAGATACTCGGCAGTTTGTTTACAGCGAAGCTATACCCTTGTTTTTTGCGCTAGATACCCTGACTCGGGTATTTTCCCCAAAAGAAAAGCCCTTTCATCTGAAAGGGCTTTGTTGTATAGTTTGTTTCTGAAGATACCTATTGTACAACAGGTCTAGCGAACTGAGAAATTTCCCTGATTTTGCCATCTTTCATACGATAGCTCTCAAACAGAGAATATTTTTCTGTTTTACCAGTTTTGAGGTGATAGGTTTCTGTTGTCCACTGTAATACCCATTCATCTCCCTTGGTGGTATTATCTACAGGAAATGCTGCGCCATAGACTTGATTCGCGCTATCCATTGTTCCCCTCCATTGTTTCAACATGGCAATTGCTGAGTCGTGAACAAGTGTCATACTTTTTCCATCGCCAAGTGTTGTGGTGAGTGTATCAGCAATCAGTGTGCCGGCACTGTCTACCTGGCCAGCAATCATAAATTTGTTCCAATGCATAACCGTAGCAAGATTGGCCATATTGCCTATTGCTGCTTTTCCTTCGTACATGATTTTTGCAGGCAGTGTAACAGCATCATCTTCTGTACTTGTTGCTGCTTTTTCTGTTGCGGGCTGATTACAGGCAATAAAGCTGATCAGCGCTAATACAGCGAGTGTTGTTTTCATGTGCTTTGTTTTGGTTTCCTTTAAGTTCCGCAAATAATCGGTACACAAAGCAGTTTTTGAAAATTTTAATCTTGTTGAATGATGCTGAAAACGGTTTTATACAAGTAGTATCAATGCTAACTAATTGATAGCCTAATCATTAGTAGTGATCTACCTATAAACAGGTATTTTAAATGTTTACATTAATTCCATTTGATGTAATGGGCATAATATAGCTCCTGCTTCAGCAATGCAGTAAAAATCAAATAAGCACCTGCGAAATCTGGCTCCCATTCCATGCGGCGCATGATTTCTTCAGGTCCTGGTCTGGGTTCAGTAACACCCCTCAATACTTGTTGGGCAAGCTGTAAAAAGAATGCTTGTTCAGCTTCTAAAAAAACAAGATCGGTATATCCAGTATTATACACCATGCTTTATTAAGCTATATATTTTATCTAGTTAATCTATACAAGAACACAGCCGTTCTTTGAATCAACAATGGGTACTCTTTCAGGTTAATGGTTTCACCTGGTGCATGTGCGCCTCGGCCCGAAGCGCCCAATCCATCCAAACAATCTACATACTGTGCTACATAAGAAATATCGCCAGCGCCCCTGCTGCCTGGATTACCCGGATTCACTTTACCCAAACCCATGGCTTCGCTGACTGCACTTAATTGAACAGCGAGTTTTGCGTTACCTTCTGTGGGCGACATGGCAGGAATACCATCACTGAATTGAATACTGGCTTTTGTACCCGGTAGTGATTGACCAACAATCTGTCGCATGGTATTGCGCGCATTTTCTTTTTGCGTTTCAGAGATAAAGCGTAAATCACCAATCACAACTGTTTTAGGAGAAATGATATTGGTCTTGCCCGATACCGTACCACTTTGAGCAGTCTCCTGATAGTTTAATTCAGAACCACCCATGAATAAACCCGGATTGAATGTGAGGTATTGTTCCTTACTCAGTGTTTCGCGAAAGCTGTTCACAATACGTGCAGCTTCATAAATAGCCCCATAACCCGCAGTACCAAAAACACCGGAAGAATGCGCTTGTCTGCCTTCTACTTCCAAATGCCAACCGCTAGCGCCACGGCGTGCTGTAGCAACCGTATTGAGATTGGTAGCTGTTTCAAAAGCCAAAGCAATATCGTGTTCTTTTGCGCGCGCGATGAAATCGCCTCTGGAGATTTCTCTGGGATGAGCTGCATTTTCTTCATCACCAGTCATGTACACCGTGATATTTGTTTCATCCAGCATACGCAATTGATGCATGGCTTTCAATGCAGCAATGATGAGTACATCTCCGCCCTTCATATCATTCACACCCTGACCAGTTGCAGTACTGTCGTTCAACATAGTAAAGGGATTGGCCGGCATGTCTGGTTCAAATACGGTGTCTAAATGACCAATCAGGAAAAGCTTTTTACCTTTTTTACCCTTTCTGTAGGCAACCAGATGTCCTGCGCGCTTCAACGAATCAGGCATTGCAATCCACTCTACCGTAAAACCCAAAGCCCTTAATTCTTTTGCATACAATTCGCCTACAGCTTTTACGCCCTTGATATGGAATGTGCCACTATTGATATTTACTGATGCTTTCAGCAGATCAATGGTCTGCGGCATTTGTTGTTGGATTAGTGTAATCAACTGCTGTTCTTGACTGCTCAATTGCGCATACGCACAAAAATTCAGCAATAAGCACAAAGCGAATAGGGACTTTTTCATCGTCAAGGGTTTGTATGAAGATAGGCAATGGTTAAGATCATCCACTGAAATGGCTGACGAAAATCATGGTATGCGATGCGAAAACCAATTAGTTTGCTGTCATGAAAATAATATGGGTACTCCTCTTTTGTGCAATTGCTTCGCAATTGTCGGCACAGGATAGTGCAAAGCATCGCTGGCAGGGTGGTGCTGAGTTGGATGTATTGCCTTATGCACTAGGCGGCTATTTTGCTGCAGGATGGGTGGGTAAAAATCAAACCCGCATTAGACTGCTCACGGCAGATGTGCGCAAACCAGATATCACTACCACCAAGGGTTTCACCAAACATCGCATTCATGCATATGCTTTGGTGGCGGATTATTTTTTCAAGCCAGATTGGACCGGCTTCTGGATAGGCGGTGGTGCAGTTTTGTGGAATAGCAGCATTCAGGAAAAAAACTCAGGCGTTGCTGCTAGTTTCAGCAACTATCTTTTGAATGGAAGCGCAGGTTATCACTATCGTTTTGGCAAACGATACTATCTCTCGCCATGGGCGGGCCTTAGTCTTCGTATTGCTGGTGATAAAAACATACTGGTAGGCAGTTCTCGCTATACTTTGCCCTTATTGAATCCAGAAGCTTCTCTGAAACTGGGCATAGTTTTCTAAAAAATATGTGATAGGGCATCACATATTTTCTTACCAATAATCATGTACAATAACCGATGCGGGATTTTGGCTTTTGTGTTTTTTCCTGCACACGCATTTTCGTTGCAAAAAAAGTATGATGCGTAGTTTTTTAAGTGTATGTATTGGTGTTGTTTGTTTATTAACAGCATGTACCAAACCTGTTCCCTTTGTGCCTGATCCGAAAGCAACTTTAACCATCACTACTCATTTTTTAAATGGTAGCTCAACCAGTGTGCAACTAGATGCGGTAGAGTTAAGGGCGAATAGTTATATCAGCAAAGTGAACAACGGTGGTGGCGATCTGCCCTTCATGAGTATCACCGGCGTGAATCAAGAAGATGGTAAAGAGTATGTATTCACGTTTACCAGAAAGCAGGCAGGCTCACATGAATTGATTGCTGCTATTCACAACTTCCCTTCAGCCAATCAGCAAGTACGACCATTACTGGGTATTGTGTTAAGTCCTAGTTCTACACAATATAGTCTGGAGCCGGCAGCTGGTACAGTTGCACTGCGTTATAGTGCGGTGAACAAAATCATGACTGGTGAAATTGTGAATCTGCGTTTTAATCAAGGTATGACCGACCCACTGCAGCGTTCGCATATTATTGTGAACGGTAATTTTCAAGATTTGCCCTACCGTCAATAAAAATTGCGCCTTTGCGTATCTTGGAAAAAATTCTAGTATGCAAAGGCGTATTTTATTTTGTCTCCTCGTGTTGGTGCAGGCAGTATATGCACAAAAGCCAATATCCAAAATTGCTTTTGGTTCCTGTGGGCACGAAGACCATCCTTTGCCGGTGTTTCGCACCATTTTGCAACACAAACCTGACCTCTTTATTTTTCTGGGTGATAATATCTATGCCGATACGGATGATATGCAGGTGATGCGTCGCAAGTATGGACAATTAGCTGCCAACAAGGGTTTTAAGGCATTGCGTGCATCCACACCCATCATTGCTACTTGGGATGATCATGATTTTGGTCGTAACGATGCGGGTAGACATTATCCATACAAAGATTCTTCTAAGCAAATCTTTTTAGATTTCTTCAAAGAGCCCGCAGCATCTGGACGCAGACAAAGAGCGGGTATCTATACTTCGTATTATTATCAGCAGTATGGCAAAACATTGCAGATTATTCTCCTTGATAATAGAACCTTCCGAGATAATCTATTGCCTTATCGTGGCGAAGTGAAAAATGATCCACGCTACAAATACGAATTAGATTATGCACCACATACCAGCAAGGATTCTACTTTATTAGGTGAAGCACAATGGAAATGGCTGGAGCAGGAATT
Organism: Chitinophagaceae bacterium; assembly: GCA_019745155.1. Classification (GTDB taxonomy): domain Bacteria; phylum Bacteroidota; class Bacteroidia; order Chitinophagales; family Chitinophagaceae; genus JAFLBI01. The sequence continues at coordinate 75,132 of JAIETM010000009.1, read as the reverse complement.
GCGTAAGCCGGCTGATTTGCGCATCATTGGTTCCAGTACACAGTTTTCTATTGAGTTCAATGGCTATGAAGCTTGGGCCAATTTCCCGCATGAACAAGAGCGCATGCTGAACTTGATTAAAGAAACAAAAGCCAATGGTGTGTTATTCTTATCTGGTGATGTACATTATGCAGAATTATCAAAGCTGCAGTACCCAGGCTTATATCCCATCTATGATTTAACATCGAGTGGATTGTCTTCTACCTGGGATTTTGCTACGCCCAATCGTAATCGTATCAAGGGTCCCGTAATGGAGAATCATTTTGGGATGGTGACCATTGATTGGCAAAAAACTGATCCGCTCATCCAACTGGAGATCAAAGATGTGCCAGGCAAACAAAGAATTGTACATCAACTGAAACTGAGCGAATTACAATTAAAATAAACAGTAAACCTTATTCAGTAATCGCCTTTCATCCAAAATTTTTTTCTCCTTCCGGAAAAATCAGGCAGTTTTGCACTGCTTCAAGTTTACGAATATGAACAACTAATCATGTTCCGCAAGCGCGGAACAGCCCTTTCAAATCTCTAGCAGCACCGCTGCATTTCCTGTTTACATTGTATTCATTGACCTTGCGTATACAAGCTCGTGTACGTACTAAAACAACTGTATGCTTACGCAGAAAATCAAACATTTTATACAACTCGTTCGTCAGTCGCTGCGCGGCGATGAACATGATTATACTTCGGGTAGTATCCGACAAGCCATTGTGCTCTTAGCCATTCCCATGATTCTGGAACTGAGTCTGGAAAGCGTGTTTGCAGTGGTAGATATGTATTTCGTTGGACATATGCCAAATGCCGAAGTAGCCGTGGCTACTGTGGGATTAACAGAATCCATGATCACCATTATTTATTCCATCGCCATCGGTTTAAGTACGGCAGCAACGGCTATGGTATCGCGCCGTATCGGCGAAAAAGATCCGGAAGCGGCTGCAAGAGCTGGCGTACAATCTATCATCATAGGTGTAGTAGCCGCATTGGTGATCAGTGCTATCGGTGTTTTCTTCGCACCTGAATTATTGGGTATGATGGGCGCGCAACCGGAAGTGATGGCTGAAGGTGCATCTTTTACACGCATCATGTTGGGTGGTTCTACAGTGATTGTATTGTTATTTCTCATCAATGGTATTTTCCGCGGTGCGGGTGATGCAGCGATTGCGATGCGTAGCTTATGGCTAGCCAGCGGATTGAATATTGTGCTTTGTCCGCTCTTCATTTATGGCATTGGCGATTGGGAAGGTTGGGGACTAAAAGGCGCAGCCATTGCCACCACCATTGGTAGAGGAAGTGGTGTGTTGTATCAATGCTGGCATTTGTTTAAAGGCGATCACATGATTCGCTTTAAGCGGAAATATCTGCAGATTGATATGAAGCTCATTCGTTCCCTGATTGGTATTGCCTGGCCGGCAACCTTGCAGTTTATCATTACATCAGGCAGTTGGATTGTGCTGGCTTGGATTGTATCTACCACAGGTGGCACAACTGCTTCGGCAGGATATCAGATCGCGATTCGCAATGTGGTCTTTTTCATCTTACCTGCATGGGGTTTGAGTAATGCAGCAGCTACTTTGGTGGGACAAAACCTAGGTGCACAAAGACCAGACCGTGCGAAGAAAAGTGTATTTCTGGCTGCGCAGTACAATGCCATCTTTATGGCTTTTGTGATGCTACTCTTTGTGTTTTTTCCGCAACCCATCATTGGTATTTTCACGCGTGATGCAGCTGTGCAAGAAGTAGGTGTGCGTGCATTACGCATCATTGGCTATGGCTATATCTTTTATGGCATTGGTATGGTGATGATGCAGGCGTTGAATGGCGCAGGTGATACAAAGTCGCCCACATGGATTAGCCTGATTTGTTTCTGGGGCTTTCAAGTACCATTCGCTTATCTCTTGGCAAAGACAGGTGGGATGGGCCCCACTGGTGCCTTCATTGCCGTACCAGCAGCAGAAACATTGATTGCTTTACTCACTTGGTGGTGGTTCCGCCGAGGTAAGTGGAGTAAGGTAGTGGTGTAATTACTGTTGATCGCTTTTTCTGCGCACCAGTAATAACCATTCCTGATCCAGCGGCAGCCAGCCCTGATCGTAACAAAAGAAATAGGTATTGCCTTTTTGGTTGGTATAGGTATGGGTGTGGTATTGAAAATGAAAACCCATGGATACCAACCGGGCTTTGGGAATTTTTTGCATGGACTGATCCTGTGGCAATAATTGCTGCAGGATCTTTCTGTTTTTCTGTAATACCTGATTGATCTGTTTGATATAGGCGATGTTCGCCTCCTGCTGTTTACGCAGGTTGTTGAACGTATTGCGACAGCCATCGTCGCAGAATTTTTTGTCGGCCCGCCCTCTGATGGTTCTTCCGCAGGAAAGGCAGTTTCTTGTTTCAGTCATGGTTCGCTGATTTAGAAATGCTTTCACTGGAGGCTATTGCAATTTATTAAACCGATTTGAAATTTTCAAACGTTTATACACGGATAGAAACGCTTAAATACCGACTAAGCCTTTTCGCCAAACTCATTTTTGTGTTGTCAGCCGAGGGCCCAGGCTGAATGAAATAACAACATTCATCACTATCCGCAAGGGTAAAAATTAACGATCATGAACACATTAAAAAACAGCGTAAGACTGGCAGGTAATCTGGGTAATGCACCCGAAATCAAGACAACAGAAGGTGGCAAGAAAATGGCGCGTTTTGCTTTGGCCACCAATGAATCTTACAGAAACGCCAAGGGCGAAAAGGTAACCGAAACACAATGGCATAACCTGGTGGCCTGGGGTAAAGTGGCAGAAATTGCCGAGAAGCTATTGCAAAAGGGTACTGAAGTAACGGTAGATGGCAAACTGGTTAATCGTACTTATACGGATAAGCAGGGTGAGAAAAAGTATATCACCGAAGTTGTGGTGAGCGAGCTGCTGGTAACTGGCAATAAGTCCAAAGCCTAATAAAGAACCCTTTCTTCCATTCCATATATCGGGGCCGCCGTAGGCGGCCCCATGCTTTTTATTCGGCTGACAATAGCTTGATCGAATTGGTGATGTTAAGCCTGAATTATACACATTACGCAAACAGCCTATATCAAAATTTTATTCAAGCAGATTAAACATTTAAATTGTTGTGCATTCATACACTACATGCTAACCCAAACAGCGGCCGCACAAGGTCGCACCATCATCAGCTCCCATGGCAATACTGCTGTTTGGGAAGATCAGGCCAATGGCCAACGTGCATTATATGCTGCATCAGCCATTGATGCAGGTGCTTGTATCGCTGAGTTTCATGCCGCTGCTATCATGCACACACCGTCTTATTTAACCGTGCAGAAAGATGATGATGAGCATATTCATTTATCGCCCGCACACTTGCAATACGTGAACCATAGCTGTGCTCCCAATGCGTTTTTCGACACAACGTATATGTCATTGATTGCACTGAAAGCCATTGCTGCAGGCGAAGAGATCACTTTCTTCTATCCTTCATCTGAGTGGGATATGGCGCAAAGTTTTTCTTGCCGTTGTGGTAGTGAACAATGTTTGGGTGAGATCAAAGGTGCAGCCCACTTGCCTGCTGATGTATTGATTCGCTATCATCTCACTGATTATATCAACCGAAAAATTCAGCAATCGTGCTCGGAGCGCCATTAAGAAAATCAACCCAAAAGCCTGTGACAATTACCCCAGATCAATGTATGGTTTGGGTATTGGCGCCACATCTGGAATCAGCAGATCCCAATATCAGTTACTATTACGATTTTACCCAAAGCATTGCAGAGTATACAACGGTTTTTACCGAGCTGAATATGATTTGGCGCTGGCAGCCTGTAACCATGCAGAACTATCATGCCATCATCAACGATATTCAAAAAGAAAGTGGCGATCTCTTTCCTTTTGTGCTCAATCTCTGTGATGGCGATGAAATTAATGGTGTGCCGGGTGTATCGGTAATTGATGCATTGGAAGCGGCCGGACTTTGTTATTCCGGCTCAGATCAACATTTTTATCGCGTCACCACGTCCAAGCTGCCGATGAAAGTGGCTTTTGATCAAGCAGGTGTGCCCACGCCAGCTTGGAAGCCCATCCATCAGCCAACAGATAATATAGATACCGTCTTTGATACCATGGGTAGTCCGCTCATTATTAAACCCGCTATCTCCGGTGGCAGTATGGGTGTGGGCACTAAAAACGTGGTGCACAACCTTACCGAACTCAAAACCCAGATAACACAAATGTTTCAAGGCTATCGGGGATGGGATTTGGCAGGTGATGGTCTGCTCCTTGAAGCATTTGTAAAAGGAAGAGAGTTTACCACTTTTATTGTAGGCGATACGAATCATCCGAATGATTGTCTGATTTATCCTGCTATTGAAAGAGTCTTTCATGCATCACTTCCAGAGGAAGAGCGTTTTCTGTCTTTCGATCGTTTGTGGGAAATCTATGAAGACGAAACGCCCATGCCCAATGAAGAAAACTTCTATGAGTATGCGCCTGCACCGTCATCGTTTCAGCAAATGCTACAGCAATTAACACTGGATGCATATGTTGCTGTTGGTGGTAAGGGCTATGCACGCTTAGACATTCGAATGGATGCAAATGGCAATTGTTATGTGTTGGAAGTAAATGCACAATGCGGACTAAGTGCAGATGAAAACTATACTTCCATTGGTGCTATCCTGCGCTTTGCGCAAGCATCTTTTACCGACTTGATTCAGGAAATCATGCAAAGAACATTGGCAGCAAATAATATCCGCTTACTGACAGCTTATGCCGATTGAATAGTGAGCTGATAAGTTTTACCCGCTTGTAGTGTATGATCTGTGTGGTGCATCAATAATGCCCCTGCTGTTGTTTGAAAAGTATAAGCAGTATAGCCACCACAATAACGTGCAGTGAGTAAGGTGGCCGGAACGCCTTGTTCAGTAAGGATTACCTGTTCCGGTCTGATATATGACAGCTGTTGATCTAATTGAAACAATACACGCATTGCATCACTAACCACGGTGTATTCACCCAGCAAACCTGCGGCATAGGCGTTTACAGGAAATTGATACACTTGCTTTGGACTGCCTGATTGAATCAGTTTTCCTGCTTCAAGTATCATCACCTCATCAGCCCATGGAAGAATATCCAGCGGGTCATGCGATACCATGATGCATGTCATCTGTAACTGCTTACTAATGCCATTGACAATATCCCGTATCGTTTGTCGGTGCTGCATGTCTAAATTGGAGAAGGGCTCATCCAATAAGAGTAATGATGGTTTGGTGAGCAAAAGCTTTGCTAATGCAATTCTTTGTCTTTCTCCGCCGGAGAGTGTATCATTCTTTCTTTTCAGCAAATGACCAATCTGACAGAGTTCAATCAGTTTCTCCATCATACCGGGATTCAGCTTATTGCCATATTCCAGCAGTTCTTCCATGCGGTAATTATTACGCAACTCAAAATGCTGCGATAAATAGGCAATACCGGGATGGCCTGGTAACAATACTTCTTCGGGTGCTTTTACACGCTTACCCTGAAACAGCACTTTGCCACTATCTGGTGCCAATAAGCCACCAACTATTTTGAGTAAACTACTCTTACCCGAGCCAGATTCGCCAATAATGGCCAGTCTGCTACCTGCCGAAAGTTGAAAGGAAATGGATTGCAGGTGGATACTATCCAAATGTTTTTGAACCGCCTGTACATCTAAGAAAATAGTATCCATCAACTCAGCCATGGTGCTGCGAAAGTAACCATTCTGGCACCGATGCAAAATGCATGCATTAATTTGTTATTCTTGTAAGCGAAATGCCCTTAAAAGTCTGCGTTTTACAGCCCGATTATTCTACAAGCGGGGTGGATTATCAATATTATGATCCGCCAAGAAACTTGTCGCATCTCTTACCAGATGCCACAGTAGATCATGTGCTGTTGAATAAACTCACTACCTACAAGCAATTAAAAGCTTTGCAGCACAAAGGTTATGATGTGTTTGTGAATTTGTGCGAGGGCTATCTGGAATGGGAAGTGCCATCGATTGATGTGATCTATACACTGGAATTGCTGAACCTACCTTTTACGGGTCCCACCACCAAATTATATGATCCACCAAAGCCATTAATGAAATATGTGGCTTACTGTGCAGGAGTGACTACGCCCAATTATGTGCTGGTGCATTCATTGGATGATCTTGAACAAGCTGCACAATTACAATATCCACTTTTTGTAAAGCCGGCCAAAGCGGGCGATAGCTTGGGTGTGGATGATGCTTCACTCGTGCAGAACAAGGAGGCATTGCAAAAAAAGGTGAGCGATTTGCTGGAGGAGTATGATGAACTATTGGTAGAAGAATATATCGATGGTAAAGAGTTTACAGTATTGGTTGCGGCTAATGCAGACGGGGAAACCTGTCGCGTATTTAAACCGGTAGAATATGTATTTCCTGAAGGTCGCGCATTTAAGACCTATGCATTAAAAACATCTGAATTACATCCAGATTGTAATCACCCATGCAGTGATGCTGCTACAGAAGCAAGTTTACGCGAGGCCGCTTCAGCTATCTTCAAAGGCTTTAATGGTGTGGGCTATGCGCGATTGGATTTTCGGCAGAAGCCTGATGGCAGTTTATATTTTCTGGAAATCAATTTTACCTGTTCTGTTTTTTATACAGATGGGTATGAAGGCTCGGCAGATTTTATTCTGCAGTTTGATGGAATTGGTCAGCAAGGTTTTCTGCAGCACATTATAGCAGAAGGTATGGCGCGTCATCAACGCAAACAGCCTTTGTATGTGATGAAGGGTAACGCCATTGCCGGTTACGGTATTTATGCTGCACGACAGATTTACAAAGGAGAAGTCGTCTTCAAGGGTGAAGGTCGCGCACAAAGAATCATTACCAAGCCTTATGTAGATCAACATTGGACTGAAGCCGAGAAGCAGGTCTTTGCGCATTATGCTTATCCGGTAAGCGGACAGGTCTATATTCTCTGGGATGATGATCCCACGCAGTGGGCACCACAAAACCATAGCTGTGATCCGAATACGGCGTATGTGGGACTTGATTTGATCGCCACCAAAGAGATTGCAGTAGGCGAAGAAATTACAGCAGATTATGCTGCTTTATTGAATGACTCTGCTGAAACCTTTCATTGTAAATGCGGTGCAACCAATTGCAGGGGTGTGGTTGCGGGTAGCAATGGGAATTCTGTTCAGGCAAGAATAGAAGGAAAGGTTAGGCTTTAAACTGCTGCTTTAATTGTTTGTACACTTGTTCCAGCACTTTTTCTGTTTCTATAATTAAGTCAGCTGTTTCTGCACTTATTGTTTTTTCTCTACCTAATATTTCAATGCGTCTGATGACTTCTTTCAATGGCTGAATACCCATCGTATCAATTGTAGGCTTCATGCGATGTGAAGTTCTGTAGATGGTATCGGCATCACCATTTTGTAATGCCTGCTTCAGTTGCTTCATGTCTTCCGGCATGGTTTTCAAAAACAATAAAACCATCTTGTTGCGAAACTCACTTCCTGGTCCCGCAATACCATTAAACATACTCAAGTCGAATAAAGCTACCGGTTCGGCTGGTCCTTTACTGCCTGATTTTGCTTTGGTCTCTTTTTTCTTTTTCTGTGTGCTGAAGATTTTCTGTACTGCAGCATATAGTTCTTCTTCTGTATAAGGTTTGGTTACAGCAGCATTTACGCCGGCTTTCAAATAAATTTCCTGATCCTTTTTAAAAGCGTTGGCTGTTAAAGCAATGATGGGCACTTTTGCTTTTTCAGGAGCAGTCATTTTTCTTATAACTCCAGTTGCTTCCAATCCATCCATTTCTGGCATCAGAATATCCATCAGGATCAGGTCAAAATCTTCCGCTTCAACCATGGCAACTGCTTCTTTACCGTTAACAGCAACAGTAACATCCATACCCCAATGTTCCAGCATATGCGTGGCAATCATTCTATTTAATTCCACGTCTTCGGCTAGCAATACTTTTTTGCCCTTCAGCATACTGGTTTCCTGTACCTGTGCTGTAGTTGCAGCAACAAGTTCAGGGTTGATTTTTACATAAGGTATGTAGAAGCTGAATTTGGTGCCTTTATGTAAAGTGCTTACCACAGAGAGCTGTCCGCCCTGCAGTTCTACCAGATTTTTACAAATACCTAGACCCAGTCCGGTACCACCATATTTTCTGGAGATATCTGTACTTGCTTGCACAAAAGGATCGAAGATGTTTTGAATCTTTTCTTCCGGAATACCGATGCCGGTATCTTCTACATCAAACTGTAGGATAATTTTTTCTGCTGTTTCCCGAATGGGCTGAACAGTAACAGTGATTTTACCTTGTTGTGTAAACTTGAGTGCATTGCTCAAGAGGTTATTTAATATCTGACCAAGTCTGTATGGATCTCCATTGACGGTGAAAGCCTTTTTCTCTGGAACAATCAATGCCAGTTGTAATCCTTTCTCTTCTGCTTTGAATTGGAAGGACTGTACCGCAACATTGGCCTTATCAATCACATCAAACGGCACTTGTTCTAGTTCCAGTTTGCCTGCAGTAATTTTTTCTATCTCTAGTACATCATTTACAATCACCAATAGGTTTCTAGCCGACTCTGTAATCAAGTGCAGGTAATTCTTTTGCTGCTCGTTCAACTTTGTTTTGCCCAACATGGCTGCCACACCAATAATACCATTCATTGGTGTGCGAATCTCATGGCTCATATTGGCCAGGAAAATTTGTTTGGCTTCAGCAGCTTTTTCGGTGAGGTCTTTAGCAAGCAGCAATTCTCTCTCTGCATTTACCCTGTCGGTAATATCCTGCGCAAAACCGATGATGTATGGATTGCTGCTTTCTTCCACCATCATATAATTCTGGAAAAGCAGGTTTAGCTGCCTACCCGTTTTGTGTTGTACTGTGAAAACACCTTTGGCACTACCCTCCATGGCTATTTCTTGCAGATAGCCCGTTCTAAGTTGATTCATGTCTGCATCAGGCATAAACTCAATCAGGTTTCTGCCAATCAGCTCTTGCTCTTCATAACCCAATGTTTGACAGATGGCAGGATTCACAGACAATAAGCGTCCTTGTAAATCGTGTGTGCAAATGAGCGCCTGACTAAAACGGAAAAGGTCTTTAAATCTTTTTTCACTGATGGTTACCTGTTCTTCAATTTGCTTTCGTTGGGTAATATCCAAGCCGTAGCCAATCACCAAAATAACTTCTCCCTTCTCGTTGAGTACTGGGAACATATTACGCAGGTGGTGCTGTACACTTCCATCAGCTAATATGAGTGTTTCTTCCCATGAGTTCAGAGTTTTCGACTGTACAACAGTATGAAATTGTGCTCTTCTTCTTACGGCAATAGACATTGGTTTGTTGCGCAGCTTGCAGTAATCTTCATCCTTCTTACCAATCATCCATTTTCTTAATTCAGGATCTTTGATGGCAATAGGATTTAAATAGAGATAGGTATGTTCTGCATCAAACACAGCAATGTCTGCAGGAATATTATCCATGATTTGTTCATAGAATCTTTGTTGTTCCTGTAGTCTTTGTCTGTATCCAAATGCGTCTGTTACATCGCGATAGTTCCAGAGATGGCCATGATACTGATCTTCAATAAAGATGGGTATATAATCTCTTTCCAACACACGGCCATCCGCCATTTGCATGATTTCGTTCAGTACGGGTTGCTGCTCTTTCAAGATCAGTTCTACACCGCGCACAAATTCATCGGGGTTGGTAAAAAAGTGTTTGCTCTGTTCTGCAGATTGAGAACAATCGGCTCCAATCAGCATTTCGGGTGCTACGGGTACTTTAAACATGTTGCAGAAGTTTTGGTTGGCCAAAACAATTCTGCGTTGATCATCTTCTACCATGATGGCACTATTCATATTGCCAATCAGGGTAGTGAGCCTTTTACTAGTTCTGGATAGCTCAGTTTCAATTTCTTTTTGGGCTGTGATATCGGTGTGAATACCGATCATTTTCTTGGGCTTACCATCTGCGTCTTTTTCAATCACCATGCCCCGGTCTAATATCCAGATATAGCTACCATCTTTTTTCCGCATCCGATAGGTTCGGTTATGCATGTTGCGTTCACCGAATGCATATTCCTGCTCCATTTGATCAATGAACAAAAGATCATCCGGATGAATATGCGCTTTCCATGAATGCTCTTCATCTGTAAATTCATTGGGTGCATACCCAAGCATGCACTTGTATTGGTCTGAGTAGAATGGCTTTCTTTCAATAAAATCAAACTCCCAAATACCATCACCGGCTCCTTCTAAAGCAAACTTCCACCGCTGCTCACTATTCTTCAATCTTGCTTCAGCTTCTTTCTCCTCTGTAATATCTTCTTCAACAGCGAAATAGCCGGTCAGCTGTTGTTGTTTGTCAAATAGAGGTTGTCCATTAATCCTTACCCAGTAAGGCTTGCCTAATCTATTATAATTGAGGATCTCGCAAACAAAGGGTAATCGCTTCTTAAGTTGTTCTGATAAATATTGTACTGTTTCTGGATTCGTATCTCTGCCTTGCAGAAACTGTCCGGGTCTTTTGCCTTTTACTTCTGCAAGGGTGTAGCCCGTTATCTTGGTAAAGCCTTTGTTTACCCAGTCTATTTTGCCATCCTTATCTGCAATAATTACCGCGTTCACCGTTTCTTCTGCTACAAGCGAAAGTCGCTTCAAGTCGTTACGCTGTTGCTGAATGGTGTGCAACAGCTCTTTCACTTCTTTATTAACAATTTCCTGCGTCTTTAGTACATGCAGTAGGTCTATTAATGGATCATGATAAGCAAAATCGTGTATGCTCAGTGATTTGCTTTTGATCAGTTCCATTGATTCAAACCAAGGAGAGCCTAAAAACAATAATTGATTAGTCTCTTCAATAAATTCAAACTGTCCGCGTAAAGCAATGGGTTTTTCTTCTATTGTTTCAATGACAATGAGCTTATTCACTTCCGCTTTCAGCGTTTCAAAACTATTGGTTGCTAATGCTGGTCGCTTTACCTGAAATCGCTCAAAAAAATTAGCACCAGGTTCAAGTGAATATGTTTTTACAAGGCTTTTTCCGGCAGCAACAATTGCTAGCTTTTCTCCAATCAAAATATGAAATGGGAAAAGCCGATTAAATTGTTCACTATTAAAGCCAATATACATCACCAACTCACTTTAAATGTTTCGTGATCTGCACCCTGGTCTCTACTGCTGATGAGTTCAACTGTTACTGCTGTCTGATACATTTTACCAAGACCATGCAATAGCCCTGCTACAAAATCCTGTAAGCCCAGTCTTTTAGAAAAGTAGTGTACATGAATACTGCGCTCTTCTACATGGCTTACTTTAAACTCTGGTGGAGTAAGCTTCGGATAAATCAACATAACTCTATTATGGAAAACGGGCAGATTCACTAAAAACTCTTTTAAGTTGTGGCCGCCTGCTTCCATCAAACCGCCATATTTTTCCTTTCCTGTCTTCAGTACCCAGTATTCACCAAATGCCATTAAGACTTCTCTTAACGCTAAACCAGTTTCTTCTGCAACAGCACCTGCCAGTTGATAGGTGATGGCATCGTCATAGGGTTCATTGCTGATGAAGAATTCTACATCAACACCGCTGCGCTGTTTAACGCGTTCCCATTTTTCTTCACCGAAGTTTTCCTTTACGAGTTCTTCGATGGCTTTGTTAACAATGCCGTACATATCAGGATGTATTATTTCTTTAAAATGATTTCCCCAGCTTGTACCATGCGGTACAAAGTGGATTTGCCAATATCTAGTTTTTTCGCCACAAGCAGTATATCATAATCGTATTTCTCCAAGTAATGCTGAATTATTTTTCTTTCGTAATCACGCAGTGTCATTTCTTCCTGTAATAAATCTGCTTCCTTGTTGCTATTGAATAGGGTGAGATTATCTGCTTCAATAGTATTACCATCTGCCATCACAGCAGCTAACTCAACAATTGATTTTAATTCGCGCACATTGCCAGGAAAACTATAGCTACGCAGTTTCTCCATGGCTCCAGCGCTGCAGGGCTTTTCAGGTAACTGATTGTCTTTACAGAATTGCTGCAGAAAATGTTTCGCTAATATGAATATATCGTTGCCCCTTTCTCTTAAAGGTGGAATGCTGATGGGTAATCCCAACAATCGATAATACAAGTCTTCGCGGAAGCGTTTGGCTTTTACTTCTTCTGCCAGATTGCGGTGTGTGGCTACAATAATACGTACATCAATAGGCACAACAGTATTGCTGCCTATTCTGGTAATTTCTCTTTCCTGTAATACGCGCAATAGTTTCGCTTGAAGGGTGAGATCCATTTCTCCGATCTCGTCTAAAAACAAAGTACCCTTATGCGCTTCTTCAAATTTGCCGAGGCGCTTGCCTGTTGCGCCTGTGAATGCACCCTTTTCGTGTCCGAATAATTCGCTTTCCAGTAAATCCCTAGGTATAGCAGCTACATTCAATGCTACAAAAGGCGATTGCTGTCGCGATGAATTGTGGTGTATGGCTTTAGCCACCATTTCTTTACCTGTACCTGTTTCGCCGGTAATGGAAACGGTGATATTGGTTTGTGCTGCTTTTTCAATGAGCTGAAATACTTTTTGCATAGCCTCACTCTGCCCAATAATCATTTTATTGATATCGTACTTGTTTTTGAGCTGGCTTTTTAGTTCGCTTACTTCTGTTTTAAGCGACTTGATCTCCTGTAATCTGATAATGACATTCCAAAGAATATCCTTGGTGTCTTCATTCTTAACGATATAGTCAGCAGCGCCTGCTTGTAATAGGCTTACTGCAGTACCTACATCTTCCTGGCCTGACACCACCAATACATCTGTATCAGGATAATCCCGCTTGATTTTTTTCAGTACTTCTTCACCCGTGTACTTAGGCAAAGAATAATCGAGTGTAACCACATCCGGTTTATGGTGGAGCTGCGCGAAGAATGCTTGCTCATCGTTGAATACGGTTACTTCATAATCGGGGTTGAGGGACAAATAATGATGCAGCATGGTAGCATACCAAGGATCATCGTCCAGAATATAGATGCGTAAGAGCTTTTTCAAGTTGTTCCATTAAGAAGTGAACGGGAAAAAATCCAAGAATTAGAATAAAGTTCCCAAATAGGGAATAGATGAGCAATTAAATTTTCATAATCAATTGATTTTCAATATTAAAATTTTTGGCATCATTATGTATAATAGTTGGCATATCCTAAAATCCATTATCCTGTTCGGAATCCAATACCTATGAATCAACCGGATATCCAATAGGAGCAAACCATCATATTCTTTGCTCAAACTCAATACCAGCAACCCCCGGCTGGGTTGGTTTACCTGATTCCAAATAACAGCACCCGTGCATCAACATGGGTGTTTTGTTTTTTGGCATTTTGCTGTACTTTCCTGTTTCATCTCTTGTACATGAAAAAACTCTTACTGCCAGCCATGCTGGTCCTTGTATTGCAGCCCTTAACAGCGCAGAAAAAATCAACCAACAAAGCTTCCGCACCGATTATTGCCAAAGAGGCACAGCCAGTGTGGGATAGTCTTTTCAAAGCGGCCCGCTTCCGCAATATTGGTCCGTTCAGGGGTGGACGCTCTGTTACAGCAACAGGTGTGCCCAATCAACCCTTGGTCTATTACATGGGTACTACTGGTGGTGGCGTCTGGAAAACCATTGATGCCGGACAAACATGGAATAATATCTCAGATGGTTACTTTAAAACCGGTTCTGTAGGTGCGGTAGCCGTTGCACCCAGCGATGCCAATGTGGTATATGTAGGTATGGGAGAACATGCGCCGCGTGGCGTGATGACGAGTTATGGTGATGGTGTTTATAAATCAACCGATGCTGGTAAAACCTGGACACACTTGGGTCTGGCACTCACACGCCATATTTCATGGATACGTATTCATCCGCAAAATCCGGATATTGTTTATGTAGCTGCACAGGGTGCATTGCATGGTCCAAATGAAGAGCGTGGTATTTATAAATCTGTTGATGGTGGCAAGAATTGGAAAAAGGTATTGTATGTAGATAATAATACAGGCTGTGCCGATCTGGATTTGGATGCGAATAATCCACGCATACTCTATGCAGCGATGTGGGATCATCGCCGACTTCCATGGGAAGTGCGCAGTGGTGGAAAGGGTAGTGGTTTATATAAAAGCACTGATGGTGGTGATACTTGGGTGAAAATGCAGAAAGGGTTACCTACAGAAATGGGTAAGATGAGTATTAGCGTATCGCGTGCCAATAGTGAAACAGTGTATGCCTTAATTGAAAGCGATACGGAGAAGGAAACGGGTGGTTTGTTTGTGAGTCATGATGCTGGTAAGAGTTGGGACAGGGTGAGTGATGATCATCGTCTTACACAAAGAGCTTGGTATTATATTGAAGTGTTTGCAGACCCACAGGAAGAACAAACAGTGTACGTGTTGAATTCGCCTGGACTTAAATCAACGGATGGTGGTAAAACTTGGAATTATCTCAGTGGTACACATGGCGATTATCACCAGCTGTGGATCAATCCTACCAACAACAAAAACATGATCATCGCCAATGATGGTGGGGCAGCAGTAACATTCAATGGTGGTAAAGTGTGGAGCACACAAGACAATCAGCCAACAGCACAGTTTTATAGAGTGAACGCAGATAATTTGTTTCCATATCATATCTACGGAGGACAACAAGACAATAGCTCTGTCAAAATTCAATCACGCAATCCGGGTGGTTGGTCTATCACTGAACGCAACTGGACTTATTCTGCAGGAGGTGAGAGTGCCTTTATCGGTTTTAATCCTGACGATCCAAAATTAGTTGTGGGCGGTAGTTATCAAGGAACAATTGAAATTCAGGATGCAGCAAGCGGAGAAGGAAAATACATTATGCCTGCGCCTATTCAATATCAGGCACTGCAGCCCAAAGACATGAAATATCGTTTTAACTGGAATGCACCTATTGTATGGAGTAAGCATGAACCCAATACTTTCTATCACGCGGGAAATGTATTGTTCAAAACAAAAGACTTTGGTAAGAGCTGGGAAGCCATTTCACCAGACCTCACTACACATGATACTGCAAAAATGGGTATCAGTGGTACACCTTATACCAATGAAGGTGCTGGTGGAGAAAATTATTGCACCATTGCTTATGTAACGGAAACATCAGTGCCCGGTGTTATTTGGACAGGTAGTGATGATGGTGTATTGAGTTTGACAAAAGATGGTGGTAAAACCTGGGCACGCGTTGGGCCTGCAGATTTGGGCGAAGCATTAATCAATTGCATTGAAGTATCGCCACATGATCCTGCAACAGTATTTATTGCTGCAACCAAATACAAGTTCAACGATTTTCAACCGCTCTTGTATGTAACCAATGATGAAGGCAAAACCTGGAGAAAAATTACCACAGGTATTCCTTATGGTGCATACACCAGATGCATTCGGGAAGATGCAGAAAGAAAAGGTTTGTTGTTCGCAGGAACTGAAACAGGATTATATATTTCATTTGATGGTGGTGCGCAGTGGCAACAAACACAGTTGGGTTTGCCGATTACACCCATCACTGATCTGAAAGTGCATCAGGGTGATCTGCTGGCATCTACCATGGGTCGCTCCTTCTGGATATTGGATGACCTGCATTTGCTGCGACAATTCAATGCTGCTAAGCAAAATCAATTTGTATTGTTTACACCAGAAAACGCCTATCGTGTTTCAGGTGGTAGTTATCTCGATAGGAATCTGCCCGAAGAAGCATATGAAACACCGTGGCAGGGCAGAACAGGCTTAAATCCCGCATCTGGTGTGGTGTTACACTATCAATTACCGGATACTGTGAAAGCAGATGCGACGCTTACTTTAACCATTAGAGATGCCAAAGGCGAAGTGGTGAGAACATATAGCACATCGCCAGATAAAAACTTCGTTGGCGATTATCCGGGTGGTCCATCATCAGATCCGCTCTTGAGTGCTAAGCTTGGTATCAATCGCTTTGTGTGGGATTTGCGTTATCCAACTGTAAATGGTGTAGATGGCGTATTCATTGAAGGTATGTATGAAGGGCATAGAGCCATACCCGGACAATACAGTGCCATACTTACTTATGGCAATCAATCTGCTACTGTTAATTTCCAGCTAAAAGCTGATCCAAGAATCAAGGCCAGCGAAGCAGATTATCTGGCACAACATCAATTGGCTAGTAAGGTAGAAGCATCAGTCAATACTATCCATGCTAGTATCACACAAATGCGTAAAGCGCGTAAGCAGTTAACACAATTGCAAGATCAAACCAAAGACCAGCATCAATATGGAGACCTGCATCAGCAGATTGCTTCCTTGATAAAAGATATCTATGCATGGGAAGCACAATTGGTGCAAACCAAAGCAAAGTCAAACGATGATATTATCAACTATGTGAACAAGCTAACAGCTGATTATATCTTCCTGAAAGGAGAAATGGATGCGAATATTCCTTATGTAACCAAGGGACAAGAAACACGTTATCAGGAATTGGAAGCCATCTGGCAGCAACATGCCAATTCGCTCAATAACTTAAAAGCGCGTATCAAAACATTGAATGAGCGTTGTGCTGCTTTGCAAATTCCTGTAGTGATGATTCAGTAAGTTTTGCTTGCTAGAATAGCTTAGTATGAAGGGGTGTTTGATGCGAGTCATCAATCATCCCTTCTTCGCATAGGGTTGTATGCGCGGCGGCGCGACATCTTGAATGTCTCGTAGCATTTCTGAATATAATAGCCCAACTCCAGATCATTCATGATTTGCACCATTTCATAATCCGGTCTGTAGCGAAGCATAAATGTGTCGAGTTCCGGTGATTGCAGCTTGGTAATCTTGCGTACAAACTGTTTGCTGAAACGATAGTTCACGTATTTCTCGTGCTCCTGCTCCACCAAACGTTTCTGTAAAGCTTCTAGTCTTCTGGTTCTGTCGAAACGAAACACATTGATTAGTTCAGTTAAGTCAAAACCCATACCCGCGCCACCACTGAGCGGAGATGCATTCGTAATGCGTAACCCCGGTTTTCTAAAATCAAAATACTTCGCATAATCCTGTCTGTTCTGCAGCGAATCATAGCGATAGTAATTGTTGCGCACTTTTACTGCTGGCAATTCTGTTGCCCTTACATATACCGATACATTGAAATTGTCGTAATTGGTGATGGTGTCTACGGCGTATTTTTTTGTGGATTTACCAATCAGCTGAAACCAGATAGAATCTGTCTCTGGTACATTGATGCAATAACGGCCTAGCGAATCTGTAATGGCACCTCTTCCCGATTTAGCGATAACCGCTACGGCTTCGATGGGGTTTCTGGCTGTAATATCATACACTGTACCACAAATACGAATGAGTTTTTGAGCAAACAGGGTTTGCGCAGTGCCTAGGAATATACAAGCAATCAAAAACGTTCGTAGCAGTTTACTCAAAACGGGGATTTAAAGCTGTAATATTAAGTCAGCCCCGGCAAATGGCAGGGGCTGATTGGTTGTATTAACGGCTTTTTTGCAAATATGTTGACTAGAATTTCGTGCCAATGATGTAGGGCAGCATGGCCAGCCAGGTGGGCCAGTCGTGCTTAATGTCTGATCCCCACACATCCAGATCACACCAAATACCTTTGGCGCCAAGGATATCAGCGATTCTGCGCGAAGCGCTGGGATCTTCATAATCGCCACTACCACTGTAAATATGGATATGGTGAGATGACTTGATTTTATCCAAGTACCAAGGATCGGAGAGGTGCGGAATATAGTGTTCCGGACTGTTGTAATACACTTGCTCATCCCAGAAGCCCTTGGTGTATTCCGTTAAAGCATACACGCCGCTCATGCTGATGCAGCCATTAAGGATATCGGGTCTTTTCAGGAAAAGATTCATCGCGTGTAACGCGCCAAAAGAAGCACCGCAGGTATAGACCATGGTATCATTACTGCTGCTATTGCGGATAAAGGGTACTACTTCGTTGAATACATATTCATTGAACTGGTTATGGCGAATGGCTTTGTGCGCCGGCTCCATTTCATTGTTCAGCCAGCTTTCCTTATTCATGCTATTGATGCTATACACTTTCATCTTTCCGCTGTTGATGAAAGGTGCTAATGCATCAATCATTTGAAAACGTTCGTATTCCAGGTAATCTGCTGCTGCAGTAGGAATCAATAATAAGGCAAAGCCATAATGGCCATATGTAACAATCGGCATTTCTGTACCCAGTGCCGGACTATACCAAGATGTAATGGATTTGTGCATGTTGCTTGTTTTTGTTTGTATGCAGGTTTTGCTGCAGCTATCTTCTAAATTCTATATTCTTTCTTCTTTACTGAATACAATGCTTACTGATCTCTTTCCAAAGATCGCGGTAGCAGGCTGCTGCATAACTGCTGGCAGCAAAGGTTTCCAGTGGTGCTTGGTGTGTACCCATCTTTTCTACATCACTCAAATAAGGCACATAATTCTTAAAGAACACTTTGTCTTTATAAAAACTTTGCATGGTTTCATGGTGCAGGTTTTTACGATGATCCACCATGCTGAAAAAACATTTTAGTTTACTCAGGTCTAAACCATTCTCTTTAAAATAATCAGCAACAGTTTCGTAAGAGCGAATAGATAAAGTGGTTGGAATATTCGGCATCAGCACCCAATCGCAGCCATGAAAAATGTTTTCATGCAAGAGTGAGATGCCAGGCGGACAATCCAATATCACTACATCATAGTCTTTCTTGAGCGTTTGTAAGAGTTGTCCAATACGTTTTTTGGATTGCTTCAGTTCACTTAGCAGCACATCTGCATTTCTCGCGGATAAATCTGCAGGAATAACAGAAAGATTTGGATAGGCAGTAGGTATGGCAGCTTCCGTCAATGAAAGCTCATTGCTCAACAGTTTCTTTGATTCATTCTTCATCTGCGCTTCGGCACCCAAATAAAATGAGGCAGACCCCTGCGGATCAAGGTCCCACACAAGGGTATTGTATCCAGCTTTAGCCGATAGGTAGGCCAGATTTATGGTGGAAGCAGTTTTGCCAACACCACCTTTGAGGTTGTAGAATGCGAGTGTAACCATAGGACAATAAATATATCAAAAACCACCGGCTTAACCGGCACGTTTTTCATCTGCACTAGGTCCATATGCACCCGGAACAGGAATATCCAGCAGGCGCAAGTATACGCTCAGTTGGGCTCTGTGGTGGTAGAGGTGGTTCAGGCAATTGTTTCTGATCACCGCCGCTTTGGGCAGGGTGAAAGTGATGTGCTCGCCCCGGCGTAAAGTCCACAAGTCCATAAACGCTTCATTACTTGTTTCCAGTAAAAGCTGAGTGGCATTTTGTATGGAAGCTTTAAATGCTTCAATCAAGGATGCGTTGTCGCGATAATCCCAGCGGGTATAATTGAACTGATCAAAATCCAGCTCATCGCTATTCAGCGTAACGGGTATCCACCCCGGTAACTCGCCAATATGGTTGGCCAATCGGCCAAGAGACATGCTTTTTTCATGGGGCGTCCAATCAAAACGATCCATCGGTATTCTTTCCAAGAACTTGACGGTAATGGCAGCTTCATATTCCAGTTCTGTTGCAAAAGATTGGGCAAGTTTCATACAAGGCTTTTCTCTAAAGTACTGCAGGGCGGTGGATCAAACAATAACCAAAGTCATGCTTTTGAATCTGCAGCAAAGATTTAACTTCATGCTATGTCTAATCTCGCTGCAGGCAAGTACCTGAAATACCTCAATCCGCTCAGTGCTTTTAATACAAAGCGAACCAGAGATATCTTTCATGTAAACCCAACTGTTCCGCCGGTGCGGCAGGAGGCAGATGCTATTCAGGTGATGATCTATGATTACAATGGCGATCATTTTCATGAACAACAAACAGATTCTGTTGCCACTTGTTTCCCCTTTAGGGATAACCAAAATATTACTTGGATCAATATTGATGGCATTCGTAAAACAGATGTAGAAACCGTTTGCCAACACTTCGGTATTCACTACCTCATTGTAGAAGATATCATCAGTGTTGGGCAAAGGCCTAAGATGGATGAGATTGATAATGTCTTATTCTGTTTGTTGAATATGTTATATTTCAACGAGCAAAAAGGCGCGGTTGAAGTAGAGCAGATTAGTATTGTTCTTGGGAAAGATTTCGTAATCTCTTTTCAGGAAGATGCCAGCAGAGATGTATTTAACGGATTGCGTGAAAAACTGCGTATACCCAATAGCAAACTCAGGCAGAGTAAAGCAGATTATCTCTGTTATATGATGCTGGATATGATTGTGGATCATTATTTCCTCGTCATGGAAAAACTGAGTGAACGTATAGAAGTGCTGGAAGAAAAGATCATCAGGCATAGCAATACAAGATCACTGGCTGAAATCAATAACCTGCGTAAAGAATTGATAGTACTGAAGAGAAATGTAGGTCCGGTAAGAGATTTGGTAAATGGGTTTATTAGAAGTGAAAGCGATTTGTTGGAAGACAGAACCACTAAATATTTTAAAGACATCTACGACCATATTGTTCAGGCAAATGAATTGGTAGAGAACTATCGCGATATGATGATGAACTTGCAGGATCTCTATCTCAGCAATGTGAATCTGCGTATGAATGAGGTAATGAAAGTAATGGCGATTGTTACTTGTTTGCTGGCTCCTGCAACGGTGATTGGTGGTATTTTTGGTATGAACTTCGACCGTATTCCATACTTGCATCATCAATATGGGTTTTTCATAGCGGTGGGCTTGATGTTGATTGTGCCCGCTTGGATGTTGTTGATATTTAAGCGTAGAGGTTGGTTTTAAACTTTGTTTGTCATGCGTATACTCATTAACTGGTTATTACTGATTCTTGTTCTTACTGTCAATACTTTAGCCAATGTGCTACCCATTAATGGGATGAATACAGGACAGATATCCGGTTTGTATCCCAACTATTTTGTACCCGCTGGTTTTACTTTTAGTATTTGGTCGATAATTTATTTATTGATCATAGGTTATACCACGCAGGTAACCTTGTATGAAATACGTTACCAGCCCGATGCGGCAACACAGACCTATATCAATAAAGTGAATCCATATTTCCAACTCACTTGTATTTGGAATGCAGGATGGATTCTGGCCTGGCATTATCTACAAATGACTATCTCTTTGTTGATCATGCTGGCTTTTCTGGTTACGCTCATTCTTTTATTCATCAAAGCTTATCCGCTTACGCGGGATATGCAGGGCAGACGAAAATTCTGGCTATGGACACCTTTTACAGTCTATCTGGGTTGGATATCTGTAGCCACTATTGCGAATGTTACTGCCCTGTTGGTTAAGATGCGTTGGGATGGCGCGGGCATTGCAGCTTATCAATGGAGTGCCATCATGATTATCATAGCAATGATACTGGCTTTGTTTTTTGTATTCAGTAAGCGAACCATTGCTCCTGCGTTGGTTATTGCGTGGGCTTTATGGGGTATTCGTGCTTCCCAAGGTCCACGACTTGCCCTCTTAGAAAAGCTGACAACATTGGGTGTGGTGCTGATTCTGCTTGCAGTAGGTTTTGTATGGATCAATAGCTATAGATTAGGTCGCCAAAATTCCCGCTGATTCCCGAAATTGCTTTTTAAAATCGCTGCAATGAAAAAACTAATACTGTTTGCCGGAATGCTTTTGTTTGGTTTGATGACACAGGCGCAGGAAACCATCAATATCGATGATATCGCTAAGTATGTAGGTAAGGAAGTGAAAGTATGCGATAAAGTGTATAGTGCCAGATTTTTAGATAATTCAGCCCGTCAGCTTACGCTGATTAATCTGGGCGGAAAATACCCCAACCAGAAAATGACGGTGGTGATTGATGGCGATAGTCGAAAAAATTTTACTTGGAAGCCGGAAGAATTTTTGTTGAATAAAGAGATCTGTGTAAAAGGTAAAGTGAAGGAGTATAAAGGTGGTTATCAGATAGATGTAACCAAGCCTGAAGAATTGGAAGTAAAGGCAGGACAATAGTTTTTATCGCAAAATCTACTTTGTAGAATAGATTTTGTGCATGCACACAATAAGTTGGTATAAAGTTTGTTCTTTAAACAGTCATGTTTAGCGGAAAAAAATATCCATTGCTTTGCCTGATGGGCGCCATCTTGGTGTTCATGAGCTATACTATGCAGCTGGGTCTCGGTGTTTTTCCGCAAATCAGCCAAGCTACAGAGTGGTCGCTGCAATTACCGGGCGACCTTGAATTACCCGATGGAGCAGAAAAAGAAGGTGATGATCAATCAGATAGTCTGGTAACGACCTTCTATACTGCCGATTTTCTTTCAGGACTTATGCAATTGCCCAAACAGCAATACCCATTGGATACCGCTTTGCCGGAAGATCCACTTTCCCTCCCTTTTCAGCCGCCTGTTTAAGTCCATTGCTTTTGTGCAAAGGATAGATTCGTTTTTTAACTCAGGCATTAGATGTATCAAAAAGCAGCATATCAACATTGGTTATTACGCAGACTCTGGACGGGTCTTGCCTGTTTTCTGCTGCTCAATAGTGTAAGCTTCAATGATCCCGGTTCACCGGATTTAGGTGTTAGCAAAGAAGGTATTTATCGAGAAAACCTACTCACTTTATTGGTAGGCTTGGTTTCAGATTCTATTACTGATAAGGAAAAACAACATGGCCAGAGTAGTGCCAATTTGATTCCTGATTTCTCTAAAGACAGTGTTTGTGACGAGCAATTGCATTGTTATGTGCAATGCAGTCAGCTAACTGCACCGCTAGCTGCTTTTAGTGATGCAGAACAGTTTATCGCTGAAAAAGTATATAAGAAAGTTCCTACGCCCCCTCCCCAGTTATCGTGATTGCTGCACATTTTTCTTCATGATAAACTCTTTACATGGAAACGGAAAATAGTACCCGTGACAGACGCCTCATGTGGGCGCAGCTAATTGCTGCAGTATGTCTGATAGCGGTTATCATAGCGTTATACCTGATCAAAGGGTATACGCATGCATGATGCAAGCCAAGGTTTGGTTTGTTTAGGCGCCCTGCTCTGCTTTTGCGGAGCGGGGTTTTTTATGCAGCAGTTGATTATCTTAGAGCATACATGCAAATTCAGCAAAGGATCATAGTAATTCTACTTGTTTTCTGCCTACACCATGCTGTACAAGCACAGCGAGTTTCTGTACTGTCATATAATATCCATATCGCTCAGGATGCGCAGAACAAAGATCAATTGAAACCGATGGCTGAATGGATCAAAACAGCAGGTGCGGGTCTGATTGGTTTGCAAGAAGTTGATAGTGTTTGCAATAGATCGGGCAAAGTGGATCAGCTGGCGCAACTGAAACAGATTACAGGCATGCATGGTGTATTCAGCAGGCATTTTGCATTTGATGGTGGCGCTTATGGCTTAGCAGTTTTATCTAGATATCCCATCGACTCAGTACATCATGATAGAATTTCGCTGCAGAGTATGGGTAAACAGGAGACTAGGGCTTTGCTAGTTGTTTTTGTTACCGTCAACAAACAACCACTTGCTTTTGCAACAGTGCATTTGGATTATCGCGATGCCGCTTCCAGACAACAACAGACAAAAGAAATCGTGCAGCAGTTGAGTAGTTATACAATGCCGGTTATGCTAACCGGTGATATGAATGCTGAACCGAAATCAGCAGCGATTGATGTATTGCGTTCCGTGTTTCAAGATTGTACCCAAGATCACGCGCTTACCTATCCTGTAGAAAAACCGACTAAAAAAATTGATTACGTATTTGTGCAAAAACATACAGTCAAGAAAATACATAGTGCGGCAGTGCTACCTCAAATATTTTCAGATCATTTACCGGTGATGGCAACTATCCAATTAAAATAAATTTATGCAACCCAATTGGCAACCACAGCTTTCTAATGCACTCGTGTATTTAAGTCCATTGCAGGCAGATGATTTTGAAGCCTTGTATACTGTAGCATCAGATCCATTGATTTGGGAGCAGCATCCCAATCCTGACAGATACAAGCGAGAAGTGTTTACCAATTATTTCACAGGTGCGATGGAATCGGGTGGTGCTTTACTCATTAGAGATGCCACCATACATGAAATTCTTGGCTGCAGTAGATTCTATGATTATCTGCCTGAGCAACATGAAGTGAAGATTGGCTATACTTTTTTTAGCCGTGCTTGTTGGGGTAAGGGCATTAATCGTGCAGTCAAACATTTGATGATTGCACATGCTTTGCAATATGTCAATACCATCATTTTTCACGTTGGTGCTAATAATCTTCGCTCCAGAAAAGCCATGGAAAAATTAGGTGCTCGTTTTATGGGTGAAGAAGAAGTAGCGTATTATGGCGAAGCTAGTCGCCTTAATGTCGTCTACGCCATTAGGAAACAGGATTGGCGCTTGTCATAGCATTCTTGCCAAAACTAGCTTTGGCTTGAATAAGTGTAGCCATGAGTTGAATACTACCCATGAGTATGAAGAGTGCATCAAATGAGATATAATTCGCAATCAACCCGCCGATAGCAATCGCAATGCCTGACACGAAAAAGGATTGTCCGTTGGCGATACCCCACAGAAAAGTATCATTGGTGTCTTCTAATTCAGATGCAAAAGAAGCATCCCATGCAGGTGTTGATATGGCTTCTGCTAAGCCAAGTCCAACTTGTACCAATAAAAGTCCCATCGTATCATCTACCAGCAGATACGCAAAAGTGAATAGGGTGTTTAATGCGTAGCCAATAACTATCAATTTCGATTTCCATTTTGTTCTGTTGAAAATCTTCCCGATGGCCACATAGGAAATACCAGTTACGATCAGGTATAAAGACCATGCCCAGGTAATATCCATGATATCACCGCCCACTTTCTCAGCAAATACGGCAAATAAGGGTCCGAAAAGACCTTCGCCAAAATACCAGAGGCTGGAGGCAAACAACAATATTGTAGCGGATCTACTGAGTGGGGGCATGTAGTTTGGACTGCTTACGGGGCATCAGGTTTACTCAATTGAAATCAGTATATTCAATTAAGTGAATTCCCGTATATGCAAAAATTCTTTTCTCTGCTGTTGATCAGCGTTTTAGCTGCTAATGTAAGCGCACAAAAAATTACCATTAGTAAACAGTTTATACAGTTAAGCACCGAAGTAAAGCCTGATGGCATGGTCTTATATGCAGTTCAGTTTAAGGGTA
The DNA here is from genome assembly GCA_019745155.1 of Chitinophagaceae bacterium. Lineage (GTDB taxonomy): Bacteria > Bacteroidota > Bacteroidia > Chitinophagales > Chitinophagaceae > JAFLBI01. The sequence goes on along the minus strand of JAIETM010000009.1, from coordinate 49,908 downwards.
AGCCTGTTGTTTTGCCTTCTACCTTTTCTTTCACCATCAATAAGCCGGCTGCAGTATTGGATCGTTTTAAGCTAATAGGTGTGGATAGCAGTAGATTAGACGAAAGTTGGCAACCTGTTTGGGGAGAGGAAGATGCTATCCTGAATAGTCATGTACAATTGGTTTTGCATCTGCAACAACTAAAAGCGCCTTATCTAAAGCTGGATCTACAGTTTCGTGTGTTTGCAGATGGTGTTGGCTTTCGATATGTGTTTCCACAGCAGCACGGTGTAGATTATTTTGTAGTAAGGGACGAACAAACCCAATTTCGAATGACGGGTGATCATACCGCTTTTTGGATTCCCGGCGATTATGAAACAAATGAATATACTTATGAGCAAACCAAGCTTTCTGCAATTGATGCATTCAAAGCTGGTGCGAAAGAAAAAGATATTCTGGTAACAGCACGTTTCAGTAAAACAGGTGTACAAACGCCCTTGCAAATGAAATCTGCAGATGGCTTGTACATCAATTTGCATGAAGCTGCTTTGGTGAATTATCCTGCGATGCAGCTAGTGTATCAGCCAATCAGTAAAACTTTTGTTTCGCATTTGGTGCCTGATGCCGTTGGCAATAAAGCCTATGTGCATGCGCCCTTTGCTACTCCATGGCGTACCATATTGGTGAGTGATCGCGCAGCAGACTTATTACTTTCTAGAACTATTTTGAACTTAAATGAGCCAAATGCTTTACCGCAAACCGATTTTATTCTTCCCCAAAAATTTCTGGGTATGTGGTGGGAGATGCATATTGGTAAAGCTACCTGGCAATTGGCGGGGGGTAAACATGGCGCCAATACAGCTAATGTGAAACGATACATCGACTTTGCAGCACAGCATGGTTTTGATGGTGTGTTGGTAGAAGGATGGAACAAAGGCTGGGAAGATTGGATTGGGCATTGGAAAGAAGATGTATTCGATTTTGTAACCCCTTATCCCGACTATGATATCAATCATTTGGTGGCTTATGCGAAAGAAAAGAATGTGCAGTTGATCATGCATCATGAAACATCGGGTTCAGCTACCAATTATGAGCGATGGATGGATACCGCTTATCGGTTTATGATTAACCACAATATGCGTGCGGTGAAAACGGGCTATGTTGGGCAAATCATTCCACGCGGAGAACACCATGATGGACAATGGATGGTGAATCATTATAACCGTGTTATTGCGAAAGCAGCGAAATATGGTATCATGATTGATGCACATGAACCGGTAAGGCCAACAGGCTTGCACAGAACCTATCCCAATTTCATGGCTGCAGAAGCATCCCGCGGAGCGGAGTTCAATAATGCACCAACTTTAGGTATTACGCCCGCGCACAATACCATTCTGCCTTTTACGCGGTTAATGGGCGGTCCCATGGACTATACGCCGGGTTTGTTTCGTATGCAATTGAATCAGTTTGAGCCGGCTCGAAAGCAACGTGTACGATCCACTTTGGCCAAGCAGCTGGCATTGTATGTAACCATGTATAGTCCGCTACAAATGGCCGCTGATCTTCCGGAGAATTATGAACAACACTTAGATGCGTTTCAATTTATCAAGGATGTGCCTGTGAATTGGTCTGAGACGAAAGTGCTGTTTGCTGAGCCGGGTGAGTATATCACCATCGCCCGCAGGGCAAAAGCAAAATCAGATTGGTTTATTGGCGGTATCACCAATGAGCAATCACGTCAGCAGGAAATAGTCTTGAATTTTCTGGAAGTAGGCAAAACGTATCGGGCAAGTATTTATCGAGATAGCGACAATGCCGATTATGCAAAGAATCCTGAAGCCTATATCATAGAGCACAGGAATGTGCAGAGAGGCGATAAACTCAACTTGCGTTTGGCGTCTGGTGGCGGTTTTGCCATGAGTTTGATTGCCAATTAAGGGATAGCATTTTGTTGAGATACTTGTTACCGAAGCTCACACAAAAGCGCAACAAGTTTGGGGCTAATTGTACCTTATACTAACCAAACCCCTATATCATGCGTTTAGATCTTAGCAAATACCATGTGGTATCTCGTATTGCCATTTATTTATTGGCGCTTGTATTGATTTGCCTTGGTGCTTATCATTTGATGAAACCCAATGATTTGTTGGTATATGTACCCTTCTTTTTACCGGGTGGTATTAAGTGGGCTTACTTAGTAGGTGTCTGTTTTTTACTGGTAGGCTTCTCTTTTATCTTCAATTATTATGTAAAGCTGGCTAGCTATTTATTAGCAGGCTTTTTATTTTTCTTCATTCTAACAGTACATATTCCCAATTACCTGAATGCGGGTATGGAAGAGATGAAGGTGTTTGCTCTCATCAATGTATTGAAGGATACAGCCATCGCCAGTTTTGCCTTGCACCTCGCAGCAGGCGCACATCATCAGCACCTGCATTTCGAGGACAACGATTAATGCGTTCTACAGATTGGCTGCTACAAAATCTGCGCAATAGGTTTTGATCATATCGCGCACACTACGGAACTGTACCATAATTTCTTCTTCTGTACCCGTTGCTTTTGCTGGGTCAGGGAAATTGTAATGGAATTTTTGTGCTGCACTTGGAAAGACCGGACAACGTTCTTTAGCGTTATCACAAACTGTAATGACAAAGTCAACTGGCAGTCCCTGATATTCCAACACATTATTGGAAGTGTGGTGGGAGATATCAACCCCATCTTCTTGCATGGTGGCAATGGCTCTTGGATTAACACCATGTGTTTCCACACCAGCACTGAGAATCTGGGCTTTGTCGCCTGCAAACTTTGCTAAATAACCATGGGCAATCTGGCTTCTGCAGCTATTGCCTGTACAGAGTACAAGAATTGTTTTCATACATTTATTTTGAACGATAGAATTGATCTCTTAACCAGAAAGCAACTTTTACCAAAATAATCAGCGCGGGCACTTCTACCAGCGGACCGATAACGCCAGCAAATGCTTGTCCGCTCTGAATACCAAATACACCAATAGCAACTGCGATAGCCAACTCAAAATTGTTGCCTGCTGCAGTAAATGCAATAGAAGTATTGGTAGCGTAATCTGCGCCTAATTTTTTGCCAATCAGGAAACTCACGAAGAACATGACAGCGAAATAAATGATCAGTGGAAGTGCGATGCGTAAAACATCCATCGGAATCTGTACAATGGCTTTCCCTTTCAGGCTGAACATGACGACTATGGTGAAAAGCAGGGCAATCAATGTAATCGGACTGATCTTCGGAATGAATACTTCATTAAGCCAGTTTTCACCTTTTACTTTTATCAGCAACCAACGTGTGAGATAGCCTGCAGCAAAAGGAATACCTAGGTAAATAGCAACCGTCTGCGCAATTTCACCGATTGTGATTTCTACAACTGCACCAGTAAATCCAAAAAGCGGAGGTAGTAAGGTGATGAATACATAAGCATAGACACTATATAGCAAAACCTGAAAGATACTGTTGAGTGCTACCAAGCCGGCTGCATATTCGCGACTGCCCTCTGCTAATTCGTTCCATACAATCACCATGGCGATACAACGTGCCAGACCAATCAGGATTAATCCCGTCATGTATTCAGGATAATCCTGCAAAAAGAAAATAGCCAGCACAAACATCAGAATGGGGCCAATGATCCAGTTTAGAAAAAGTGAAGCGCCCAGCACTTTGGTATTGCGGAACACTTCACCTAATAAATGGTAACGCACTTTCACAAAAGGCGGATACATCATCAGGATCAAACCAATGGCTAATGGAATATTGGTAGTGCCTGAGGAAAGTGTTTTTACATAATCGGATGATTCGGGCAGGTAATAACCGATGCCTACTCCGGCCAGCATGGCCAGAAAAATCCATAGTGTCAGGTATCTGTCCAGAAACCCGAGTTGTTTTCTTTCGTGTGCAGGTGCGCAGTTATTGGCCGACATAGTGTTTTGTTTAGCAGCAACCAGATCCTGGTGTGCAGCAGTTGGTTTTTTCGGTTGATGGTTTTTGTGCAAAAACGGTGATGCTGAAAATACCAAGCTCACTTGATTTGAATTGAGCCAATTGTTCAGCGTTCAGGTATTGCTGTAAGATATCATCAGGGATGATGATGGGTTTTTCTTTCTGAATGGTGACTTGCTCAAATCCGTTGATACGAATCATTTCCAGATACACATCTTTCTGAATGGCGCCTGATACACAGCCCGCGTACATTTCAGCGGCTTGTTGTAATGCTGCAGGCAGATTGCCCACCAGTACCACATCACTGATGCTGAAGTGGCCGCCAGGTTTCAGAACGCGATAGATTTCTTTGAATACACCATCTTTATTGGGTACAAGGTTTAATACACAATTGCTCACAATCACATCAGCCATATTTGCACTTACGGGCATTTGTTCAATATCGCCTTGTCTGAACTCCACGTTATTGTAGCCAAGTTTTTCTGCATTGGCGCGGGCTTTCTCCACCATTGCAGGTGTAAAATCGATACCAATTACTTTGCCACTCACACCAGTTTCATGACGTGCCACAAAGCAGTCATTACCTGCGCCACTGCCTAAATCAATTACAGTATCGCCGGGTTTGATTTGTGCAAACTGAGTAGGCAGTCCGCAACCCAGACCCAAATCAGCTGCTTCGGTATAACCATTTAAATTGCTGTAATCATCAGACATGATATTGTAGACTTCTGTAGAGCAACCGCCTGCCCCGCAGCAGGAAGACATATTGGTGGCTTTGTCTTGCAGTGCTATCTCACTATACTTTTCACGTACAAGGGCTTTCAGTTCAGCATCTGTTTTCATATTGATTGTTTTATGGTTAATCGTAATAATGCGATGAATTAGTGTAAAAAAAATCAGCAGCAGTTTTGTTGTACAAGAGGTTGTTTACCCAGCAGACCACTCAGCAAGCTTACTGCTTTGTTCCATGCTTTCTCATCAATGCAATAGCAGGTGGCAACACCTTCAATATTGCCTTTGATGAGGCCGGCATCTTTCAGTTCTTTCAAGTGTTGTGATACGGTAGATTGTGCAATGGGTAGCTCGTCTACAATATCGCCACACACGCATGCCTGCTTTTTCAGGAGTAATTGAAGAATAGCCACACGCGCCGGATGCGCTAATGCTTTGGCATAGCGAGCTATTTCCAGTTCCTGTTTGCTGTAGTCTATTGTCTTAGTAGTGCCCATTTCATCGCAATATTACGATGAATAGTTTTCTAAACAAATCTTTTTTTCGAATGATCGCTCATTTAACTGAAGCAGGTATACCCTTAAGCTGAATGATTCGTCACTCAAACCGCTCTTGACGCTATGTATCTTTACTAGCAACTCATTGACTATGCGATTGATACGCCTCCTTTTACCTTTCATTGTTTTTGGATATGCCCGTTTGTATGCACAAAGTGTTGCGCCCAAACCTTACCGACTTATTTGGTCGGATGAGTTTAATCAGAATGGAAGTCCGGATACCAGCAAGTGGCGGTTTGAGCAGGGCTTTGTACGCAACAATGAAGCGCAATGGTATCAAGCAGAAAATGCAGTATGCAGAAATGGTTACCTAGTTATTACTGGAAGAAAAGAACAAAAGCCTAACCCCAATTATATAGTAGGAAGCAATAATTGGAAAACGAATCAGCCAATCATTCAATACACTTCTGCCAGCGTGGTGATGAAAAAAGCCCATGCATTTCAATATGGTAAAGTAGAAGTGCGTGCCAAGATAGATGCACAAACAGGCTTGTGGCCAGCTATTTGGACATTGGGTGTTTCTGGAGAGTGGCCTTCTAATGGTGAGGTAGACATCATGGAATATTATGATGATAAAATCTTGGCCAATTATGCGGTTGCTGCTGTGAAGCCTTTCACGGCCATCTGGGATACTGCTACAGTAAAAGTGGATGCTTTAGGCGGTAAAGCCTGGGCTGATCAATTTCATGTTTGGACATTAGAATGGGATGAGCAGCAGATGCAGATTTTTGTCGACAATCGTTTGCTGAATACGATTGATTTGAATACAACAATCAATAAATCAGATGGACGAAACCCTTTTCGACAGCCACATTATCTCTTACTCAACCTTGCATTAGGTGGCAACAGGGGTGGTTCACTGGAAAAGACAAAACTGCCTTCTGAGTATTTAATTGATTATATAAGGATATATCAGCGATAAATTTGCTTTATCATCAGGAAATAGTTTGGTTGTATAGGCGACATTTCAAAGGACTTTGATGATTATATGTGTGCAGCCAAATGTAAACATGTGCAGAAATAACGCATAGCTGGGGTCCATCGAGCAAATTGAGTATATTGGATAATTGTTGTCCTCGTCTCAAATCCTTTTCACTACTTCAATTCTAGCCTATATGATGTACAAAAAACTGTTTCCCGCAATTCGGATAGTGGGTTTAATGCTATTTGTTTTGTTTTCGCAATTGGTCTTAGCACAACACACAAAGCGCATAGACGATCGCGATATCTCCTATGTAACCTCCGGAGGTAAACTACATCCTTTACAAAAGAAGATGGATATTAGGCACTATACCCTTGCATTGGATATTGATATTCCTAATCGGTCAATCAGTGGGTACACTGAAATTAAAATACAACAGCTAGAAAAATCAGATACGATATTATTCGACCTAATTCATCTCTATTTAGTGAATAAGGTAACAGTGAATAATAAAGCTGTTGCCTTTGCACAACAAGATGATAAAGTATTCATCACAGCTCAAAATGGTTTTGAAAAGGGTGAGAAATACGTGCGTATATATTATAGTGGAATACCTCCGGTAGCAGTAAGGCCGCCGTGGAATGGTGGTTTTACTTGGGAAAAAGATAAGAGCGGAAATGACTGGGTAGCCATTAATATTCAAGCAGAGGGCGGAAAAATGTATTTCCCCTGCAAAGACCATCCAAGCGATGAGCCCAACGAGGGAGCTGCTTTACTGATCACAGTTCCTGCGCATTTGCAGGTAGCAGGGCCGGGTATGCTCTTGGGCGTAACTCAAAAGAAAAATAAAGCAACTTATCACTGGAAGACCAATTACACTATCAGCAATTATTGTATTCTGTTTAATATCGGAAAATATAAGGTAGTTAAGGACATATATACCACCATACTGGGTAATCAGGTGCCCATTGAATATTATGTGTTAGAAGTGGATACGATGCATGCGAAAAAAGTTATTGAAACCAAAAAGCGTGATAGCAGGATACTGGAAAAATATTTTGGAGAATATCCATGGGTAAAAGAAAAGATTGGTATTGCAGAAGTGCCCAACTCTGGTATGGAGCACCAGACCATGATTACTTTCGATAATAAATTCTCATATCGTACAGTAGGCGGACAGGCCTATTCTGATAATTTATTCCATGAGTATGCGCATGAGTGGTGGGCAAATAAAGTGACCAATCAAGACTGGGCACATATGTGGATTCAAGAAGGGATTGCAACTTATGCAGAAGCACTCGCCATGTACGAATTAGGTGGTCAGGCTGCTTATGATGAAATGATCAGTGCACATCGTCGCGGGGTTAAAAACAGAAAAGCCATGGTGCTAGGAGATGAAGTTACCGAAGCAGAAGTGTATTCAGGTGGAGATATTTACTTAAAAGGTTCTTTTTTCATGCATGGTCTACGTTACTTGATTGGGGATGAAGTATTTTTCCCAACCTTGAAAAAGCTTGCAACGGATCCTGCCTATACCTACGATAATGTGGTTACAACAAGTGATGTAGAAAAACTTTTTAGTAAAGCTGCCGGCAAAAACCTCCAACCCTTTTTCGACTTCTATCTCAGAACAACAAAAGTGATGGAGATTACCATCAAGGAAGTTGGATACAAGCAATACCAAATCAAGGTCAATAATTTCTTCATGTCTTTACCATTTGATATCACCGTGAATGGCCAGGTTGTCAGAAAAGAAATCCCTGAAAATGGAATTATTGTTACAAGTGATGGGCTGCCGCTAGTAGATGCGAAAGGACATTATTTGAGAAAAATAACCCAATTGTGATGCTGAGACTGATTTATGTATGGCGCCTTGTATTGGCCAGCTTGCTGCCTGTTATAGCGAAAGCTGATTTGTATCCTATCAATAAGCAGATAGATATTCAGCATTATGTTTTTGAGCTTCAATTATCAGATAGCACTGATATGATCATTGGAAAAGCAAGTGTTACAGTGCTACTAAAACAAGGAGGAATTAAAGAACTCCGGTTGGACTTCATCAATCAGACTGTAGCCAGAAAGCAAAAGGGAATGCTGGTAGAATCTGTGTATTACAACCAATCGCAGTTAAACTATACACACCAAAACGATGCACTCCTGATTCAATTACCTGCAGCAACAAAAGCGGGTGAAAGAATCACCCTTGTGATTCGGTATCGAGGCATTCCTTATGATGCTTTGCGCATTGGGCCAACCAAATACGGTGATCGAAGTTTTTTTTGTGAAAACTGGCCGAATAGAGCAAGGCATTGGTTGCCTACTTATGATCATCCATCTGATAAAGCAACAGTGGAGTTCATTGTACAAGCGCCTGCAAAATATAAAGTAGTATCCAATGGTTTGTTGCTGGAGGAGTCTTTGTTGGGCAATGGAATGAAGTTGACACATTGGAAGCAAGCTGTGCCTGTTTCCTGTTGGTTATTTGTGTTGGGTGTGGCTGAGTTTGCAGTTGATTATGTGGATCGGTTTGAGCATAAGTCAATTGAAACATGGGTTTACGCAAAAGATCGTGAGAAAGGCTTTTATGATTTTAGAGAACCTACCAAACAGGTGTTGTCTTTTTATACAGACTATGTGGGTCCTTTTGCATATGAGAAACTGGCTAATATACAGAGCCCCAGTGTGGGTGGTGGTATGGAGACTTCCTCTGCTATTTTTTATGCAGAGAATCTTGTTAATGGCAAAAGAGACGAACGAACTAGAAATGTTGTAGTTCATGAAATCGCCCATCAGTGGTTTGGTAATGCAGTAACAGAGTCCAGCTGGGATGATGTATGGTTAAGTGAAGGGTTTGCCACATTTTTTACATTATTGTTTATTGAGCATGCTTATGGCAAAGCGGCATATATGGATGGTTTGCTAAAAGCCAAAAAAACAGTATTGGATCTAACAAAGAAACTCCCCAATCATAGTATTGTGAGTCCGCGCACAGCAGAACTAGAAGAGGTAACCAATGGGCTTACTTATCAGAAGGGTGCTTGGGTATTGCACATGCTCAGAAACCTGATTGGAGAAAAAGCTTTTCAGAAAGGTATTCGTGCCTATTATGCGCGCTATTTCAATGCTAGCGCAAGCACAGAACAGTTTCGAGTAGAGATGGAAAAGGCTTCGGGTAAGGATTTGAAAAAATTTTTTGCACAATGGTTGTTTCAGCCGGTGATTCCTTCTCTACAAGTACAATGGCAGGTTGATGCTAGCAAGCAACAGTTGGTGGTAGATATTGAACAAACACAGAGCAGTTCTATTGTATTTGAGGCGCCTATTGAAATTCATTATTATTTGAAAGGAGATACCCAGCCACATAAAATACAAACACAGTTAAAAGCTAAGCAGCAAAAAGTATCCATACCGATTCGCCATCAAGTTGAGCGTATTGAGTTCGATCCTTCGCATGGTTTGTTAAGTACAGTTTCGATCAGCCAACGATAAGCCTTACCTTAAATAATAACCCCAACAAGCAATTGTTGGGGTTCGCTTCTTATATTGAAGAAAAATAGATCTATCAGTGTTAAATGTGTGCTGCTACTTAAACTAGAGGCGTATTGTCTTCCTTGTGTATTGCTCAAATATTGCTTTAACCTGATCATAGTTGGTGCCTAAATCCTCCGGTCTGATCAGGATATCGCCTACACCTTCAGTTTGATAATTATTAAATTTTTGTCCCACGTTTACCAGCTTTCGAAGTAAAGGAACAAATGCTTTAGCATTATACGTTTCTGGGTCAATTAATTTAATACCAAGTACAGGCATTGTTCTTGGTCCATTTGTTACTGATGAGCCATAGAGCACCGTACTTTCTCTTACTTCAACAACATCTTTCCATAAAATCCATCCACTACTAATGCCCGCAGGTTCATAGCAAAAGCCTTTTTCAGTGGCAATGAAAACAGGTGGCATGCCTTTGAATAGTCTTAGTCCGAATACAATTGCCAGGAAATGTGCAATGATGTAGAAGAAGCCAAAAATGATCTTTTCTGAAAACTCAATTTCACTACGCACCTCTTCATCTAGAATCATATCGGGCGCAAATAATAGGAGGTTACCAAAAATTGTAAAGCCTAATGCAATTACCCACAGAATAATGCTTCCTGCCAATTGGTTCGGTTGGTTGATAACAATTAAGCGTTTGGCTTTTGCTGCTTCGTAAGCATCTGCATCTTTGCGAAACAGTGCTGAGAAGAATTGAAGTATCAATGCCAAAACACCAACGCCCACTACAACAAAAACGATTATCCAAATAGCTTGGTCTAGCCATTCCAGCAGCTGAAAACTTTGTTTATTGGTATCTAATGGCGAATTGCTAAAAAATCGAAGAATAAAATCCAGGATCATTAAGCCAGCTAGTGGATAGATAATCCAACGCAGCTTTTTGATGATTCTCTTTTGGGTTTCAGTCATGTTTGTGTAGGTGTTTGCTGAACACAAACAAGATAAAACAAATTCTGTATGTACTATTTAGTAGCATTTGTTCTTTTGGTATGTATATACAATCCTATAATGTATGCTGCATATCTATCAGCGGTGAAGCAATACTAGTCTTTCTTAAACCATAATTTCCCATGTTTGGTATCAATGTGCCCCAAATTTCCATTGTTCACTAATGTCTGTAAATATTTATCTACTTGATTTCTGGGCATACCGGATAATTCTGCAAACTCACGAGCAGTAAGGGTAGGATAGATGGAGAAAAGGTTTTCCCAATTAGCTTCGTAAGTATTAGGCTTGATGCAGCTATCCAATGTTTGTATCGCTTTTTCAAAAGTGCTATAAGGTCTTGCACCGTAAACGATTTCTTGCTTTCCAGATTCATGCATAAAAAACATAGTAGGAAAGCCTCTAACGCCCCATTGTTTTGCTAGTGTAAGGTCTGCTGAGAATAATTGATTGGCTTGTCCTGCATAGTCTTGCTTCAGTTGATCTATGTTTAGTCCTACGGCTAGTGCCGCCACCTCGATCTGTTCCCACTTTGCAATATTTTTCTTTTGTATAAACACCAGTTCTTTCAGCTTGCGTAAAAATGCAATGGCTTTTATATGGTCTTGCATTTCGGCTGCTTTGAAAGCGATAGAAGGAGGAAAAGAAGATGCTAACGGATCTTCTAGCCAAAGATCACCGTCAATAGGCATATCGTAATAGACGCTTACTTCATCCCAATGATGCGCTACATCAGCTGGCTTACTGATACCACCACTATTATAACTCCAGTCGGGTAGTAAACCGCCCATTTTGTATTGTATGTCTATTACATGACCGTACTGAAGTTTGAGTTTGCGTAGTTGTGGCTCAATACCCCAGCAAGAAGAGCATATTGGATCTGTGAAGTATACTAGTTGAATCGGTTTTGGCTTCGCTATAATCTTTATAGCTTCAGTTGTATTGTTGTTGTCTGGAATGGCACAAATGCCTGTTTCAATATCACACAGTAATGGATTGTTTACTTGTTGATTCATTTTTAACTCCCCGCTCTTTGATTATTGATTAATTTTATTGCACAAAGTTCTCGCTGGCTACTTGCATAAACAATTAGTCAGAAAAACTTGACTAATAGAAGTGATATGGAAAGTGAAAATACTTGTCCGGTAGAGGGGTTGTTGAAAATGCTTTCAGGAAAATGGAAGCCGCAGATTTTTCGTATTGCCTTAAATGGTTCTATTCGGTTCAATACTTTATTGCGACAAATAGAAGGATCAAATAAACAATCTATTGCTGTTGCCTTAAAAGAGTTGGAAGAGTTTGGTTTGCTGGAGAAAAAAGTGATTAAGCTAAAGCCTTTGCATATAGAGTACAACCTTACTGAAAAGGGTAAATCACTGATCCCTGTTTTCCAACAGTTAGAGCATTTGGTGTAGGGGTGGTAGTGTGAAAGTTGAAGTATTATAGCCGGAGGTGATTTGTGTGTCTTGGCTTAAAATTATTCTAGATTTAATTTAGGGGGAGGACAATTGTGCAGCTCAGCTATGCTTTACAATTGATATGTGTATCTATAATGAGCAAGGAATGGCGAATACATATGCTCAAATTTATGTGCAGGTTATTTTTGCTGTAAAAGGACGTCAGAGCCTAATCGCAAAGTCGTGGCGAGATGAATTGTACAGATACATCTGCGGTATTGTTAATGCAAAAGGTCAAAAAGTATACGCAGTAGGAGGGGTTGCAGATCATATTCATATATTAATCAGTGTTAAACCCAGTATTACTATTGCTGATCTAGTGAGAGATATAAAGGCTAGTTCTTCAAAATGGATTAATGAAAGAGGGTTTGTCTCTGGACGATTTCAATGGCAAGAGGGATTTGGTGTGTTTTCGTATGCAAGCTCGCAGTTGGATGTAGTTATAGACTATATCAATAATCAGGAATTACATCATGCAAAGCAAAGTTTCAAACAGGAGTATCTGCAGTTTTTGAAAGACTTTGCTGTGTCTTATAATGGAAAATACCTTTTTGACTGGATTGATTAATATCGCTCCTATGGAGCTTAAATCAGATAAAGCTGTAATACCTTTCTAAGTATATATTGCTCCTACGGAGCATGATCTTTTAGTGAAGTGCAAATTCGTGATTAGCCCCGGAGGGGCGCTATCTTAATAGAATGATTAGTGTGATCAATTAAGCCCTGTAAGGGCGATATAGTATCAATTCTGATAAGGTTCTCCTAACCCCCCCCCAACAATTACTTGTCGGGGGTTTGCTCCCCTTATTGACGAAAGATGCAGCTATAATTCACTTTGTGAAATAATAATTCTATGAAAATCAAATAATTAGGTGTGTAGTAATTAGAGTGTCGCAATAAATCGTTGTTTTTAAGAACATTCTTTAAATTAAGACTAAGCACCTGACCGCTTCGACTTGAACTTGAAGAGGTAGGCAGCATTTATCTTATACAGATATATTCTTTTATCAAATTCCGCACGTTCACGTTCAACCAATAGGTCGCTGGTTGTACTATAAATCTGAAATCGCTCATTCAAACTCTGCAGAACTTCGGATCGTATATTTTTCTGAACTGCAATATCCTTGTTTTTAGTACCTAATACCCTGTTGATCTCATCAATTGAAGTTAGCTTGTTATTTGATGAATTATCAATCAGCAATTCAAATACCGCTAACTCTTGGGATGTTAGATTTTCTTCAAATGAGAGGGAGCGATTAAACTGAATAGGCTCACCTTGATTTTCTTGGATAATAACACCTTTAGAGCTTTTTAGCAGTTTTCTATACTTATATAAAAGTGTTGAAATCAGAATAACCAACCCGCCTATAATGATTAATAAACTTATCATCCAGCGATCTCTTACCAAAGTCGCCCTTTGAGTTGTATACATGGGTTGTGTTTTCTTAAGAAAGTCCTTCTTTGAAATAATCAGCGGACTCACTGAATCTTTCAATGGATCGTAGATATAAAGGTCTTGGTTGCGTTGAATAAAAAATCCGTGATGTGTTCTCGTTGTTAATGCAGCTATAGCGGCACCTTTATTATCTGGTAGTGTGTATACCTTATTATCTTTAAAATCAAATAATTGAAATTTATTCCAAGCTTCTACTAAAAGACCCATTGATGTTGGAATAATTTTTCTGAATGTATTTCCTGTTATCAAAGGGTTATCTGCTATAAGATACTTAGGCTCATCCCACCATGTCATGCGTTTAAGGTCGAGACATTGAACAAATATGGAATCGTGGTCTTTTTCGTGGTTTTTTAGATAGAAGTCATCGTCTTTACTATAGATCATATAATATTTCTCATCGACCTTATCCAGCCATCCAAGTGAGTTGATAACCTGAGCAACAGGAACTCGTCTGTTTGTGGGAATAATAGACCATTCTCTACTGGCCTCTTCGAAATATCGAATTCCTCCATCATACTTCCAGAAGCCCCAGCCACCAACACTGTAGAAACGGTCTTTCCAATTGAAGTTATAAGCGAGGAAATTGTACCCCTCATAACAGGTTTTGTCGAGGCGAATGGGAGCTAAGGTTGAGCTATCTACCTGAAATAACTTACCTGATCCATCCACCTGAATAAAAAGCTGCCCCTTTCTAACTATATAATGGTGCCTACTAGTCTCACAGTTTAGCTCTTGCGGAAGGGTGATAAGTTTATTCTGAACGTCGATGCCCTTTATAACAGTATATGCAGTATCTGCCTGCAAAAACCTTAGAAGGTTCTTTTGTCCAAAGCCGATGACTGCAGTTAGTGTAAATAATAGGGACAGTATTGTATACCGAAAAATCATATCACAAAAGTATGATTATATCATCCGTATCACGAAACGGCCTCAACAAATTAAGTAAAAACCGAAATCGTAATATGCTCATAATGTACTAATTAAACTGAATTAGACGCTATAGGTAATTCCTTACCTAATAGATGATTTGTATTATGTTTTTTTTCATTTGAAGGCAGTTTATTACATGTCGATGAGTGCGGATAATAGAGCTCAACGGGGGTAGTTCTTGAATCTGCGCTCATCTTTTCAGCACTAAAATATTATGACATACATGATAAAGAATAGAACCAAATTCACAATAGGATTATTATCGATTCTATTGCCTCTATTTATAGGATGTAAGAAAAAAGCACCGTCCTCTGTAACAGTTAAAGTTGGTCAAGCATATGGAGGTGGGGTGGTTGCATACATACTCCAGTCAAATGACCCAGGCTATGATCCAAATGTGCAGCATGGCTTAATCACTTCAGAGGCAGATTTGCCTATAGGATATCCTTGGCTTAACAATACGTACATATTTACAGGTGCTACAGACACAGCTATTGGTTCCGGTGCAGCAAATACAAATACAATCATAAAGTCGGTTGGTGATGGATCTTACGCTGCGCTTGCTTGTAGAAATTATAGCGGTGGCGGGTATAAGGACTGGTTTCTGCCAAGTTTAGGAGAGTTACATAGGTTGTTTTTGAATAAAGACAAGATTGGTGGTTTTGGTACTGGAACAGTTTCGCGACCATACTGGAGTTCAACGGATATAGCAGGAGGAAATATGGGTGCTTCATATGTAGAATTTGGAAACGGTGCAAAAAATGGAGGAGAAAAAAGAACGGTAATGCGTGTAAGGCCGGTTAGATCATTCTAACAGTATCACCCAATAAAAATATTAATAAGTAAAACCCTAAACCCAAAATTGAAAAAGTATTTACTCCTGATAGTAATAAATTTTTCAGCAGTCTTATCCTTTGGATCAACGAAGGTGAAAGTCCTATTAATGATAGAAAATACTTTTTAAAAAAGTAAGCTAGATTCTTAAAATATGTGGTTGACAAAAATCCCAATCATAAATAAAGTAACACGGATTTAAATAAATGAGAATGAAGTACACAATAATCTTTTTTTTAATCATGCTCTTAGCATGCAAAAAAAATATTGAACAGAGTAGTCAAAACCAAAATACAATCGAGGAAAGCATTAGGCTATCTGCAAGTATAGATACAGTTAGTCCAATTAAGGCTGACACATTGAAGGTCGTGCTTAATATTTTGTCTAAGGTGCCTCCTCAGGGATTGAAGTATAAGTTAGAAGTTATAAAGTCAGATAATAATTCTCTTGTACATACAATTGATACCAGTTCAAACCAGAGTCAAATGGATTTAGTTTTACGGAATTTATCAATCAAGAGTTTATATAAAGTCAATTTACTTGTTACTTCAAAGTCAACCCCATCGAATGTATTAACAAAGACATTCAGCATTACGCGTGGCGCCGTTTATAAGAACTACAAATTAACATCATATACTCTTTCTAATTACGATAATTGGTATTCATCATCACAGTTATATAAAGCTGACGGTAGCAAGTACTTAAGCAACCCTTTTATAGATGAACAATCTGTCCAGTTAGATATTAATAGCGATGGAATTGAAGATGTTTTTTATTTTGAGAGCTATGATTTAAATATCTCACCTACGCCAAATCCTCCACCGAGCATATTTTTAGGGAATGGAGAGAGTTTGATACAAAATCCATATACAGGCTCTTCTATAATAAATCCACATGGCACAAAACTTTTGGTAGGTGACTTTAATAATGATTCACTTCCAGATGTTTTCTCTAATGTAGCTGTTGATCCTCCTTTTGGGGCATTCCCCTTCTTGAACGACAATAACCATTTAATACTTAACTCACCTAATGGATTTTCAAAAGTAATTGAGTTTCTGGATCAAGGGTTTTGGTATACGGGATGTTCTGGTGATATAGATAATGACGGTGATTTAGATATCATAACTTTTAACTTCCACAATTCAGCAAATAGGGTTAAAAGTAGGATTATGTGGAATGATGGTAATGCAAATTTTACAATTGATTTTAGTGGTATTGGGGATATTCCTACAGTATACCAATCAGAACTATTCGATATTAATTCGGATGGATTTTTGGATTTAGTAATTGCATATGTTTCTAACGGAAACCCACGCACTAATGATTTCAGAGTATTATGGGGCAATGGGAAAACATTCTCTTTAACTAATTCAACCAAGATTGATATTTCGGGAGAATGGTATTTAATGAATATAGATTTTGTAGATATTGATAAAGACAAAATATTCGAAATAGTGCCAAGTGGTAATTTTATTCAGAATAACATCAACAACTATTTTATTTCAATATTTAAATCAAGTGATAGTGGTAAATCATTTTCCGATAAGACATCTCAGTACGTTGAGAATAATATAACTACGACGAGGTTCTATCATATTCGGGTACAGGATATTGATAAGAACGGAAGTGTAGATATTTTCTCTTCCGAGCGAAAAGATAACTTAAGGTGGGAATGGAATGGTGCCAAGTTTATAAAAAAATAAATCTGTAGATTATCTTCCAAACATTTTTACTACTGTCTTTCCGAGTATAAAAAATAAAAGAGGTCAAAAATGACCTCTTTTCCATTGTGGCTCCTCAGACTGGACTTGAACCAGTGACCCTCTGATTAACAGTCAGATGCTCTAACCAACTGAGCTACTGAGGAATATTTTTCTGTCCCTTTGACCCCTCTGATTAATCCCGAAGCTTCGGGACTCTAACCAACTGAGCTACTGAGGAATATTTTCCGTCCCTTTGACCCTCTGATTAATCCCGAAGTTTCGGGACTCTAACCAACTGAGCTACTGAGGAATCCTACCTTATCCATTTGGATTCGGGGCAGCAAAAATAGGGAAAAATGATTGTCAGCAAAATCTGAAGCCATTTTTTTAGCTCCAGCCAAATAAGCCTCGCTGTTCCCGGCCCAGAAATACCCCGTCCTCCCTGATTTCCACAGTATACGTGCGCAGGTAATAGCCTTCACCGGTGGTATTGCGACCATTACGCAGATCGAACCGGTAGCGGTGGAGCGGACAAACCACCTGCCCTCTGGCATCAATAAACCCATCGGCCATGATACCGCTGGCATGTGGGCACTTGTGCGCACACGCAAAAATTTGGTCCTGAAAGCGGGCAAGGGTAAATGTTTGGCCTTCTGCTGCTACAATGGCTAGGTTGCGGTCGTTCCAGCGTATTTCTGCCAGACTTTCAGCCACTTTGGTCCAGACCAGCTTACTCATTAGAAGTAGACAGTTTTGTAAGGATAGCGTACTTGATACATGGCGCGTACTTTTTCCATGATGGAGGTGCGTAACACATCAATATTGCTTCGCTCTAGTGCAGAAACAAACACGCAATTATTATCGGTGATATGCGCCCATTTTTCGCGCAGTTCACGTAGAATTTCTATGCGTACATCATCGGGCAGCCATTCGTCGAAATTCTTGCTTTCGTACAAATCCATCTTATTAAAAACCGTAAGTATGGGCTTTTCAAAAGCTTTTAATTCCTGCAAAGTTTTATTCACCACACCAATCTGGTCTTCATGCTGCGGATGCGAAATATCTACCACATGCAAGAGAATATCCGCTTCGCGTACTTCATCCAAAGTGCTTTTAAAACTTTCTACCAAGTGGTGTGGCAGTTTACGGATAAAGCCTACAGTATCGCTCAATAAGAAAGGCGTATTCTCAAACACCACCTTACGTGTAGTGGTATCCAGCGTTGCGAAAAGTTTGTTTTCCGCAAACACTTCGCTCTTGCTGAGTAGGTTCATCAACGTACTCTTACCTACGTTGGTATAACCAACGAGCGATACACGAATGAATTCACCACGGTCTTTGCGTTGGGTGAAAGATTGTTTATCAATCTCTGCTAATCGCTTGCGCAGCAAGGCAATTTTATCTTTTACAATACGACGGTCTGTTTCAATTTCTGTTTCACCGGGGCCGCGTGTACCAATACCACCACCTTGTCTTTCCAAGTGTTGCCACATACCTTTTAACCTTGGCAAGAGGTATTGGTATTGCGCCAACTCAACCTGTACTTTGGCTTGTGCGGTTCTGGCCCTGCGTGCGAAAATGTCCAAGATCAAATCACTTCTATCAATCGTTTTAACCTTGAGCTCTTTTTCAATATTGGTGATCTGTGAGCCGGTGAGTTCATCATCAAAAATGATGAGATCAATATTGCGGCCCAATACATAATCGCGAATCTCTTCCAGCTTTCCTTTGCCCACAAATGTGCGGCTATCGGGGTGCTGCATTTTTTGCATAAACCGTTTAACAGATGTAGCTCCGGCTGTATCGGCCAGAAAAGCCAATTCATCCAGATATTCTTCTACCTGTGCATAGGTCTGATCCTTCTGTACCAATCCTACCAGTACGGCTCTCTCTTCTCCTTTGATCTTATGTTGTTTCTCGATCAAGCTAATGTGTTTTGCGGCAAAGGTAATTGAATTGATTTCGGGCCATGCCGAAATAAAAAACCATTCCCGAAGGAATGGTTCGTATATCGTTGAATGAAAGTTTACAATCCGCTGATGGTTACACCCAGTGAAAAGGGTCTTACTTCAGGGCCAAGGCCTTCTTTAAATACGGTTGTTACTTGATAGGTAGCATGAAGTGAGAAAATACCATAACCCACTCTGCCAGAGAGCGCAATGCGCGTTCCGTTCATAAAACGGCGACCAACTTCTTTCTGGATATAACGGTTGTCATAAATCGAAGCACCTGCTTTATTGACAAAGTTCTTTCCTTTGGTGTGGGCACGTAAAATAGTACCTACGCGAACACCCAATGCGGCTTTCCACGACTTATTAGGATTCTCCGGATTGCTGAAATAACGCAGTTCAACAGGTATTTCACCATAGATAGTGGTGAGTTTGTATTTGCTGAAATGACTGGTATCGGCCAGGTTGCGAATTGGCAAACGCGTTGCAGCCGCTTTCAGGTCTAGCGACATTCTATCGAGGAAGATATTGCTGCTGCTGATACCTGCACCCAATCCAACACTGAAACGTGGGTTGGTTTTAAATGGCTTATCAATCATGAAATACATATTGAAATGCCTGCTAAAACCTTTTGTACGAATAGTATCAGGTCCGCCAGTCCAGGTATCTGAACCATATTGGAGCATAAAATGATCTGCAGAGCGATTAGAGAAGTCGAGCTTTGACCAATCTTTTTTAGTTTTTTCTTGCTTATTCTCTGTTTTCTTTTGGGCAAAGCCAATAGTACAGGAAACAAGACTAAGCAGTAATACGATTTTTTTCATCTTCTTGTTTTTCGGGTGCTTGGCACCAGCTAATAGTTGTGGCGGGGGCAAAAATAATAGAAATGCAGGCACGTTAAGGGTTAAAAATACGCCAAATCAATGCCTTAGCTTTTGCTTAAGACGCAAAAAAAGGCGTTTCAAATGACTCATTTAGTTTTAATTTACGCATTGAAAAGAACCTGATACTTACTGCTAAGGCCTAGCCGAATCAGTTTTAAAAGTTAGTACATGAACAACCCAATGCTGCAGGGCAAGAAAATTCTGGTGGTGGAAGATGATTTTGTGAACCAGATGCTGATTAAGCATTCATTGGCCGATACTGGTGCCTTATTAGATATCGCTGGAAATGGAGCTGAATCCATTCAATTCTTGAAAGAAAAGGCTTACGATATCATCCTGATGGACATCAATATGCCCGTGATGGATGGATTTAGTGCTACACGCATCATTCGCGCGGAATTACAATTAAAAACACCCATTATTGCCATGACCGGCTGGAGCAGCCGTGAAGAGGGCGATAAGTTTGCTGAAGCGGGTATGGATGGTTGTTTGGCCAAGCCCTTCGGGTTGGATGCTTTTTATGCTACGTTGAATGAAGTATTTAATAAGCGTGAAGAAGTGCCAGCACCTGTTGCAGAAGTACCCGTAGCGCCTGTACCAGAGATACTGGTGGAAGCACCCAAGCCTGCACCAAACTCCAGTGGAGAGGTTCAGGTGGATTTATCCATGTTGTATGAATTGGCAGGTGACAATAAAGAATATAAGATCACCATCATCAATATGTTTTTGCAGAGCATGCCCGAGACCATCGCTAAGATTGAGCAGGCCATTGCAGTGCAAGACTGGGATCAAGTGCAGAAATCAGCACACTACGCCAAATCATCCGTTTCTGTAGTGCAAGTACCTGAACTCTATCATTTAGCGCATCAAATAGAACTGGCTGCGAAGAACAGAACTAATTTGGAAGCCATTCCCGATGACTTGGTTGTGTTGCGCAAGAAATATGCAGCGGTAGAGCAATTTTTGAAAGCAGAGTTACTCCGACTTTGATGCACTACGCTTAATTAACCTGATTTCTCTATTTTTGCCGCCTTGCGAGTAACCTATACAGGTTCTCAGGGCCTATAGCTCAGTTGGTTAGAGCATCTGACTCATAATCAGAGGGTCACTGGTTCAAGCCCAGTTGGGCCCACCCTCGGTAAAAAAAGACCTTGTAAACCACCAGTTTATGAGGTTTTTTTATGTCTTGTCCTACCAGTTTAGGTATCCTATTAGTTTCCCAAAAGAGTAGCGCTAATCTCGCTGTATTGTCAATTAAAAACGATTGATTTTACTATCAAGCCTTATTAGTCTATTACATGAAACAAGTCTTTCTCTAAATGATAAGCCCTGTGTGCTATGGCTTCTGACAGATTATGCTATTATAACATATCTTGGTAAAAAGTTTTATAGATGCCATTATCCTGGAACGAGATTAAGTCAAGAGCTGCTGCTTTTAGTACAACATGGAAGGATACAACACGAGAAGAGGCCGATGCTAAACCTTTCTTAGTTGACTTTCTGAACATATTTGGTATCTCACAAAAACGTGTTGCAACATTTGAACACAGAGTCAAAAAGCTGGATAAAGCATCTGGATACATTGATCTTCTTTGGCCTGGGACCCTCCTCGTAGAGATGAAGTCACGGGGTCAGGATTTAGAGAAAGCCTACAAGCAAGCTGTAGAATATTGTCATGGTCTTAAAGAGTATGAGCTACCTAAACTCATCTTGATCTGCGACTTCCAGCGTTTCCACCTGTATCAAGAGAACGGTCAGCTTGTTAAGTTTGAACTACCGGAACTAATAGAAAACCTGCACCTGTTTGATGAGTTAGCAGGTTATCAAAAACGTACTTATTACGAGGAAGACCCTGTAAACATAGAAGCTGCCGAACTAATGGGAAAGCTTCACGACCAGTTGAAAGATATAGGGTACACTGGTTCTGCATTAGAAGCTTATCTCGTTAGGTTGCTGTTTATCTTGTTTGCAGATGATAGTACCATATTCCAAAAGGGTATCTTCTTTGACTATATAGAACAGAGAACAAAAGAAGATGGCTCTGACTTGGCTATGCACCTAGACATGTTATTTCAGGTGTTGGATACACCGGAAGACAAACGCTTAAAAACACTAGATGAACAGCTCAATGTTTTCCCATATGTAAACGGTAGCCTATTTGCTGAACGCTTACCTACAGCAGCCTTTAATAGTCAGATGCGTCAGGTATTACTGGATTGCTGTAAACTAGATTGGAGTAAAATATCCCCTGCCATATTTGGGTCCCTGTTTCAATCAGTAATGGATAGTACTGCTCGAAGAAACCTGGGGGCACACTATACCAGTGAAAAGAACATCATGAAACTGATTAAACCACTTTTCTTAGATGAACTGTGGGAAGAGTTTCACGCAGCAGGAGAAAACCATAATAGGCTTAGGCAGCTGCATAATAAAATAAGTAAGCTGCGTTTTCTCGATCCAGCTTGTGGATGTGGCAACTTTCTTATCACCTCGTATAAAGAGATAAGACTTCTTGAGTTGGCTATTGTTGAGAAGCTGCTGAAGGGACAGATGGTGACGAATATTACACAGTACTTCTTAGTAAGCCTACAGCAGTTTTACGGTATTGAGTTTAGTGAGTTCCCTGCACAGATTGCACAGGTCGCTATGTTCCTGATAGATCATCAGTGTAACATGATCGTGTCAGAACGCTTTGGTGAGTACATACCACTGATACCGCTGCAAAAGAGTGCAGTAATAGTAAATGAGAACGCTCTCCGTATAGATTGGCAGAGTATTGTAAAGCCGTTAGATGGAGAGTTAGAGGAACCGAAGTATCACTATATTTTTGGTAACCCACCCTTTGTAGGAAAGAACTATCAGAACCCTGATCAGAGAAATGACATGGAAATGTTAACTAAAGGGATGGATTCTGGAATGCTTCTAGACTACGTTGCAGCTTGGTTTTTAAAGGCAGCAATGTATTTAGCTAATAGAACTACTAGAGCCGCCTTTGTATCTACAAATTCTATTACTCAGGGAGAGCAGGTCTCCATACTATGGAAAGAACTCATCCAAAAATATAAATGTCATATTCTGTTTGCACACAGAACTTTCCCATGGAGTAATGAAGCAAAAGGTAATGCAGCTGTTCATGTAGTTATAATTGGCTTTACAACTAAACAAGTTGACAAAAAAGTACTGTTTACTTATGAGAATGTAGACGGAGACCCAGTACCAAAAGTAGTTTCAAACATTACTCCCTACCTTTTTCCTGGTCCAAATGTGATCATATCTGCAAGAAGTAAACCATTATGTAAAGAAGCTCCTATAATGGTTAACGGTAACAAACCAACAGATGGCGGGAATCTTCTTCTTTCAAAAGAGGAAAGGTCTGAACTAATTGAATTATACCCACAAATAACCTATTTCATCAGACCTTTTGCAATGGGGGATGAATTTATAAACAATATTGACCGTTACTGTCTTTGGTTAGTAGAATGTCCCCCACAATTACTTCGTTCAATGCCCAAGGTGGTTGAAAGAGTCGAAGCTGTCAGAAAAATGAGACTTAATAGTACGGACATTCAGACAAATAAAGCTGCTTCTAGACCGACTGTTTTTCAAGCTGTACGACAGGCTATGAATACCAGTTATTTAGCAATACCTAGAGTTTCATCAGAAAGGAGAACTTACATACCCATTGCGTTCTTAAAAGACATGATAGCTGGTGATAAACTGCAACTAGTACAAGGAGCAAATCTTTACCATTTTGGAATACTTACGTCATTGATGCACATGTCTTGGATGAAAGTAACATCAGGAAGATTTGAAAGTAGATACCAATACTCTGCTAAAACATCTTATAATACTTTACCCTGGCCAGAAAATCCCACAGATAAACAGAAGCAAACAGTTGAAGATGCAGCACAAGCTGTACTGGATGCACGAGCGCAGTTTCCTGATAGTAGTCTTGCTGACCTCTACGACCCTAATACTATGCCACCAGTATTGGTAAAAGCCCACCAACAGTTAGATAAAGCTGTGGACCTTTGTTACAGGCCACAACCCTTTACCTCAGAAGCCAAACGGATTGAGTTTCTGTTTGAGCTATATGAACGTTATACAGCCGGCTTGTTTGCTACAGAAAAAAAATCTCGTAAGAAGAAAGCTTCAACATAAAAGCTAGGAGACTAGCGCAATGGGTTTCCGTTGCTATCTGAAGATTACTGTTGGGCCCACCCTCAAAATCAAGCAGTTGTGCAGTAAAAACGCATAGCTGCTTTTTTGTTTATCCCACGATTCAAAGGCAATTATTCCAATGCCCGCTCGTTAATATGAAAACTATTTTACACATGAGCGCCGCTAGGGCTAATCTCTTCAGAAGCCTATTTCAATATGCAATGATTGTTATCCTGGGTGTGCATGCGGTGATTTTGCTGGCGGCCTATTTTTCCGGTACACACCAAAATACTGTCTGGACAGACTTGCTAAATCTGCTACAGTTTCAGTCGGGCGATGATTCTTGGATGCCCATGAACAGAGCGCTGGATATTTTACTCAACAGCCAAAAGCCGGTATATGAGCAACTCTTTTTTATCGAAAAAGTAAAATTTCAATACCCACTCACTTCATTGATACCAGTACATCTCTTAAGGTATTTGATACAAGAGCCCCAGCAGTTACTGTTTGTATTGCAGTTGTGCTCCTTATTGGCGGTTTTGGGTACGATTTACTTCGCTGTTCGCATTTTACTCAGCGCAATGAAAGCGCATGCGATTCAGCTTAAACCAACAGAACAATATGCTTGGATAGCTTTAGCAGCTATCATGATCTTGCATTTTTATCCTGTGATCAAAGCTTTTTCATTAGGACAGCTACAAGCGGTGATCAATTTATTGGTAACAGCGGCTTTGTGGCAATGGATGCAACAAAAAAAAGCAACTGCTGGTGTGTTGATCGCTTTGGCTGTTTTGTGCAAGCCCCAATATGGGTTACTCTTACTATGGGCAGCCATCAGAAAAGAATGGCGCTTTGCGGTAGGCATGAGTGTGGTACTTGCGATTGGCGGTATAACTGCTTTATTACTGTTTGGTTTTGAACAGAACATCGCCTATCTGAAAGTATTGAGCCATATCTCTAAAATTGGCGAAGGCTTTTATGCCAATCAATCGATGAATGGCTTATTGAATCGTTGGTTATTTAATGGCAACAATTTGTATTGGGATGCCAAAGGTTTTGCGCCTTTCCATCCTGTTGTGTATTATGGAAGTTTATTGGTGACGGTGTTGCTTTTATTGGCTGCGTTTATACTACCCATTCGCGCTGGTGCGAAAAGTACATACTGGGATATTGGCATCATGATATTGTCTGCTACAGCAGCATCCCCTGTGGCGTGGGAACATCATTATGGTGTGGTGATTGGCTTATTTGCTGCAGCATTGCCGTTCATCTGGACCAAGCTACCCAAAACTTTATGGTTGTTGGCTATGTCTTATTTACTCGTGAGTAATTGTTTCACAATTACGAATGTGGTGGCTGAATATCCCATCATCAATGCAGCACAGTCTTATTTGTATTTCGGTATTTTATTGCTGCTCTATGTGATGTATCGAATACTGTATCTGCAGCATAATCATCAGAAAGCTTTGTAAAAAGGCTTTGTGGCCATTTCTAGCATGGCGGTATCTCCTTTGCTGTCGCCATATGCATAGATTTCATCGTACGCATCAAGATTGCTAATGGCTGCACGAATTCTGCGTACTTTCTCTGCTCCGTAACAATTGGGTGTAGCAAATTTTCCGGTAATGACTCCTTGTTCAAGTGCTGCTTCTGTTGAAATGCATGTAATATCTTGAGCAACTGCAAAAGGCTGTATTAGCCAATTGAAGTTGGCGCTCACGATTACTACACGATGCTGCATCGACTTGTGCCATTGTATTTTTTCCAAAGCAGCAGGTCTGATTCGTTTAGAAAAGCAAGCTTGATAATACGCATTAACTGTTTGCTGAAATCTAGCTAGGCTTTCTCCTTTGAAAAGAATACCAAAGATTTTTTCTTTCGCCGTCTCGTTATCCATCAGCTTCAACACATAGGCAACTAGTACAGGTGTAGCGCGCGCAATTTTCCATGGAGAAAGCCCTTTTCTCAAACGATAAAAAATAAAATCAAAGAAAATATCTCTGTCGGTAATGGTACCGTCGAAATCAAAGAATGCAATGCTATTCGATATGTTTATTGGCTCCTGCATCAGTTAGCAAACTGGTTGATCAGTAATTGAATTTCCTGTAACCAGCGAGGTGAAAGTTCGGTATCTTTTACCCAGTAGCCAATAGGCGCATTGATAAAGAATATCAATATCCAAATATGGTATCGCTGAAAATTGATTTGGGGTAGCAGGTGCATCCATTTGCCTACTATAGATTGCGCGAGATGCTGTAGTGTGACTTCTGCTTTTTCTGCTAGTCCGCTGCTTTGCAAAAACAGGTATAGGAAAAACAAATGGTAGAAATAACGACCATAGTCGATGGTCATAATAAAGAACAAAGCATTCACACCAAGATAAAATGCAGTCGTATAAGGCAACCATTTGTTACGATTCAAGCAACTAAAGCTATATGCCATAAAGAGCAGGATGCCCGGAAGTGCATAGAGTGTTTCTATGTTGAGTAAGAGAATGCTACCATGATTGCGCAATAGCTTGCTCACCGGCATGCCGCCAAAAGTGTATAGATAGGTTTCTGTTAATCCCGGAACACCTTGTGCCGGCCAAAAGCTTATCTCAAGTATATTGGTGATCTGTTCTTTGATGCCAAATAAAATAGCTAGTGCGCTGATTAAACTACCAATAGCAATGGTTTTATTCAGACCTTTTATTGGACTTGATTTGAGGAAAAGTGCCAGAATAAATGGCAGATAAAATAGTAAAGCAATCTCATGTACAAAGAGGATAATAGCAATAATGAGATAAAAGAAGAGATCGGTTTGTTTGCGATAGAAATACCAAACCAGGGGCAATAAAGTAAAGAGTTCTCTATCAATGCCCATGTTTAATACAAAGGGCGTTAATAATAGCAAGTAGCGTTCCGCAAGTGGCAGTGATTGTATGATGCGAAAAAACAGTTTGCCATATATCAGCAAGAAGCTCACTAGTAATAAAACAGTAAAAGCGATAATACTATTGATGTCATTACGTTGAAGTTTGTATAGCAATTCGCCAATCAATCCTCTGCGAATATGTCCACTTGTGAAGCTAAAGAAGTCGTCATCTCGAAAAGCATAAGAAAGGGTTTTGGAAAGCACGGGTTCCATCAACATCATCCAGTTTCTGTACAGTACATACAGAATGGTTGAAAAAAAGAAATAGGGATATGCTTTTTCTGCAAGCTTCTGTTGCGCAGCACTCATGGTAAACTGTATTTAAGCAGATAGGCAAACGACAGTACCCATACCAAAATGGTGAACTTAATAAAATGGTCTTTGATCAAAATCTTTACAGGAGAAGCGCTTTGGCTGTGCACATAGCAAAGCTGCAGGTAGCGGAATAAGCCTAATAAAACAGGCAGTGCTGTATAGTAGGCATTCATACCCAGTCTTGCTTCAATTTCCGGCGAAGTGATATACATCAGGTAGCACACGAATAGCACCGCACTTAAAATAGAAATACCTATGCGTAGAAATTCCAAACTATATCCATTAATGGATTTTCTTACCATGATCTGGCTGTCAGTATTCATTACCACATCATCCATTCGTTTTGCCAAGGCCTGAAACATAGACAACAAGAATACCATCATCATGAGCCATTTACTAATCATGATACCCGTGGCTGCGCTACCTGCTTCAATACGCAGGATAAAACCAATGCTTATGATGGCAATATCAATAATGGCGAAATGCTTCAATTTAACGGAGTAGAAAATATTGATTAACAGATATGCGCCGATGATATAAGCAAGTGTAGCTTCAAGATAATAGGCAATACCTAGAGAAGCCAGCACGAGTATTCCCATCAGTATATAGGCAGATGCTTTACTGATTTTGCCTGAAGGAATGGGTCTGAATTTTTTTTCTGGGTGTAGTTTGTCTTCTTCAATATCCATCAAGTCATTCAGGATATAGATGGCGCTGGCCATACATGAGAAGGCCGCAAACGCGATACAGCTATTGATGAAAACTGCTTTCTCTAGTAATCTGCCTGAAAAGAACGCAGGCATAAATATGTAACCATTTTTCAGGTAGTTGGAAACGCGTAGCAGTTGTAGGTATTTTTTCATCAGATAAACTTGCCCTGATGAACGATGAAAAGGGCTGATTTATTGCCTATATTAGGGATTCACCAACAATCGTGTGCATGTCTTTTCTGCAGCAACTCAGCAACTTATTCGAGTTACATTCCGATAAAGCTTCTGAAGAAGATGTGGTGCTTTCTATCAAGAGCAGCTCTGTGTTTCGTGGTACCAATCTCTGGTTACTGGTTTTTGCCATTTTTGTTGCAAGCATAGGATTGAACATCAATTCAACAGCGGTAATTATTGGTGCCATGTTGATATCTCCATTGATGGGTCCCATTGTTGGTGCTGGAATGGCACTTGCTATCAACGATTTTGCTTTGTTAAAGAAAGCATTGAGTAATTTATTGGTGGCTACATTGATCGCAATGACAGTCTCCACTATTTATTTTTTCATCACACCACTGCGTGATGCACAATCAGAATTGCTGGCAAGAACCTCTCCAAACATATTTGATGTCTTGATTGCTTTGTTTGGTGGATTGGCAGGCATTGTGGGTGTATCCAGAAAAGAAAAGTCCAATGTGATTCCCGGTGTTGCTATTGCTACTGCCTTGATGCCACCCTTGTGTACTGCTGGTTATGGTATTGCTACCGCACAATTACAATATATGTTGGGTGCTTTTTATCTCTACCTCATCAATTGCACCTTTATCTGTATTGCCACTTTTTTAATGGTGAAATACCTGCGCTTTCAACCAGTGCAGTATGTTGATAAGCAGCAGGCCATCCGCATTCGTAGTATCATGAGTACGGCTGTTGCCATCATGGTATTGCCAGCTATCTTTTTTGCCTGGCAGGTTGTACAGGAAAACAAGTTTCGGAAAAAAGCCAATCGTTTTGTAGAAGAACAGTTTATTGCAAAAGAGCATATTGTATTGAGTAAAAAAATCAATGCAGGTGTTCCTGCAAGCATTGAATTAATCGTGTTAGACAAAAAATTCAGTCAGGCAGAGTTAGATACGCTGCAACAGTTGGTCAAAACAAATTACGGAATGCCGAATACGCGTTTGCTCATTCGCCAGGATCAGCATAAACTCACTAAATCTGATTTCCTGAATTTTGTTGAACAGCAATATGCCAATGAAGTAAGGCTGGAAACTGTTGAGTCTGCGTTGAATCAATTAGAAAAAAGCAATACAACTGATGCCGGACAATTGCTGCAAGAGTTACAGCAAATAGATAGTAGCATCGTACAACTGCAGGCAGGTTGGATGATCAATGCACTGCAGGATAGTGTGTTCCAAGTAGGCTTACAATACAATGGGACAGTGCCAAGGAACAATACCGCTATTGTTGACTATCTCAAAGTAAGAATGAAGGGGAAGCAAGTGGTTGTTAATCAATAAGTCAAAAGTGAAAAGCAAAAAGTTAAGAAACCAAAGACCAGCGGCCAAAGACAAAAGACCAGTTTTCCTTTCTCTTCAGTAATCTTGCAGCATGCAAGGTATTCGTAATATTATTTTTGATCTAGGCGGGGTTTTTCTCAACCTCAATTATCAATTAACAGAAGACGCATTTGTTGCTGCAGGTGTTACCGACTTTCATTCGTACTTCACGCAGCATTTTTCTAATCCATTGTTTGAACAATTGGAAACAGGTAAGATTAGCGAGCAAGATTTTTATCAAGGCTTTCGCGAGCAAACAGGCACGAGCATC
This sequence comes from Chitinophagaceae bacterium, assembly GCA_019745155.1. Lineage (GTDB taxonomy): Bacteria > Bacteroidota > Bacteroidia > Chitinophagales > Chitinophagaceae > JAFLBI01. The sequence continues at coordinate 20,116 of JAIETM010000009.1, read as the reverse complement.
AATGATGAAGTTATTCGTGATGCATGGAATGCCATGTTGCTAGACTTTCCTGCAGCAAGACTACAGTGGTTAGAAGAAGTGAGCAAGCGTTACCGCATTTTTTTGTTCTCCAACACCAATCAGATTCATTACGATGCTTTCATGGCGCGCTTTGCACAGGATCATCCGGGTATTGATTTCAACAGCTATTTCATCAAAGCGTACTACTCACAGTACATGGGCTTGCGCAAGCCTTATTCGGAAGCTTTTCAGTTTATTCTGAATGAGCAGCAACTGAATCCTGCTGAAACCCTGTTTATAGATGATACGCCTAAGAATATCACCGGTGCACAAGCGGTAGGATTGCAGACTATTTATCTGGAAAAAGGAGTAGAGTTAACAGATATACTTATCTACACTTAGTCAAGTATTCAAGCTGTGGGCATTGCCAAGAGCGTTATATTTATCTAGATTGTGTTGATTTATAAAATAATTAAAAAATCTTTTGTCAATTTCTGATCTAGTTCTTTCAATCAAATCAGAATCAGTGTTAGTATTTTTTTTGAATTTTGCATTGATCTTATTAATAGTTTCATTTCTTACTTTTTTCTGAATCTCGAAGGTTTTTTTTGAAAGACCTAAAAAACTATTTAACTGGTCAACGGAAATTTCCTTTTCCTTTACTATAAAGCTGATTATTTCAGTTTCAAACTGATCAAAAAGTGTACTTGATATATCTGTTATCCTTATTATTTCTTGATTTTCCAGTGAATTTGATGATGTTTTCCCTCTATTGTCCAAAAGCAGTACTAATGAAACGATCGTTATAATTGTTATTATTATTTGAGTTATCAAAGTGTAGTTTATTTCGTTACTCGTTTTATAAATAGGAGAACCTTCTTCTTCAAAGTCATCCCTTTTGAGTATAAACTTATTTAACTTCTCAGTTTCATGTGATGAGAAAAAAATGGTATCATCGATTTGAAAAATATATCTAGGATTGTAGTTTGTTTTTCTGCCTATTAGATTATCAAAAACTTTTGTGTTTTTGTTTTTATAAATCATGTTATTCTTAAAATCAAGCAGGTAGCAATCCTTATTTCCTGAAAGGAATATGGCACCTCCGAAGTTAGCAGCATTGATTACTATACTATTCTTCGTGTCCTGTATTTTATTATTAGAGCTATTTAAAAAGCCTAGCTCCTTGTATGTTTGATTTGACAAATCAATTTTTCCAATAGTTAATTTGTTATTATAAATCCCGTTCTTAAGCGCTTCATTTTTATAAGGGAAATTGATTCTATAAATCGAATTTGTATCTACAAAAAATATTTGCTCATTTACTGTTACAGGAACTTCTTTATCTACAGGTTTTAATAGCCACTCTCCGCCATTACCAAAAGCCCGTATTTGACCATTAGTATGCCAATATCCATATCCGCCGATTGAAAGTAAAGTGTCTTTGTATGATAGGGTTAGAGCATCAAAATTGTAACCAAAGAAGAATGTTGAATCAACCCTGCTAAACTCAATTAAAGAATCAGAGATACCTGAAGCCCTATATACTTGCCCAGTTCCATCTAGCAATACATATAATCCTTTATTATTCTTTACAATTTTTTGTTGAGGATACCAGCCGTTTCCTTGATACACAGGGATTATCTGATCTGGTTTTTGAATGTTACCAACTTTACTTGTTTTTGTGATAAAGGAGATTGGTTTCTCGTATCTATATAAATATTCTAATAGTTCAGTTCTCTTTACCTTATATACTTGAGAAAAGGTCTTGTTTTTCATTGTACATGCGACAAAAAACAGAAGCAGGAGAAATGGTCTCATTCTTGAATTACTTTAAACTCTTACATGGTTTGGGTTCAGGCATGGATGGTTATTAAAAAATAACCTAATTTGTTAATACTTTAAAAATAACAGTTTAAATCTATTTATTGCAATTTCAAAGGAGTACCTAATTGATAACTCATTTAGTAACCTAAATCTAAAAATTAAAGTTGTAGTGGCGCATTTTTGAGTAAAAAATGTCATGCATTTAAAAAAAACAAAATCAGTCATCTGCTTTGCAATTTTGGTTTCCTTAGTTGGTACAATAACCTCATGTCAAAAGCAGGTTGATTATTCGGGAGATATAAGGCAGCTAAGGTCTGACGTGCTTACGCTTCAAAGAAGAACAGATTCACTGATGGCAGCTATGTCAGCATTGAATAATTCTATTAATTCTGTTAATGCCAGAGTCGATTCAATCAAAACACAAATTACAAGTATACTCCTACAAATCAATACGTTAAATACACAGCTAGCGCAAGCTAATGCCAATATAACGAACATAAACTCACAAATAGCATCGCTTAATCAGCAGTTAGCGTCCTTATTAGCGCAGCTAAATGATATTATCGCGCAATTATCGGCAACGCCAACAAGTTTAGCCAATGGTTTAATTGCTTATTACCCATTTAATGGTAGTGTGAATGATGAAAGTGGGAATAATCGGAATGGTCAAGTAGTTGGCCAAGCAAGTTTAATACCCGATCGTCTAGGTATTTCTTCAAAAGCTTACTCTTTTTCAACTGTTAATGACTATATCCTTGTTCCCCAAACATCTCAATTAGGGTTGACAAACAAACTTTCTGTTTCTTTTTGGTTTTCTAAGCCAGAAAATTATTCATATAGTACTCTGATTATAGTAGGCAATGGAACAAACTTTAGTAATGGCTTTTTTGTTGGGCTTGATCAGAATGACGGCTCAAGTGGGCCTGATAAGTATAGACTTATATTTAACATCTCTAATGGGCCTATTGCATACGCTGATATTCTTAAAAGTCAATTCCAAACATGGTGTCATGTTGCTGCTACTTATGATGGAAGTCAATTGAAATTATATTTCAACTCTCAAATAGTTGCAACATCCAACTTTACAGGACAAATAAACTCTCCCAACGGAAATTTAAATATTGTTAAATGGGATAACCCGTCATTGCCCAATAGACCAGAAAGAAGAATTGATGAAATACGACTTTACAATCGAGTAATAGCGCAAAACGAAATCAATTATCTCTCAACAAAATAATTCGATTATGCCAAGCAAGCTCGCTAAAAATTATTTTTGGATATACTATAATTGGACTGCCAGAAGAGATATTGGGATAATTCATGTTTCAAGTTGTGGGCATTGTAGGAGTGGGAGGGGTAAGCATAAAAATGTACGGCAAGGTATAAATGGCCACTGGATAGGTCCATTCACAACTTTAAGAGAAGCTGAGCGATATGAAGATATTCCCGAAAAAAGGCATTGTAGGTGTATAGGTAAAATGAACGGATAAAATATCCAGCATCTCAAGATTGTTGCTATTTATAAGCAGTTTTGTCAAATGCATTACTTAAGTGCGGGCTTTATCCCTCCGCCTTAAGCTCTCAATCCTTCACTTCTTCAAATTCAATATAGTCGCCACCAGCTCTCTTAGTTTGAGGTTGTGTTTGTGGCCGGGCAGTTTTTTGTTGATACTGCTCTTGCTGGCGCAGAAAAGCTTCTTGTTGCTCCTGCATTTCTTTTACTTTCTTTCTAACCTGTCCTGCTGTTTTGCCAACCGGAATCAAGAATTCAAAAATGAATCGATACAAAAAATAGAACAACAGGGTATACAATACAATGCGTAACATGGCGTAAAGGTAGGGTGCTGCTAAAACGCATAATCGTTAAAATGGGAACAGCGGTTTCAATTCAAATTTGGCTTGTATGGCTATTAAACACTACATTTGCCTTGGAAATGAGACAAAAGAAGGGAACGGACACCGTTCCCTTCTCTTTTGTACCTATGTCAGCTTATGACTATTGAGACCCAAATTCAGCAAATAGAAGCACTGGCCAACCAGTTGCTGGCCGAAGAAACGGCTTACTTTCTGGTAAGTGTGCGCATCAAACCCACGAATAACATTCGTGTGTATATGGATGGAGATCAAGGACTTACGATCGAAAAGTGCGTACAGTTCAATCGAAAACTGTACAAATTGATCGAAGATGCTGCTATGTTCCCTCCAGGTGAATATTCACTGGAAGTATCTTCTCCAGGCGTAGACGAGCCATTGAAGCTCCACCGCCAATACACCAAAAACATTGGTCGCGATGTAGAAATAGTGTTTGTAGATGGTACGAAGAAAGAAGGTAAACTGATTCAGGTAGCCGAAGCCGATATCCTGCTGGAACACACCAGCGGTAAAGGTAAAAAAGCAGTTACGGAGCAGCTGGTTATTCCTTTTCAACAGATAAAATCAACAACCGTTCAAATCAAATTCTAACGTAAGTCCCGCCATGCGGGCCGAAAAAACCAGGTAATATGGCAAGTATCAACTTAATCGACGCGTTCCAGGAGTTCAAAGATGCCGAGAACATCGACCGTCCAACCATGATGAAAGTCGTAGAAGACGTCTTCAAAACCTTGCTGCGCAAGAAATATGGTGCTGATGACAATTTCGACGTAATCGTGAACGCGGAGAAAGGTGACCTCGAGATCATTCGTCGTAGAATGATTGTAGAAGATGGTGAAGTGATGGATCCCCTCGCAGAAATCGCATATAGTGATGCCGTGAAGATTGAGCCCGACTTCGAAGTGGGTGAAGAACTCTATGAGGAAGTGAATATCTATGATTTCGGTCGTCGCGCTATTCTTGCTGCCAAGCAAACCTTGGCCAGCCGTATCAGCGATTTGAAGAAGAACGTACTCGTAAAAAAATACTCAGATCGTATTGGTGATATCATCAGTGCAGAAGTATATCAGGTGTGGAAGAAAGAAGTGTTGTTGCTGGATGAAGAAGGCAATGAACTGATTCTGCCAAAAGCGGAGCAGATTCCACAAGATTATTTCAAGAAGGGTGAAAATATCCGTGCTGTTGTAGCGCGTGTTGACATGAAGAATAATTCACCTGTGATTATCCTGTCAAGAACAAGTCCGCTCTTCCTCGCCAAATTGTTGGAAATTGAAGTGCCTGAAATCTTCGACGGTTTGATCGCTATTAAGAAAATCGTTCGCGACCCGGGTGAAAGAGCGAAAGTGGCTGTAGAATCTTACGATGATCGTATTGATCCAGTAGGTGCCTGCGTGGGTATGAAGGGTAGCCGTATTCACGGTATTGTACGTGAATTGAAGAACGAAAACATTGATGTCATCAATTTCACTACCAATATTCAGCTGTTGATCCAGCGTTCATTAACGCCGGCTAAGATCAGCTACATGAATATCGATCAAGAGAAAAAGCAAGCTGATGTATTCCTGAAAGCAGATCAGGTATCACTAGCCATTGGTCGTCGTGGTGTGAACATCAAGTTGGCTTGCGAGCTTACTGGCTATGAGATTGATGTATATAGAGAAGATGAAGAAGTAACAGACGACTTTGATATTGATCTGGATGAATTCAGCGATGAAATTGAAACATGGATTATTGATGAATTCAAGCGTGTAGGTTGCGATACAGCTCGTTCTGTATTGAAGCTAACACCAGAAGAACTGGAAAGAAGAACAGATCTGGAAAAAGAAACCATTGCAGATGTGATTCGCATCCTGCAGGAAGAAATGGATAAAGAGTAATTGATGAACCGCAGCAATTGCTGCAACAAAGCAACTAAACCGGACATACTGCGGTCTTAGACAGCAGTAGCCATTAAGAGTAATATGTCAGAACTGAAATTACCAAGACTGTTAGCAGCCGCCAAGGAGTTCAATATTGGGCAGGATACGCTCATTGAATTTCTGGTGAAGAAAGGATTCGACCGTGAAGAGCTGAAGCCTACGGCCAAACTGACCGAGGATATGTATCGCTCTTTGCAAAGCGAGTTCCAGAGCGATAAAGTGGCTAAAAACAAAGCCGATCAGGTAGAAATACCAAGAGGCATGCAGGGCGATGCGAAGAAGAAAAAAGATGAAGAGGAAATTTCATTCCGCAAGGAAGAGAAAAAACCTGCTGCGCCCGCACCAGCCGCTGCACCAGTAGAAACACCAGCTCCCGCACCTGTTGCAGAAGCACCAGCGCCTGCACCAACACCAGAGCCAGAAGTAGTAGCGCCTGTTGTAGAAACACCTGCGCCTGCACCTGCTGCTCCGGTTGAGCCTGAAGTGGTAAAAATTGATGCGCCTGAACTGGAAGGTCCCAAGATCATTAACAAGATTGATCTGGATGCTTTAGATACATCTACCCGTCCGAAGAAGACTGCAAAGAAAGCTGCTGCACCTGCAGAAGCACCTACGCCTAAAGTAGAAGCACCCGCACCTGTTGTAGAGAAAGCACCTGAGCCAACACCTGTTGCGCCCGTTGCACCTGCAACACCAGAAGAAGCACCTGCCATCATGAATATTGAGGTAGAGAAGCTAACTGGTCCGAAGATTTTAGGTAAGATTGAATTGCCTGTTGATAGCGATACAAGACCCAAGCCTGCCGGTAAGGATGAGAAGCGTAAGCGCAAACGCATTCCTATCGAGAAGAAAGGTCCGGGTACAGGTAGCGATCAACCACAGCAGCAACAAAGCACTGGTGGTGGCAGTAATTTTAGCATCAGACGTGGTCCCGATGGTAAGCCAAGCTTTACGCGTCCCGGCGGTCCTCAGGGTGGCGGACAAAATCGCGGTGGTGGTAACAGAGACAGACATCGCGATAAGCGCGAAGACAAAGAAATCGACGCAAAAGAAATTCAAGATAAAATTCGTGAAACACAGGCTAAGCTTGCAGGCCAAACTGGTCGCGGTAAGAGCCTGAAAGCCAAACTCCGTCGCGAGAAGCGTCAGGAAATGGCAGATGCCATGGGCGATGAATCAATGGACAACAAGTTGCAGGTAACAGAATTTGTTACGGTAAGTGAGTTGGCCAACCTGATGGACGTAAGCTTCGCTGAAGTGATTAGTAAGTGTATGGGCTTAGGCATCATGGTATCTATCAACCAGCGTTTAGATGCTGAAGTAATTGAACTGGTATCCAGCGAATTTGGTTTTGAAGTAGAGTTCATGGGTGTAGATGATGTAGAGGAAGAGGAAGAAGATTTTGAAGACGGTGAGGAAGAACTGCAACCAAGAGCCCCCATCGTTACGATCATGGGTCACGTTGACCATGGTAAGACTTCATTGCTTGACTATATCCGTAATGCCAGCGTAGTTGCGGGTGAAGCGGGTGGTATCACACAGCACATTGGTGCGTATGAAGTGAGTCTGCCAAGTGGAAAGAAAATTGCCTTCTTAGATACACCGGGTCACGAAGCGTTTACCGCGATGCGTGCACGTGGTGCGAAGGTGACAGATATTGCAGTAATTGTGGTAGCTGCCGATGATGCGGTGATGCCACAAACCAAAGAAGCCATCAGCCACGCACAAGCTGCGGGTGTACCAATGATCTTCGCCGTAAACAAAATTGATAAGGATGGTGCTAACCCAACTAAGATTTACGAGCAATTGTCTCAAATGAATTTGCTGGTAGAATCATGGGGTGGTAAATACCAGAGCCAGGAACTTTCTGCGAAGAAAGGTTTGAATGTAGATCTCTTGCTAGAGAAGATTTTGTTGGAAGCAGAGATGTTGGATTTGAAAGCGAATCCAGATAGAGAAGCAACTGGTACCATCATTGAAGCTTCATTAGATAAGGGTCGTGGTTATGTGGCAACGATTCTGGTACAGAATGGTACACTGCGTCAGGGTGATTTGATCGTTTCTGGTCAGCACTACGGTCGCGTAAAAGCCATGTTCAATGAACGTAATCAACGCGTGCAGGAAGCACCACCATCTACACCAGTAGTGATATTGGGTCTGAATGGTGCACCTCAGGCTGGTGAGAAGTTCAAAGTATACGAAGACGAAGCAGAGGCAAAAGAAGTGGCTACCAAGCGTGCACAGATTCTGCGTGAGCAGGGCTTGCGTGCGAGAAAACATATCACACTGGATGAAATCGGTCGCCGTTTGGCACTGGGTAACTTCAAGGAATTGAATGTGATCATCAAGGGTGACGTGGATGGTTCAGTAGAAGCATTGAGCGATTCATTGCAGAAATTGTCTACTGCTGAAATTGCTGTTCGCGTAGTACACAAAGCTGTTGGTCAGATCTCTGAAAGTGATGTATTGTTGGCAACTGCTTCCGATGCGGTAGTGGTGGGCTTTAACGTACGTCCTTCTGCACAAGCCAATAAGCTGGCAGAAACTGAAGGTGTTCAGATCAAGATGTACTCTATCATCTACACTGCGATTGAAGAAATCAAGAGTGCGATGGAAGGTATGTTGGAACCCAAGGTGGAAGAGAAAGAAGTGGCTACTGTGGAAATCCGCGAAGTGTTCAAGTTTGATAAGGTTACCATTGCCGGTTCTTATGTTACGGAAGGAAAAATCAAGCGTGATCATAAGATCCGCATCTTCCGCGACGGGGTACTCTTGTATCCAAGAACAGAAGGCGCTTATGCAGAGTTGGGCAGCTTGAAGCGTTTCAAAGACGATGTGAAAGAAGTGGCTACCAATTACGAGTGCGGCTTAACCATCAAGAACTTCTCAGACATTTCAGTAGGTGATACTGTAGTGGCTTACGAAGAGCTGGAAGTAAAGCGTACACTCTGATTAGTTGCGTAGTATGATAAAACTGGATGAGCTTCAGGTTGGCACTCGGTGTGGCCCGGAGCTCATTTTTTTGTTAAAAACATGGATCAGGTTAAGCATAGCTTACTGATTGGTTATTTTTGGAACAGGAGACATTTATGAAAAGACTGTTTGTATTTCTTGCTGTATTGTTCAGTCTGAGTGCTGTTGCTCAGGTGAAAAAAGTTGTAGCCGATAAAATTGTGGCTCAGGTAGGCGATAAGTTTATCCTGAAATCTGATATCATCAATGCGATTGCCGATTTCAAAAGACAGACACAGGGACAAGAAGGTGTGATCATCCCAACCGAATGTCAGGTGCTGGAAGGTCAATTGATTCGTAAGGCGCTTTATTTGCAGGCGCAAAAGGATTCACTGAAAGTGAGTGAGGAAGAGATTGAAGCGCAGCTGGACAATCGTATCAGAAGCTTTATTGGTGCTTATGGTTCTAAGGAAACACTGGAAGAGATTGCTGGTAAAACAGTGTATCAAATCAAAGACGATTTCCGTGAGCCACTGAAGGAAAAAGAATTGTCTGAGCAGATGGAGCGTAAGATTGTAGAGAATATCAAGATCACGCCCAATGAAGTAAAAGCCTATTACGATCGCATTCCAAAAGATAGTCTGGCATTTTATGAGAGTGAATTAGAGATTAGTCAGCTGGTGCTGATTCCAAAGCCAAACAAGGATGTAGAAGACTATGTGTCTAAGCAGTTGTATGATTTGCGCAGACAGGTAGAGTTTGGTGGTAAGAAGTTTGAGCAGTTAGCAAAACTCTATTCAGAAGATCCGGGTAGTAAAGACAATGGTGGTCAGTATAGCTTGAATAGAAATGAGCGTAACTGGGATCCTGCTTTTTTATCTGGTTCGTTTCGTTTGAAAGACGGACAGATTTCTCCTGTGATCAAGTCGAAGTTTGGTTTGCACATCATTCAGATGGTTGCGCGTCAGGGTGATGATGCAGTTGTGCGTCATATTCTGAAGATTCCACCAGTAACAGAAGATGAGATCAAGGAATCGATAGCTAAGTTGGATTCTTTGCGCAAACAAATCATCGATAATAAAATTTCTTTCGGCGAAGCAGTAAATAAGTTTAGTGATGATGATAACAGCAAGTTCAATGCTGGTGCGTTAACCGGAAGAGATGGTTCTACGATGGTGAATATTGATCAGCTGGATGCAGATATGGTTGCGGCAATCAAAACCATGAAGCCGGGTGAAATCTCCAAGCCTCGTGTATATACGGATGAGCGTCAGCGTAAGGCAGTGCGCATCATTTACCTTAAGACAAGAACTGAACCACACCGCGAGAACTTGAAAGAAGACTATAACCGTATCGCGCAGCGCGCACTGGAAGAAAAGAAGCAAGCAGCTATCGAAAAATGGTTCCGTGAGAAGATCCCAACTTTTTATGTGAGCATTGATAAGGAGTACACTACTTGTAAGGAGGTGACTCTTTGGAGTAAGACTGCACAGGGCTTTACTGGTAATCAATAATCTGATAATCAACATTTTAGCTTTAAGGGCAAAGAAAAATTTGGAAATTACATGTACATACATGTAAATTTGTGTCGTCAATGAAATTGGAAGAAGCAATACAGAGTAATAAATTCAGAAACGACGTGCACAAAGCCAGTCTGAACATACTGTACACCGCTTGGTGGCTGAAGACAGTGCTTAGTCGCGAGTTGAAGGAATACGGGTTAACGCACGAGCAATACAATGTCATGCGCATTCTGAAGGGTAAGCACCCCGAGCAAATGTGTGTACGTGATATTGCCAGTAGAATGATTGAGAAGAATTCGAATGTGCCCAGAATCATTGATCGATTGGTGACCAAGAAGCTGGTGAAAAGTGCTACTTCTGAAGTGGATAGACGAGAAACCGTGATTTCTTTAACGCCGAGCGGATTGAGTTTGCTGGATAATTCCACAAGCAGTATCAACCAAGCTATGGATGCACAAGTAAGTATTGGTCAGCAAGAAGCACAGGTATTAAACCAATTGTTAGAGAAAGTAAGGGCCAAAGAGTAAATTTTTTTGAACAAATACGTGTATATACACGTAATAAGCAACGCATATGAAAACGATTATTCATAAAGCAACAGAAAGAGGTCATGCCAACCATGGTTGGTTGGATAGTTACCACAGTTTCAGTTTTGCAGGTTACTATAATCCCGCAAAAATTCACTTCGGTGCATTGCGTGTATTGAATGATGATACCGTTGCGCCCGGTTATGGCTTTGGTAGACACCCGCACGATAATATGGAGATTGTATCCATTCCCTTGTCAGGCGATTTACACCATAAAGACAGCACAGGCAGAGATAAGATCATCCGTCAGGGTGATGTACAGATCATGAGTGCCGGTAGCGGCATTGAGCACAGCGAGCAAAATGCCAATCATGATAAGGAAGTAAAGTTTCTGCAGATCTGGGTTTTTCCTAAAGAGAAAAACATTGAGCCACGCTATGAGCAGAAAACCTTTTTGCCTGAAACCAGACAAAACCAATGGCAAACAGTTGTTGCACCAGACAATTCCGATGCATTGTGGATCAATCAGGATGCCTGGTTTACCATGGGTAGATTTGATCAGGGTAAGAATACCACTTACACAATGCACAATAGCAATAGCGGCGTCTATGCATTTATCATCAGCGGTAAAGCAACCATTAACGGTCAGGCATTGGATACGCGCGACGCTATTGGTGTATATGAAACCAACACCCTTGAAGTAAGTGCCGATGCTGATGCAGAAATTTTATTGATTGAAGTGCCCATGCAGTTCAAAGCATAAAATCATCGAAATGTCAACAAAAACAATACAAAGCATACTCAAAGGAAGACCAATCAATGTTGGTAGCATTCGCGTGCAGGAATTATTGCCTACACAAGACGGCTACATGGATCCTTTTCTGGTCTTTCACCATGGTATTGCTCCGTACGAAAAGAATATTCCGGTAAAGCATCAAGGTGTGGGTCCGCACCCGCACAGAGGTTTTTCTGCCATCAGTTTTATTTATCGTGGCGGTATCCATCATCGTGATAGCAGAGGTAATGACCATGTGGTCTATGCTGGTGGTACGCAATGGATTCATGCAGGCAGAGGCATCATTCACAGCGAGAGGCCACCTGAAGATATTCATGATCTGGGTGGTGAGGCTGAACTCTTACAGGTTTGGGTGAATAGTCCAGCTGTCAATAAAATGGATCAACCTCATTATTATCCTGCAACAGCAGAAGATACGCCTACCATTGTTAGTGAAGATGGCTTAACCATCGTGCGTGTTCCTGCAGGTGAGTTTATGGGTAAGAAAGGCATCATCCCCACATTCACCAAAGTGAATACGCTGATGAGTGAAATGAAAACTGGCGGCGCTTTTACCTTCCCGATTCCTCAACACCACAACACTTTATTGTATGTATTGAGTGGTTCGGTTCGTGTGAATGGTGAGCAAACCGTTCTGGCAAAAGAAATGGTACAGTTCAACCAGGATGGTGATGCGTTTACAGTTGAAGCCATTACAGACACCATGTTGTTTGTAGGAAGCGGCGAGCCTTTGAATGAGCCCATTGCAGCACACGGTCCCTTTGTGATGAATACCGAAACAGAAATCATGGAAGCATTCCGCGATTATCAAATGGGTAAGATGGGCGTACTGATCGAAGACTAAAAGTAATAGGCAACTATAACAATCAAACAAGAATCGACAATAATAAATAATCAATCAACAATTAAAAATAACAACATGGCAACGTACAAAATCGACGCAGCGCACAGCGAAATCAATTTCAAGGTAAAGCACCTGATGATTACTAACGTAACTGGTAACTTCACACAGTTTGATGCAACTATGGAAGCATCTGCTGATGATTTCAGTGATGCAAAAATCAGCTTTGAAGCTGATGTGAACAGCATCAACACCAACAACGAACAGCGTGATGGTCACCTGAAGAGTGATGATTTCTTCAACGCTGAGCAGTTTCCTAAACTGACTTTCGTTTCTAGTGGTCTGCAGAAAAAATCAGACAGTGAGTATGCACTTACTGGCGACCTGACTATCCGTGACATTACCAAGACTGTTACACTGGATGTTGAGTTTGGTGGTACAATGACAGATCCTTGGGGTCAGCAGAAAGCAGGTTTTGAAATCAGCGGTAAAATCAACCGTAAGGATTTCGATCTGAAATGGACTGCAACAACAGAAGCTGGTGGTATTGTAGTAAGCGATGAAGTGAAGCTGCAACTGGCTGTAGAGATGATCAAGCAAGCATAAATACATACACTGTTATGACTACCGCACACATTCAGCAAACGCATTACCGCTTAAGCTTAGACAATGGCAGGCATGAATTCTTTGCAGATGAGCCGCTGGATGTGGGCGGTACAGACAGTGCACCCAGCCCCGACGAATTACTGGAAGCAGCATTGGCTTCTTGCACGGCGATTACATTGCGTATGTATGCCGATAGAAAACAATGGCCTATTCGGCAAATTGATGTGGCAGTAAAAGTGGAGCGAGTGGATGGCAAAACCATCATCACACGAAATATTTCTTTTGAGGGGCAAATCGGTGAAGCAGAAAAAGAAAGACTGCTACAGATTGCGAAAGCTTGTCCCGTAAGTAAAACCTTATCTGGTACTATTGAACTCAACAGCAGCATCCAATAATATGCAACACATTATCCATCGCGCAGCAGACAGAGGCATAAAAGATATTGGCTGGTTGAAAAGTCAGTTTTCATTCAGCTTCTCCAATTATTATCATCCCGGTAAACAGGGCTTTGGTTTGTTGAAAGTGTTTAATGATGATGTGGTACAAGCTGGTGGAGGTTTTGGCCTGCATCCACACATGAATATGGAAATCATTTCGGTGATGTTGCAGGGTAAGATGAACCACAAGGATACGATGGGCTATAGTGAGGAAGTAACCGAAGATTGGGTACAGATCATGAGTGCAGGAACCGGACTGCGTCACGAAGAGCACAATATTGGTGAGGATGAGGTAAAGTTTCTGCAAATCTGGATCGAACCCAAGTTACAGAACATACAACCGCGTTATCAGCGCAGGTATTTTCCCAAGGCCAAGCGCAGGAATCAATTGGTTACCATTGTGAGTAATGAAGAGGGTCAGGCACATTGCTGGATTAACCAGAATGCAAAACTGTCTCTGGGGCTGTTTGATAAAGGTCAGCAATTGAGTTATGCATTTACACCCTTGAATAAATGTGTGTATTTGTTTGTCATCAGCGGAGTAGTTTCCATTGCTGGCGAAGCCCTGCAGGAAAAAGATGCTATCGGTATCTGGGATACCGGTTCGTTTAATGTTCATGTTGAACAGGATGCATCTTTTATTGTTATAGAAGTGCCGGTGAATCATTGATCGCCGGAATAAATAAGCAAGTCATGAAAATTGAAATAATATCCGGCTCTCCAAGGGCCAACAGCATTACAAAAAGAATTGCCCTGCATTTACAAAAGCACTTAAGTGCCAATACCGAGCATGAAGTAGGTTTGATAGATGTACGCGAATGGAACCTAGGTCTATTGGACCAGGTATTTAGTTCTGTAGACAATACGCCTGAACCATTCAAGCCATTGGCGAAGCGCGTATTTGGCGCGGATGCCTTTATTCTGGTAACGCCGGAGTACAATGGTGGCTACTCTCCTGCATTACAGAACTTATTGGATCATTTTCCTAAGCAGAGTCGTAAGGCTTTTGGCTTGGTAACTGGTTCAACGGGTGCTTTAGGTGGTATGCGTAGTTCTCAGCAATTGTTGTTGCTGGTGCCAGCTTTGTTTGGCATTGCATCACCGCATATGCTGATTACACCCTTGATGGACAAGAAGTTCGATGAAGCTGGTAACCTCATAGATCCAAGCTTCCAGAAGAATATCGACAATTTTGTACGAGAATTTCTCTGGCTGGCCGAGACCTTGAAGCCGGAACCAGTGCTGAATTAATATGTAAAACAGTGGCGGAGTTGTAACTTCGCCACTTTCATTTTATACCCTCATGAGCGACGAGATCAAACACGAATGCGGCCTGGCTTTTATCCGCTTGCGTAAGCCTTTTTCTTGGTATCAGCAGCAATACGGTTCTGTTATGTATGGGTTGAATAAACTCTATCTGCTCATGGAGAAGCAGCACAACCGCGGCCAGGATGGTGCTGGTGTGGCTTCAGTAAAACTGCATGTAGAACCCGGTTATCCTTTTTTGGCTAGAACACGCAGCAATGCGCCTCAGCCTATTGCAGATATTTTCTTCAAGATTGGTCAGGAAGTAGCAGAGCTAGAGAAATATCAGTCAGACATCAAACAGCATCCAGGACTCATGAAAGGTCATTTGCCTTTTCTAGGCGAATTGTTGTTGGGTCACTTACGTTATGGTACACAGGGTAAAAACAATGTAGAGTTTTGTCACCCATTCATCAAGCGCAACCTCATTCCTGGAAGAAACCTTGCATTAGCAGGCAATTTCAATCTGGTGAATACAGAGGAATTGTTTGATTTGGTGAATGTAAACCCCGGTGAGTTTCAAAAGCAGAGCGATCTGGCGGCGATGATGGAAGTGATTCATCACTTCTTGGTGAAGGAAGATGAAGTGAGCCCGAATGCGCCCGATCTCAGCAAAGTATTGCGTAAAGCTGCGCCATTATTTGATGGTGGCTTTCATATTGGTGGCTTAATTGGTAACGGACATAGTTTTGTACTGCGCGATGCACATGGTATTCGTCCGGCTTATTACTATATCAACGAAGAAGTGATTGTAGCAGCCAGTGAAAGAGCAGCGATCAGAACCACATTCAATGTGGGCGAGAATGAAGTATTGGAACTAATGCCCGGCCAAGCATTGATTGTAGATGATGCAGGTGTGCATCGTATTGAGCAAATACTTGAGCCAAAAGAAAGAAGGGCTTGTTCTTTTGAACGCATTTATTTCAGTCGCGGTAGTGATGAAAAAATTTACCGTGAGCGTATTGCACTCGGTCATCACCTCAGCAGAACAGTATTAGATAATATCAATCACGATTTAAAGAATACTATTTTCTCTTACATACCCAATACTGCTGAAGTTGCCTTCTTTGGTTTGGTAAAAGGCATGGAAGAATACCTCAATAAGATTAAGGTAGAACGCATCCTTAGCTGGGGTAAAGATTTTACGCCGGATAAGCTGGAGGAAATGGTGAACAGAAAAATTCGCCAGGAGAAAATTGCTATTAAGGATGTGAAACTGCGCACCTTTATTACGGAAGATGCCAGCAGAAATGAAATGGTGCAGCACGTGTACGATATTACTTACGGTACAGTGCGTAGAGGAGAAGATACTTTGGTGGTGATTGATGATAGCATTGTGCGTGGTACTACTTTAAAGCAAAGTATTGTGCGCATGCTGGCGCGTTTGCAACCCAAGAAAATCATCGTGGTTTCTTCTGCACCGCAGATTCGTTACCCAGATTGCTATGGTATTGACATGAGTAAGCTGGGTGATTTCATCGCCTTCCGCGCTGCAGTAGAATTGCTGAAAGAGCGCAATATGGAAGATGTACTCACCAAAGCGCTTGAGGAAATCAAAGAACTGCAAAGAAATAACCAGTTGCATGTACGCAATGTGGTGAGAGATATTTATCATCCTTTTACGCCGGAAGATATTTCCAATAAAATTGCACAGCTCATTACTCCTGCGGAAGTGAATGTGCCTGTACAAGTGATTTATCAAACCATTGAAGACTTACACGATAGTTGTCCTACCAATACAGGCGATTGGTATTTCACGGGCAATTATCCCACCCCCGGTGGTAACCGCGTGTGTAATAAAGCTTTCCTAAACTATATGGAAGGCAGAAATGTACGTGGCTACTAATCAATCATGCATGGCATTGATTAAATTGTAGCATGAACACTGCTGCAATTTCTTCTCAGCGCATTCGTATGCAGCTGAAATATGATTTGATTGGTAAAGACTCTTACCGTGGTGTAACACTCAGTTATGCATTTCTGGCCAATCAATTCGGTCATTTTTCTTTGGGATTTATTCCGGCTTTTCTACTCTATTATTTTTGGCCATGGTGCTGGATATTGTGGTTTGATACTGCGATTAGTGCTGCTACTATTATTGCATTGGGTTGGTTTTTGTTTGAGTGTTTTAATTTCCTGAAGCCATTATTAGGTAACAAGGGCAAGTATGTGTTTCAACCAGATTGGTGGAATGTTGGCATTGATACGTTTATTGATATTTGCTTTTTTGCCTGTGGTGCTTTTATGCTGGCAGCAGTAGCGAGCGCATACGCCTATGCATGGATTTTTCCGGTAGTGTTGTTATTAATACTACTCTATTTTGCGCGAGGTTGGTATATCACCAAGATTTGTCAGCAAACAGCAGAATATCCTTTTCAGTTTCGGTTAAGTCAGTGGCAGTTTAGAATACATGCATCCAATCAACAAGCGGTATTGGCTATTCAATCAGCCAAACCTCAGGGCATGCATGTATTGGTGATTGGTCCCAGAGGTTGTGGTAAAACCAGTTTGGCTGTAGCGATGGCGAATGAGCGTTCCATCAATGGACAAAAATGTGTGTATGCTACTGCAAGCAAACTATTAACGCAAATGCATGATGCAGATGCAAGTATTCTACAAAGCAATCCTTATGCATTAACTACTTGGCGCAATGCAGATTGGTTGGTGATAGATGATCTGCATCCGGGTGAACCTGTGCAGGGCGACTTTATTACACCTGCTATTGTGCAACAACATCTACAAGCAAGACAAGAGAATACGGCTGCTTTGGTTAGTAGGAATACTATCTGGGTTTTGGGAAGCGATGCGCCCGGTACGCATACACAATTGCATATCTGGCAGCAATGGTTGCAGCAGATAGGTGTGCAGTCGCAACATATACGCGTCTTGGATTTATCCCTTTAAGGAAGGATAAAATTTTCGTACGCAAAACTGATGAGGTGGGGCAGTCCCTTTACATCAAAGCGTTTATACAAAGGCAGAATCCTTTTTTCAACTGCACTTAAAGTAATGCCTAAATGATCGGCGATTTCCTTGAAGGAAAGTCCTTTTGCTACAAGTGAAAGGGCTTCTTTTTCTTTAGCAGAAATGGCTGAGTACTGGAACAATTCTTTATTCAGAATTTCTTCAAACTCGTTTTTGAAAGGCCCATAAGCACCATAGCGCAAAACTTTACCAAAGCGCAGGCTTTGATTTACCTGAAAGCGACCAATCACTTCGTCTACATGGTTGTGTTTGGTACTGAAAACACGAATATGGATAGACATGGGTACCATGGAGCCATCCTTGTGAATTTTTCTGCCTTCGAATGAATAGCTGTATTGATCCAGGTCTTCTCTTGGCTTCAATAAAAATTGAACTGCTTTGTTATTCAATTCAAAAGCAAAAGGTGCATGGGCGGGATCCGTTGCCTGCATGATGATATGCATGGTGATTTCGTCATCGCGATAGCCCATGGTATTCTCCCAACCGGCAGTATAGAGCAATTTATTCTGCTGAAATGAATACACATACACTGCTTCGTTGGGAAAGAGGGGGATATTATTACGATAATGCTCGTACAGTGGGTGGTTTTTATCAACCGGAGCGCCTGAAACCTGTGTAATCGCGAAATAGTCAAATCCAGCTTGGGGCATAGTGACGATTTTGTAGCAACCTGCGGAAAAACGCAGTTGACTTGTCGATTTTGTCAACCTAGTTTTGTCCTTATATCAATGATAGTTAATCTGTCTTGATTTACAGCCTGTAAAAATAGGGCATTTGCGATATGATTACAGGCAGTCCCGTTTTAAACCTATCCGTGAAGACTACGGCAATGTTATGAACGGGCTTTGAATCTAGGAACTATTGGGGGATAGTTAATAAGGTCGCCTGCGTTTAGCAGGTGACCTCCGCTTCGGCGGGCTAAACAAGTCTATTGGGGGTTTTCTCATAATTGGGTACCGGAAGCGGTGCCCTTTTTTATGCATATGCTTGTACTCGGGTTTCATACCAGAGTCCAAACTATCCTTAAATGAAGGATAAATGCAAAACTGCTTTACTAAGCTTCTATCCGGGTAATAAAATGAGGTCTTTACGCTTTAGACGATAAACTTAAATACAGGAAGCGTTATTTAACTTAAATCAATTATGGTTAAATAAGATTTTTTTTATTTAACTTTACTCAATGCTTAGTATAGATGATTTCAAGAGTGGCTTTTATGTAAAACAGTTTGATTATAAGGCATTTATGCCAGAAAAAATTAATTCGGCATGGTCTTGGAGTGACAGAGAGCTAACTCGTCTGGTAGAAAAATCTGCAATAGCAATGGGTCAGCTAGATGCCTATGCTCATCAAATTCCCAATATTGATCATTTTATACGGATGTATGTTGTAAAGGAGGCAACTGTATCTAGTAGAATAGAGGGAACACAAACCAATATGGAAGAAGCACTTCTTCGAGAAACAGATATACAGCCTGAACGCAGAAATGATTGGTTTGAGGTAAATAATTATATCGAGGCATTGAATAGTTCTATTGAACGGTTAAAAGAGCTGCCTCTTAGCTCACGTTTATTGAAAGAAGCGCATAAAATCTTATTGACAGGAGCTAGGGGTGAACATAAACTACCTGGAGAATTTCGAAGAAGCCAAAACTGGATAGGTGGATCTTCTTTATTAAGTGCAGTATTTATACCGCCTGTTTGGGAGGAAGTAAATCCCTTAATGGGCGATATTGAAAACTTTCTGCATAATGAAGACACCGGACTTACTAATCTGATTAAAATTGCTATCGCACATTATCAATTTGAAACAATTCACCCATTTCTTGATGGTAATGGACGTATTGGAAGATTAATGATCACATTATATCTCGTAGAAAAAGGCATCATTGAAAAGCCCGTATTGTACTTGTCCGATTTCTTTGAAAAAAATAGGGAGCTATACTATGATAACTTAACAAGGGTAAGAACTCAAAACGACTTATTGACATGGGTTAAATTCTTTCTTGTAGGAGTTATTGAAACATGTCAAAACTCGATTCATACATTAAAGTCGATTATTGAGCTAAAGAAAGTATGCGAGGAAAAACGTATATATCACCTTGGTAAAAAAGTAAAAACAGCTAAACTTTTACTAGACTATTTATTTCAACAGCCGATTGTTGATGCGGAAATGGTATCAGCGCAGACAAAAGTTTCTTTGGTGTCTTCATATAAATTAATAGATGATTTTGTTAGACTGAAAATCTTGAGAGAGATGACTGGGGCTAAAAGAAATAGACTATTCATTTTTGATGAATATTTTACCCTATTTAATCAGTAGTGTTGACAGGTCAATTTTATATTGAAAAAATGATCTTTGATAATCCCGAAGGTGCGGGATGATTTGCTTTCAATTTTAGGAACAACGATCTTTGATAACAACGAAAGGATGATGCTTTTAAACAGGTTAGTTGTTGTGATTTGCTTTCAATTTTAGGAACAACGATCTTTGATAACAACACCGATATTTCATTGACAGGCGCAAAGGTG
>JAIETM010000002.1 GCA_019745155.1 Chitinophagaceae bacterium | reverse complement strand
GAAAATACCTGCTCATGTGCATCGCGCAGCTTAAACTAAATCAAATAAAACTGTCAACCTATATCAGGACATGACACATGACACTAAAGACTACCAACTAGCAACTAAAAACTAGTAACCCTCTTGTTGGTCAGGCGACCAACAAAAGCGAAAGAATCTCATAACTGATTACAATGGCCCCTGCAATAATGCAGGAGCCATTGTAGCATATTCAATTTATACATTGAATTCCGAAAAATTATCACTAAAAAATGTGGCTGACGTTAGACGCCTTGCTATATCTATCTACTATTTAAATAATATCTGCTTAACTTTTTAAGCGAACAATATTGACCTAAAAAATATTATAAAATATTATTGTTTTATAAACTTTTCACTAGTCCAAGTCTTACCATCAAATACCATAATAGTATATATATCAGAAGGTAAATTACTAATATTTATTTGCCGCAAAGTAGTGTTACCTGTTTTGGCAAAATTCCACTTCTGCTTTATAACACCTAGTTTATCTGTAATTCTTACCTCTAATATTTCTTTTACTTTTTTCTTGTTTTCTTTTTCGGTAAGCTCTACATTAATCAAATTAGTACTTGGATTAGGGTTAATACTTACCCTTAACAACATACCTCCTGAACAATTTTCACTTACTGACCTAAATCGATACAACCAGCTTCTGCTTCCACAAGAATTTGCAGCTGTTACTCTGAAATAAGCCCATTGATTTAAGTTAGAAAAATAAAAATTTAAATTGTTTCCGTTTTGATTCCAAGTTACTCCTCCTGAATTTCCTGCATCCTCCCACGTTACAGTACTATTAGAAGTAATATCCATATTGGTATTAATCATAGTAGTTAAACAAGCATCATTCCAATTAAATTCAAACCTTCCCGAAGCAGCTAATGGCTCAGCCGAATTAATTGGACTATTATACCATCCTCTTATCACTGGAACGCCAACTCCAATGGATTTTTCATAAGTGTAAACATTACCACCAGGAAATGTAACCGTTGCAATTAACAAAGCGGTACCATTGTTTAGTTTTGTTAGGGTTGTTGATGCACAGGTCGTACAACTTAAAGAAGCTACATTTGGGTGATTGTTTAGGTACCCTAATGACCATTCGACGGTTGCCCCACATAATGAACCTCCTGCAATAGAATAATTTGCAGAAGTACAAAAATCGTTTGGTCCAGAAATACTAAATGTATTCGCGGCTGGTATACTTCTTGTAACTGAACAATTTAATGTTTGATAATTAGTATTGTTCATTTTTACTGTAACGGAAACATTACTTAATATCACACATGGATCAGCAGGTGTAAGTGTTAACGTATTTGTTGTTGTTGAAATATTTTGAGCTGCTGGGCTTCCATTCAAAAGCCAACCATTTGACGAGGAACCAAGATTCCACTCGTATGATGTAACACCAGGTGAATTATAGACATTAGTGACTGTAAAATTTTGTGCCGTTGTTGTACCTAATGGCACATTAAGGGTAGGCGATGGATTAAGCGTAAATGTAGGTGGAGGAGGCGTTTCTACAATTGTTATTTTCCTAATTACAACTGTTTTGAAGCCACCGTTTTGTGCTGGAAATGCTGAGACTTCCAAAGATGGCTGATTACCACTTTGTACAAAAGATCCAAAAGTGTAATTAGTAAATGTAGTTGAAGTTACTTGAGCGGCAGCAGGATTACCACTAGTACTTGCAGTAATATTATCAGCACCATTACAAGCATTTCCCCCGCCACCGGCGTTATTATTTCTATCAATTCTAAGTAGCGGAAATGCACCAGAATTACTGCTTCCAGCAGCACTAATAGTTATATTATACGTGTAATTTGCTTTAAAATTATAGTCAATAATAAAGCTTGTCCCTTTGTATACATTACCTGTTGTTACATATTCAGTTGGCATTAATATAGCTGTATCTATTGCAGAATAACTGGGTTGTCCCACCCTTGTTCTGTGTGCAATACTACCAGATGTTGTTCCTGATGCAGGAACATTAGTTGAGTTTCCAAAGATATTACAAGGAGGGGCACTAGGGTTCCAAGCCTTATAATCTATGGTAACATTTTGCGCAAAGGCAATTGTTTCTATTAGAAGAAAAATTGCTAAAACTATTTTTTTCATGTATTAATCTTTAATTAAATGCACTTGCAAACCAAGTGCTATTTGAATTGTATTATTTCTGCCAGCATAATCATTAAACTTATCTGATATATAATTTACCATAAATTCAAGACCTACACTGCTATTGAAAAAAGTTACACAGCCTAAACCCCCTGCATATGTATTTGTAGAAGTTTGCCATGCATTGCCCTTATCAAAGCCTAACCTATAGCTTACTTCGGCTAAAAAATTAATCCGCTTTTCATTATCTAAAAAGTAATATCTGCAAGAGGGGCCTAAGCGAAAACTAGTGTAACTAGATGCACTAATTCTTAGGATCTTATTAAAGGAGCTTTTAATTCCAACATTAAAGTTGTTTGCAACAAAATAAGCAACATTTGGGTTAAAATCTAGTATAACACTTGTATATGTTGGTGGTGTATAGTTTGCACTATTGTAATTTGTAGAGTTAAAACTAATATTACCCCCTAGCATCCAATTTCCCTTGGTCAATTGTGCTTTAATTGTATTGGATAGAAGCATGCTAAATCCGATAATTGACAGGTATTTCATAATAGAATGGTTTAAATGATTTTAAAGTAAATTTATTTGTTGTGGGCTTATGTCAGATGAAAATATCCTAGGTTTTAAAATCATTTCTCCTTGTTTTGAATATGTCGGTTACTAAGTGTTAATTGTTTTACTTACAGCTTATAACTCCGTAAAACCTAGTCCCAGACACATCTAAATATTTCCTACATTGAAAAAAGTAGTGTCTATTCGTAGGAAGAAACTTTTATTAAACCTATTTCACTTCATTCAAAAAGTCAACCCGTTAAACAACGGGATTTTCGCTGGAAAACACCCCCCTGAAAAACGGGAAATTTCCCATTGTCTGGTATTCGAAAATTTTGTATGCGCCGGTGGATTCACACAAAGAAGATTACCAGATTCATTCATTCCATCATACATTTATTCCCTCATTCAATCACCCTATCATTCAATCATTCCATCATTGAACTCTCCCAAACAAGTCTTACAGCAATGGGTTAATGCGTTCAACCGCTACGATGCCAATGCGTTGGCTGATTTGTATCATGAAGATGCCATCAATCATCAGGTGAATACAGATCCATTGGTGGGCAGGGCTGCTATTCAAGCCATGTTTGAACAGGAGTTTGCTCAGGCAGAGATGGTGTGCATCGTTGAAAATATGTTTGAGGATGGCGACTGGGCCATCATGGAATGGAAAGACCCGAAGGGCTTACGCGGTTGTGGTTTCTTTCAGATTATCGAAGGGAAGATTCGCTTTCAGCGAGGGTATTGGGATAGGCTGAGTTTTCTGCGCCAGCAGGGTTTGCCGATTCCAACACATTAATCTAATGCCACTAAGCGGTGTCCTTCCTCCATCCTACACTAAAGTTTCGGATGGTAAACCACTAAAGTTTCGGAAGCTTGCTAAACAAAGCTTTAGCGTAGTTTAGACAGGCCCCACCGCGACCAAGAGGGATCGGGGTTCTATCTGTATAGAAAACGTAGGGCCCCTGCAAATACAAAGGCCCTACGGAAATGATAAAGTGATTATAAATGAAAATTTAAAAGAATGGCTGCAATAAAAACAGCCATTTTCATATAGTCAGCTCTAATTTATTGTTTAATAAATTTTTCGCTCGTCCATGTTAAGCCATCAAAGACCATGATTGTATAAATATCGTGTGGCAAGTGACTAATATCTATCTGCTTGGGTTCCTTTCCTGACTGCTTATTAAAAGTCCATTTTTGTTTTATTATTCCTAACTTATCCAAAAGCCTTATTTCAACTATAGTTTTTGATTTTTTATCCTTGCCTGTCTCCATTAACCCAACGCTTAGGTTACTTGTCGCTGGATTTGGAGACATCATTACTCTAAGCATTGTGCCACCTGAGCAGTTATCGCTCACTGAGCGAAAACGATATAGAAGGCTTTGAGAGCCACAAGAATTGGTTGCAGAAACTCTAAAATAGGCATATTGATTAAGGTCGGAAAAGTAAAACCGAAGATTATTCCCCACCTGAGACCAGGTTACCCCGCCAGAATTACCAGCATCCTCCCATGTCACTGTTGTATTGGCTGTAATATCCATATTGGTATTTATAAACTGCGTGTAGCAGGCGTCATTCCAGTTAAATTGAAAACGGGATGATGGATTAAGTGGTTCGCTCGAATTTGTAGGACTATTATACCAACCTCTTGCTACTGGCGTTCCAACTCCAACATATTTTTCATAAGTATACGTAGTTGAATTTGGAAAAGTAACAGTGGCAATCAACAAAACAGTACCATTATTTAATTTATTGAGCGTAGTTGAAGAGCAATTAGTACAACTCAGCGATCCCACATTTGGATGATTATTTAAATAACCTAAGGACCATGTTACACTTGCACCGCACAATGATCCTCCAGAAATAGTGTAATTACCAGAACTACAAAATTCATTTGGGCCTGATATGCTAAAAGTACTCGCAGGTGGTGTACTTCTTGTAACAGAAGTATTTAATGTCTGGTAATTGGTATTATTCATTCTAACGGTAACGCTTACATTGCTTAGAGAAGCACATTGATCCGGAGTAAGGGTTAACGTATTGCTAGTTGTTGAAATATTTTGAGGTGCCGGAGTTCCATTAAAAAACCAACCATTACTGGAAGAACCCAAATTCCATTCATAAGAAGTAACTCCCGGAGAATTATACACATTTGTAACTGTAAAAACCTGCGGAGAACCTACACCAAATGGCACAACAAGTGTTGGTGATGGCGAAAGTGTAAAAGCAGGCGGTGGTGGTGTTTCTACAATAGTTATTTTTCTAATTATAACTGTTTTTAACCCTCCATTTGGCGAGGGGAATGCAGAAACTTCAAGTGAAGGTTGATTGCTACCTTGTACAAATGGCCCAAAGGAATAATCAGTAAAAGTAGTTGAGCTTACCTTAGCTGCAGCAGGATTGCCACTAGTATTTGCATTAATATTATCTGCACCATTACAACCATTTCCACCCCCGCCTCCATTATTATTACGATCAATTCTAATAAAAGGATTTTCATTAGAATTAGAATTTGCAGCAGCATTAATTGTAATAGTGTAGGTATAATTTGCTTTAAAATTATAGTCAATTATATAGCTTGTACCCTTAGCTATAGACCCTGTTGTTACAAATTCTGTAGGCATTAAAATACCTGTATCTACTAAAGAATAACTAGGCTGCCCTGTTCTTGTTCTATGTGCAATAGTACCAGATGTGGTGCCTGTTGCTGGAACATTGGTTGAATTTCCAAAAATATTACATGGCGGAGAATTTGGATTCCATATTTTATAATCTATAGTAACATTTTGTGCAAAGGCAATTGTTTCTACAAAGAGAAAAACTGCTAAAATTATTTTTTTCATACGTTAGTTTTTAATTAAATGCACTTGTAAACCAAGTGATAGTTGAATACTGTTGTTTCTACCGCTATAATCAATAAACTTTTCTGAAGTATAGTTTACCATAAACTCAATGCCCACACTGCTATTAAAAAAAGCAACACAACCCAGACCGCCAGCATACGTATTGGTAGAAGACTGCCCCGTAGTGCCTTTTTCAAGACCAACTCTATAGCCCAATTCTGCTAAAAAATTGATTGCTTTTTCATTGTCTAAAAAGTAGTATCTACAAAAGGGACCTAACCGGAAACTTGTATAACTTAACTGATTACTACCTCTAATCAACTTATTAAAAGAGAATTTTAATCCAGTATTAAAATTATTTGAAAAGAAGTAGGCAAAGCTTGGATTAATATCGATCTCAATAATTCTATAAGTTGGTGGTGTATAGTTTGCACTATTGTATCTTATAGAGTTAAAACTAATATTACCCCCCAACATCCAATTCCCCTTTTCTAATTGAGCTTTAGTTGTATTGAAAGTAATTAAACTAAGTGTTATGAGTATTATGTGCTTCATCATATTAAAGTCTATTTAATACTAATTTAACGCAAAATGGGGAGGGCTTATATCAGCAGCGTAATGCTTTTGATTATGCTTCATCTTTCGCTGTTTAAGAATTTAACTCATTAAGAAGTACTATAGGATTGCATCAACCGCAGACACTTGTATTATTTAATCTTTTGAGTTTACCGCTTCTCTGTTATACAATCAACTAATACAAGTAAGCATCCTTTTAACTCTCGTATAAACCTACTTCAAATTTTCAAAGGTTTTTCCGATTCGATAATTTACCGTTATTCCAAAAAAAATACCCGTTAATCAACGGAAGTTTAGAGCAAAAACACCCCCCTTAAAAAACGGGAAATTTCCCATTGTCTGGTATTGGAAAATTTTGTAAGCGAGACCATCTTAGTACGAAAGAAGGAGGTAGTTACGCTGATGTAAGTACCGCGTTTGAATAATAGTCATGTCTAACACCAGTCCCTGCGGACGGACCTTTTTTGGGTGCGGTGACAAGCGCAGCATTGTCAATCAAAATCAGCTTTGATGATTTTGATAGCAGCCAAAGCAGACCGGAAGCAGGGACGAGGCCCAGCGGCCTGAGCGATAAGAATTAACAAGCGTTGCGCAATATGAAAGTATTAGCAAGTCAACAAGCTTTGCTAACCAGCAACCAATAACCACTAACCAGAAATTTCAATTACCGCTTATTTAACCAAATACCAAAATTTAAAAATGATCCAAATGATACTTTGTCGGCAACAGAGTATCTAACACCATCCCAGATGGGTCCGGTAAGAGTGGCTTCTTGCCTAAACCGATACACTACACCTGCCCCTAAATCAATGTAAAATCTTTTTTTGAAATTTCTTTGAATACCATAATAAAAAGCTAAGCTCTGTTCAGGTCTTCTAATATTATCATACATATTTACAGGTAAGCTTATTCTATAGCCACCAGCAAAATAATCTCCGCTATTCAATGATATATTTTTACCTAAACTAGAGCGCCGCTTTAAATTATGGTATAATCTGTATTGCAAACCGGTAGATGGCGTAAAAGGATACGTGAACCTATATCCAAAGCTGCTACTATAACTAAAGTTTATTTGTTCAAATAAATTAAGACTTCCTTGAATGGTCTGCTTCCGACCAACTTTTTTTTCATAATTAACACCCCAAAAAACAAACTGCAATCTAAGCACATTAACAGTTTGCTTTGAATAGAGGCTGTCTTGTGCCTTGAGTAGAGTACAAGTAAAAGCAATTACAATTAGGGAAAAAGCTAACCGTTTCATCATTTTTATTTAGCCGAACCAAAAACATAACCTAAAGTGAGCCAAGATTGAGCCGGAACGAGATAAGCATCTTTTTTGGATAAGTTAACCCTAAATGGACTAGCCCCTACAGACCAATTAAAGAAAAGATTCCCGATTTGTTTTTGAAACCCCAGATTAAGATAAAAGGCCGTTTTAGCGTCTAAAGTCTTGTTAGCACTAATGTTTTGTAAGAAAATTGGTGCACTTAACAGGTTTTGCTCAGTACCAATATAAAAACCTGAATAATTGGCAACCTTTCTTTTAGACGCAATTCTACTTTGAGTTAGGAAAAAATATTTCAACTCTGCAGAAGCAAAAAGATAACACCCCATTGTTGTTTGCGTTCTTGAACTTGTAGCCGTATTCGCATTAAGAAATTGAAAACAGAAACCAGCTCTAGTATTAAATGAAATGTCTCTGGAAACACGCGTTTCGTAATTGCCAAGAAGTTGCACATCTCCATATCCAGGGATAATAAACGCACTTGCTACATGAACACGAAAAATATCCTTGCCAATTATTTGCTTTATTGAGTCTGCTCGATACTTTTCATACCAGCTTTTTTCCTGACTATAACTATAAGAAAAGAAAAAAAAGCATATAAATAGTATAGAAACAGCTCTCGAAACAGAGAGAACACTTTTCATTATGAATAACTAATAATTAAATGAAAATTATGATTTAGTTATCAAGATACGAATTCCTCTCCATGTATTACCAGTTCTAACTCTACCGTAGAAACTACCTTTAGGAAAATAATCATACCAATAATTTAAGGGATATCCGCCAACTCCACCATTAACATTCCAACTAAATCCAATATTTTGATCTATTATCCACTCATTAACATGTGAGTATCCTTGAGCCTTCTCTGTTTTACCTAAAACAATTTTGAAAGTATTATCCTGATTTAGCCTCTCCAACATTGTTGTATAGTTTGCATATCGTTGTAGATATGATGGATCAATCTCGTTTATAAGTCTTGTTTCAATAGTTCTAAAAATATTTTGATAAACGCCACCAACAATCTGATTTAATTGACCGTCTATCAATGATGACAACTGACTATTATTTAGAGTAAACCCTAGCACATTCGCATTTACTCTTATATTCAAAGCATCTATAATGTGATTGCCAATTCTTAATTGTGATAAGCCTGAAAACGCAGGACGTGAAAGATTAGAAGACTGCTGTGGATAAGGGAAAACATAATTTGTTGAAATTTCCATGTTATCACAGCCCACTATAATCTCTTCAGCGTAAGATGGCCCCCAATATTTTACAAAAAGAAATTTTTTCTCTCTTTGTACTTTGGCCTTTATATCAAGTTTCGCATACTGCCCAATGATTCCTAGAAAAGGAAGACGTATGTTTTGAACTTTAAATACAATTCGTCTTTTATCCCAATCATTAAACTGAACTGCTACACCTTCACCAAAAATTCCAATATAATTAGGATCTTGATAATTCACGAAATAGTCATTATTAGCTGGCGAAGGGTTACCATTAGTGCCACCGTTATCATCAATATATCTAACCGATTGACGGAAAATATCTAGGTTGCCCTCATCGGATATATTTTCTAAACGTCTTATTCCTGGCTCAATCTGGTAAACATCTGGCGCAACCATTACCTCTGTAGGAAAAGCTGAGAAGCTCTGATTGAAGTTAATATTATCATAGTTTGCTTGGTACAAATTAACATAACTATCAACTTGACTCATACTTACCTCTAAAACCCCAATTCTCGTAAATTGGTATAGGTTATCTTCAACTATAACTTGCAGATTTTCATTTACAATTTGACCCAATGGCTCAGCTGGTAGTGCATAAGCATTAATATCCAGAAGAAATTCATACACATCAACATCTATGGTTGAATTTGAAGATATATTATCCGTGGAAGATGATACTAGAGGTATTCTCTTATTATTGTAATACTTGTTGTATTTATCATTAAAGGATTTAAAATTAGGGCTCGCTTCTTTAACATAATTCGAATTGTGTTGTACTGAATCCCAATATGATCTAAAGCTTTCTTTTGAATCAAAAACCAATATTCCATTAGGAAAATATTTGTCTACCCTTAGTGTTGGCAAGTTAACTACAGCCCCCATATGGTATGATATGTTTTCTTTTTTGCAAGAAAAGAGGATTATCAACCAGCTAAAAGCTATAACTGCTTTCTTCGTGTTCGATTTCATATAACATTATTTTATTTTTTAGGTTTTCATAACCTGTGCCTATAACATTCCAAACAATACATTATTCTACATCTCATTGTGTTTACGAGCAAAACCGAAGTAGTAAGCAATTATGAGTAACCCTTAAACAAAAAGATTCCCCCAAGGGTAAGATATTTGGAAGTATTATACTGAGACACTCTTAATGCCACTGTGGAAATATGAATTTATTTGATATTATTTAATTGATATGAAAAAAGGAATCCTATTGAAGCATTTCGATATTCTCTATCATAGAATCGCCCATTTGTAAATAATTCCTTAAGACCAAACCCGTACTGCAATGAAAGTCTAAATCTGTTTATTGTATAACGTGCAGAAAGATTACCGCCAATATCGATGGGCAAAAAACTGGTTGGAAAAGTTTGATTACTACTTTTTCCACTTATATTAATTCGATTAAGAATTGGCAACGACTCATACTCTCCATTAACAAAGGAATATCTTAGGCTCTTGCCTTCTTCAACCCCATAGTAGAGATGAGAAATATATGGCCCAAGACCAAAGTCAATAAATCGATTTTTTGCTCCTGAATTGAATCTATACAACAAACTACCAACGCCGGTGATGTAGTGTAAGTTTATTGTTCTTTCATAAATACTATGGGCAAAAGGCATAGACTTATTCTCAAAAATACTACCGCGACCCTCATAACCCAATCCGAATTCAAAAAAGAAATGTCTCTTAATTCTATGCTGGTATTTTAAAAAAAAGGAAGGTCGTACAATCGCTTTGGCATTTGTTTGATCAACTACAGAAATACTTTTATTTATACTTGCTTTTTGAAATGAACTAGACAAAAGGCCAGCTTCCATGTAAAATCTTTGGCCAATAGTGTACTGGGAAAACGACAAGTAAATAAATAAAAGGAATATCAATCGGCACATAAACTCAAGATTAAAGTTATCTGACACCTAAAAACGGCAAGGTTGAATAAGTAAGTGCTTCACATAGTATTTGTGATGATGTTTGTGGATCCGAAATAATTTCATAATTACCCCTTGCAACAAAAACTGTAGCTCTACTATTTGTTGCAAGAGATTGTAAAATAGTTGGCGTTATTATAAAATTCCCATTATCTGGAATTTCTTCAAAATATATCACCTCTGCTGGGTATCCAGAGGAGCTGTCAAAATTAGACTCTTTGATGATGCCAATAATTATAGTACCAGCAGGGTTGTTGGCATCCGGAATCCATGAAACCAAATTATCTGAATTTAAATTAAGGTAATAATTTTCGACAAATTCGCCCGTGATACTAATATTTGAGGGTACGTAAAACCCATTGCTTTCAAATGAATTGTTCGAAACCGAAGACGAGCTACCATTAGTAGTTAACGCCAAGCTATTTCCTATTGTGAAAATAATTTTCCTACCAAAAAGAGCAAGTAGTTTTTTCTGAACCGCAGCTGTAGAACTTAAGCTATGTATGTAATAACCTGCATTATCAACAGAATTGTAAAAGGGTATTTGCAAATCTTCAATAGTAAAATTTCCGATACTTGTATGTTTCAATTTGCTTCTATCACTATAAAACTTTGCATCAACCGTCATATCTGGGAGAATTCCTGAATTTCTATAACCAGAGGGGTTTCTTGATGTAATAGAAATAACACCATCTACTTCTGACTCCTTTGCAAGAATATAATTACGAACTAGGCTCCCAATTTCTATTTGAGAAGCTTGCTCAAGATCTTGTTGTTGTTTTTTACAGCTCATTGTAAAAATGGAAAAAACAAATAATATCAGGATACTCTTTTTCATACTATTTCTTTTTGTGATTATATGATTCTAACAATAGAATTTTATTCTTTTATTTTACAATTACAGTTCTCTGGTGGCCATCCATTGGGATTTCTTGGGGATACGTATGGAGTAATTTGTAAAATGTTTGAAGCAGGAATGCTATTAGAAGCATAAGGCACCTCAGCCGTCCAATAGGGCTTGCCAGCTTCAACGACATAAATCTGCCCGCCTTCCGTCCTTCTGTAAGAATTACACCAACTACCCCTACATTTGGAACATTCAAATCCATCTACTATTACTATAATACGGAATCCCCTATCCTAGGGCACATCTATATCCCTTTCAAAGACCGATTTATCTGGACCAGTAGGGCTGTTCCCAAGATATACCCCCGCTGGGTTATACCTACCATTATAGTAATGCTCAACCTCAATTCTAACGGAATAATTAACATGATTTGTGCTTGTTCCAGAAAACTCGTTACCCGAATAACAGTCTCGCATGAAGTTTGAAAGACGGAGTTTTACTGTTTTGTTTGTGGTTACTGGCGGTAATTTTTTGCAGGATGTCAAAAAAAGAACGCCAAACAATGCGAAAAACAAATTTTTCATTAATAAGAGTTTTATTCAGTATTACTTGGGATTATCGAATTAATTATCCATTGATCCATTATTTGAAATCATATAGTATGAAGGTAATTTTAATGATAACTTCCCCAGAGCCCAACCGACGGAAATTTACCCCGTTAAACAACGGAATTTTACCCCGTTGTTTAACGGGGTGTCGACTCCCCCTCCTTCTCTCTACCGTTGCTGATCGCCTGACCAACAACCATTAACCACTTGTTGGTCAGCGACCAACAGGGGCATTTGAAGCATATGTCTAACACTAGTCCCTGCGGACGGGCCTTTTTTGGGTGCGGTGACAAGCGTAGCGCCGTCAATCAAAATCAGCTTTGGTGATTTTGATAGCAGCCAAAGCAGACCGGAAGCAGGGACGAGGCCCAGCGGCCTGAGCGATAACAAGCAAGCACCAGTGCGTAGCATGTGTTGAATAGATCAAACAATGAATACACTGAACACTATTAACCAGTAACTACCTTGTTGGTCAGGCGACCAACAAAGGCATTAGAAATAAACAGTACTTTCACTAAAAGAATTTTCATGCGTGCATTCATCATTACGATACTCTGTCTTACAGGTTTTACTGCTATTGCACAAAGCGACATGCAGCAGCACTACAAGATCTATGATACCAGAAACAAACAAATAATCAACATCGAGCAAATTGTTTCGGCCATGGCCGATGCAGATGTGCTGTTCTTTGGTGAAGAGCATAATGATAGCGCAGGGCATTTTCTGGAAGCAGCCATTTTCAAAGCATTGCATACTGCTTATGGCAGTCAAATAAGCCTGAGTCTGGAAATGTTTGAAACAGACGGACAATTGGTCTTGAATGAATACTTGGCCGGATTGATTGATGAATCACGCATGGGCAAAGACCTGCGCTTGTGGAGTAATTACAAAGACTATCGCCCCATGATTGAGTATGCCAAAGCCAATCAGTTGAAAGTGGTGGCAGCCAATCCGCCACGCAGGTATGTTACCATGGTGAGCCGCAAAGGCACGGCTTCATTGGATGCCTTATCAAAAGAAGCCAAACAACTCTTACCACCCTTACCTTACGATACATTAACCGGTCGCTACCGCGAAAAGTTTATGGACATCATGAAGGGCAGCCCGGGCAGTGGCAGCAACAGCATTTACCACAGCCAGAGTTTATGGGATGCAGGCATGAGCTATAGCATCCATCGTTTCTTGAAAGCCAATCGCGGACAAAAAATCTTTCATTGTGTAGGTAAGTTTCACTCAGATGAAAAACTGGGCACAGCTGCACAATTACAACTGCGTAACAAGAAGCTGCGCATCCTCAACATCAGTTGCTTTCCTGATAAAAGCTTTGCCAATCCTGATTGGGAAAGCCTTAGCCAGCTGGGCGATTTTGTGATCCTCACCAATCCGGAACTGAAACGTACTTACTAATGGCTGAACAATATTTCACTGATCTAACCATCACACAAGCCGATTATGCAAAGAACGGCTTGAATAAGGGCGAGTACGAAAACTGTGTATTCAGTAAAATTGATTTATCGGGTGCTGATCTTTCCGGTATCCATTTTATTGATTGTCGCTTTGAGCATTGTCAGCTCAGCAATGCCAAACTCCATAAAACTGTTGTACGCGATGTGGTCTTTAACGATTGCAAAATGAGCGGACTGGTCTTCAGTGATTGCGATGGATTTTTATTCAGTGCACAGTTTATACAATGTCAGTTACCATATGCCAGCTTTCAACAGATGAAACTCAAGCAGCATGTGTTTCAGGATTGTCAGTTACAGGACGCAGATTTTACCGATGCAGATTGCAGCGGCGCTAATTTTAGTGGTGCTGATTTAAGCAGAACCATTTTCCATCAAACCAATTTAGAAGGAGCTGATTTCAGCACAGCTGTACATTTTAGTATTGACCCGGAACAAAACCGATTGAAGAAAGCCATTTTCTCTGCAAGCAACCTTACAGGCTTGCTGGATAAGTATCAGCTGAAGATTTTGCGTGGGTAGTTCTGCCGTTGCTGGTCGCCTGACCAGCAACCAGCAACCAAAAACCATCAACCACCTTGTTGGTCAGCGACAAAGAGGGGGGAGATCAAAATAGCTTACAACTATATACAATATTTACCACCTCCTGTAACACAAAAATTAATCGAAAATGTAATAAATATAGAATAGAGTTTTAAAACTCGAATTCCTTAACTTATTTATAAAAGAACAAATAAATAAACCAAAGAATCAATTTATAAGTTCGAAAGAAAAAATGAGAAAAAAATTAACTCTATTAATCGCAGCAATTAGCTGCTTCTTATTTGGTTGTCAAAAAAAGTTTGAACAACCGATTATGTCAGAAAGCGAAAATTATCGAACAGCTAAGGTAATTTTTACAGAAGCTTCACCAAATGGTGTTCTATATTTTAATAGCAAAGAGGAATTTAAGCAATACATAACTGCAATTACGAAAGATTCTGATTTAAAAAAAGAAATAGTTCCTGAAGGATTTAATTCATTTTATAATCTTAGAAAAGAATTTCAGGAAAAGAAAAAAATTGATATAGAAAAAACTTTTATACGTAATATCTTAAAAGAAAGTTATAATGTATTTAATAAAACTATATCTACCGAGTCAAATTCAGCGGATTCAGAATATGAGCAAGGTAGCCTAAGCGATTTTGTGTACAGCAGTTATATAAATCTAGTACCTGATGAGGCAATATCAACATTGCTTAATACAGATTTACAAGTTATGATTGCTAACGATCTTTTTCAAATAACCCCACTTGGGACTTTCCAAGTACCATCCGAAAATATGCACACCTTTACCAACTGGATTGAAACAAATAGCACAGAAATTTGGACAGATCCGAATTTTCAAATTCAGGGTGAAGCGAATATGGGTAATGGACTTTATCAAACCCCAGAAGGATTTTATAGACAAGAAATAGACGCTTTTAGTATAGTTGAAACATCAAATAGTTCAACCCCACCAGTAATACTAATGCCCCCATCTTCTGGACCTTCTCCAGCTGGTCCGAATATTCCTTTAAATCTTGTTATTGCAAACAGCAGAGGTGAAGGCAAAGGAATAGTTAGTCTTCCAGACAATAGAAGATTCAATTTTCATTCTTATAATAATAGGTATATCTTCTGGAATTCTATAGGTATTGAAGGAAAGGTTCAAAGACTAAGAAAAGTATTATGGATATCTTATTGGGGCCAATCTTTTGGTGATGAAATAATTATTGGAATTGATAATTTAGATTTAGAGACTGACTATTTCATTCCAACACCTCAGCAACAGGCTGCAATGCAGATGGCTCTACCAAAATTCAAGGGCTTTAAAAAACTAAAAATAGGAAACTATATTACCGACTTTTTAGATTTTGCATTTGGCTCAACTATCCTTCCTTTCATACCGAACAGATTTTCATTTGCAACACATCAAAACTTTATTAATGGTATAATTAATTCACCACAAGCAACTAATTTAGTTAATGATGAAATGAAGAAAATAATACCTGGTATTATAGACCAATATGTGGATCCCACATTTAAAGATAGATACAAAAACGA
The DNA here is from genome assembly GCA_019745155.1 of Chitinophagaceae bacterium. GTDB lineage: Bacteria > Bacteroidota > Bacteroidia > Chitinophagales > Chitinophagaceae > JAFLBI01. Next base: position 125,228 of record JAIETM010000002.1, on the reverse strand, counting down.
ACCAGTATACATAACAAGTTATAAAAGTGTATCTCAACAAAGTATGCTAAGGTTTACCGCAGCTCAGGCTTATAAAAAGCAAGGATATTCAGATAATAATAATTGGAGATTTGACTGGAATATAATGATTTCAACTATAGGGGATACACCTTATGATTATAAAATGAAAAGCGGTAATTTTATTGGCAAAGCTAAAGTTGGTAATAATTGGGCCGGAATAAGAATAGTTAAATACAAATAAATATGACTTTGCAAAGGAAGATGGCAAATAGAAAGTATTTTGAAGAGTCATCAATGATGTTGGCTATTTGCCTTCTTTCTTACTTTATTTCTATACCAAGTATCGCTCAAGTTAAAAAATTATCATCATTTGAAAATCATGATAATTTTAATAGAAACTTAATAACACGAATAGGAGTTAATTTTCCCCTAGGATTACAACCTTTTGTGAGCGGAGAACTCAAACTATTCAAGAAAACTACGCTCCATTTACAAACCGGTGCATCATATCTGTCTGGTTATGCTCGCTGGGATGTAACTGATCCACAGGAATTAGCAGATAGTGATAAGATTGGTTTTTCTGCATTTGTTGCACCTGAATTGAGGTATTATTATTACATACCTAAGAGTAAGTCAGGTACACGCACCCTAAAAAACTTCTCGGGTTACTACGCAGCTTTTCGCTACTTCGCCAGTACGCCTGCAAGCATACGCAATAGTGCAGCACGATATAGCTATGAAAACACTAGTGCCTGGCAGATAAACCTTGGCTGGCAAGCGCAGATACGCAAACACTTTTTTATGGGCTCGCATGTAGGTTTTGTTTTGGCAAAAAATTCAATTCAAAAAAATAAGCCGGCCAATTATCCATTATTCCAGTTCAACTGCTCAATTGGATGGGCCTTTTAAATCAATTTTATGCGAATCAACTTATTGCTTTGTGTACAGCTGCTTTTGATACCCTTTTCAGGAACGAGTCAGTCTAAAGCAGATAACAGAAACTTTCCGCATAACAGCTCTATTGTATGGAGGGCTCAGGTAACTGCCCCAATAGGTATTCATCTTGCCGGTTCTGCTGAAATGGCTCTACTACCTAAGCTCACCATACATACACAAGCAGGAATAATCAGTGCATTAGGCTTTGAAAAGGAAAGCAATTCAACAAATCTTGGTAACACCAGTACCGTAGGATTTTTTTCTGTAGAAGCACGCAGGTACTTAAACTTCTACCATCGCCATAAAAACAAAAAAAGTATTCGCGATTTTTCTGGCAATTATCTTGCCCTTAGATATTTCAGTTCTACTCCACCTTTCAACCAAAGTAATCAAAGCATCAATTTTGAAAGTACCAATAGTGTGCAGGTACACTATGGATTTCAAAGAGCAATTAATAAGCAGCTTTTCTGGGGTGGAAATATTGGCTTTGTTGTGGCCGATGCTTTTAAGGAAAATAACAAGAATAGTCCTGTTGGTGGATTTCCCTTGCTGCAATTTGGATTGAGCTTTGGATATACTTTTAAATAAATGCGCTTGCTGCTCGCCTGACTAGCAACTAACAACCACAAACACTCCTGTTGGTCAGAAGACCAACAGGGGCATTAGAAGCCTATGTCTAACACCAGTCCCTGCGGACGGGCCTTTTTTGGGTGCGGTGACAAGCGCAGCATTGTCAATCAAAATCAGCTTTGGTGATTTTGATAGCAGCCAAAGCAGACCGGAAGCAGGGACGAGGCCCAGCGGCCTGAGCGATAGCAATCATGTACGTATGTGCAGTACATACTACTGATCAAACAACCTATCTGTACTTTCTTTTTCCCGCACGAGCGGGATGTAAACACCTCCAAGAAAGTACCAAAGAAGGAGACGCTTCGCTGATGTACGGCCAGCGAAGTGTACCTTACTATCAGCACCTCTACTACTGTGGTGAACAACTACCAAGCCCTGCTCGGCTGTTCCAAGTGGGCAGGTTTTGATTTGCCGCCAATGAGCGGTGTCCACACCGCGACCAACACGGGCAACAAACCCTTTAACCAGTGTCACGGCGCAGGGTCTCCGCAAATGCGGAAGACCCCACGCAGCAGGCAGCCATTCATCCATGAAATTTTGGCTGGGGCAGCATTATTTCAGAACTTACCGATCCCAAAATCTTTTGCATGAGAAAACTGATCGGATTAGCAGCTGCAGCACTCTGTTGTCAGCTGGCACAGGCGCAAACAGTTGACCTGAACAAGCATTTCAAAACATGGAAACCCCGCAACATCGGCCCAGCAGGTATGAGCGGTCGTATTACTGCTATTGACGTGGTGGTAAAAGACCCCAATACCATTTGGTTGGGTGCAGCATCGGGCGGTGTTTGGAAAACTTCCAATGCCGGCAATAGCTGGACACCCGTGTTTGATGAACAACCCATTCAAAACATCGGCGCATTAGCCGTACAGCAATCTAACCCCAGCGTAGTTTGGGTAGGCACCGGTGAAGGCAACCCCCGTAACTCCATCAATATTGGTGAAGGCATTTTCAAAACACTGGATGGTGGTAAATCTTGGAAGCGTATGGGACTGGAGAAAACCAGAAACATCCATCGCATCATCGTTGATCCAAACAATCCAAATACAGTATATGCCGGCGCTATTGGTAATCCTTATGCGCAATATCCTGATAAAGGTTTGTTCAAAACAACCGATGGTGGCGAAACCTGGAACAAGATTCTCTACACCAACGACACATCTGGTGTAGCAGATATGATCATGGATCCATCCAACCCCAATAAATTATTTGTAGCTATGTGGCATCACTATCGCACTCCCTACAGTTTGCAGAGTGGTGGCAAGGGCAGTGGTTTATACATGACAGTGGATGGTGGTAAATCATTCACCAAACTGGGCAAGGAACATGGCTTACCAGACGGCAATTATGGCCGTATTGGTCTGGCCATCAGCCGCAGCAATCCCAATCGCGTTTACGCATTGATTGAAGCCACTAAGAATGGTTTGTACAAGAGTGATGATGGTGGCTACAAGTGGGAGTTGGTGACTGCTGATCCTTCTATCGTTACCAATCGTCCTTTCTATTTTCAGGATATCATCTGCGATCCAAAGAATGAAAACAAGTTGTGGATGATTAACCAAACTGTTTCTGTAAGTATTGATGGTGGTAAGAATTACACCACTGTGATTCCTTACAGTGGTATTCACCCAGATCACCATGCATTCTGGATTCACCCCGATGATCCCAATTTTATAGTAGATGGTAATGATGGTGGTATTGGTATTACACGTGATGGCGGTAAGGTTTGGATGTTTGATGAGAAATTACCTGTTGGTCAGTTCTATCATATCAATGTAGATAATGAAACACCTTACAACGTGATGGGTGGTATGCAGGATAATGGTAGTTGGCGCGGACCAGCATACACTTGGATCAGTGGTGGTATCAAAAACTACTATTGGGAAAGTCTTTGGGGTGGTGATGGTTTTGATGTAATGCCTGATCCTGAAGATGCCAATTGGGTATATGCCATGAGCCAGGGCGGTAACGTAGGCCGATACAATGTGCAAACCGGTGAGCAGTGGCAGATTCGTCCGCCGGCACCTGATGCAAAAACACGTTTACGTTTTAACTGGAATGCAGCGATTGCACAAGATCCTTTTGATAAGCAAACCATTTACTATGGCAGCCAGCACGTTCACAAAAGCACCAACAAGGGCGCGAGCTGGTCAGTAATATCTCCTGATCTTTCAACCAATGACAGCGCTAAGATTGATCAGCGTAACAATGGTGGTTTAAGTGTAGACATCACTGGTGCTGAAAACCATTGTACCATTATTGCTATTGAACCTTCTGCGAAACAGCAAGGTGTGATTTGGGTAGGTACAGATGATGGTAATGTGCAATTGACAACAGACGGTGGTAAAACTTGGACCAATTTCCGTGGAAAGATTCCGGGATTGCCTGCAGGTGCATGGGTACCACAAATTCGTGCATCTCGCCACAATGCTGGCGAGGCATTGGTAATTGCAAATGATTATCGTCGCGGTGATTTCAAACCATATATTTTCCGCACAACTGATTTTGGTAAAACCTGGACAAGATTGGTTGATGAAAAAAAAGTAACCGGTTATGCTTTGTGTGCATTGCAAGATCCAACAGAACCCAATTTAATTTTTGTAGGTACTGAGCAAGGTCTGTGGATCAGCTTGGATAATGGTGCCACATTCCAGCAATGGAAGAATGGTTATCCTTCAGTATCTACTTATGATTTAGCGATTCAGGAAAGAGAAGCGGATCTGGCTATCGCCACATTTGGCCGCAGCTTGTGGGTATTGGATGATATTCGTCCCCTGCGCAAACTGGCTGCTACAAAAGGCGTTCCTGCGAGAAACTTTATTGTATCTGCACCTGCTGAAGCCATTCAAGCATCGTATAAAAATGCGCCCGGTTATGAGTGGAGCACATGGGGCATCTGGGATGCAGAAAACAGACGCAGAGGTTTCCCTGTATCTTTCTTTGTAAAGAATCAGGGCAAGGATTCATCCATGAAGGGTGGCGATACAGTTATGGTGCGCATTTATGATGATAAGAATGAAATCATCCGCAACCTACGCTGGAAAGCAGATAGTGGTTTGAATAGACAATACTGGGGATTAGAAGAACGCGGATTCCGTGCACCCGGTGCACCACGTGCCGGCGGCGGTGGTGGTGGTCGTGGTGGCGGTCGCTTTGGCGGCGGCGGTGGCGGCGAATTTGAGCCGGGCGGTGCGCAAGTTTTATCTGGTACGTATAAAATGGTGCTGAGTTTCGGTAAGGAAAAAGATTCGTTGTTTGTTACCGTAAAAGATGATCCACGCATCGGCAATATGAACAGTGTGAAGCTGGCACAAAAAGCTTTGTATGATCGCTTACGCAAGAGCGGTGATAAGTTAAATGCAGCTATGGATCGTTTGCAGGAAACAGATGATGTGCTCGCGAAAGTGAATGCATTACTGAAGGATGCAACAGGTCGTGATGCAGATACTGTACGTAAGGCAACTACAAAGATTACAGAAGCCATTAAAGAAATCCGTGAGTTTGTCAATGGTAAAACATCAGACAGACAAGGTTATGGTCAGGTACCACAAGTAACTGTGATGACAGTAGTGCGTACTGCACAGCAATACATCAGCAGTAAATCAGTTACACCAGGCGAACAGGAAGAGCGACTGGTTGCTGAAGCAGAAGAAGTAATTAAGCAAACAGTAGATAAGGTGAACGATTTCTTCACCAACAAATGGACGGGCTACCGACAACTGGTGGAAACCAAACCACTCAAGTTTTTCCGAGACTATCAACCTATTCAATAACAGACAAAACCCACCGAATCCGGTGGGTTTTTATTTGGGTTTAATACAAAACAAACAATTAACCCCGTTTAACAGATTTCGTTAATCTGCTGTTACCAAATAGGCTATGGGATTTTGTGGCATAAGCTTTGGCGTACTTATCATTAAAGTAAATACAATGAAAAAGCTTACGACAATTTTGTTGCTCTCAATACTTACTTACACAGGCTGGACGCAAAAGAGCCCAACAGGCAAATGGGAACTATCTGAACTCACAGGTGCAGCAAAACCATTGAAAGAAATTTTTCGCAATAAAATGCCCACACTAATGATAGATGCAGCAAACACACATTTCAGTGGCAATAATGGGTGTAACCAAATTCATGGAAATCTGCGCATCAAAAAAGATACACTCCGTTTTGATAGTAATATGACATCTACCATGATGGCTTGTCCCGGACGTGGTGAACAATTTTTTAATGCTACACTATTTGATGTGAATCGATATGCCATCAATAATCATGAATTGATTTTCTATAAAAACGAAAAAGAATTGATGCGCTTTCGCAGTATTAAATAAGGTTTAAAATGGTCATCTCATTGTCAAGGCTCCTTATGCGAGCCTTTTCTATTTAATTGATAACCAGCGCTGTTAACAAAGCTTTCGGATTTCTTTAGGCTCTTTTTAGTAAGCATAGGCACATAGTTTGAATCTGATATACTGTAAGCACATGATTAATGAATTAAAACAGATGCGTTATGAAAAAGAAGCTCACATGGATTACTGGATTATTTAGTTTGATTATTGTATTAACCAGTTGTGGCACTATTGCCAAAGTACAGAAAGATGAAACTGCTGATATTGGTTCTATCAAAACATATGCATGGGCAGAAAAAAATCAAGAGCAGCAAAAAGGTATTAGTGACTTAACTGATCGTAATATCAAACATTCTATTGGTGAGAAATTACAAGAAATGGGTATGCGTGAAGTGAAAAACAATCCTGATGTATTGGTTACTTATGACGTGTTGCTACAAAAAGAGCAGCGTGTAGATCAGAATGCTGTGTATTCACAACCGTTTACCAACTGGGTGTATAGTCCATTCAACAGAAGATGGGTGCCCATCTTTTACCCTTCGCAGTTTATGGGTTATCAGCCAACAAACAGAACTGTCAACGAAGGCACACTCACTATCTCGCTCATTGATGCATCAACCGACAAAACCATCTGGCAGGGTTGGGCTAGTGATGAAGTCAACAGTAAAAAAATTACTGACAAAGACGTACAGCCCGTGGTGAATGCCATTATCAAAAAACTGGAAAAAGAAAAGGCTGGCAAATAAAATACGGTAAGGTTTGATGACTGTTTCAACAATAGATCCCGCAAATGCGGGATTTATTATTTCCAGACTGCATCAAAAGGTGTATATCCTCTTAACCTAAAAGCATATCTGGGCATATTCATATCTGCATAACGACCACGTTTGGTATAGATAGCTATCGCGCCAGCAAAACCTGTAGTCATACTATAATTGAAAGGCGGGCTGAATACTTTGATTAATGCAATCTCTCTTGGCATAATGGTTTGATGTTCGCCAGGCATCATTAATTGCTCATCAATAAAAATATTACAGATTTCTCCTCGCCACTTAAACACTTCGTTATCTGCAGAATCAGTTTCGATTGTAATTCCAGGAACTTTCTGTTGCAAAAACCAACCCAGGGACGGCGCTTTAGCTAATTCATCAGAGTCAATACCATCAAAAGTTTTAGCATCTCCATTCTTAAAAAATCCTGAAGTATACTCTTCCTCATAAAGCTGAGCCTTGGTTTTTGTCTTTGCAAAGACGGTCACATCAGGCAACAATTGCGTTTCTTCAGGATCATCTACAGAAAACTGATAGCTTTCTGCGCTATACGCAGCCGTAGGAATATCACCCACTTTTACAAACCTGGTACTTGTATATATCGGCTCAAAAACAGAGTCGACAGGAATACGTAAGCTAACTTCCAGATAGTTTTCTTTGGTTTTTACTGCAGGAGAAAAAACAAATCTTGCTGTATCTTGAAACAACATGGGTTTCATCACAAAGTCGCCATTTCTGTTTACAGATACTTTATCAATTAGCGATTTTTTATTTCCTGTTTGCATAACATAATTGACAACAGAATCACGCTTTCCCGCATCTGGGATACTACCATAGATTCTATAAAAGCCCGACTGTACCAGAAAATTCACAGCATAATTTCCTGTAGGAATCGCCTCGCTCACCAATAATGCTGCATTAACAGCACCATTGACAAAGGGATAACGAAACTTCCAACGCTTTTTAGATTTCAAATCATCAATCCATACATGGAGTGTTGCTGCCTTGAGTTTATTCATCTGGGCAGCAGGTAGCTGACAAAATAATTCTAACGAATCACCATTTTTAAATGCGTTAGATGAAAGCGAAACCGTTAAGCTATCCTGCGCATTAAGTACATGATTAATGAACAGGAATACAAGCAAAATCAACAGTTTACGTATAGCATTCATTTTTTAAAAATAAGAAAGGCTTAGCGAATAGCTTGAAATGAAGCATTATTTCTGCCTATCATTCTTCCGACAGAACCATGACGCGCTATTGCCTGCGAAAACGTAGTTTTGCGGCTCAAACAAGAGTCATGGGCAATACCAAACTCAGCCAACTGGCTGAAACACTGATCGGTAGTGAAATCGTTAAACTGGGTAACGCCATCAGTGAGCGTATTCGTAACGGAGAAAAGATTTACAACTTTACGATTGGTGATTTTGATCCGAAAGTATTTCCTATTCCCCAAGAATTAGAAGCAGCTATTATTGAAGCCTATCAGCAACACTATACCAACTACCCAACTGCTGATGGTATTCTGGAGTTGCGTCAGGCTGTTTGTGCATTCATTAAAAAATGGGAAGGTATCGATTATGCACCCAACGAAGTACAGATTGCATCTGGCGGCCGCCCACTGATCTATACTTTATTCAAGACAATTGTTGATAAAGGCGATAAAGTGATCTATGCTGTTCCTTCTTGGAACAATAACCACTACGTACATCTTACCCAAGGTGAGCATTGTGTGATTGAGTGTAAGGTGGACAATCATTTCATGCCCACTGTAGACCAGATTAAAGAACACATCAAAGGCGCTACCTTACTTTGTTTGTGTACACCACAAAACCCAACAGGTACTACACTAAGCAAGGATTCACTTGAAGCTATTTGTGATTTGATCTTAGAAGAAAATGAGCGCAGAGGCGATTATGATAAGAAGCTCTACCTCATGTTCGATCAGATGTATTGGACACTGACTTATGGCGAGACGTTACACCACAACCCAGTGAGTCTGCGTCCACGCATGAAAGAATACACCATTTTTATTGATGGTATTTCCAAAGTGTTTGCCGCAACCGGTGTGCGCGTTGGTTGGGCATTAGGACCTACAGAGGTGATTTCTAAAATGAAAGCTATTCTCAGTCACGTAGGTGCATGGGCGCCAATGGCTGAACAAAAAGCAGTAGCAAAATACTTGGTGCAAAATGAAGCCATTGAACGTTACCTGCAACATTTCAAAGCCGAGATTGAAGAAAGATTGCGTCGTATTCACCGCGGCTTTATGCAGCTTAAAGCGAAAGGTTATCAGGTAGATTGTGTAGCACCACAAGCGGCTATTTATTTAACCGTTCAACTGGATTTAGCTGGTAAGAAAACTGCCGAAGGTGTATTACTAGAATCGCAGGCTGACGTGACTTCCTATATTTTATCTGAAGCAAAAATCGCTGTGGTACCATTCCATGCATTTGGTGCAGGAAGTACTAGTCCTTGGTATCGCTTAAGCGTAGGTACTTGTAAGAAAGAAGAAATTGATACGATGCTGGGACAGCTGGAAGCAGCTTTGGCCAAACTGCAGTAATTAATTTCGGCAACAGATAAACACAAAGGGCTTTCTGCCCCTGTCGGCAATTACCTGCTGTACTTTGTGCGGCTTGGTGATGACTTTGAATCGATTCACATCAATCACTTCATGCACAGAACAGAAATGCAAATGAGATTCTATAGGAAAAAGAATCTTATGCAGCTGTTCAGCCGTGTACTCTAGTTCTTCTGGACTGAGCTCACCGCTTCTGGACAGTACCAGCAGGTCTCTGTTATGGTTGTGTAAGCCGGACATGTGTGTATGATCAAGGCTTGCGCATGGCTTTTTGATTAGGACAGTTACAGCCGCCTTTATTGGAGCGATTGAAAATGCCGCAAGATGCTGCCATGACAGCAATAATAAACAGCAAAAAAATGATTTGGTTGAACGAGCGTTTCATAACCGGAACTAAAATAGTATTTTCCTTTCGTAAAGCTATGACTGTATCAGATGAACGGGAATTTTAACATACCCCAGAAAGTATTGATTGCCCCACTGGATTGGGGATTAGGTCATGCAACCCGTTGTATTCCAATCATACAATCCTTTTTAGCAATGGGCAGCGAAGTTGTGCTAGCTGCATCCGGCCCACAGGCGCAGATACTTAAACAAGAATTTCCGCAACTCACGCTTTTACCCCTGCCCGGCTATGCCGTACGCTATAGTAAAAAAGGCACAACACTCGCACTACGCTTATTGCTGCAAGCACCGCGAATCCTGAAAACCATACGGGAAGAATACCTCTGGCTGAAGCAGGTACAGAAAGTTCACCAGTTTAACCTCATCGTTTCCGACAACCGATTTGGTTTATGGCATCGCGCCGTTCCTAGCATATTCATCACCCATCAATTACAGATTCAAATACCCAATAGCTGGTTAGAAAAAAAGATTCAGCGTATCAACTACAAATACATTCAACGCTTTCAACAATGCTGGATTCCAGATAGTATTCAGCCCTCACTAGCAGGCAATTTATCGCATCCGCAAGTCTTACCTGATGTGCCAATGCACTATATGGGGCCTATTTCGCGCATGCAGCAATTGGACAGAAGTATTCAATACAAATATTGTTTTCTCTTGTCGGGACCAGAACCTCAGCGCAGCATTCTGGAGAAAAAAATACTTACACAAGTTGACCAGCTTGATGCTGTATGTTTACTCATTCGAGGCTTACCTGGTGCGCAGCAGACTTTGCCGGCCACCAAAAACTGCACGATTGTACAACATGCTGCAACAGATGAGCTGATGCAATTACTCGCTTCCAGCGAATACATCATTTGCAGAAGCGGCTATACTTCTTTGATGGAGTTGATGGCCATGCGGCGAAAGATGATCCTGATTCCAACGCCGGGACAAACAGAACAACAATATCTGGCCGATTATTATATGCAGCAAGGCTGGGGCTTTGCATCAACGCAGGACAGCCTGGATTTATCAGCAACTCTTCAGGCTGCTTCGGAATATCATTATCGCTTTCCAACACTTGCCTATTTTAACACAGATCGCTTACAAGAATTATTATCGGCTATTGTCTGGCGTCGCCATTAATTTTGCCGAATGCAGTCTAACAAACTCAAAGCACATGCAGCCGTACTCAGCGCCAATTTCTTTTTTGGCGCAGCAGTATCTGCAGTAAAACATTTGAGTCCGGCAGTGATGGCACCTTTTGCCATTAATGGCATCCGAGTGCTTACCGCATTACCTTTGTTCTGGCTGCTCTATGCTTTCAAACCCGGCAGATCGGGTATTGATAAGAGCGATATCATTCGTTTTATTGGCTGCGCTTTATCGGGCGTTGTGGTGAATCAACTCTTCTTTATCAAAGGAGTTTCGCTAACCAGTCCCATTCATGCTTCATTGCTGGCATTAACCACACCGGTAATGATTACGATTCTGGCTGTATGGATTCTGCATGAAAAGCTCACACTCAATAAAACATTTGGCTTACTGCTCGGTATCTCTGGTGCAGTTGTACTGATTTTAAGTAAGGACTTATCTGGAACTGCCAGCAATCAACTATTGGGCGACACTTTTATCATCGTGAATGCAATTGCCTATTCCTTTTATCTCGTTTGGGTGAGACCATTGATGTTGCGCTATAGTCCTGTGCATGTGATTAGATGGGTGTTTACTTTCGGCACGGTGATGATGATGCCTTTTTGTTGGCAGCCCATGATGGCAACAGATTGGTCGGCTTTTAACAATACACACTACTTCGCTCTAGCCTTTGCAGCATTGGGTGCTACCTTTTTTGCGTATCTCTTCAATGTGTATGGCATCGCGATATTGGGCTCTTCTGTAGTTGGTGCCTATATCTATACCCAACCAGTATTTGCAACTGTGGTAGCGATGATATTAATGGGTGAACAACTCAGCATTGCTAAACTGTTGGCAGCTGCATTGATATTTGCAGGTGTCTATCTCGTTAATAAGAAGCCGGTATCAGATCGCCTTGGGGTAGTCGAAGAATAGGAACTCTTTTTGCGCAGTAGCGAATTCCTGCCATAAACTACAGTGTGCTCGTACAGCAAAAACGCCGCAGGTAGGCATATTATCTAATCGTGCAATCCCTAACTCATTTATATATTCTGTGATACCAGGATTGTGCGAAAACAAGGCAATGCTTGCATATTGTGCATCAGCGCTAGCAATCACTTGTGCAAAAATTTCAGGTGGTGCGTGGTAAAGTCTTGATACGGGAATGATGCGGTCCTTGGCATCAAATGCTTCTGCGAAAAAAGCGCATGTTGTAAATGCTCTTTTAGCTGTACTGCTGATGAATGCATCTATGGCAATCTTTCGTTTCAACACACGCTTGGCCATTTCAGGAGCATCGCGCAGTCCACGTTGATTGAGTGGCCGATCGAAATCGTCAACACCATGAGGCCAATCACTTTTTGCATGCCGAATCAGCAATACTGTTTTCATGCGCAAAAGTTACGCAAACTGAATTACTTTGTGCTGCCATGGCTATCACCCGCCTCAATACCAACGAGTTTCTTGCAATGGCTGCACAGCATCCTGTATTAGATGTGCGCAGTCCGGGCGAATACACCCATGCACATATTCCAGGCGCTTACAGCTTTCCGTTATTTAACGACGAAGAGCGCAAAGAAATTGGTACAGCGTATAAACAACAGAGTCAGCAGATAGCCATCAAGATTGGCTTACGCTACTTCGGTGGCAGAATGGTGGAGATGGTGGAAACTGCTGAAAAAATCTTGGCAACTCATCCTGGTGCAGATACAAAAAGCAAAACCATATTGGTCCACTGCTGGCGGGGTGGTATGCGTAGTGCAGGTGTAGCTTGGTTATTAGATCTGTATGGATTTAAAGTGTACACCCTTGTTGGTGGGTATAAAGCTTATCGAAATCATGTTATCAATATCCTGAGTCAGGATTATCCCATCCGCATCATTGGTGGTTATACTGGTTCGGCAAAAACTGAATTATTATATACACTGCAACAAAAAGGAGAACAAATTATTGATCTGGAAGCCCTTGCTGCACATAAAGGTTCTGCTTTTGGTAATCTAGGCATGCCGGCACAACCAACGCAGGAAATGTTTGACAACTTATTGGCCGAAGCGGTTCGCAAGTTGGATTCCAACAAAACCATTTGGTTGGAAGATGAGAGTCAGCGCATAGGTCACGTCAATATTGATTTTAGATTCTTTCGCATGATGCGCACCAAGCCTGTCTTATTTTTAGATATTCCTTTTGAAGCAAGATTGCAACATATCATCAAGGGGTATGGACAGTTTGAAAAAGAAAAATTGCTCACCACTATTGTACGTATCAAGAAAAGATTGGGCGGGTTAGAAACCAAAAATGCAGTGAACTTTTTGCTGGAAGATGATATTGCCAATTGCTTCCGCATTTTGCTGAAGTACTATGATAAATTCTACGAGAAGAGCACTTTCAAGCCGGAGGAAAAAAGACAGATACAAAAAATTGCAGTAGAAACAACTGATTTAGTGTTGAATTCATCAATAGTATTAGCGTCAAAATAATGCGCCAGTGAGGACACCGGCTTATGGCAGCATAGAACAACTCAAAATGTAAGATGGGCCAGAACATATTTGATTGCTTCATTCCTCCCGCCAGTCAAGACAGCGGACTTGGGAATATAGAATAACTGTGCCCGTTCGGGTGTCCTCACCCGAACCATTCAATAGCGCTTCTTATTACGCTGGTGAGGACACCAGCTTGTGGCGCGATGATCTAATCGCCAGTTCGGGGTGTCCCCACCCAAACATCTTGAACAAAACTCACTAAATAAGAAGGATATCTTTTGTAAGGTTAATCAGCATTCAGATACTAAGCATATGATCAATAGATGCCATGAAAGATGACTTTTCACTAGAGTTTACTTCAGTAAGTATTTATCAGAGGATAAATCTCTTACATGACAACCTTTTCAAAGAAGTGCTGATCAATAGTTTTGAATACCTATCTGCCCAACAGAAGATAAAAGTGTACGGATTTGTAATTATGCCGAACCATTTTCATGTATTATGGCAATTGAATAGTAATTATTCCAGATTATCATCTCAGGGCGCCTTTTTTAGACACTGCAGTCGTCAATTTTTACATTATTTAGAAAAAGACAGAGGGCTACAAATGTTCAAAGTATTGAAACATGATAGACAACATCAGTTCTGGGAAAAAGCATATACTAAAATATGCTTTACAAGAAGCTATACCTTACAGAAACTAGCCTATATCCATAACAACCCATGTCAACCGCATTGGCAATTAGCAGATGCTGCTTATCTGTATCCGTGGTCACCTGCTTCATTTTATGAATTAGGTGATAAGAAGTATCATTGGTTGGTTCACATCGATGAGTAATGCAAAAGCGCCGGTGAGGACACCGGCTTGTGGCAAAACACAACAACTCCACCCGTTCGGGTATTCACACCCGAACAATAATGCCTTCTCCTCATTGCGCCGGTGAGGACACCGGCTTGTGGCAAAACACAACAACTCCACCCGTTCGTGTATTCACACCCGAACAATAATGCCTTCTCCTCATTGCGCCGGTGAGGACACCGGCTTGTGGCAAAACTCAACAACCCCGCCCGTTCGGGTGTCCTCACCCGAACCAATATGCAACGATTATTTTTTTATATGTTTGAAGGCACCTGTTTGTGGCATTGCTATTTTACCACCCCTCCATCATTGCTTTAACAGCCATCCAACCCATTACTACTACTACGAGCCAGCCAGATAACTGCATCCATATTGGATGTTGATAGTTATTCATCAAACGCTTGCGCGTAACAGCAACCAACATAACTGCCAATGCAAAAGGCAAGACCATACCATTGATTAAACCCGCCGCCAATAAGAGTTGTACAGGTTTACCGATTAATACAAACAGCGTGGTACATATCACAATAAAGCCCGAGATCACCCATCGCTCATAGCGTATAAATGCCGGATGAAATGTTTTGAAGAAAGATACAGATGTATAAGAAGCACCAACTACAGATGAAATAGCAGCACTCCACAAGACCACACCAAAAATGCGCAAACCAATATTGCCTGCAGCAAATCCGAATACACTAGCAGGCGGATTACTACTATCCAACACTGCACCTTGTGCCAACACACCAAATGTGGCGAGAAACAACACAAAGCGCATAATGCTGGAAATTACTATACCACTAATTGCACTTCTATTTACTTCGGGAATAGCTGCTTTGCCTTTAACGCCTGCATCCAATAAACGATGCGCACCAGAAAAAGTGAGATAACCACCAACAGTTCCGCCTACAATCGTCACAATTGCTGCCGCACTTATTTTCTCCGGCACAAATGTGTGGTACACAGCTTCTGCCAATGGCGGATGGGCATTGTACGCAATGAACAGTGTGAGCAGAATTTTGATCGTACCCAAAATCTTCGTGAACCCATCTAGCATGCTGCCGATCTCCTTGATCCAAAACAAGAGTAAAGCAACGCCGCCGCTGATGATGGCTCCTTGCTCGTAACTCAAGCCAAATAAGACATTCAGGCCAAGTCCGCACCCAGCTACGTTACCTATGTTGAAAGCAAATCCACCTAACACAACTAAGAAAGCCAGCACATAACCCAAGCCAGGTAATAACTTATTAGCCAAATCTTGTGCGCGCAATTCGCTGATCGACAGAATACGCCAAGTGTTCAACTGCGCACCAATATCCAATAAAGATGATAACAGGATCACAAAACCAAAGCTTGCCATCAACTCTTTGGTGAAGACGGTTGTCTGCGTAAGAAAGCCCGGACCAATGGATGAATTAGCCATCAAGAAAGCAGCGCCCAAACCGACACCGCCAAGCGAGCTGATATTAAAGCGGCCTGATGCCAATACCTGCTGTTGTTAAGTAGTGATGAATGTTTTGCGCAAATTCTACTGCATGTGCGCCATCTCCGTGAATACAAATCGTATCTGCAGGAAGGGAAATCATTTTACCTGAAACAGTTTGTACCGTTTTCTCCTGAATCAATTGCATCACTTGTTGCATAGATTGCGCCGCATCTGTAATCAAAGCGTTGGCTGCTGTTCTAGGCGTCAACGAACCATCATCCTGATAGGTTCTGTCGGCAAACACTTCGGCACCCACACGGAGGCCTGCCACTTTTGCTTCACTAATCAGCAAACTATTACTCAATCCATACAACACAATATTGCTATCGAGTTCTTTGATGACTTCTGCAATGATTCGACTCATCGTTGCATCCTTCGCTGCCATATTATACAATGCACCATGTGGTTTCACATGATGAATACGGGTGCCCATTTCAAAACAGATATCCTGTAGTGTCTGCAACTGTTCTGCCACCAAATCATACAAGGCACAATCAGATAATTGTTGATTGGTTCTGCCAAAATTCGCTCGATCATCAAAACCCGGATGTGCACCAATGGCTACGCCATGTTCCAAAGCCCAATCGATGGTTTGTTGCATAGTTTCCACATCGCCTGCATGTTTGCCACAAGCAATATTGGCGCTGCTGATAAATGGCATGATGGCTTCGTCTGTATCCATGCCTTCGCCCATATCGCAATTAAGGTCTATATACTGCATAAGTATTCCTGTAAGCGGAAGTTACATGCTTGTTGCAGGATGCGCAAATCCCTTTCTTGTTCTTGCAAAGCCTGTAATGCTTCTGGCATATCCATCCATTCAAATTGGATGGTTTCACCATTACCACATTGAGCCGCTAATGGTTGATCTGCTTGAATCAAAACAGCTGGTCTTGGATAACCGCCCGTGGTTTGATGATCTGCCATGAGTAAGATCATTTGTCCGTCTGGCAACAACTGCAAGACACCTCTTGACACTGCAGTAGAGATCAGTTCTTGCTGATGCAGTTTCTCCAATACAATTCCTTGCAAACGATAGCCCATTCGGTTAGATGAAGGAGCAATGGTAAATGCATGTTGTACGAGTGCTTGTTGAGCATCCGGTGTTAACCAATCTAACTCCGGCCCTCTGAGCAAACGCAATGTATATCTGGGTAAAAGCGCGCTTGCGCGCCAAGGTAATGGCTTAATGCCTGAGGCGTGTTGAAATGGACTATATGCAATTGATACACCTTTCTGCAAAGGCTTTTGTAATCCCGCTGCTATTGACCATCCACCTTTCACAGCTAGGTAGGCCCTTGCACCTTTCAACTGCTTCGTAAAGCGCAACGTAGTGCCTGCAGGTATCAATGCGGCGGTATTGGTGAACCAATCAATATCATTCAGCTTAGCACCAAAATCAGCGCCTGCAATGGCAATCAATGCTGGCTTATCAAAACGAATAGCAGCGGCAGGAAAATGCAACTCCAATACAGCAGTTACTCTTGGATTTCCTACCAAGCAGTTAGCCACTTGCATCGAATAAGTATCCATTGCACCACCGGGTGTTATACCCCAGTGCTGAGCGCCCTTGCGACCAAGATCAACCAGTTGATCTAATAATCCTGCTTTGATGATGACTGCACTCATGAAGGAAAGAATTTTGGTGTAGCCTTCGATAAGAGAGCGAATTCATCTGCATCAATCGCATAGAATTGTACGCGATCTCCTGCTTGTAACAAACATGGCTGCTCTTGCGCAGCATCGAACAAACGATACGGTGTTCTACCAATAATATTCCAACCCCCGGGAGAATCCTGCGGATAGATCCCTGTTTGTTGCCCGGCAATACCTACTGAACCTGCTACCACTTTTGTTCTGGGCACCGAAAGTCGCGGCATTTGTATCGCTTCAGCCACATTACCCATATATGGAAAGCCGGGCATGAAGCCAATCATGTATACATGATAAACCATTTGCGTATGCAATTGAATCACTTCATCTACTGATAAGTTTTTAGCTGCTGCTAAGGCAATAATATCCGGCGCAAAATCTGGCGCATAACAAACCGGTATTTTTTTGATAGGATGTTCAACCAGCTGTTCTGCAGACCATCGCCAAGTATGCAGTTGCACTTGCAGCCATTGCTCAGGTATTTGGTCAGGATATTGCTGCAAAAAAGCTATTGGGTCAATCACCACACTTACGCCTGTATATGCTGGAATAATATCTTGTACAAAAGGAAAAGCTGCGTCATGTAGGTATGTAGCCAAAGCCATCACCTCCCTATGTGCTTCCGGACTAATGATATCAGTCAGCTGAATGGTTAGGACAGATTCCCCACAAGCATATATCCTTAATGGTTGATGCATTACGTTACTAAAGTACTGCCTTCCTTTTATCCATTTTCTGAATTTTCAGCCTGTCAAGTTCTGTATCTTTCCCCCTTATACTGCTGTTTATGAAAAAATCCATTTTTACCTCTTTCCTCTTATTGGCAGCCTTCATTGGTAAAGCGCAAAACGACCCAACCTGGTTGCGTCATTCAGCTATTTCACCAGATGGCAAAACCATTGTCTTTACCTATAAAGGCGACTTGTATAAAGTGCCCGCCTCAGGCGGTGATGCCGTTGCACTCACCATGCATGAAGCACATGACTACATGCCCGTATGGAGCCATGATGGCAAGACCATTGCTTTTGCCAGTGACCGCTATGGCAATTTCGACGTCTTCACCATTTCAATCAATGGAGGTGAAGCCAAGCGTATTACTTATCATTCTGTTGCAGAATATCCCTACGACTTCTCTCCTGATGATAAGCAAATCTTATTCGGTTCTGCAAGAATGGATATGGCTAGCAACCGTCAGTTCCCAACAGGTTCCATGCCCGAACTCTATACTGTGGGTGTAGGCGGTGGCCGACCAGTACAAGTGTTGACTACTCCTGCTGAGCATGCTAAATACAGTAAGGACGGCAGCAAGATTATCTATCATGATAAAAAGGGCGGCGAGAACGAATGGCGTAAACACCATACTTCTGCTATCGCCCGTGATATCTGGATCTATGACAGCAAAGCTGATAAGCATACAAAGCTCACTGCTTTTAATGGAGAAGATCGTTCACCCATTTTGACTGATGGTGAAAAAGCGATGTTCTACCTAAGCGAAGAAAGCGGCAGTTTCAACGTACACAAAATGGCATTGACTGGTGGCAAGAGCGAGCAGCTCACTTCTTTCAAGAAACATCCAGTTCGTTTTCTGAGTGCTGCCAATGACGGAACGCTCTGCTTTAGCTATGATGGACAGTTGTACACTATGAAAGCTGGCAGCAAAGCACAACAAGTGAATGTGCGTATTTCAGCTGATGCGCGCAGAAATGATGAGCAACTGGTTCGTGTGAATAGTGGTAGTGGTATTGCAGTTTCGCCTAATGGAAAAGAAATCGCTTTTATCTTCCGTGGAGAAGTTTTCGTAAGCAGTGTAGAAGGTGGTATTACTAAGCGCATCACCAATACACCGGTACAAGAAAACAGTGTTGGATTTTCACCGGATGGTAAGTCTATTATCTATGCCTCTGAGCGTAATAATAAGTGGAGTATTCATGAAACCAGAATGGTTCGTGCAGATGAGTTGTATTTCTATGCATCTACTTTACTGAAAGAAAATGCATTGATTGAAAATAATAATGACAATACACAACCCCTGTATTCACCAGATGGCAAAGAGATTGCATTTGTTGAGAACAGAAACTATGTGAAAGTATACAACCTGGCTTCTAAGCAAACGAGAACCATTCTGAACACAGAACAAATCTTTGCTTTTGTAGAAAATGACCAGTACTTCCAATGGAGTCCCGATAGTAAGTGGTTGTTATTTGATTATGCCATGCCGGGCAGTGCTGTAGGTGAAGTTGGTTTGGTAAGTGCAGATGGTAAAAAGATTGTAAACCTGACTGAAAGCGGCTTCAACGACTACAGACCTAAGTGGGTAATGGGTGGTAAAGCCATGCTGTGGCAGAGTAATCGCGATGGTTTACGTTCTGCAGCAATGAGTGGTAGTGCGCAAAGCGATGCCTATATGATGTTCTTCACTAAAGAAAGCTTTGATCGCTTTAAACTTAGTAAAGAAGAAATGGCACTGTTGAAAGAAATCGAAGACAACAAAGCTAAAGCTGATACCAGCAAGAAAAAGACGCCTGCAAAAGATAGTATTGTGATTGATTGGGATGGCTTAACGCTGCGTAAAGCCAAAGTAACGATTCACTCTTCTTCAATGGGAGACGCACTGGTGAGCAAGGATGGAGAAACACTCTATTACCTCGCACGCTTTGAAAGAGGCATGAACTTGTGGAGCACCAACCTGCGTTCACGTGAAACCAAGATGCTGGTTCCTTTGAACGCTGGCTTTGCGGCCATGAGCTGGGATAAGGATCAGAAGAATATCTTCATCTCTACAGATGGTAGTGTGATCAAATTAGATCCTGCATCTTCTAAGCAAGATCGTGTGAGCATCAATGGTGAGATGATGGTGAACACTACAGCAGAAAGACAAGCCATGTTTGATCATGTGTGGAGAAGAACCAAGAAAACTTTCTATACCAAAACCTTCCATGGTATTGATTGGGACAGCTATAAACCCGATTACGATAAGTACATCCCATCTATAGGCAATAACTACGAATTCAGTGAAATGCTGAGTGAATTACTCGGTGAGCTAAATGTAAGCCATAGCGGTAGCGGATACAGTGGATTCAATCCTTCCGGTGATGCCACTGCATCTCTAGGTGCATTCTACGATGCAGCACACAAGGGCAATGGTGTAAAGATTCTTGAAATCATCAAAGATGGTCCGCTAGACAAAGCCGGTTTAAATGTTCAAGCTGGAATGATTATCGAATCTATTGATGGCGAAATCATCACTGCGGATAAAGACCTGGCACAATACCTGAACAGAAAATCTGGCAAGCCAACATTACTGACCATCATTGATGGTACCACTAAGAAAGAGGTTACCGTAAAGCCCATCTCTACTGGAGAAGAAAACGGGTTGCTCTACAGACGTTGGGTGAAGCGTAATGCCGACGAAGTAGAAAAGCTCAGCGGTGGTGCTTTGGGCTATGTACATATCCCAGGTATGAATGATGGTGCGTTCAGAACTACTTATGAAGAAATCATGGGTAAGTATTTCCACAAAAAAGGAATTGTGGTAGATACCCGTAATAATGGTGGTGGCGACTTGGTTGCTGATCTGGCTACATTCTTAAGTGGTAAGAAATTCATGGAATATGGTAATGATATTCGTAGCAATGGTTACGAACCAAATTTCCGCTGGACCAAGCCGAGTATTTCTATCGCCAATGAAGCCAACTATAGCGATGGTCACTGCTATGCATACATGGTAAAGGAAATCAATGTAGGTAAACTGGTTGGTATGCCTGTGCCTGGCACCTGTACTTTCGCCGGATGGGAAGGCCTGATGGATACTGGTATTCGTTGGGGCGCACCTCCTGTTGGTGTAAAAGCCAATAATGGTCGCTACTTAGAGAACTGGCAAACAGAACCAGATATCAAAGTGATGAATGAATACGAGCAGGTGAAGAAAGGTGTTGACCAACAGTTAGAAGCTGCTGTAAAAGAATTGATGAAAGAGCTTAAGTAAATAAGCAAATCATTAAAAATCCCCACAGTACTGTGGGGATTTTTATTTAGCACAGTTTCTGCCAACGGCATAATCTGGCTTTAGTTCTTTGTATACTTCTGCATATTCTTTATTGCCTGCCGACATCCCATTTTTTGAATGATGGAAATAGGCTTTGGTTTGTTTCATGATTTCATTCCCCAACATGTGCTTGGTATCTTCTACTTGTTGCTTTACTTTTTCCAGCTCTTCTAATATCTCACTATACTGTTCATATAAATGCATGCAAGTATTACAATGCTGCACATCCACATAAGCTGGCACAGTAGAAGGATAGCGCTTCATGAAGTTCAATGCCTTCTTGACAAAATCAATTCGCTTAGTATTAAGCTTGAACATGCTGCGACGCTCATGTGGCTTTAACTCAAATCTGGTTGGTAGGGATTGCCGAATACCGGAGATATTCTGCAAGATCGTGATTAGCTCAGAAGCCATGAGGCTACGGAAAACGGCCATAGGATGAGGTTATAAGCTAATAACGATTGTATAATAGAAAAATTGTAAAAAAGGGGCCTGCGTATGCAAAGCCCCCTGCTAATCCCCCTCAAAAAAGCGTTTGTCTATTTCCACAATACCCTGAACGAGCCAGCCCAGGTATTAGACGGTGTATTTAGTGAAACAGCAGATATATTGGCCACACAGTAAGTCTGACCAGCAGGCAAACCGGTAATGGTCACATCGGTACTTGCTTGTGTGGCTGTGTACTTCAAACTGTACACCTGCGCATTATTGTCTTCCCGCTTAACATCAACTGTAATTTCTACGCCGGAAGCAGGTAGTTTACTAGTGATTTCAATCTTAAAAGCATGGCTATTGCTTGTAGATTTTGCCGGGTTATCGGTAACCAGTTTCAAGGCCAGCTGTGCTTCTTTATCTGCTTTCTTACAGGAAAACTGTGCGATGCTTAAAAACAGCAGGCCTAAGAGAAATAGCTTTTTCATATTGGTGATTTAGGATGTTATAATTTGATGAAGCGCATGATTGAAGTGGTTCCATTTTTCTCAGTAATGCGGAGGAAATAGATACCTGCGGGTAATTGATTTAACTCCATCTGATCATTACTGTTGATCTGTTTTTCAGACTGTACCCTTCCATTCTGCAAGAGAATCTGTGCACTGGCTTTACCAGTTGCAGTAGTTCTTCTACTGATGAATAAAGTATTACCAACTACTGGGTTTGGATACAATTTCCATTCTTTGCCAGTTACATCAATATTACTCAAAGCGGTGATCACAACAGGGAAGCTGGCTGAAGTCTCACTCTTACAACCAAGAGTATTGGTTACCTGTAAAGTATAGGTTCCACTATTCATGATTTTATACTTCTGATTGGTTGCACCATTGATGGCAGCTGTATTGAGATACCACTGATTACCTGAGCTCGCACTGCTGATCAATGTATCTGCCTGCTGACTGATGGTTGGCTTAGGCACAACCGAAGCAAGTACCGTTGTTGCTGCAGAGGTAGTGGAACAACTGTTGCTATTGGTTACACGCAATGTATATGCGCCAGACTCTGATGCAGTATAGCTTGCATTGGTAGCACCGCTGACAGCACTATTGTCCTTCAACCACTGATAAGTTAATCCGGTACCGGTATTGCCATTCAATACTACAGAACCCGGTGTGCAAAAGCTGGTGGCACTAGCAGCCGTGATTGTCGCGGTTGGACTGGCTTTCACCGTTACAGTTGTTGCAGCAGATGTATCAACACAACTATTACCATCTTGCACTCGCACGCGATATGCGCCTCCGGAGGTAGCTGTATAAGCAGCATTGGTGGCGCCACTAACAGCACTATTGTCTTTCAACCACTGATACACATACCCTGTTCCTGATGCAGCTGTAAGAGTAACGCTACCCGGATCACAGAAGGTAGTAGTACCACCTGCTGTTACAGTAGTGGTAGGCAGACTATTCACCTGAACAGTAATAGGTGAGGATACTGTTATACAACCATTGGATCCTGTTGCTCCCACCGTATAACTACCGCTGCTTGTAGCTGTATATGTTGCTGTTGTCGCACCCGAGATATTACTGTTGTCTTTCATCCACTGATAAGCAGTGGCTGTAGCTGTGGCAGTGAGTGTTACACTACCACCCTGACAGAAAGTAACGGCTGAACCCGCAGCTGTGGAAAGTGTTGGTCCGCTATTCACCGTAACAATCACTTCATCTGAAGAACCTTGCAAACCATTGCTTGCGGTAATCACTGCCACATAAGTACCCGCTTGCGTAACACTTAAACTGGCGCTATTTGCTCCCTGAATCAACACACTATCCCGATACCATTTATATGTACCTGTTACATTACTCGTGGCATTGATACTACCTGTTCCTCCAGAACAGATGGCCACACCAACGATAGGAACAGAAACCCTGGGTAACTCACCAATGGGATTAAAAGCGTAAAATCCGGTAGAGCCTCCCGCAACTAGGGCATCGTAGTATAAGTGATTGGTGTATGTTCCAATTGCCAATTGCGAATAATCTTTCAGCACCATGGTGCCTTTTGTAATCAAGGAATAGGCAATTTTATTATCCTGACTAAGGAACACAGTATCCTTTCCAAGACAGCCTGCATTAATAGAAGTGAGTGATAAACTGCTGGTGTTGACATTGATCTTATACCACTTATTATCACTACTGATGATCTTGAAAAAACCATTACCAGAGCCTGCGCTACCGCTGGTACCCACAAATAAAACCGTATCACCGGAAACACTTACATCTAGATCGCGCACATTGAATGGAAGGGAGATACCGTCTCCTGAATTAGCCAATGTTGTGTTTTGTGTCAACGTCCAAGTACTGGTGCCATCAAACTCGGCTCTATAAACACCATTGTGTGTTACAGTATATTCCACACCGATATATGCAATAATCTTTCCGCTTTCTTGTGTAAAGACAATATCATTCACATCAATATCAGGACCATCTACACTCGCCTTGATACGCAATTGTGTCCAACTGGTACCGCCATTGAGTGAGTAGAAGCATCCACCATCACCATTATTCTGCGAATAACCAACCATCACAATATTGGTATTGTATTTACATACTTCTATCGCTTCGGCTACAGCGCTGCTTGTAAAGTTATAAGGCGCCGTTTCTGGTGTGAAAACCTGATTCCAGGTAGTACCACCATTGGTTGTTTTGTAGATGCGTACATTACCCACATAAGCCTGATTGGTATTATCTGCAATCATTTCAGCAGAATAGTAGGGTGAACCATCACCGTTTGGAAACATCGCTGAAGACCATGACTTAGCACCAGTATTGTAATTGGACACCAATCGAACACCTGCTTTACTGGCTAACCAGCCATGGGTCTTAGCAGTGTTCATATCAAAATCGTTCACCTGTACTGCTTCAATACCATCATTGATTTCAACCATATTGGCGCCACCATTTCTACTCCAAGCCAAGCCCTGATCACTCGTCATGGCAACAACACCACCGGCAAGGCCGTCTTTGAGATAAAATACAGCGCCGT
Organism: Chitinophagaceae bacterium; assembly: GCA_019745155.1. Taxonomy (GTDB): domain Bacteria; phylum Bacteroidota; class Bacteroidia; order Chitinophagales; family Chitinophagaceae; genus JAFLBI01. Next base: position 100,443 of record JAIETM010000002.1, on the reverse strand, counting down.
CGTTGGGATGTGTTTGAAAGCCTGCATGACCAAAATTTTGCCAAGTACCGGCAACACCTTTATTATTGCTGTAAACAGAAGCACAGTACACATAATAATTACCAAAAAAACTATTATCAAAATCAATATTGGAACCTATACCTCCCGCAATGCCTGTATTGACTTCTGTAAAAGCTGTAACCCCATAATCTTTGTATGCAAATACTTTTGTATTGCCGGTACCGGTGGCACCAAGAAAAATTCTTCCATCAGGTGCTACGCCCATTACAGACCAGTTATTGGTTGCGCCAATTGTATGTGTGATTGTAGCTGTTGTTGTTGCTGAAAAGCTAAGACTGCTATTAAATTTTGCATTCACTCTTACTATCTGAGGTGTACTACCAGGACCAAACACGTAAATACTATCTCCATTTCTGGATATCACTACTTGTGCATTAGGATTGGTCCATGAGTTGATATTCAAGCTTGAGCCAAGTGTAAAATTACCGCTGGCATCCAGATTGCCTTCTGTAAGGGTGAGTCTGCTGGCACCAGGATCATACACAGTATATAACAGCTTATTCCCTTTTATCTTGAGGTCTATGGTTTGAACACCATTAATGGCTTTGGTTGCTGTTGTTGCCGTTTCTGTTGCAGAGTATATGGCCCCATTGAAACTCCAGAAAATCCTTCTTGAATTTGCATGATACGCTAGTTGCGATATGCCACTACCAAAACCGGCAGCACTATTGGCTGCGGGAAGCACTTTAAATGCACCAATAGAGGGTGTTCCCAAGCCAGTTACATTGGCGTAAAAAATGGAATTGGCGCTCTCTGTAGATACCACCAGCTTAAAGCTATCAACTGTAAGGGCATCGCCAGTAATCGTGCGAATTGTTCCACCATAAATAGCTTCAACATCAGCAACAAAAGCTTGTCCTTTTACCAGCGTATGCGAAAAGAACAGTAAAGTGCAGATGATTAGTGTGCGTAGCATTTTTTTCATGTGATCATTGTTTAAGGCACTACTAAAGTAGAATACCTTAATCCCCTGCTACTCACCCCAAAGTATGAAATTAGAGTCGCCTGATTTTGGCTATGGCTTCTGTTCTGGAAGACACGTCCAGCTTGGTATACAGGCTGTAAACATGGGTTTTGATCGTATTTACGGACACATAAAACTGCTCCGCCAGCTGCTGGTTGGTTTTCCCCTCATACAGGGCTTCCAGAATTTCAAATTCCCGTTGACTGAGCGGGTTCTTCAGCACCTTATTAATCGCGATAATTGAAAGCTTAGGCTGTTGTGCATTCTGCAACATGGCATAATTGTACATGGCAATATCCAAACCAGCAAGCAGATCACGTTCATCAAAGGGTTTTACGATATAGCCTGCGGGTTGTACTTTTTTGGCTCTGGCAATGGTCTGCTTATCGGCATAAGAAGTCAGGAATATGAAGGGTATTTTAATATGCTCCTGAATGAAAGATGCAATATCAACCCCATCTTTTTCTTCTCCGAGATTCACATCCAGCAGCGCTGCATCCGGGGTGCGATCTTTTAATTCAGCAATCGCGTCTGCGTAATTGTACACCACAGCAGATACTGCATAATCAATACTGTTCAAACACTGTTCAATATCAGCTGCAATCAAGGGATCGTCTTCAACAATCAAAATGCGTATTTCACTCATGAGGAAAAGTTATAAGGGATGATCATTTTGGCCAAAGTGCCATTATTACCTTCTATTGAAATAGTGGCTTTTAGTTTCTGTGTCAAAGATTTGATGAGCTGATAACCCATAGATGCCGGCTTATCCATATTCAGACTCTCAGGCAAGCCCCTTCCATTGTCTTGTACCTGTAAAACCAACTGATCAAACTCTCTTGTGAGTGAAACCCGTAACAAACCACCATTCTCTACTTGTTCAAATGCATACTTCAATGCATTACTAATGAGTTCATTCAAAATCAGGCCCAGTGGCACAACAACATCAACATCTAATTGTAACTCATCAATATGTGTTGTTAGGTTTACCCGCTCTTTATTGATATTGTAAGAGTGAAACAGACTTTGCGTAAGCTTATCGATATAGTCGCGCACATCAACGCTAGTCAAATCATCATCTCTATACAGGTTTTGGTGTATCAAAGCCATACTCTTCACTCGGTCTCTACCATCTCGTATGGCAGCCAAAGCATTTTCATCAATAATATTTTTGCTTTGTAGGTTGAGCAAACTACTGATGACCTGCAGGTTATTCTTCACTCGATGGTGAATCTCTTTTAGCAATACTTCTTTTTCCTGTAATGCCTTACCAATAATCTCATTTTTTTCCGCAAGTGCGCGATTAGATGCCTGCTTCTGTCTATAGTAAAAAAGGAGTACCATCACCAAGCCTGATAAAAGGAGCAAGCCTGTTACATATAAAATCTGTTCGATTTTTTTTTGCTGGATCACCGCGTCCTGTGCCTTCAGCTGTGCTTCTTTGATATCCAGTTCATATTTTTTGATGGTTTCCAGCATGCGCTGATCCTTCTCCTGATTGAACAAACTATCCTTGATTCGAATAAATTCATGCTGATATTGAAAAGCCAGACGAAAATCTCCTTTTGCCTCATAGAGCTGGGTTAGTGAAGCAAGTACTTGCTTTGTATAATCCAGTTGCTCCATTTGTCTGAAGAGTGCATAGCTATTTAAGAGGTATTTTTCAGCAGCAGCATATTGCTTCATGGCTAGATAGGTTTCGCCCATACCAGATGCAACTGCACCAAGCATGATCTGGTCATCAGTTTCTTTCAATAAATCATATGCTTGTGAGAAGAAGCCAAGTGCTTCCTTATATTCTTTTTGCAATAGTCTGATATTGCCTAACTCATTCAGACACCGAACAATGAATGTTTCATTATTGGTTTTTGAAAAGTACTGATAAGCGGTTTTGATATGCGTTTCAGCTGAATCCAGCTCTTTCAGATCAATCTGAACAATGCCCAGGTTAAAAGCAACATTGGCAATCCAATCTTCCTGCTTTACTTGTCTGAATAGCTGTAACGCTTTCAAGTAAAATATTTCCGTCTCTTTAGGCTTCTCCCTTAGCCTATACGCACTGGCAATATTATTCAGGGTCCTTCCTTGATAAAAGACATTACCAGATTGTTCAAACAAACGCAGTGCTTTTGTAAAAGCAGCAATAGCCGCTTCCGCATCATTGCGAAAGTACAGTACAAGTCCCTGCATCAATACAGCACGACCTTGATAGAAAACTTGCGGAACAAGTTTGGCAATTGAATCTGCCATATGCGCCATCTGTGCTGCTTTATCAATATCGTTGGCTGCATACAGATTCAATGCGAGAGAAAGGTTCACAATTTTACTCGTATCCGGAATTTTTGTATACACAGTTGCTGCAAGGCTATCTGCCTGCTGCGCTTGCAGCATACACGGAAACAGCATACATATAATCAGTTTTCGCATCATGCTTTTGCAATCAACATTTGCACTGTAGTGCCTTGCTCGTTAACAATATTCAATTCAGCTTTCAGCTTTGCGGCGAAAGAACGAATGAGTTGAAAGCCCATAGAAGAAGCTGTCTCTGGCTGAAAACCTGCAGGAAGCCCTTTGCCATTATCCTGCACTTCTAGAAGCAATCCCCTTGTATTTTCTTTAAGGGTAACCCCAATCTTTCCTTGTTCTGTGCCTTCAGTAAAAGCATACTTTAATGCGTTTGTGATCAGCTCATTGAGGATTAACCCGAGCGGGATAATGGTATCTACATCCAACTTAATGGGATCAACCTGAGTTGTCAGCTGTATTTTGCCTGGTTCGATATTATAAGAATGAAACAGGCTTTCAGAAAGTTTTTCGATATAATCTTTTACATCTACGCTCACCAGGTTTTCATCTGTATACAGATTCTGATGAATCAATGCCATGCTCCTTACCCGGTTACTACCTTCTTTCAGCGCTTCTAATGCTACATTATCACTGATACTTTTGCTTTGCAGTTTCAATAAGCTACTGATGACCTGCAGGTTGTTCTTCACTCGATGGTGAATCTCTTTCAACAAGGTTTCTTTTTCATTCAGCGCTTTGGAGATAATGGCATTTTTCTCAGCTAATTGTTCAGTGGTTTTTTGCTTATTGCTATATAAGTAAAAAGCACCACCCGCTAATAATGTTGTTAATGCTATACCAAGCGTGTACAATAATTTCTGTTTCTTATTATCCCTGATCTCAAGATCCTTGAGTTTAGCCTGCTGCTTTAATAACAGAAGTTCCTGTGTGGACTGCTTGTTTTGTGCTTGAGATAGTAATAAGGTTTTTTGCTGCTCTTTAATAGATAGATCTTTTAATTCATTGTCTTTGTTTAATAAGATCAACTCCTGCTCTCTTTGCTGTGCCTTAGCCGCAAGTAACAGTACTTCATTTCGTTGCCTTTGCAGATCAATCTCTTTCAGCTGGTTCTCCTTATTCAATAAAGCAATCTGCTGTTCTTTTTGCGTTGCTTTGTATTTCGCATCCAGTTCTTCCAGCATTGCCGTACGGCTATTATTCATCAAAGAATCACTATAGCCTTTTAATTGTTCGTAATAGAGTAGCGCCTGTTCATAGTGGCCCTGTTCTTTTTCTGCCATGTATAGCAGATTGGTGATAGCCGCCAGTGTCTGAAATTTTGTATTCTTGAAACGTAGGGTTAAACATTGCTGCAGAATTGGAATGGCTTTCGCATAATCTTTCGTGCCATAGTAGGCCTGTCCCAAACCATAGAGCACTGCATTATTTAAATCTTCGATTTGCTTTACCCTTGGGTCTTTAGATAGTTCCTGAAAAACTGGTAAAGCCTCTGTATACTTATACTGATAGTTTAAACCTAGCGCAATATTGACCTTCGCTGAAAACATGAGATTGGGATCTTTATACCCCTCAGCCAATTGATATACTCTATTGAAAACAGCTGTTGCACTATCATAGCGCTTTTGCAGATTGTACAAGGTGGCGATATTCATCATCACGGAGAGCATTCTGCGATCACTAGCTTTTTCATAAATGCTCAAAGCCTCTGTATAATATTCTCTGGAAGAAGCGATATTGTTACGCATTCTTTGTACCAGTCCTAGGCCATTTAAAGTAACTGCAGCAGATAAACTATTCCCAGCTTGCTTTTTCTCTTCTAGTGCTTTATAGTAATACAACATTGTGCTATCATACACATTCTGCTCATAATAAGCGTATCCCAGATCATGGTGAATAATGCCGCGTTGTAGTATGTTATTGGTGGCTTGATTCAGGTCTAATGCTCTTCGGAAATACCAAACAGCACTATCATATTTGCGCAGATTGGTATAGCAAATTCCATATTGATGCAATACCTCTTCCTGTACAAGCTTATTCGTTTTAAGATCAGACCGTTCACGTAGCGTCTTTAATATATCTAAGAAGTCTCTTGGCTTATTTCGTGCAAGAATATTATTCAGCCGGTCTACAGTTTGTACAATTATCGTTTCATTGGATGTGCTATTCAATTGCTGCTTCAACGCATTCAAGTCCTGCTGAGCAGCAACAGTTTGAAACATCAACAGTAGAATCAAGGTTGTAAAGGGGTAAGCGACTTTCATATGCCTTAAGTTAGGCAAATTCCAAATCTTTCTTCCAGCACAGCTCACCCAAAAGGGTGATTTCCTGATTTACTTCATAACCAGAAAGCCAGTTGTTCCATATTGCGTCATGGCATGATCAATAAAAATAATATAGTTTCCTACAGGCAATTCCTTCATATCAATTTCAATTGCATTGAGTCCGGAAACAATCGCAACAGGCTTACTATAAACAATGCCTCTGTCTACCCGCTTTAAATAAACAGTGGAGTTAAACTGTCGTGACGCTTTAAAATGAAAGATCGTTTGCTGCTGATCCTTCTTCCTTTCCAAATGAATCTGGTCAATAATTACTGTATCTGCGTATGCACTATATGCCTTCTCATTGATGGAAATTGGATGATGCGCAACTGCAGCAGATAACCGAATACTAGCCAGAAACAGGAGGAAGAAAGACAACAGGGGGGTTGTCTTGCTACTCATGTGCATTAGGGGTTTCCGTGAAATTGCACAATTTTCGGCAGAACGCACTAATACTTTAGTACGATTTCATAATTAGTAGGCTTTGTTTTATATCTGTAAGCTTTTGAGCTCTTTTTCATAAGCAAAAAGCATGTCCCGCAGGCGGGCAGCTTCCATAAAATCCAAGTCGCGGGCAGCTTTTTTCATCTCCTTACGCGTTTTGGCAATCACTTTTTCCAGCTGTGGAATGGTTTTGTACTCATGTTGCTCTTCTGCAGCTGCATTCACCACACCCTCGTCCACAACCGCATAAGGGTTCTTTTCATCATAGCCTTTGATATCCAGTACACTGGTTTGCTTCATGATCTGCTCAATACTCTTCTTCACAGTTCTTGGAGTGATACCATGTTCTCTATTATAGGCAATCTGCTTTTCTCTTCTTCGGTTTGTCTCATCAATGGTGCGTTGCATACTCTCCGTCATGGTATCTGCGTAGAAGATTACCAAGCCCTCTACATTTCGCGCAGCACGTCCTGCTGTCTGCGTCAATGATTTTTCGTTGCGCAGAAAACCTTCTTTATCTGCATCCAGAATGGCTACGAGCGAAACTTCCGGCAAGTCCAACCCCTCACGCAACAGGTTTACACCTACCAATACATCAATCTCACCTAATCTTAATTGACGCAGTATCTCTACACGTTCCAGTGTATCCACATCACTATGGATATACTTACTCTTGATGCGAATACGACCCAGATATTTGTCCATCTCTTCTGCCATGCGCTTGGTCAATGTTGTTACCAGTACACGATCACCCTTCTTCACACGTTTATCAATCTCTTCCAGCAAATCATCAATCTGGTTCACACTCGGCCTGATCTCAATTGGCGGATCCAATAAACCGGTTGGTCTTACGACTTGTTCAACCACTACACCACCTGTTTTCTCTAATTCATAATCACCCGGCGTTGCACTTACAAAAACCGTTTGCCCAATCAGGTTTTCAAACTCATGGAAATTGAGCGGACGGTTATCCAATGCTGAGGGTAGGCGAAATCCATAATCAACCAGCACCATCTTTCTGCTTCTATCGCCACCATACATACCCGCTACCTGCGGAATGGTTTGGTGACTCTCATCAATAATGCAGAGAAAATCTTTGGGAAAATAATCCAGCAAACAGAATGGTCTTGTGCCGGGTTTTCTTCTATCAAAAAAGCGAGAATAGTTTTCAATACCATTGCAATAACCCAACTCACGCATCATCTCTAAATCATATTCCACTCTTTCTTTCAAACGCTGCGCTTCAATTACTTTACCATTGTTCTTGAAATATTCCACCTGCAGCATCATCTCATCCTGAATATCATGCATGATTTGCTGCATCATATCTTTCGGTGCTAGATATAGATTCGCAGGAAAGATGGCCGCATTCTCCATCGTACCAATACGCTTGGCTGTTGTCTTCTCGATACTTTCAATCTCTTCAATCTCATCACCAAAGAAAGTAATGCGATAGCCATAGTCCACGTAAGGCAGATTAATATCTACAGTATCACCCTTTACGCGGAAAGTACCACGGTTAAAATCACCCTGACTCCTACTATACAAACTACCGACTAATGCATGCAGAAAACCTTGGCGAGAAATGACCTGACCTTTATGAATACGAATGATGCCATTTTCAAACTCGGTAGGGTTACCCATACCATAGATACAACTTACACTCGCCACTACAATAATATCTCTTCTGCCGCTTAACAATTCAGATGTTGCCTGTAATCGCAGCTTATCCAATTCTTCATTAATGCTGAGGTCTTTTTCAATATAGGTATCGCTCACCGGCATATAGGCTTCCGGCTGATAGTAATCGTAATAGCTCACGAAATAGCCCACTGCATTGTTAGGAAAGAATTGCTTGAACTCTCCGTATAGCTGCGCTACTAGTGTCTTGTTGTGTGTTAGCACCAGTGTGGGTCGTTGGATATTTTGAATCACATTGGCCATGGTAAAAGTTTTACCACTACCCGTTACACCCAATAAGGTTTGAAATTGCTCTCCTTCCAGAATCGTATCTGTAAGCTGACGAATTGCGCTAGGCTGATCGCCTGACGGCTGATACGGTGCATGTAATTCAAAAGGCATGGAACGAAGTTAGCGCCTTCCAGAATCTGATATACATCATTCTTTCAGCTGGATTAATCGGTAATTTCACTACATGAAAAAGATACTTGGGCTGATTTTGCCCGCAGCGCTTTTGATGAGTTCCTGTGCCAAATCACAAACTGCACCACAAACCGATAGCAACTATACCTGGAATCAATTCTCTATGGGTGTTGATTTGTCTTATGTAAATGCGATTGAAGATGCTGGCGGTAAATACTTTCAAAGTGGTCAGGCGAAAGATCCTTTTGCCATCATGCAGTCGATGGGCGCAAATACTGTTCGGGTACGTATCTGGCATAACCCGCAATGGCTGGCAGCATTAAACAATAATCGCTTTTACAGCGATCTATATGATGCAGAAAAAACCATCCGCAGAGCAAAGACATTGGGTATGGCGGTGAATCTGGATTTTCATTATTCCGATGATTGGGCCGATCCCGCACACCAGAATATTCCAGCTGCATGGAAGAATGCCAACCTAAGTGTACTAAAGGATTCTGTGTATCAATACACTTTACGCGTACTGAATTACCTCGCTACAAAAAACCTCACACCTGAAATGGTGCAGGTGGGTAATGAAAACAATGAAGGCATGCTTTGGCCTTATGGCAAAATCACCAATAATCAGAACTGGGCCGCATTCGGACAACTCATCAATAGTGGCGTAAAAGCTGTACGAGATTTTTCTGCGAACAGCAGTATCAAGCCGAAAGTGATTTTACACGTTGCACAAATTCAAAATACCAGACCATGGATACAATCGCTGCAACAGCAAGGTGGTGTAGCTGATTATGATATTCTTGGTATCTCACATTATTTTAAGTGGAGCGAAGTCAATAATATGACTAACATCGCTGATTCCATCCGCAGCTTTCGCAATTATACCGGCAAAGAAGTGATGGTGGTAGAAACAGCTTTCCCCTGGACCAACGATAATGCAGACAATTACAACAATATGCTGTACCAAACCACGAGTGAAGTAGCCGGCTATGCGATTAGTCCTGCCGGACAAGCAGCATACCTGCGCGATCTTACACAGGCTGTCATCACAGGTGGAGGAAAAGGTGTGATGTATTGGGAACCTGCATGGATCACTTCCAATCTGCGCGATCCTTGGGGCATTGGCAGCACATGGGAGAATGCCACTTATTTCGATTTCAAAGGCAATCTGCTCACGGGTATTGATTATATGAAACGCAAATACACATTCCCACGTTAATCAATCCACTTCAAACAATAGAAACTGTGTCTGTTGTAAGGGGGAGAAATTGTTATCCGATACAAAAATCAAACTGCGTTTTCCATTCGGTAGTTTCGGTCCCCAGCAAACACCTTCGATATTGTCTGTAAACACGCCCAGACTATCCATATTCAACAACAACTTTTTCGTTGCTGGTGTGAATTGACTGTTTGTAGATAAGGATGGAATACTCCTAATATCAGTTGCTTGAGTGAAATCAGCCAGAAATACTTTGATCGTACATTGTATGCGACCAGTTGAAAACGAACGCTCAATCACCAGAAACTGTCCGTTACCTAAAGAAAGCATATCAGGAATCCCGTTAATGCGAAACGCATTGGCTGGTGTAGGAATAGTTGCTATGGTATCAAGTTGATAGGCATATTCTCCCTGGAACTTTTTGGTTGCCCAGTTGATATCGTAAAAACGCACATAGGCAGTAGTATCGCGCAGATCAGCACGCGGACCGTCTTCATATCTCGGCTCTTCCAAACTCACGAATAAATGATGTCCGTTGGGATGAAAACTCATTCCCTCTAACACACCGTTTTGTCTGGGACCAGCTTCAGTAACACGCATGCGTAAATTATCCGGCAGAGCAATCTTGCTTTTATAACCACCTTGCCGATCCACCACATAAATCGCAGGATCAGATAAAATGGTATCTTTTGGATTTACGGTTCGTTCACCCTCACTGCTCCATACCAATAGATTGTCTTTGTGCGCAATACGCATCGCTTCCGGATCGGGCACATTGAATTTGTCTTGCTTGCTATTGGGAAAGTTTTGTCCGGCCGCATCTTTCAGAAAAAAAACATCTTTGATCAAAACAGTATCAATGCCTTTGTTACTGAGTTTGATAGAGGCCGTATAAAATCGTGCAGGATTGATGGCACTTCTGTCGTCACAAATCAAATAATACAGATCTTGTTTGGCATCGTAATCAATACCAGATAGGCCGCCCACCAATGTCTGCTGCACATTGGTATTATAAGGCAATACAAACATACCCTTATAGCGCATGCTAAAAGGCGACTGCGCCTTCGCTAAAAGCAAAGACGCAGTCAAGAATATGCCTAAACAGATTTTTTTCAAGTCGGTTATTTTATAGCTGCAAGATAGTTTGCTAAATCTTGAATCGCAGCTGCAGTTATTTTGATTTGTTCTTGTGCTTCCTTCCACTCGCGCTGTTCAATGGCTTCGCGAATGCCGGGTAAGGTTTTCACACCATAGCCGGTATAAAAACCCGGCGCATAAATGGTATGACGATACCAAGCCCTGCGTGGTAAACCATTGGGTGATAACAATACTTGCTCAGCTTTGTACAAAGCCTGATTCAATGATGCACTGCCCTGTTGTTTGGCAATAGCAGTAGTATTGGTGCTAGCAGCTTTCTCGAAAGCGCTTAGTGCATTCTGTAAAGAAGAAAAGTCTAAATATGGAACAGGTTCCTTAGCAGTGGGTGCATGGTATACTTCAGTTGGATCAGCAGCCAGCACATATTTCTTTTCAGCAATCAATTGATTTTCTACTGCAGTTGTTTCGCGCAGCTGATCGGTCAACGCCATCACTTCACCAGCATAACCTTGAATGGTTTTGTGCAAGCTTCTAAAATCAAATGGCACTATATCTGCATTGGCCATACGCAATGCAGCACGACCGGTTGTTTTTGCCAATGCATGGCAATATGCAAAACCCGGATCTTTGAAACGTGCATAGTGATCGTAAGAATCATAAATAGAATGGTAAGAACCACCTTCGCCTTCACCACCATAACCAATATTCAAAGAGGGAATACCCAAGTGTTGAAAGAAAGGCGAGTAATCAGAACCGGAACCCAGTGCACCCAATTTCAATCCCTTACTGCTAAGCGCTGCTTTCTTCGCTGCAACAGAACCTGCTCTTGCTGCTTCCTGTGCTTTCTTGCGCTCCAACACACTCACTTTGGTTTGCGGATCTTCTATATCACGCGCTACTTCTGTGACGAAAGTCTCCAATGCATGTGATCCACCTGCACCTAAGAAACCGCGACTATTCCCATCTGAGTTGATATACACTACTGTCTTCTCTTGCAATTCTTTCGCATGATCTTCCACCCATTCTGTAGAACCCATGAGTCCCGGCTCTTCTGCATCCCAACCGCAGAACACCATGGTACGCTTCGGTCTCCAGCCGGTCTTCATCAGTTCACCTACCGCATACGCTTCTTCTAACAATGCAGCCATACCACTGATGGGATCATCCGCACCATTCACCCATGCATCATGGTGGTTACCACGTATCACCCACTGATCAGGATACTGCGATCCCTTCACCATCGCAATCACATTGTGTGCGGGACGAATCTGCCAATCGAATTCCAGTTTCAAATGCACTTTGGCTTTGCCCGGACCAGCATGATAGGTAATCGGCAATGCACCGCGCCATTCTTCCGGCACAACCGGACCTTCCAATGCAGACAACAAAGGCAACGCATCTTTATACCCAATCGGCAATACCGGAATCTTCAATAAGTTGGTGGCTTCTTCGCGTTTCAATCTTTTGGCATCAGCTGTAGCGCCCACATTCGGCGTAAGCGGATCACCGGGATAAATCACCATATCCATTACTGAACCACGCTGCGCACCATATTCATTTTTCCATGCACCCTTGGGATACACATCACCTTGGTAATAGCCATCTTCTTTGGGATCAGAATAAATGATACAACCCACCGCACCATGTTCCTGCGCTACTTTAGGTTTAATACCTCTCCAAGAGCGACCATAACGCGCAATCACAATCTTGCCTTTTACATCGATGCCCATGCTGGCGAGTTTGTCATAATCTTCAGGCAAGCCAAAGTTTACATACACCAGTTCGCCACTCACATCACCATCGGCGCTCCAACAATTGTAGATATCGAGTTGCTCTTTTGTTTGTCCACTCGTAGCATCTTCCTTCAATGCCGGTTCTTTCAGAATGGCTTTATAAGTAGTAGGACCCGTCATTTCCAAGACCCTTGTCTTAGGCGTAGGAAACAATACCTGATAAGTTTCAATACGTGCATCCAAACCAAATGATTTGAACTTGCTCAACAAATATTGTGCAACCGCTTCGCCACCGGGTGAGCCCACATGGTGTGGTCTCGCGCTCATGTCTTTGATGTATTGACCAATGCGCTGTGCACTTAACTGCGCATCAAACTTGGCTTCGAGTGCAGCTTGCTCTTGTGCAGCTTTGGCTGAAAAACCGGTAATGGGTTGTTGGGCGAATACCGATGCGGCCAATAACAATGCCGCACTGAACAAAGATTTTCTCATGTAATTGCTTTATGGGTAATAAATGTAAAAAGAAAAAAGCAGCCCCGATGAAGCTGCTCAAAAAACGATAGATTGATATTGATCAAATAAACAATAATACCAATGTGAGTACAATACCCGCAATGGTGAAATACATACCCTTGCGGAAAATGGTGGTGCCGGGTAAAAACATCCAAAACGCTGATATCACAAAGAAGAGCAGCGAAACACCAAAGAATACATTCAAGAAGAAGAGCGGCTCGGCCGATTTGGCTTTGTGCAACTTGGTCATCTTATTCAGCATCTTGGGTAATTCCTTCACCACATAACTGGCTTCGCCCGTTTGCTTATTATATGTGCCATTCTCAAATGCAATGGTAGTTGCATCTTCTTGTTGCACTTTCAACTGCTTGATGCCAATTAATTGTCCCAACTCCTCGCCAGTTGCGTTGGGCTTTACTGTTTTCTGAATCGTCTTTTCTTCTTTCAAAAAATCAGTGTCTCTAAAAATCAATAACATACCGCTCAAAGCATAGACTGCCATGATGCCTGCAAGAAAATAACCAAGATAGCGGTGCCAGATACGAAAACGAGTGCTTATTGTCATGCCAATTAGTTGTGTATTTATTAGAACGGCAAATTGTCTATTTGTAACATGCCAATGATCAAAAAGAGGGAAAAAATCACCTTAATCGGGAAAAACCGTTCGCGATACGCTTGTTTCAATAATTTTAGAGCAAATCATGACATGATGAATCGCTTGCGCCTATTGTTGTTTGTGCTCTTGCCAATTGTTGTATTCGCACAAAAGAAATACTATCCCGATGCCGACTGGCAAACAAAAACGCCTGCCGAATTGGGCATGAATACACAACTGGTAGATAGTGCCATTCGCCTAGCTATCAATAGTGAAACCAAAATGGATGTAGACCTAAGGCTTGCCAACTACAAAGCCTATGTGCGTGAGCCGGGGTATCAGATATTGGGACCGATGAAAGATCGCGGTAAGCCTGCCGGACTCATCATCAAGAATGGTTATATCATTGGCCAATGGGGCGATGTACAGCGCGTAGATATGACTTTCAGCGTAGCGAAAAGCTATTTATCAACTGTTGCTGGTCTGGCTGCAGATGCAAAACTGATTCGCTCAGTGGATGAACCCGTACGTAATTATGTATGGAACGAATATTTTGAAGGTCCACACAACAGCAAAGTCACCTGGCGCCATTTACTAACGCAATCATCTGATTGGTCGGGCTGTTTGTTTGGTGTATGCGATTGGGCCGACAGGCCGCCACGCGAAGGCAGTATTGATGATTGGCGCAACAGAAAATTGATAGAACCCGGAACCGTATTTGAATACAATGATGTGCGTGTGAACCTGTTGGCGTATAGCTTACTGCAGGTATTCCGCAAACCATTGCCAACAGTGTTCAAAGAAAAAATCATGGATCCCATTGGCGCATCTACTACCTGGCGCTGGTATGGATATGACAATTCTTATGTGCCCATAGACGGACTGATGGTGCAATCCATCAGCGGTGGTGGGCATTTTGGTGGAGGACTATTCATCAACACAGTGGATCATGCGCGATTTGGTTTGCTCTTTGCACGTCAGGGTATGTGGAAGGAACAGCAATTGATTTCAAAAACATGGATTGATGCAGCTCATCAACCATCTGCTGCCAACAAAGCCTATGGTTATCTCTGGTGGACCAATGAAGATGATCGCCTCAAAGGTTTGCCTAAGCAATTGTTCTATGCGAATGGATTTGGTGGCAACTACATCGTCATTGATCAGGAAAAAGATTTGGTAATTGTAGCCCGATGGTTGGATGATAGTAAACTAAGTGATCTGGTGAATTTGGTTGAGAAAGCCATCACCAAATAAAATAGCAGAAACAAAAATCCCCACAGTATTGTGGGGATTTTTTTATTGAAACATCGGTGGATGCACATCGTCCCAAGATGTGGCTTGTTGTAAGGTTTTCGCTGCAGTTAGCATTGCTGCTTCTCCATATAATTTGCCTAACAGCGTAATACTGGTAGGCGTGTTGAAACGCTTATCAAATCCGGTTGGCATACAAATAGCCGGATGACCAGTAAGATTGGTGATGGCACTTTGGCTACCACTCCCGCGAGTAGGACAAATCAGCACATCAATATCTTTCAATGTTGCGTTTACTTGTTGCATGAGTAAATAGCGGTGACGGTTGGCATTGATGTATTCTACAGCAGGAATCAGTCGGGATACACGAAAACTATTTGGCCAATCGAATTTGTTCTGCCAAGTCATCTGATCATCCAAACCGGTTCTGGTAAAATCATCAAAAGCTGCTGCACATTCTGCGCTGATCACAATATCCATCACATTGAAATTGTACACACCGCTATCAGGAAAGACAATAGGAACCAATTCAACACCCATTTTACGATAGGCATCCAATACCTTCCATTCGTTACGGCTGGTATCGGTGATGCGATCGAAATAATTTTTCGCGTAACCAACTTTCAATTTTTTCACATCGCCTTTAGGCTGATAATTGAAAGGCATGCTTACTGCACTCAAGTCTTTATTGTCTGCACCATGAATAAAGGAAAACACCAAAGCTGCATCTTCTGCACTGCGGGTGATGGGACCCACTTTGTCGAGACTCCAGCTTAAAGTCATGCCACCTGCTCTGCTCACGCGACCGAATGTTGGACGAAAACCTGTTGCACCACAAGTTGATGATGGTGAAATGATGGAGCCCCAGGTTTCTGTACCGATAGCAAAGGGCACGAGACCGGCAACAGTTGCTGAAGCAGAACCTGCAGAAGAGCCTGATGAACCAAAGCGCAGGTTCCATGGGTTATTGGTACGGCCACCATACCAACGATCGCCCATGGCCAAAGCACCAAGTGTGAATTTAGCAACCAATACTGCACCTGCATCACGCAGTTTATTGTACACAGTGGCGTCTTCATCAATGATTTGATCTTTATACGGCGCTGCACCCCAGGTCGTCTTGGTGCCTTTTACAGCAAACAAATCTTTCAAGCCGTAAGGAATACCATGCAGTGGGCCTTTGTACTTGCCTTTGGCAATAAGTGCATCTGCTTCCTTGGCTTGCTGCATGGCAATTTCTTCTGTTACAGAAATGACACACTGCAGGGTATCGCCATATTTTCTAATGCGCTCGATGAAAAACTTAGTCAGCTCAACAGAACTAATCTTTTTGTTCTTGATCAGCGAAGCCAATTGCATCACTGAATAAAAAGCCAACTCATTTCTATTCGCTGGCAGCGCTACGTTCGCAGGTATTTCCCAATTGATGGGCTGTTGCTTCATGTCAAATTGCATTCCCGCAACAACCGGACTTTGCCACATGCTCATAGGCGTGCTGTTGCTAAGCGGGTATTTGTGCATCTTTCGAATCTCAAATACATTCTCTTTTACGCCATCAAACATGGAGTCGATTTCTTGTTGCGTAAAGCTGAGGTCGGCAAATTTGGCCACAACAGGAATCTCCGATTTACGAATCGTATCCTGAGCTTGTAGCTGAGCAGTTGTTGCGCACAAGACAAATGCGCATAGTAGTTTTCTCATTGCAGTATTGGTTATTTGATCAATTTTACCCAAACATAATCATCCATAATCTCCCCGTTCTTAATCACAGCTTTTCTACGGATGCCTTCTAAATAAAACCCGTTTTTCTGTAACACACGCATACTGGCTTTGTTCGTCTCAAACACTTCTGCATAAATACGTACTACGTTAAACTCCTGCTCAATATACTCCACCAACAAACGTGTTGCTTCGGTAGCAATGCCCTTCCCCCAGAATTCCTCTCCAATAAAATAGCCAATTTCAACGCTCATCCTGTACACATCTTCTTTCGGTACAATACCAATATTACCGGCTATTCTACCTTGATACAAGATGGCAAAATTGAGAAAGGGTCTGGTCTTGCGAATGCTGTCCAACCATTGCTCCGCATCCAGCACAGTATAGGGCGTTGGGAAAAAATCGCGCACATTATCCCACACTTTTCTATTATTCGCAATAGCCGCCAAAGCCTGTGCATCCTCTTTTTGCCAGGGACGCAAAACAATCTTGCTCATGCCTTAAAATTATTGCATTTATGGCTTGCTGCCATACACTGCTTTTCTAGAAAAATATGCAGTGAGTGGAAATACACCAACAATAACCACGGACCAGAGTAAAGGCAAGTGCAGCCACAAAAGCATAATCAACACAATCAATAAATAGATTGGATACAATAGTACCAAGGCGCCAAACAATACTGAATCATAAAATACAGTGCCCCGTGTTTTCTTATTGATAAAGCTGCTGATTGGATAATAGAGTGGCGCGTGCAGTAGTCGGGTGATATTCAGTAATAGTGGATGATGATGTGTGCTTACTTCTTCGCGACTGTTGATTAACTGATCAATCTGTGCATACATGAGGTCATTGAACGCTTTAAGCTGTCGGGGCAACAAGGTTTCTGCCCGAAAATCTTCTCTACTCAAAATGGGACCTGTGATGATTTGTAAGGATTTGCCCACGCCATGCAGGGTTTCATAATACAAGCCCACTGGCAATACCTTGGTGGGCACGCCTTCGTCCCAGCTGCCTTGTACAATTCTTGCTGTACCTTTTTTGAAAGGCTGTAGTTCGTGGCTCAGTACGCAAATACCTTCTATGAAAATGATCACAATACCATTATTACGTAGAATGGCTTTACAGGCGTTGAAAGTTTCTTCGTTCTCATGTAAATGATCTTTGCCTTCACTAAGACGATGTACAGGAATCACATGTAAACTTGAAAGCAGTTGCTTATAAAAAGGTCTTTTGCGAAAAACATCCCCGCGGGCAAGAAAATAAGCAGGCGAGTCGCATTGCGTAGCGATAGAAATGCCATCTAAAAAAGAATCTGGGTGATTGGCCACAATCATCAATGGCCCTTTCAATTTGCGCAAGACTGTTTTACCCGAAATACGGATATCTGAAAAAAAGATACTCAGACAGAATTGCACTAAGGGTTTTATGAGTCGATACAGCAAGCTTCAGGATTATAGAAGCATCTACCGCGTTCCAAATTTGATGATACCCGTGAGGGCAGCACCAGTACCGCGACCGATGTTCTTACCGGAAAGATCTGCAAATACACTGAAATTAATCGAGGTGGTTTCGCTGATTTTTCTAGACAATGCAGGGGTGATGCGGAATGTTGAGTAGTAACGGTTGATGAAGGGGTTATTAGGGTCGAAGTCGCGATTACGGCTGGTTGAGCTATTGCTGCTGAGTGTAACCGTAAGCTTCCAACTTTCGTCGAGCGGCATGCCGAATAGGGCATCAAAGAACAATTGCGTTGGACCAACTGAATCAAAAAACTGACGAATACCGGCTGATACATCCCAGTAAGTATTCTTCAACCGGGTTCTATTGGTACCGGAGAAACCCAATTTCACTTCTGCGCCCGGTTTGGCATATCCAATGGTAGGCAGTTTGCCTGCGCTATTATTGTATAATGGTATGATAAGTGATCCTGTTACACTAAGAAACTTGTAGTAATCAAAATCATTGAGTAAGTAAGAAATACCAACACTGGCATCACCCAGACTAGAGTTGGTTTGTGTTAAACCAGTTTCCTGATAGCTGGAAATCACAAAAGGCAGGTTGAATACCAGATCCGCTTTATCGGAAATACCAGTACCTCCATAGAAACCAAAATAGTGTGAGGTAAACTTGCCGCTATTGCTATAACCTGAATATTCGCGACCCTTGTTCCAATAACCTTTTGCATTGTATAGGTTATAAGATGGCGCTAAGAGCCAACGATTTTTACCAATGGGGAAACCAGCAAAGCTGGTATTTGCCATTAGTATGAGGCATATAAAGAGAACCGATTTGGTAAATGCTTGCATGTACGGATAGATTGGTGAATCCCGAAATCAAGTCTATAACGCTTTTTCCGGCAAAAAATTACGTTCAGAACTTAGAAAGGCATTTTGGTGATGAGCGATAAGCCCAAACCCCAGCCTACTCCTGAGTTTTTACCATACACCGTGTAAAAGCCCTGCAGGTATGGTGTAACTGTTCTGCTGATTTTTCTGCCGATGCCCACGGTAACTTTACCATAAGAAAAGTCTTTGTTTTCTGGAAGATTAGTGCTGAATGTTTTATCGGCACTCGCAGACTGCATATGGGTAAAATTGGCTGTGGCCATATAATAATCGTTGAAATTAACACCCCAAGTAACAGCACCACTAAATTGATTAGGGCCTGTTCCATCTTCAGCAAAGAAGCGGTTATGTGTTACTTCAAAAATGGTAAACTGCTGGTTACCGGGATTGAATGAATAGTTGGCTACCACTTGCATACCGTTGGCACCAAAACCCAGAAAAGGCGTAGTAGTATTGGTATAGGTAGGTATTAATGCAGCTATCCTTGTAGTAAAGTGTGTACGCTTAGATTCTGAAGGAATATGAAACGCAAGACCAAGTGCCACATCACCAAGACCGGCTCTTGTTGTTTTTGTACCGAATGCAACTTGATTCTGCTGTATATATGGAACATTGGTAAAGATGTCCAAGTTACGCGCTAAGCCATGTGTAATACCAACACCAAAATAGTAGGATGAAAAAGAATTGTCTTTGCCTTGAGGAACCCTCGTACCATTCTTGTTGAAAAAACCCGCAGTAGAGAAATAATTGAAGCCGGGTAAAACCACAAAACGTCCTTTACCAACAGGCCAATCAGCACGGGCAACCAAGCTGCAGCAAATGGCTAATATCAATAATCGAATTTTCATCATTAGTTTCCGGGTTGTCTGATACTCCTGGCCAGCTTTTCAAAAAACCAGGTGCTCTTGAAATTATTATAGCTCTCGGGTACTTCGTGACCAAGATCATGAAACACATATAATTCGCTGCCCTTACGCACTTTTTCATTCAAACGATTATAGGTTGGTATGGTGCAACCGGGTGGCGCCAGATCGTCCAATAAAGTTGCGGCATACAAGACAGAGCAATCAATATCGGGCACAAAGTTTTTAATTGCGAAATACTTTAGGTTATTGAGAATTTTCTCCTTGCTGGCTGTCTTGGTTTCGTTCATGTACTTCACGATATAACCAATAGGGAAGGGTGGCATCTCTTTCGCTTTTTCTGCGATGGCCAGGTTTACATCAAAATCACAGAAAACAGGCGTATCTGCCATACAAGTATTCACACGTTTGCCGGTACGTTTGATCAGCGAAGAAACCACAAGCGCCAAAGAGCCGCCCTGACTACCACCAAAAACACCTACCCTGCTTAAATCAAACTTGAACAAGTGCGAATTGGAAAAGAAAAAATCAACTGCACGTAGGCAGTCCATATAAATACCTCTGTAAATAAATTTCTCTTTATCCTCGATACCCAGCGTAATCAACTCCTGATTGGTAGGGTTTACTTTTTTCTCATAATCGCCTACACCTCTGGGCAACATAGACAACACGGCAAAGTCGGGGAAGTAAATTGGATCCAATAGTTTTCGATAACCACCAAAAGCGACTAGCACCGGATAGCGGCCTCTTAATTTAGGCACCGATAACCAGCCATACACTTTCACTTTATCGAGCGACATAAATTCTACGCGATACACATGATGCGTAGAGATATCTTTATCCGCAGCCGGTATTACTTCATATTCCGGATCAATCAACTCCAACTCCTTGATGGTTCTGTCCCAAAAATCATCAAAATCTTCTGGCTTGTTTTCTTCTGATTGCACCTGATCTAATTCATAGATAAATGCATGCTGGGTAGTATCATCATAGTAAGATAAATTCAGTCTAAGTGATACTTTATAGATACCAGCTTTTTTGATATCAGGGATATCGAAATTGTATTGACGAATGGTTTTTTTCGGCAAACTAACCGGCAGGTTGTACTCACAAACCCATTCACCTGTTTCAGTAGTAATCTGATAATTGATTTTGCCTTCCTGTTTTACATTATACTTATTGTGTAAGACAACATTGTAGCGTACCGGATTTTTAGAAGAGAACAATGCATTCTTAGATAAGGGTCTTAAAGTGGTAACAATTTCTCCATTCTCATCTTCTAATGCTTCTTCTACTTTTTTCTGTTCTTCCTCCTTTTTTTTCTCTTCCTTTATTTGCTTACTCTCATAAGTGAATGGTTGTACAAAAGCTTCATTAAAGTCTGTGAGGTTAACACGAATGGTTAGTTCATAACTTCCGGTGGTTTCTACCGAGGGTCGTATTGCCTGAACGGCAGCCGCACCTGGTTTGATATTCAGATCAAGATTACCTTCTAATACATAAGCACCAGAAGTAGTCGTCAGCACATAATTGATATTACCCGACTGTGGTGTTTTACCAGCATTCTCAATCTTAATCGTAAACTGTACTGGTAGTTTATAAGAGAATACTCCGTCTTTTGCAGCAGGTGTTATGGTTACCTGAACTGGCTGTTGCGCATTCAGACTTATCTGTGTAACCAGTAATACAATCAAGGATAATATGGATCTCAGATAACGCATCAGTTTATACCGCAGGTTTTACTTTTTTCTCTAGCAAAGATGACTTTCTGATATAGTGATTCATCGGTTCTTCTATTAACTTATAGAGGATGATAGAAACAATATTCAATAGGATGAACACGATACCAATACTTACAACTGCATAGGGAATATTTGCTGATAACCAGTAAAATTCATTTGCATCTAACCAGGCATAGAAAGCATCTGTCCAGATTTCACTATAATGATGCGAAATGGTTGCAATAAATCCGATATGTACCAGATAATAGATGTATGAACTTTTACCGAGTAAATCCATCAGCTTGGTAGATAAAAACCAGCGGATGATCGATCTCTCCATAATTGCTCCGTAAAAAAACAGACATACACCAATGGGCAACAAGACATTATTAGAGAATATACCCCAAGGATGATAGAGACCAAAAGGCATGGATTCTGTTAAGGGGATAGAAGTCATGATAGCCATGGCGCCGCAAATGACCACAAATCCCAGTAGTGTTACCCAAGGAAATTGATACTTAGGCGCATCCTTTTGCTTCAACATGTACAATGCCAGATACATACCAATAAAAAACTCTGTACAACGCCCCGTGAATGTGTATAGAAAATTGAAACGATAATTCCCATAGAAACCCCACCAGTTAAAATTGCTGAAGATAGCTACCAGCAAAATGCCAATACCCAGAACCAATAATGGTAGATAGATCATGGCACGTTTATCTTTCTTAATCTGGCGAAAGAAGAAAGGTGCAGAAAAGTAGAAGCATTCTTCAACGGTAAGCGACCAACCCTGTGCTACACCTGTAAACTTGAGGTCGTCAAAAAAGCCTCGGAAGAAAAAGATATTCATCAGCAATACACCCCAATGCCATGTAAAGCCATTATAGATACTTTCATCTTTGGTATACCATGCGTATGCAAATGTGCCAAGTGTAAGCACCATATACATGGGATAGATGCGGGCAATCCTGTTCTTCAAATATTTACGGAACCAGGTACCGGTGATTTCACAAGTATCATAATATCGAAGGCAGATCAAAAAACCACTCAATACAAAAAACACTGTTACCCCGATATGGAATTCATTCAATACACGAAACAAAGGAAAGGGGAATTCAGCCTGATTGGCATGGTGAAAAAACACCAAAAACGCCGCAATGGCTCTTACCCCGGTAAGCGCAGGGATGTATGCGTTTGCTTTCATAGTTCGGTCTGTAATATTAGTGAACCCATTGTGGAATCCCCGCTTCCATAAGACGATTTCCGGCAATAGATACTGTTCCTTAACGAAATTTTGACCAAAAAATTATACCTGCTGCCTATTATGCCGCCCTAAAGTGGCAGCTTGGAAATAATAGACAAGCTTGCTCCATAGCTCACGCCTGCATTTCTGCCATAAGGCGTATAGTACACTTGGAAAAAGGGCATCATCATTCTGTTTGCTCTTCTTCCATAACCGAGTGTTAACCTTCCTGTTGAAAAGTCTCTGTTTTGAGGTAAATCAAATGAAAAGTTCTTATTGACACTAGTTGATTTAGTATGCGTCAATCCAACAGTAAATAAATGGAATACATTAAACGATTTTCCGAATGTTATGCCATATGAGGTAACATTTGGACCAGAGCCATCATCGGCAAAGTACCTGATATGGGTAAGGTCTGCAATACAAAAGCCATCCTTATAAGGACTAAAAGAATAATTCGCCCCAAGGCTCAGTCCATTATTTCCATAACCAAGACTTGGTGTTACTGCACCTGCATACATAGGCACATATACTCCTGCTTTGAGCGTTAAAAAGTTTTTCAAGTCCTCAGATGGAATATGATAGGCCAGGCTAAAGTGAGCATCTCCAAATCCAGCATTCGTCAATTTAGCCGCTGAGTTTTTTAATACCTGATTAGCGAATGGAATATTTGCTGAAAAGTCTAGATTTCTACTAATGCCATATCCAAAAAAGAGCGCGAAAGATGTTGAAGAAAAACCGCCACCCTGACCCATCGAAACAGTGCTTCCATTTCGATCATAGTTTCGCTGTGCGCTGCTAAATGCGAAAGATGGAAATAAGATTCTTCTTCCTTTACCAAATGGAAAGTCAGCTCTGGCATTTAGTACAAGGGATGCTATAAAAAAAGTAAGTATAACGCGCTTTGTTATCATGATCATTTACTTCATTACGCTCGCTAGCTTTTCATAATACCAGGAGCCGGTAAATACATTATGCCTTGGCGTTACCTCGTGGCCAAGGTCGGCAAAAATGTACAACTCAGATTTGGCTTTTGTCTCTTTTGGCATCTTATTGTATGCACTCAAGACACTGCCCGGTGGCGCATAAGGATCCATCAAACTACATGCGAATAAAACTGGACAGTTGATTTCAGACATAAAGTTCTGTACCTCATAATACTTCCACACATCTAAAACAGCCTGCTTTGTCATGCCCTTTGTTCCTTCGATGTAATTATTGAAATCGCTGATAGGAAACTTGATCTCCTCATTTACCTCAGCCACATCATACATTTGATGAATATCTGTTAATACCGGATTATTTGCTACACAAGCCCCAAAGCGGTATCCTCTTTTTCTGCCTAAAGCAATTGTCACCAATGATTTTGAAGCCCCTTCGCTACCGCCAAAAACCATGACACGACTAAGATCAAAGTTGAAACCATGCGGGCCTTTGAATAAGAAGTCTGCAGCCCTTAAGCAATCCATATACATTCCACGATACACATATTTATCCCGATCATTCAGGTGCAAAGACACAAAGGTTTCGTTCTTCGGGTTGATCACTTTCATGCTTTCGCCAATACCACGCACGTTCATAGTAAACACAGCAAAATCTGGGAAGTAGAGCGGAAAGACTTCGATCTTATGTCCACCAAAGCCCAGCACCAACGGAAACTTTCCTTTCAGTTTGGGAATGGTTAACCATCCATATACGCGAACGTTTCCCCATGAAGTAAAATCTACACGATAGGCTCTATGCGATACATTACTTTTTGAAGGATCATAGACAATTGAATAGCGTGGATCAATCTTATCTAACTCTTTAATCGTTTGATCCCAGAAATCATCAAAATCATCTGGCTTATGCAACTCTGTATTAACCTTATCTGCATTAAAAACAAATGCATGACGGGTTGTGTCATCGTAAGTACTTAGATTCAAACAGAACTTGAAATTATATACACCAGATCCCTTCAACGTTGGCACATCAAAGCTGAACTGCTTACTATACTTTTTAGGAATCACAACAGGCACTTTATTCTCATACACAGGCTCACCCGTTTCAGTAGTTACATAATAACTGAACGATCCCTCTTGCTTTACTTTATACTTATTGTGTAAGACTACGGTATACTTCACCGGCTTATACATACCAAACATGGCATCCTTTGCGGCAGGCTTTAGCACAGTAACAATTTCACCCTCATCTTCTTCAGCACCTTCTTCACCATGGCCTTCATCGTGACTATAATCTTCGTTCGAGACCGACTTCACACCAGCCTGAGGAAAGTTGATATCGGTAACCGGTGCTGGCTCGGGTGCTTTTTTCTTTACCTTATTCAAATCGGTATACCCAAACTGCTTAGAGATAGATTCAACCACATCACCCATTTCTGCACGAATGATGATTTCATAAAAACCTTCTCCATCAATCATGGGTAAATCAACAGGGATATCTAAATTTTTTCCTGCACCTACGGCAGCAGGCATTGAAGCATCGGTGATATAAACAGACTTTACTGTGGTTACTGTATAAGAAACAGTGCCTTTAAGATCGGTCTTGCTTTTATTGGATACGAGTAAACGAAACTTGACCGGACTTTTTGTGCTGAAAAATCCAGCTTTTGTAATGGGATCGAGGGTTAAAATGATATCAGCTTGCGCTAATACAAATAGCGGTAAGAGAAAGGCAACAAAGGTTGCCAAGCTTATCTGGAGATATCTTTTTTTGCTTTGCTTGATCATAACTTGCGGACAAACGTCTACACGATTCAGATCATAGGAGGGATTCGGTTGCCGGTTTTAGTTCAACACTTACTAGTTATGGACCAAAGACAACTATCGGTACTGCAAGATAAAGGCTGAGGCAGGGGTAGCCAAGCAAGCGGGATAATAAAAAGCTTAAAAATCACTCTGAAACATTGATTTGCAGGTCTTTAACATTGCCGGTGCGCTTTAAAACACCCCAATGCTGCAGTTCGCCTTTTACCGCTCTCAGCAAAGATTGAAACAGGACTACCAACATTAACCACCTGTAAATCAAGCGTTGAGGTATCAATAGAACCAGCTGGTAAAGCTTTTCGCCCTCCAATAAAAAGGCAAAAAGTGCAATACCTGTATCTACGAGCAGGAAGAGCAGGTAATAATCGAGCATTTGGTTATCCGTAGAAGAAACACCGGCAGTGAGACTGATTAAAGCAATGATATCTGCCAGTGGCGTGAAGGCCGGAATAACATATTTGAAAATGATGATGTCAGGAATAGCAATCCAACTTAAGGCCTTGTTGTTGCCGCCGAGTGCAATATCCTTATGCTTCCAGATGGTTTGTAATACGCCGAAAGTCCATCTTACTCTTTGCCGCATGAACTGTCCAACAGTTTCAGGTGCTTCAGTATAAGCAATAGCGCTGCTTTCATTGGCTACCGTATACCCGCATCGCAGAATGCGTATGGTGAGATCACAATCCTCTGCCAAAGTATCTGTAGTAAATAAGCCGGCTTCTTCTATAGCTGTTCTTCTAAAGGCACCAATCGCGCCAGGTACCACAGTAATCGCATTGATCACAGCGAATGCTTTTCTATCGAAGTTCTGACTGGTTACATATTCCAAATGCTGCCAGCGCGTCATCAGGTTTACCTGATTACCTACTTTCACCGTGCCTGCAACAGCACCAACAGATGCATCACGCAGCATATGCTCCATCATAATACGCACCGCATCTGGTTTCAGCTTTGTATCTGCATCAATGCATATCAAGTATTCCGCATCACTGCGGCGAATACCTTCATTCAATGCAGATGCTTTACCACCATTGACTTTTGAAATGATTTTTACCTGAGCAGATTGCTCAAACACTTCTCTTACCCGAAGCAAGGTTGCATCCTTACTGCCATCATCCACTAAAATCACATCAAAGTTGGGATAATCGCATTGCAGTAGGTTCATGATGGTACCTACAATATTTACTTCTTCATTATAAGCAGGTACAATGATGGATACTTTTGGATAATCTGTTCGTAGAACCGTATCTACCGATAATTGTTTTTCTCTTTTCCGCTGCTTCAACGCCAATACAGCCAAAGCAATAATACGCAGTGTACCCAGCACTAAGAAGAGTAGGAATAAAGAGAATAGAAAATGTCCTACATAATACAGAATAGTAAAAATGTATAGGTTCAGTTGCAGTAATGCATAGCCTCTTCCTTTTGGCACTTCCGGCATAATATCATCTCTCGATTTACCAAGCAAATCTGCAATTGTCGTGAACTGATATCCTTGCGCTAGAAAATGTCGGATGATTTTTCCCGTTGCTTCAACTGTTGCAGAACGATCGCCACCTGCATCATGCAACAAAATCACATTACCCATATCCACATGCCGCACAACACGATGAAAGATGGAGTCACCATTTAAATACGGGTTCTCTTCTTTCTCCCAATCCAGCGGATCAATATTTTCATTCACGGTAATATAACCACGCTCTTTACTAATAGCCACCGGTAACAATTCTTCCATGGTCTCTGGCTGACTATCCGCATTGTATGGTGCACGAAACATCGTCGTGCTTCTGCCGGTGATACATTCTATCAGTAGTTGGGTTAAGTCCATTTCCAGTATGGCTCTGTTTCTACTGGCTGTAGCCATATTGGTATGCGTGAATGTATGATTGCCGATCTCATGCCCTTCTCGATAGATACGCTTAACTAGAGGAATATTGTTTTCTGCTGCCAAGCCAACCACAAAAAACACAGCAGGCACTTTGTATTTAGCCAGTGTGTCTAATATTTGTTTGGTGTACAAAGGATCGGGCCCATCATCAAAAGTGAGTACAAGTTTTTTGGCTTCAGTCTTACCCCATTTACGCACAACGAACATAGAAGGCAATACTTCATAT
Source organism: Chitinophagaceae bacterium (assembly GCA_019745155.1). Classification (GTDB taxonomy): domain Bacteria; phylum Bacteroidota; class Bacteroidia; order Chitinophagales; family Chitinophagaceae; genus JAFLBI01. Next base: position 73,065 of record JAIETM010000002.1, on the reverse strand, counting down.
CGTTGCTCACTAATCAATAATTCATTACTATCGATCTCATGTTCGATATGCCCTTTGGTTGGTTTTGACAACACTTCCAAAATCTCTCCTTCGCCGATATAGTCTACATCATCAGAACTTTCCACAACAGTGAGTGCAGAAAAATCAAAATTCTTCAATGCAGCGCGGTGTACAGATCGATTATAGAAATCCCAGATACGGCTATCCTCACTACCCATACGCCATATAGCGGTTCCCGCTAATCCATATTCTGTAGCAAAACGAAGTGTATTGAAATTGGTAGCTGCATCTGTAAAATGTACCTGATGTGTTTGGTTATTTTCATCATTGTACGTGTAGTACAAGTTATAGGTATGGTTGTCATAAGTGACTTTGGCCTGACTTTCTCTTGCCAGCGTTAGCGCTTGCTGATATGTAACTGTTTCTGTCTTGCCGTTTGCACCCCAATCATACCCATAAGAAGCCATTGCAAGAATGATTTTCTCTGAGGGAATTTCTTTCGCGATATAATCAACTGCTGCTTCTATCCATTTCTGACTACTCACTGGCCCCGGCTTGGAATGATCAGCGTGCTGATCATAGGCCATCAAGATCAGGTAATCGTTGTACTTGTATAATTCTTTGTGGTTATAGTCTTCATTGAATGGCGCCACATCTTGTGTAACCATCAAGCCCTGCATCTTCATGCGGGTATATAATTCTTTCTGAAAGTTGACAAGAATCCTATTATCGTCTTCTTGCATTTCTTCAAAATCAATATTGACACCAATGAATTTGTTTTTCCTTACTTCTCTAATGATTGCGCTGATCAGCTTTTCTTTCTTCACTGAATCATGTAACACCCTGTGCAAAATATCTCCACGAAATACCCCGTTCACATTATTGGTAAGCATGGGCATCACTTTCACTTTGGAGTTACCAATGATTTCCTTGCCTCGTCTATCCATTCTTACCACCAACGTATCAGCAGTTGGATCAAAGAAGAACCACTCTGGAATCACCAGGTTCAGCTTATCAATATTTCTACGCAGGGAGAAAAAAGATTGCGCATCCCAAGCCACATAAAAAGCTGCGCGAATCCCAAGGCTGTCGGGAAATAAGGCACTATTATTATTGACTACAGCATTTTGCTTCGCGCTGTCCTTATTTAAATATTTTGCATCGATGAACTTTCTGAAGCCTCGGTATTTTTCAATCAGCTCACTTTCTTTATATACCGGTACATCTTCTGACAGCAGTTTTTTGGTCACCCTTGTTTCTACTGGAAGGTCTGGCTGAAACAGGGTACGCAATGCAATCACTATCGCAATAGCAATGATCACCAGGATGAACACCAAAATGCGGGAACCCCACTTAAAGCGCTGCCAGCGTGTAGGGTTATGTGCTTGAAATACTTGTTTACCTGTAGACATGAGAGAGCTTGCAGCAGTTTATGCAAATTTCATGCTAATACAGCAATTAAATACTGCGATAACAATCTCCTAACAAATTAAGGAAGTCTCAGCACTTTTTTGATCCAAAGGTTTTGATACGCGTAATAAACATAATCCATTGTGTTACCTGAACACACATACATTTCTTTCACATCGCCTTTGAGCTGATTATAAATAGAGAAAGCTGTTTGTGGAGGTGCAGAACTATTGATCAATGGTAAAGCAAACAACACTTTACACTTGATATTACTCATGAAGTTTACAGGATCATAAAAATCCCAGTTTTCATAAAAGCGCTGTTTGTTGATGCCGCCCTCACCGCTGTTGATATAATCATTGAAAGCTGATACCGGCCAAGGCAATACGGGGTTGTCCTGATTCATTTCAAACAAGCCACGCAGATCACCATAAACGGGACGAACCATGATACAACACTTCGGTCTTTGATCCATAGCACAGGTAACACCCGCAAGCGTACCACCCTGACCTTCGCCATAGACTACTACACGGTCTGCATCAAGGTTTAATTGATTGGCGTATTTATAGATAAAGTCAAGACCACGCAAGCAATCCATGTAAATACCCTTGTAGATATACTTATCTCTATCATAGAGATTCATGGTATTCAGTGTACTATAATCTGAGAATACTTTATCCGCACTGTTGCCATGGCCGCGCACATTCAAGCGGAATACAGCCATATCACTTCTGTTAGAGTCTGGACGCTGATCTTCATAATAATCGGGCAGCTGATAAATAACCGGATATTTTGCTCCGCCCTTGGGTATGGTTAACCAACCTCTTACCACCACATCATCTACCGACTGAAACTCTACCTGATATACATTTACATACTTGGTGCTGGAATTACCGCGACTAATGATACGAAAGCGGGGTTCTTTACGCAGCATTTCTCTTCTGGCTTCAGACCAGAACTCTTCAAAATCTTCAGGCTTATTGATATCTGTAAAAATCTTATCGGGGTCTAATCCAAATACATAACGCAACGTATCTGCAGCACTGGTGGTGCTTACAATAATGTTGACATCATAAAAACCTGCTGTAAGTTTTGCATAATCCAGGTTCAGGTCTGTAGCAAACGTTTTCCTAGAGTCGGTGAAAAAACTCACAGTCTGATTAAAAACAGAAGCACCTTTGGCATCGAACACATCAATGTGCATAGAGCCACGTTGCTTAGTGTAAGTGGAGTTTTTCAAACGAACATCATAACCCACTTTATCATCTTCGCGGAATAAACCATTTTTCTTAAACGGTCGAATATCATATTCCAATCCTGTTCTGGTACCCGGACCAGCAGGTGGTTGCGCCATTGCATTCATCAACGCTCCACAAAACAACAAGACAATAGCTATTTGTTTCATCATGCCTACTGAAATAAGTGATTGCAAAAATACACGAACCTAGTTTTGGCCGTAAGGTAGTACAGGATAACGGCCTTCTGGTGAAACCGAGAATTTTTTTAAGGATATTTTGAGCTTTGAAAGCCTTGTCTACGTTGAATATCCCTAGTTTAAGGGGGGTATGATGGGTAATAAAAAAGCCACGCCGGGAACGGCATGGCTGTATTACTAACCCATCAAAACTTTATTCTTCTGCGGCAACTGCGGGTGCAGTTTGTGTGCTGATTGCTGCGCGAATCTTTGCTTCGATCTCTCCTGATAATTCTGGATTATCGTGCAACAATTGCTTCACCGCTTCGCGACCCTGACCTAGTTTATTGCCTTCATAGCTAAACCAGCTACCACTTTTTTGAATGATGCTCAGCTCAACACCCATATCAATGATCTCACCAACCTTGCTGATACCTTCACCAAATACAATATCAAATTCAGCAGCACGGAAAGGAGGTGCTACTTTGTTTTTCACCACTTTTACTTTAACGCGGTTACCTACTGCAGTATCACCATCTTTAATCTGGCTCATTCTTCTGATGTCCAAACGTACAGACGCGTAGAACTTCAGCGCATTACCACCAGTAGTGGTTTCAGGATTACCAAACATGACACCAATCTTCTCACGCAACTGGTTGATGAAAATGCAAATTGTATTGGTCTTATTAATTGTAGCAGTCAGTTTACGCAAAGCCTGGCTCATCAAACGTGCCTGTAAACCCATTTTACTATCGCCCATTTCACCTTCCAGTTCTCCTTTAGGTACCAATGCCGCAACAGAGTCAATCACCACTACATCCAATGCACCAGAAAGAATCAAACGATCAGCAATTTCCAAAGCCTGCTCACCATAATCTGGTTGAGAGATCAGCAGGTTATCTACATCTACGCCCAGTTTCTGCGCGTAAGCACTATCAAAAGCATGTTCCGCATCAATGATGGCACACATGCCACCTTTTTTCTGCGCTTCTGCAATAGCATGAATCGCAATGGTTGTTTTACCGGAAGATTCAGGTCCATAGATTTCGATGATTCTTCCCTTAGGAAAACCACCTACACCAAGTGCAGTGTCTAAACCAATAGAACCTGTTGATACCACTTCCATGGCATGTTCGGCCTTATCACTCATCATCATCACACTACCCTTACCAAAATCCTTGTCAATCTTATCAATCGTCAGTTTCAGGGCCTTTAATTTTTCTGCATTACTCATTTTATTCAGTTTTTATGGGTGTTTTGGGCAGTCGCGCTGCGACCGGAACAAAATTAATACGGGTGTGAAGTTAGGGCATTTTACTTATCAACACTAATTTTTTTAGTATTTTTTGCTAAACGAATTGTCATTCCGATTTGGTTGGCGCTTCCGGTAATATAGATGATAACCGCCTGTGCCAATGCATGATACAAGTATTAAACAAAGCTGTTATATAAAATTTTCAGCAATCCAGTCGTATAGGCTATTTTTATTCACCCTAAACAACCAACATGGCGTTCCCCCACAACTGCCTGAATGATTTTATGTACATAAGTGCAACCCTGTCTTACCCAAAGTCAGATTGCTTTTTACTGCCAGGGGATGCCTTGTTTGAACAGGTTAATTTTTTCACCTTACAGATACCCCCACATGACAACATTGATTTCTGTTGAAGTAACCATTGCTGCAAACGTTGAGACCGTATGGGAAAAGTTCACAAAGCCCGAACATATTGTTCAATGGAATGCCGCATCTGCAGATTGGCATACCCCTTCGGCCAGCAATGATCTTAGACCTGGCGGCAGGTTTACCTATCGCATGGAAGCCAGAGATGGTAGCATGGGTTTTGACCTGGGTGGCGTATATGAGGTAGTGATTACCAATGATCGTTTACGCTATCGCTTGGATGATGACCGTTTGGTACATGTGCTGATGGTACCCGAAGCAGACAATACCCAAACCCGTTTGGTAGAGATGTTTGAAACCGAAACCCAAAACCCGCCCGAGTTACAAAAGCAGGGGTGGCAGGCCATTTTGAACAATTTTAAATTGTACGTTGAAGGTCACGCATAGCAAAACGGGAAAAAATTTCCCATTATGGGAAGAGATTGGCAATTGATCAGTTTCCTATATGAATGATTTTCAATCACTTAAAAGAATTAAATCCGTTGGCACGGAATTGGCGTATATAGATATGAATCCAATCCGCTGAAAAGCATATCCATCCAATTCCTTGAATCCCGCAGGGACGCCTGCGCAAAAAATTAACCCCCACAGAAAATGTGGGGGATTTTTTTTGCCGATTCCTTTTTACTAATTGCAGATTCTTTGGAAAGAAGCGGGGCAATCAGCCAATACTTTAGCAGCTGTATATAGGCAGTAGTCTTACTGCTTTGCATATTGTCTTTTTTTGTTTGTATTCAGCTGCAGCAGGCTGAATGAACCCCGGAGCGGCTTCTGCCATTCCGGTTTTTATTTTAAGAGGTTTCATCCAACTTATGTAAACGCAACAAGAGCATACCCATGTTTTGATAGGGCGGTATATAATCCTTGAAATAACCGGCGGCCTTCGCATCCTTATTCAATTTGTTGCCGAGGTTTTGCCAAAATGGTTTCCATTGTACACCTGTTCCAAAAAGCATGGCATCATTAAACATTCGTAACAAAGGCTCATTCACCAACTTAGAACCAATCTGCTTGGTAGCGATGACTTGTGCATCGGGACTTCGATAAATCACTTCACTCAAGTTTTTATGTCCACCGCAAGAACCCAAAATAGCCAATCGTGTTGCAGAAGTAATTCTATCTATTGTATGCTCTACATGATAACTATGTCCACGATGAATAAGGATATGCGGCTGTACACCTTGCTGATCTAAATACCGACTCAAAGAATCGATGGCCATCAAATCTTTTCCTTCATCATTGCTTAAAGGAAGGTTGGCATAAATCATCATCGGTGCTCCAGTCAAAGCACGTAGTGTAACCCATAAACCATTCTGTTCCTGCTTCCACTGCTTTGCATCTTTAAAGCCACTCATGAAATTGTCGAATGAAGCTTTCCCATCTTCATCGCCATAGAAAAATACCTGCTGCACTACCTCTTGGTTTTTTTGCTCTACTTCTTTCCGTGTTAAATTCAGATAAGGCAAGAGTATCTGTGTGCGCTTTCCGGCTTTGTCATCTGCCACGGTATTGTAGATCTGTTGTAAAAGTCCGTATACATAAGTGCCATAATAATTACCTGATCTACGGCAGTAAGTTTTATTCACTTGCAGCAGCACTTTAAGCTCATCAGACAAAACAGGATTGGCCATAATACCCGGTATGGCTTCTGCTACGTCCATCGCTTCATTGAGCGTGTAGTCGGTACTTCGCTCAATACCTGTCACAAATCGTTTCAATAAATTTTTTGCACTATCCGTAGGCATACTGCTCAATAGTGTGCTGAAGTTGTTGTAGTAAACTGTTGTTTGAACAAATTTTCTGAACACCACATTATTTACACGATCAAATAACTCATGTGCGTTTTTCTTTTGATAAAAAGACATGAGCTTATTGTAGGTATACAAATAACTAGAGGTATAAAAAGCCGCATCACCGCCAACAATGATGAAATACAAATCTTCCGGGCGCAATCCTTCCAGACTAAAAAATCGCTGCTTATCAGATTGCTCGTGCAATTGATTCATCTGACTTACATAGAAATCAACTGCATATTTTCTAATATAGTAACGAAGCGCGCCTGTGTAATACACTTTTTTACCTGCCAGCATTTCTCCGCGCAGATACAAGACTTCATCTACTAGTGCAGCAAAATAGGCTGAGGGTGTTTGCCTTAATTGATCAATACGTTCCTTGGTAATTTCTCCACGCAATATTTTATAAGCAAAAGGCAAATAGTTTTTCTTGTTAGGGCTTGTAGATAGTTCAGCCACCATGCGCACCAGCGGATGTTGATGTTGCAGTAGATATTGCTGCGCCTGTTGCTTAGACGATTGTTCAAAAAGATGTAAGATGATTTCTGGTTGCTCATTAGCTACCATGAATGCCAGTGTGTCGATGTATGGAAAGTTTCGATGCTCAATAGCATAGTCGGCTATCTTCTCGGGATCGCGTTGCAATTTTTTCAGCATCGCTATTTCCTTGATGGCGGGATATTGAGGGAAATCGCTGAAAGCCAACAGCATTATCTCGGTTCTTGGAACACCAAAGCCAGTAAAATACTGCTGCCAGTTTCCATTGTGCAAGAGATTGTGCCAGATTAGTGGAAATTGCTTCATGGCATCTGGTAAGAGAAATACCTCATAGCGTTTCGCTTTCAAATCGGCCCTGATACGCTTCAGGAATAAAGCAAGACTCTGTGAAGCCATAGACTTTGTTGCATCTGTACTGATGCTGTCTTTAGCGATAACACGTTGTAAGCTATCAACGGTTAATCGTGAAAAACGCAATAAGGCCGGCTTTACATCAATATTGATGGATGATTCCAGTACAAACTTTCGAAAGGCATTTTGTTCGGCCTCCACATTTCCAATGCTTGCTTGATAACTATACTGCGCTTGCAGCTGCATGAAAAGAAGACAAGACAAGAGCAATAAGGGCAATTTTCTCATGCACAATAGTTTACTAGTAAAATACAGAATATTTTATACAAAAGGCTTAACCACATGATTGTGTGGTTGCGGGCATAATTTAATCTGGGTTACTTTGTAGAAACTAACGGCATGCTAGACTTTACAGGAACAAAATTCAGGTTCTATGCTTTTGTAAGCATGCTCTTATTGGTATTTGTACATGGATACAATCTGCAGAATACCTACCTACAACCCTTTTCCTCTGTTGAGGAACCACTCAACCTTACCACTTTTACTGAATACTTTCTAGCAAACGGATTGTTTCGTTTTCGTATACCCATGCTATTCATCATCTCGGGTTATCTATATGCAATGCATGATAGCAAACCATGGAAGCAACGCATGGGTAAGCGACTCCGCACCTTGGGTCTTCCTTACTTAATCTGGAGTGCGGTGGGTATGCTCATCACCCTGATCTGGCAATACTTTCCCTTCACGATGCAGTTTTTACAACAGGCCCAACTGGATCAGATGGGAGATAACAGGCCTTATTGGGAAATGACTTGGCAACAGTTATTAGAAAGATGGACACTAGCGCCAATTGCATTTCAATTGTGGTTTATCCGTGTATTATTGATTTATAACGCAATTTATCCCTTCCTCCGTTGGGTGACACAGAAAGGAGCACTCATCTGGTTTTTGATCATTGGGTTTTTCTGGTTGGTAACTGCCAACGTGTATTTTCTGGAAGGAGAAGGCTTGCTCTTTTTCAGCTTAGGTATTTGGCTACAAAAAAGAAACAACTGGATAGAAGAAAAACCCAAATGGATATTGATGCCTGCAGTTTGGATCGTATTCATTACAACAGCATTGGTAAAGACCTTTCTTGCGTTTAAACTATCTTCTGCAGCAGCCAGCAGTTTTTGGATTTTATCCGTCTTGCATAAAACAACTGTATTCACAGGATTGATCGCGGTTTGGTATGGCCTGGATGCTGTGGTGAAATGGTTTAAACAACAACCATGGCTGGTTTGGATGAGCGGGTTTTCTTTCATCATTTATGCGCTGCACAATCCTTTGGTAAACTACTTGATGCGGATGAGTACGCAGTTCACGCAGTCTTTTGCTTATCATCGATTATTCAATTTTCTGGTAGTACCCACGATTGTGATACTGCTCTGTATTGCCATAGGAGCCATCTTTAGAGCCATATTGCCTAAGTGGTATTCCATTACCACTGGAGATCGTGGACTTCAATAAGCTAATTCATTATGCTGGAAGACAACAAAAGATCCCTGCTGATTGCCTCTTTATTATTGCTGATTCCAACAATGACTATATACTATGGTCAAGCATTATCGCAGACAGCAACAGGCTTACGGTTATGGGACTGGTCAAACCTCTTGTGGCTATTGCCACTGATTCCATTAACCGCCCTGCAATCTAAAGCGGGCCTGCCTACTATTGCCAGTGCAGATCAACACGCGCGCAGGATGTATCAAAAAGTGTTACTGTGGGGCATGGCTTTTGGCATAGCTGATGTATTGGTAATAAAGTTCTTATTACACCCGCAGCCATATACTAGTTTGCCGCCTTTTCTGCAACCTTTTCCCTACAGCATTTTTCTGTATTGCGCTGGTGCATTGGAAATTGAACTTTGGTATCGCATGATACCGCTCACTATTTTATTATTGATTGGGAAAAAATGGATTGCACCAAAATGGCAATACCATTACTTCATAGTAGTAGCCATATTAAGCGCTTTGAGAGAACCGCTAGAACAATGGCCGGATGGCGATTGGTGGTTTATTGTCTATGCTTTTGCCACTGGCTTTGCGATGAATTTTCTACAAGCATGGTATTACAAAAAGGCGGGCTTTCTGGCTTCGTTGATTTTACGCCTTGGCCATTATTGTATCTGGCACATCTTATTAGGTATTTATGTTGAGCAGTTTGAGCTAATTCGGTAAATCGATTTTTACGTATTGAATAGCTGGTTTAAACAGGCAGCAATTACCGTCTTTTCACATATTCATGCGGTTGTAAAAACTTACGCAAATAAGCATGTTTGCAAAAAAAACATGCGACCATACTTATTGCTCTCCGCACTGGCCTTAATACTGGTGTCTTGCAGTAAACAACCGACAACGCCTGCAAATCCGGCGCCTCCTGCCGATATCACTTATCATCAATTGAAGGATACTACACTAAGATGGGGTGCCGATCCAATTGTGTATGACTTCGATAATAATCAACGCTTTGACCTCGTGTTCTATACAGAACTGGTTGGCGACTTTATCAATAAAACCGATAAAAGAAGATACCTCGTACTCAGTAGTATCACTACGCGCTTGCCGGTGAGTCCGGAAGAAACCGTACCAGCACTACAAAAAAATACGTCGATTGGTACAACAGTTACTGGACATAATTGGTATGAGTTTTCAGAAGTGGCTTTGATAGAAAGACATGAACATGAAACAGGAACGGTACAGTGGTTTGGTAATTGGCTGGGGCAATCCAGAAAATACCTGCCTTTTCAGCTGGTAAAAGCACAACAGGTACACTATGGATGGGTTGAAATCAGCACCAATGTCCACAATGGCACCATTACCCTACATCGCGCAGCCTGGTGTACAACACCCAATAAACCCATTCTTGCAGGTCAGTAAAACATTTTTATGAAACAACTAAGCTTAATCATGTTAGCATTATTTATGGGATGTGTAACATTTGCACAAACACACCCGTATAAAGAAAAGTTCCACTTTACACTGGGTCAACAAGATACAGTGGGTGGATATACACAGGTGATTAGAACGGGTAATACGATCTATGTGTCTGGAACAGTGGCTACCAACATCACCGAGAAAGATGTGTCTTATGTGTATAAGGTGATTGAGAAAAGCCTAGCACATTTTGGTGCATCACTAAAACATGTCATGAAAGAAACCATCTACACTACCGATATAGAAGCGATGAAGGCTTTGAATCACGTGCGAAAAAAAGCCTATGGCGGTGATTATCCAACTTCTACTTGGGTACAGATAAGCAGACTGTTTATGCCCGAGGCAAAGCTGGAAATTGAAGTGGTTGCGGTATTGCCCGAAAACAAATAACCATGCATACAGAAATCAATCAACTCAAAAAGCAAATCAGATACTTAAGTCTTGGTTTGCTTAGTTGCAGTATGGTGCTGACATTTTTTATTGTCAGCAGCTTCACAAAAAACGACGATTCAAAACTGATTCGTACCAAGGGTATCATTATTGAGGATAGTTTAGGTAGAGACAGAATCCTGATTGGTGCACCTATTCCGGCTTCCCGATACAGAGTAAGAACAGATACAGCACTCGTTAGAAAATACTGGGCCAAGAACTATGATGATCCGAATCAATACATGGAATGGTATAAAAACTATTACCATAGTACAATTGGTATGGTTGTTATGAATGAGCAAGGTTTTGATCGCGTACTTATGGGTGATAAACTTGCAGATCCAAACAGCGGCAAAAGAATGTTTGAATCTTCGGGTATGACTTGGAACAATAAAGAAGGTTGGGAAATGGGCGGACTAGGCGTGAACACCGCTAAAGATGGTAAAGCCAGAAGTATTATGGGCGTAGATGACGGACAGGGAGAAGCAGTACATGTGATAGCTTTAGAAGATGGCACCAAGGGCTTGGTGATTGGTGGCGAAAATGGTCGATTGCTCATTGGCATGTCAAAACCAAATGGAGCTTGGTTTCAAAATAAAGATGCGTTTACCGGCATCAAGTTCTTTAACAATAAAGGACAATTGGTTTGGGAGCAGTCGATGTCTGCACACAAATAAATATGTGATTGCCATCAACAGCTAATAGCACATATTCACATTATCATGTGATTTTTATAGTGCAGCTCCTCATATTGTTTTGCATTCAAATCAAAACATATGGAGAAGCTGCATTTTTCTTTGAAGACATGTATTGCTATAGTAGTAGCAATATTATTACTGACCGCTTGTAACAAAAAGGATACACCGATACCAGATCGTTCACAGCAATTGTTGCCTATCAAAGCAGGATTTGTACAAGATGTAATTCATGTTACCGAATCAGGGACAGAAACCACTACCCAAATTCAATTATCCGCCTCTAGCAATAAAGAAGAAAAGCTGGTCTTAAAACTGAATCCTCAAACCGCACAGTATGGGATAGATTTTACAACCAATCCTGTGGCAGTAGATGGATTTATTGAAATTCCTATAGCCCGGGGTAGCAGAGAAGCTGCACTTCAAATTATCCCAATCAACAATCAAATTAAGAATGGAGAACGACTTGTTGTAGTAGAAATTGATGCGCAAAAAAGCAGCGTTGCTCTAGACAATAGACATAGTGTAAGGCTTCAGCTCTTAGATGATGAAACTGTTGCAGTAATCGGCTTTGCACAAAATGACAGTAAGGTAAATGAAGCCAGCAACCATCACAAAGAAGTTGTTCTCAATATCAATCCTCTTGCCATTTCAGATGGCTATGTAGATATTGCCTTTAATACTACCCTTGGTGGATATGGTACACATTTTACCACGACTCCTGAATTGAATAATGGAAAAATTCGTGTACCTGTAAGAATGGGAGAAACAAGCGTTCGCTTTTATGTAAAGCCGGTAAACGATCAACAGATTCAACCCGACAGAACAATTCGTTTCAGCGTTGTACATACACAAGGTGCATTTGAAGTTGGTATAAGTAATCTTCACACATTAACCATAGAAGAAGACGATAAACAAGCTATTGCAAACACCAAAATTGCCAGTCTGAGGAATAATTACTCCGGCACACCCATGTATCTCTTTGCGCCGATTACCATTGGCGGCGTCATCACATCTGTTAAAGACAATATAGAATCAAGCGTTGCATATGTTGAAGACGAAACCGGAGGTATTGCAATTCACTTCAATCAATCACATAACCTTCGTGCGGGTGAACTTGTAACAATACAGCTGCAACAAGGCAGTGAATTAAGAGAGCGAAATGGCGCTTTGGAAATGAGTGGGGTTAGCACAACCGATGCGCAAGTAATTGGCTGGGATCTTAAATTGGTGAAGAGCTATACTTTAAGTGAATTGTATCAAGGACCTAATAAAGAAGGTCAGCTGGTTACCATCACAGATGTACGTTTTCCTGAAGCCAATGGCCAGTTGAGTTTCTATGGTGATAGAACCATCAGCGATGGCAGCAAAACAGCAATTGTAAGAACACATGCATTTGCAAGTTTTCGTAACCAGATTATTCCAACACATAAAGTTTATGTAACCGGTATCCTCATCTATGATCAGGGTAACTACATCATTATGCCATTAAACAGCAGTTCTATTCGGTAATCATGTTCAGATTCACACATTCATGTGATGCTGAAATACTACTCACGAAAATAGCTTCGCACAAAATAATAAAAACATGAAACAATTATTGATTGCAGGTGCGCTGCTGGTAAGCCTGGTTGCAAGCGCACAAGACGGAGAGAAAAAGAATTTGGTTAAGGTGAATATGCTGAGTCCCTTAGTAAGAACAGGTTCATTTTTCTATGAAAGAAAAATTGGCACTAACAGCTCATTACAACTCGGTGTTTTTTATACCGGCAGCAAATTCGATGAACTTAAACTCAGAGGCTTTGGTATTACGCCCGAGTTTCGCTACTACGCATCAGAGAAGGGCGCCATGGAAGGATTTTATCTGGCACCTTTTCTACGCTATCAGCACTATGAAATCACTGAGCTGATGAACAAAGGAACCCTCAATACTTTTGGTGGTGGTTTACTGATTGGTAAGCAATGAATTTTTACTAAAGGCATCAGTGTAGACATGTTTGCCGGTCCTTCTTACAACACGGGCTCTGTTAAGGTAATTGACGGCACAGATAATTTTGATTTACCCGGTGGTGTAAATGGATTTGGTGTAAGAGCCGGTTTAACTGTAGGTATCGCATTTTAATTTTTTAATTCATCAACAATGCCCGTGATGGGCATTGTTTGTTTTATCCAGACTAACATGAAAAAGATCTTATTTGCAGCAGGATTCTTATCAATGATTGCCTGCCAACAAACAACAAAGCAAACAGCAGACTTGCCACTAACGGATACTGCTCTGATTAATCAAGGGAAATACCTGGTGAGTGTTACAGGTTGTAATGATTGCCATACTTCTAAAATTATGACCGATAAAGGCCCGGCTTTAGATAGTAATTTGCTACTTGCTGGTCACCCGGCAGCATTGAGTTTACCCGCCGCAGATCCAATGACATCCAGAAACTGGGCGCTATTCCATTTTAATGGTACGGCAGTAAAAGGACCATGGGGAACGTCCTTCGCAGCCAATCTAACACCAGATTCTACCGGTATTGGTATGTGGACTGAAGCGCAGTTTATTCGCGCATTTCAGCATGGCGATGCAAAAGGATTAGCAGGCAACAGAAAATTATTGCCACCCATGCCCTGGCAGGCTTATCAGGCAATGAAGCCGGAAGATGTGCGCGCCATTTTTGCTTATCTGAAAAGTATTCCTCCGGTAAAAAACGTAGTACCTGAACCCATTGCACCTCAGCCCTAATCTGTAACTTAACTGTTACAAGCATGCGCAAACTAATTGTGTATATCGCTATGAGTGTTGATGGCTTTATCGCCGGCAACAATGATGACCTCAGCTTTCTGCAAAGTGTTGAGCAAGAAGGAGAGGATTATGGCTATGCTGATTTCATACAAACCATTGATACGGTTATCATCGGTAGAAGAACCTATGATACAGTCATGCAATTAACCGATCAGTTTCCGCATGCGGACAAACAATGTTATATCATCTCATCAAAAATGCAGGAACCCAAGGGCAAGCTGCACTTTTATACAGGTGACCTGAAAGAATTAGTAACACAACTGAAAAACGAAACAAGCGATAAGCATATCTTTTGTGATGGTGGCGCAAGTATTGTACAGCAATTACTGCGTTTACAATTGGTTGATGAATTAATCGTCTCCATCATTCCGGTAGTATTGAGGGATGGTATTCGCTTGTTCGGTGACAATACTACGATGCAGCCCTTAAGGCTTCAAAGCAGTAAAGCCTATCCTAAAGGTCTTGTACAGTTAACCTATCAATTTGGCGCCTGATATGCAGCAAGTGTTTATTATTGGAGGAACCACTTTTGACCATATTGTACATCTGGAACAGTTACCTGCACCAGTACCAACCACCATTCATGAAGCACCTTTTCATGAAGGCTGTGGTTCTACCGGTGCGGGTAAATCACTTGCATTGACAAAGCTGGGCGTCCCCAATACCTTGTATTCGGTAATTGGTGATGATGCTTACGGTATGCAGATAGCCTCTTTTCTGCAAGAATCAGGTGTTGACTTTTTTTATGCGCTTGATCCCAAGGGCACGGAAAGACATATTAATATCATGGATGCAGATGGTGGCAGAATTTCTATGTTCATTACACAGTCGTCTGAAAACATCCAACACAATATTGCTGCTATACAGCAGGCAATACAGAAAGCGGATATAGTGGTGTTGAATATCATTAGTTATTGCAGACAGCTTATTCCACTACTTAAAACTGATGCAAAACCAATTTGGACTGATCTGCATGATTATGATGGACACAATGCTTATCACCAAGACTTTATCAATGCTGCACAATACATCCACTTAAGCTCTGACAATCTACAAGATTATCGATCAGTGATGCAGCAATTGATTGGTCAAGGAAAAGAATTGGTGGTCTGTACACATGGAAAAAAAGGCGCAAGCCTGCTTACGAAGCAGGGAGAATGGATAGAGCAAGCGGCTTATCCTGTTGATAGAATTGTTGATAGCAATGGCGCAGGTGATAGTTTTTTTGCCGGCTTTCTCTTTGGTTGGATGCAGCAGCTAGCCTTATCTACATGTATGCAATATGGCGCCATCTGTGGGGCCTTGGCTGTGGAAGACCAGCAATTAGTCAACGCTGAATTAACTGCCCTTCAATTGAGTTCGAGGCAAACACAATGGCTTCGGTAATTGCATTATTGCTTTGAAGCAAGTACCTCCAGATATGCTTGAGGAGAAAGTAAGTCGGAAGTGCTCACTTCATCAGACAAAATCATACCCAGCCAGTTATCAGGCACACGAATCGACTTGAAATCGAGATTCTGCTTGGTCAATAGTTGTCTGTTTACTTGTACCAACTTTCCGCTTACAGGCATATTGATATCAATAAAGAGCTCGCCGCAGCGAACTTTACCATAAGCAGTGCCTTCGTGCTTATAGGTAAAAATACTGCTCATCTCAAATGCAGGCCCCTCCTTACAGGGCGCACATTTGTATTCCGTAATACCGATGTACGCAATTCTTCCATCCAAAAAAACCCATTCATGGTTCTTGGTGAAATAAAGCCTGTCCTTGAGTTGGGGGTCGTCCAACAGATAGTTCATGCACATTAAATTACTTGCCTTTCATTTTTAACAATTGGGGGGGGTAGTCTTTGGGCAAGGATGCTTGGATTGCAATTTATGGCTTTTCACTATTCAATGCTGAAAAATTTTGGTATTTGCACTTGATTTTCAGCATATTACAACAATTATGAATGCATGAAAAAAACTTATATGTAGAACTTATTTCTTATCAATAAGAAAAAGGGTTAAACAAAATCGAGTATCATTTCTGCACGCAGACTATTGTTCATCATTCACCTCCACCCAATATCCATCCGGGTCCTGTAACCAGATCTGGTGTACCCCATCCACACGGGTTGTAAACTTACCCTTCTGGCCTTGTACGTCTTCAAAAGCAATCTTTCGCTCAATCAACTTCTCTATAAACATCTGCAAATTGGGTACACTGAAACAAGTGTGCTGATTTTTATAGTAAGTAAGCTTTGCATTGGCACCCTCAATAATGTGCAATGCAGTTTTCTCACCTGTCTTAAACCATGCATGTTTACCGTCATGAAATGGCTCTGCAATAGTATCCAAACCAATGATGTTTCTGTAAAAATCAGCAGCGGCTTTTAGGTTAATTACATAGATAGCAGTGTGGTTGATGCGCACTTTACTTTGCGCCTGTGTGAAAAAACCCGCCAACAGCAGTAAGAACAGAATAAGATACCGCATACATTTTTTGAACAAGGTAAGCATAGAACAACAATATTCAGTACTGTTCCAGAACCTGCTGTATCAATGCAGTTGCGTGCGCCTCTTTCATTTCAGCATACAGCTTCCGATCCTGCCCCGCAAGGGCAGCTAACTCCAACTTAATTTGCTCGTAAGCATTTCTTGCTGCAGCACTCGCCCTTAATGCATCGCGAAAACGCAAATGTCTGTTCAGTTCAATACTATTTTCCGGACATACATATAAATGATGTTCAATGTTATCGAATACAGGATGCGCAACAGTATCGAGTCTTTTGAAAACTTCTCTGTCAATGATTCCTTGATTGCCGTTGTGGTAATAACCTGTAGCTTCTAGTTTGGTGCGAATAGCATCAAAACTGATTGCTTGCGCAAAGACGATATCAATATCAATAATTGGCTTGGCAGCCAAACCAACTACCGATGTGCTGCCTACATGCTCAATGCGAATAGGTAAGTCCGCCAATGCCGCTTGCAAATGTTCTGCTAGTAGCTGAAAATCTTCAGCCCATTTTGTCTGATATGGTTGGATGAGGGACAAAGTATGATTCGCTATTCCTCTACAATCCGCAGCTTGGCATAATTCAGCATGATCTTCTTCTCGCCATTCAACTCAAATTGAATATTGGCAATCGGATTATGTGCACTGCCTTCCACCTTCACCACTACACCAAAACCAAATTTCTGGTGCTCAACTTTTTGTCCTGCTTGCAGATTACTCGTATCGCTCGCTACAAAATCTGCCGATGGTTTATGCTCTACTACTTTGGGTGCGGGTGGTTGTACCGGTAAATAACTTGGCTTAGATGGTGCTGCAGGCTTTTTGCTTGGTGGCGGACCGTATCTCTTTTCTGCATCTCTAACATCGTTATAATCATTGCCACCAAAACCTCTTTGCATGCGTTCAAATGCTGAACCCATATTGCCAAAGCCGCTATTGCGTGCGCCACCGCCCGCATACGACTTATCCAAAAATTCTTCCGGCATTTCTTCTAAGAACCGACTGGGCTCATTTTGTACCAGACTACCAAAACGATAACGCGCATTAGCATAGGTTAACCAAAGTCTGTGCTTGGCGCGGGTAACAGCTACATAAAACAAACGCCTTTCTTCTTCCAGTTCTTCACGGGTATTGATGCTCATGCCGCTGGGAAAAATAGTTTCTTCCACACCAGCTACAAATACTACTGGAAACTCCAAGCCCTTGGCCGCGTGAATGGTCATCAGCTTTACCACATCACTATTCTCTTCTTCATTATCGGCATCGGTTAACAAAGTAATCTGTTGTAGATACGCCCCCAATGATTTGCTGCCTACTTCGCCATCTTCATTATCGGGACTCTCCGTCCATTCTTTAATAGAGTTCAACAATTCCTGAATATTCTCGTATCGCGCCAAACCTTCTGTAGTCTTATCGTTGAAGAGCTCTTTCACCAGATTGGTATGCTTGCCGACTTGCACAGCCACATCATACGCATTCTTATCTGTGAGCAGGCTCTGGAAATAACGCATCATGGTCACAAAATTGCTCAACGATTCCAACGTACCCGCTTTGAAACCAAATTCAGCAGCACGCGTCAATACTTCCCAGAAAGTGATGTTCTGTTCGTAAGCAATAATGCCGATTTTTTCAATTGTAGTTTTACCAATCCCTCTTACCGGATAATTAATGATACGCTTCAGACTCTCTTCATCCTTCGTATTTACAATGATTCGGAGATAAGCGAGGAAGTCTTTGATTTCTTTGCGCTGATAGAAACTTACACCACCATAAATGCGGTAAGCAATACCCATGCGGCGCAGGCTTTCTTCAAATGCACGGCTCTGTGCATTGGTACGATAGAGAATCGCAAAATCTCTGTTGTTATAATGATTGCGCAATTTTTGTTCTTGAATGGTATCAGATACAAACTTGCCTTCTTCATTATCTGTCATAGTACGCACCAAACGAATCTTCTCACCATGATCATTGTCTGTCCAAAGTTCTTTTGGTATCTGTCCCTTATTATTGGCAATCACATGATTGGCTACATGTAAGATGCTTTTGGTACTGCGGTAGTTCTGCTCCAGCTTCACCACTTTTACATCTTCATAATCTTTCTGGAATTGCAGAATATTTTCAATAGTGGCACCACGGAAACTATAGATACTCTGTGCATCATCGCCCACCACACAAATATTCTCATGCACTGCGGCCAGCAACTTTGTGATCTGGTACTGCACCGGGTTGGTATCCTGGTACTCATCAATCAAGATGTACTGAAACTTGTGCTGGTACTTATGCAATACTTCCGGAAAATCTTTCAGCAGCTCATACATCTTCAGCAATAGATCATCAAAATCCATGGCGCCGTTCTTGAAGCAACGCGCTGCATAAGCCTGATAGATCTGTGCAATGGCCGGACGGTTGGCGCGCATATCTTCTTGCTGTATATAATAGTCGGTTGCATATTCTGCAGGGCCGACTAATGCGTTTTTAGCCTGAGAAATGCGGTTATGCACTACATTGGGTTTGTAATGTTTATCGTCTAAGTTTAGTTCATTGATGACAGTCTTGAGTACGGAGCGACTATCATCTGTATCATAAATCGTGAAATTGTTTGGATAGCCGATGCGGTTTGCTTCGCCACGCAGGATGCGTGCAAACACACTGTGGAATGTTCCAATGTATAAATTACGGGCATCGTTATTACCGAGAATGCGTTCGATACGTTCCTTCATTTCTGCAGCGGCTTTGTTTGTAAAAGTCAAAGCCAGAATACGGAAAGCATCCACACCTTGCGACATTAAGTGTGCAATACGTGTAGTGAGCACCTTGGTCTTACCGCTGCCTGCGCCTGCCACAATCATCAGCGGCCCGTTCATATGCAGAACGGCTTCGCGCTGCGGTTCATTCAATCCCTGTAAAATGTTCTGCATGGGCGCAAGTTAAGGTGGCTACCTAGGTAAAAACCATATCGTGAATAAGTTTTATCCCTGAACTTAGTGCCATGCATTGGTTTATCTACGCAGTAATAATTGCAACAGCCTGGCTGGCTTGGTCTCTGCGAGCAGTTACGCTTGCTGGCGCGCTAACAGGTATGCTGGTTGCAGCAAGCTTGTTCTATAGTGCAGGCAATACCGGCTTATTATTACTAGCAACCTTTTTTATTACAGGCACTTTGGTTACCCGCTATCGCGGGGATGAAAAACGCCGCAAAGGATTTGCTGACGCCGATAAACCTGCAAGAAAAACTACACAAGTGCTTGCCAATAGCGGTGCAGCTTTATTGTGTGTGATTGCTCTACTGTTATTTCCGCAGCAACAAGACCTATGGCTATTAGGGATAGCTGCCGCTTTTTCTTCTGCTACCGCAGATACTTGGTCGTCTGAATTAGGTGTTGTCTGGGGAAAAACAGTCTTCAGACCTTTTAGCAAATCACCCGCACACACAGGCGATAATGGAGTAGTATCACTAGAAGGCACACTGGCCGGTCTCGCAGGTAGTCTCTTGATTGCGCTAGTTTTTCATTTACTGCATTTTCCGGCATATGGCTTACTCATCGCCGCAGGTTTATTGGGTAATCTTACAGATACTTGGCTGGGCGAGTATGCAGAAAACAAAGGATGGCTTGGTAATGATGCGGTGAATTTTTTGAGCACATTGATGGCCACTGCATTTGCATTAACCATCAGTATGATTTGATATCCTAACTTCACCGTATGTGGCGCTATCTATTCATCATTATTTGTTTTTGGACTTGCAAGCCCTCTTACGAGAACCCACACATCGAAATCGAAACCGAGCATGGAACGATAGAGTTAGAATTGTATCCTAAACAAGCACCTAAGACTGTTGCTACTTTCCTGCGTTTTGTGGATTCTAATTACTATGAAAACAGTTCATTCTACCGGGTATTAAATGATGAAAACCAACCCAGCAATGCACCCAAAGCCAATTTGATACAGGGTGGCATTTGGAAAAGTAATAACAATCTGGCTGCGGCTATTCCGGGCATTCCACATGAAACCACACAACAGAGCGGACTTAAACATTTGAATGGCACCATCTCTCTGGCACGCGGAGCTATTGGCACAGCAGGCACAGAGTTCTTTATTTGTGTTGATGATCAACCCGGCTTTGATTTTGGCGGAGAGAATAATGCAGACGGACAAGGCTATGCTGCATTTGGAAAAGTGGTTTCCGGAATGGATATCGTGCGCAAGATTTATCGCTCGAATGAATATGATCAACGCTTTGATCCGCCAGTAGCTATTTATAGAATCAAACAATTATGATGCAGATTATTCCTGCCACACATGCAGATATTCCGATGTTGAAACAGCTCGTCAACAATGCTTATAGAGGCGAAGCCAGCAGACAAGGCTGGACCACCGAAGCAGATATAATAGAAGGAGAGATACGAACCGATGAAACACAGTTGGCGTCGCTATTGCAAGATCCTACAGGCATAATACTTACCTGCCGCAATGCCGAACAGGAAATATTGGGTTGTGTGTACCTACAACAACAGGGCGATAAAATCTATCTGGGCATGCTGAGTGTATGGCCTAATCAGCAGGGCTTTGGTATTGGCAAGCAATTACTGCAAGCCGCTGATGCTTACGCAAAAGAAAAACAATGTTCTGCTGTATTCATGCGCGTCATCAACCTGCGCTCAGAACTCATCGCCTGGTACCAACGCAATGGTTATTTGTTTGAAGGTGTGACGGAGCCTTTTCCTGATTTTGGTATCTACGGTCAAGCTAAAGTGCCCATGGTTTTCTGGGTCTTAGAAAAGAAATTTTCCTGAGCTGTAATTTGATCAATAAACTTCCCGTAATTTCGGCAACGCTTGCCCAAAAGAAAAAAGGTCTTTCCGTAGAAACGGAACGACCCTCTAACGATTGCTTGCCATATGAAAAAAAGATAGATCGAATTCGTACACCTCTCGGTGAGCAGTTCATCTTTGGCCCTTTAACGATTACCAGACCTCTAACGATTGCTGCTATGTGAAAGTAGTACCGAACACTGGGCCGTACAAACCAGATTCGGCGGCTTTTCATCATGGCAAAAGGGTAGCAAAAAATGCCAAACCCTTACTGACATTGACTTGTACGGGAAAAAACTCATTATGTCCAACCGTGTTTCTGACATACTTTTTCAGCTCATCCAGACACTGGAAAAATCAGAAAAACGCCATTTCAAGCTCTATATCAAGCGTAGTTCTTCCAAAGAAGACCTGCGTATCGTACAACTATTCGATGCCATTGACAGCATGAAGGACTATGATGAGAAGGTTTTGTTGAAGAAACTGGCCCCAATCACCAAGACTCAGTTATACAACCTTAAATCACACCTCTATAAAGAACTCTTGGCCAGTCTGCGCCTCTTGAAAAGCACAGAAAACATCGATTTACAACTGAGTGAGCACCTGGATTATGCCCGGCTTTTGTACAACAAGGGACTAAAACAACAAAGCCTCAAGATTCTGGAAAAAGCCAAGGAACTGGCTCGTGCCAATCAAAAGATCAACGCACTTGCACAGGTTACATCGCTGGAAAAGAAGATTGAGATTCTGCACATCACGCGCAGTACGCCAGCCAAAACAAGTGAACTCGCTGCGGAGTCTTCTGCCGTAAGCGGACATATTGATCGCGTTACTAAACTCAGCAACCTTACACTGTTGTTATACCAGTGGTTTGTGATGCATGGCCACAGCAGAAACACAGAAGACGAAAAAGATATCCGTGCCTTCTTCAAAAGCAACTTGCCTGATCTAAACGATATCAATTTCTTTTACGAATATCTCTATCTCTACCAGAGTTATTGTTGGTATGCGTTTATCAGACAAGACTTTTTACTTTACTATCGCTATAGCCAGAAATGGGTTGATCTGTTCAAAGCATCACCACACATGATTGCGATTGAAACGGGGCACTACATCAAAGGCATGCACACTTTATTGAATGCGCATTTCGATCTACGCAATTACAAAGCATTTGATGAAACGCTTCGCGAGTTTAAAGCATTCGCTGTCACCAATGAAGCCTCACGTCATGATAATTTCCGCACACATACCTCTATCTATATCAACAGCGCCCGCATCAACGGACATTTGATGAAGGGCTCATTTGAAGAAGGCTTGCAACTGGTACAAGAAATAGAAAGCAAGCTAGAAGAATATGCCATGTATGTTGACAGACACCGCATCCTGGTATTCAACTACAAAATTGCCATGCTCTATTTTGGTGCAGGACAATACGAGCGTTCTATCGATTACTTGATGCGCATCATCAACGGTCCGGTTGATCTGCGTATTGATCTACAATCTTACGCGCGACTCTTGCACATGATGGCGCACTATGAGTTAGGGAATTTCGATATCATGGACTCACTCATTAAGTCAGTATATCGCTTCATGTCCAAAATGAAAAACCTAAACGTAGTAGAAGAAGAGATCTTCCGTTTTGTAAAACATAGTTTCGCTGTATCGCCAAGGCAGCTGCAACCGGAGTTGGAAAAATTATTGCAGAAAATTAAGCACCTGGAGAAAAACCGTCACCAGACCAGATCATTCGCTTACATGGATATCATCTCCTGGCTGGAAAGCAAAGTGCATCACCGCAGCATGAGCAGCATCATTCGCGAGAAATACCTCAACAGCCGCAAGCACCGTATTTAAACAGCCGGCTCTTGCTGACTCAAGCAGTGGAAGCTGCCCAATCCCCAAATAATTTCAGTTGAATCAATGCCCACCACTGTGCGCTCAGGGAAACATTGCTGAATAATCGACAAAGCCTGATCATCCTTATCGCAACGGAATGTAGGCACTATCACGTGTTGATTGGAAATATAGAAATTGGCGTATGATGCAGGCAGTCGCTGGTCTTCATACACCACGGCATCCGGCATGGGCAATTCAACAATATTCAGTTGTTTGCCATTCAGCAAACGCATTTGTTGCAATTGCTTCAGGTTGTGTTGCAGGATGGCGTGGTTCTCATCTTGCTTATTGGGTTCAACAACCGTTAACACCGTATCTGCATTCACAAAACGAACGGTATCATCAATATGTCCATCAGTATCATCACCCACAATGCCTTCATCCACCCAAAGAATTTGCTCTACTCCATAATAGTTTCGCAGATATCCTTCAATCTGCTCCTGATTCAACTGTGGGTTTCTATTGGGATTCAACAAACAAGCAGTTGAAGTAAGCAGTGTTCCTGCACCATTGAACTCAACAGATCCACCTTCCATGATGATGCCGGGATAATAGACGGGCAAACCATAGTGTTCTGCAATGCGTGTAGGGATCACATCATCCAAATCATAGGGCGGATATTTATCGCCCCATGCATTGTAATTCCAGTCGACAATTACTTTTTTATTTGCTGCATTCGGATTGATCAGAAAAGCCGGACCATGGTCTCTGCACCAGGCATCGTTGGTTGGATGCAAAAAGAATTCCACCTTATCCATCGGCACGCCCGCCTTCAGCAGATGTGCTGTTGCAAAATCTTGCATCGCTGCATCTACTACATTGATGCGCACCAATTCACTTTCCGTCAGCACTTTTACAAACTGTGCATAGTAAGGATAGATGGTATGAATTTTTCCCGGCCAGGAAGCCTCTTTATGCGGCCAGCTTAACCAGGTAGCCACATGAGGTGCGAATTCTGCAGGAAAATAATAACCCTGTGCTTGCGGTGTAGGATGCGTCATGCTGTTCGAAATGCTTGCTGAGAAAATTAATCTTCGTCGATATACCTTTTCACAATTGGACTGTAAGAATCAATTCTTCTGTCGCGCAGAAAAGGCCAATGTGTTCTATAGCGATCTGTTTTGGTCAAATCTAATTCCTGCACATGCACTTCTTCTTTGTCGTGCGAAGCGAGGTATAATAAAGAACCAAAAGGATTCGAAATGAAGGAACCACCCCAGAATTGCATCGCGCCATTTTGTTCCAGTCCCACACGATTCACACTCACCACATGTACGCCATTGGCCACAGCATGGCTGCGCTGAATGGTTTGCCATGCATTGTATTGTTCAGTATTGGTGGCTGCATCTTGAGATGTTGCCCAACCAATAGCTGTGGGATAGAATAAGATTTCTGCGCCCATCAAAGCGGTGATACGCGCTGCTTCAGGATACCACTGATCCCAACAAATCAAGATACCGATGGTAGCAAATTTTGTTTTGAATACTTTATAGCCCAGATCACCGGGTGTGAAATAGAATTTCTCGTAATACGCAGGATCATCGGGGATATGCATCTTGCGATACTTACCCAAATAACTACCATCAGCATCTAAAACCGCAGTAGTGTTATGATAAATACCTTGTGTGCGTTTTTCAAACAAAGAAGCAATGATCACCACGCCTAATTCTTTGGCTACTGCACTCAGACTATCGGTAGATGGACCAGGAATGGGTTCTGCCAATTGGAAATTATCGTAGTCTTCCACATCGCAGAAATACAAGGATGTGAACAGTTCCTGCAGGCAAACGATTTGCGCGCCCTTGGCCGCAGCTTCGCGTACTTTCTCGATAGCTTTCTGCAGGTTCTCCGCTTTATTGGCGGTACAGCTCATTTGTACCAGACCTACCTGTACTTTACTCATTCGGTTGATTTGTGCGCAAAAATAGTGAAGCCTGCAGGGTTTTCGGGTAAAATCATGGTTGTGACGAATATCACCAAAACAGGTGCTGCAAAAAACTAGTTTTGCGTATCAAATCAAATCAATGAAGACCGTACAACTCACCACCGAAGCATTCAAGCAGGATATTTTCGACTATACACAGGAAAAAGAATGGAAATACAAAGGCACCAAGCCCGCCATTATTGATTTCTATGCAGACTGGTGTGGCCCTTGTAAAATGGTCGCTCCTGTATTGGAAGAATTGGCAGGCGAATACAAAGACAGCCTCACCATCTATAAAGTAGATACGGAGGTGGAACAAGAGCTTGCTGCCGTATTTGGCATTCAGAGCATTCCTACTTTCCTGTTCATCCCAATGGAAGGTTTGCCTATGCTACAGCCTGGTGCTTTGCCCAAGAAGGCTTTTCAGCAGGTAATTGCTGAGCATTTGTTGCCCAGCGAAGCTGCTGCCGAGTAATCAACCCAACAAATAACCCCCCCGATGGCCCTGTTCAACCGATTGGTTAACAGGGTTTTTTATTGCCCATCGCTTACCTGACGAAAATCATATTCCCTGCTGATGTATATCAGCTAATAGGCTTGGCGATCTGTCTACCTTGAGCATGGTTAGCAGTCTGTCTGCGGGCTGCTGCTTTGTCCAACCTAAAACAACAAGTAATGGAAACGAAACATCAGAAGCACCCCGACCTCGAAATCATGGATGGTAACGAGGCTGCGGCCTATATTGCTTACAAGACCAGCGAAGTCTGTGCGATATACCCTATCACTCCATCTTCTACCATGGGCGAATGGGCAGATGAATGGAGCGCCAAGAATATGAAGAACATATTCGGTGCTGTACCCCGCGTGATGGAAATGCAAAGTGAAGCCGGCGCCGCTGGTGCTATTCACGGCGCTTTACAAGGTGGTGCACTCGCATCAACCTTTACCGCCTCTCAGGGTTTACTCCTGATGATACCCAATATGTACAAGATTGCCGGTGAGCTTACGCCCACCGTTTTTCATATTGCAGCAAGAAGTTTAGCAACACATGCGCTCTCCATTTTCGGTGACCATAGTGATGTGATGGCTGTGCGCTCAACAGGATTCTCCATGTTGTTTGGCAGCAACCCACAAGAAGTAATGGATATGGCCATGATTGCGACCGCATCCACACTACCTTCACGCGTACCCTTCCTCAACATCTTTGATGGTTTCCGTACTTCTCATGAATTGAATGAAGTTCAGGTATTACCAGATGAGGTGATTGAAGCCATGTTGGACAAAGATGCCATTCACGCACACCGAGATCGTGCATTGAATCCGGATAATCCATTTATCCGTGGTACCGCACAAAACCCTGATGTGTATTTCCAGAACAGAGAAGCTGCCAATCCTTATTTTCTGCAAGTGCCCGCTATCGTGAAAGAAAAAATGGCACAGCTGAAAGCATTAACTGGCCGTGCCTATGAATTGTATGAATACTATGGTGCTGCTGATGCAGATCGTATCATCATCATCATGGGTTCCGGAACCGGTGCTGTTCAGGAAACAGTTGATTACCTGAATGCGCGTGGCGAAAAAACAGGTGTATTGCAGATTCGTCTCTTCAGACCATTTGCACTGGAAGATTTTATTCAAGCCATTCCTGCAACTGTGAAGCAGATTGCTGTGCTGGATCGTTGCAAAGAACCCAACAGTATTGGTGAGCCTTTGTACATGGATGTGGTGAATGCTTTTAACGAAGCATGGAACAGCGCACACCCAAGAATCATTGGTGGTAGATACGGTTTATCGTCCAAAGAATTTACACCAGGCATGGTGATGGCTGTGTACGAAGAACTCAAGAAAGCACAACCCAAGAATCACTTTACCGTTGGTATTGATGATGATGT
The DNA here is from genome assembly GCA_019745155.1 of Chitinophagaceae bacterium. Classification (GTDB taxonomy): domain Bacteria; phylum Bacteroidota; class Bacteroidia; order Chitinophagales; family Chitinophagaceae; genus JAFLBI01. Next base: position 46,003 of record JAIETM010000002.1, on the reverse strand, counting down.
TACACATACCAGCCTTACTTACGATAAGCAGTTCTCACTAGAATCTCAACACCTGTTCCGCGGTTTGTTCTTCGGTCTGGGTGCCGATGGTACCGTGAGTGCCAACAAAAACTCCATCAAGATCATTGGTGATAAAACCAATGACCATGTGCAAGGTTATTTTGTGTATGACTCTAAGAAGTCTGGTTCATTAACCGTATCGCATTTGCGTTTTGGTGAAAAACCCATTCGTTCCACCTACCTGATTAACTCTGCCAATTTCGTGGCTTGTCACCACTTCAATTACCTCACCAAATACGATCTGCTAAAAGATGCAGAACCCGGTGCTACCTTCTTATTGAATGCACCTTATGAAAAAGATCAAGTGTGGGGTAAGCTGCCCAGAAAAATTCAGGAAGAGATTGTACACAAAAAATTAAAATTCTACGCCATCAACGCCTACACCGTTGCCAAAGCAACAGGCATGGGCAACCGCATCAATACCATTCTGCAAACTTGTTTCTTCGCCATTAGTAATGTATTACCACGTGAAGAAGCGATAGCCAAGATTAAGGAAGCGATTTATGAAACTTATTGGAAGAAAGGTGATGCGGTCGTACAGAAAAACTACGAAGCAGTAGATCAAACCCTCGCAAACTTGTATGAAATAGATTATAGCAAGTTTGCCATTGGTGATAATCCAATTGGTGAACATGTCTCTGAAGATGCACCCGATTTTGTGAAAGATGTATTGGCCAAGATCATGGCTGGTGAAGGGGATGAGTTACCGGTGAGTGCATTCCCTGTAGATGGAACCTATCCTTCTGCTACAACCAAGTGGGAGAAACGCAGTATTGCCGATGCAGTGCCCGTTTGGGATCCTAACCTATGTACACAATGCGGTAAGTGTTTCATGATTTGTCCGCACGCAGCTATTCGTCCAAAAGTGTATGACAAATCATTGCTAGCCGATGCGCCGGAAACATTCAAGCATGTTGACCCTATCGGTAAAGAATGGAATAAAGAAACCGAAGCTTACACTTTACAAGTGTCTACAGAAGATTGTACCGGTTGTACTTTATGCGTAGAGTTTTGTCCTATGACAAGCAAAGCTGATGCAGGTCACAAAGCCATCAATATGCAAGACAAGATGGACATTGTGGAAGCAGAAAAAGCTAACTGGGATTTCTTCTTGGAATTACCAGAAGTAGACAGAACACGCGTAAACAAGAGCACAGTTAAAGGCTCTCAGTTCTTCCAACCTTTGTTTGAATTCAGTGGTGCTTGTGCCGGTTGTGGTGAAACACCTTATATCAAACTGCTGACACAATTGTTTGGTGAAAGAATGATTGTTGCCAACGCAACAGGTTGTTCATCCATCTTTGGTGGTAACCTGCCCACTACGCCATGGAGCACCAATAAACAAGGTGTAGGACCAGCATGGGCCAATAGCTTATTCGAAGACAATGCGGAGTTTGGTTTAGGTATTAAGATGGCCAATGAAAAGAAAAAGGAAATGGCCCTCTTCTTATTAGATCAACTGAGACCGGAGTTGGGCGATAATATGGTGGATCAATTAACCCATGCAACAGAAAGCAATGAAGCAGAAATCAAATTCAAACACGATTTGATTGGTGCCCTGAAAGACAAACTGAAAGGCATGGGTGGTAGCGTAGCCAATAATCTCTATCACCTCGCAGATTTTCTCGCAGAGAAATCTTTGTGGATCATTGGTGGTGATGGTTGGGCTTATGATATTGGTTATGGTGGTTTGGATCACGTGTTATCAACCGGAGAGAATGTGAACATACTCGTATTGGATACAGAAGTGTATAGTAATACAGGTGGACAAAAATCCAAATCAACACCAATAGGCAGTTCTGCCAAATTCTCTGTGAATGGTAAGACAACAGGTAAGAAAGACTTGGCTATGCAAGCCATTGCACACGGTACCGCTTATGTAGCGCAGATTGCGATGGGTGGTAACGATATGCATACCATCAGAACCATTCTAGAAGCAGAAGCATATCCTGGTCCGTCACTGATCATTGCATACAGCCATTGTATTGCTCACGGTATTGATATGAGCCATGGTGCAGAGGAGCAAGATTTTGCGGTGAAGAGTGGTTACTGGCCTTTGTTCCATTACAATCCGCTCAAAGAAAAAGGACAACGTTTTGTCATTGACTCCAAGGAGCCAAGTATGCCATTGGCTGATTTCATGTACCATGAAAACCGCTTCAATGTGATCAAAGCAAAAGATCCTGAGTTAGCAGAAAAATTCCTGCATGAAGCGGAAGATATGCGTAATGATAAGTGGCACAAACTCACCACCCTGAAGGGTCTATAAAATAGCGAAGCCTCTAATAACCCATATGAAACAATCCCCTGATTCGTTCGGGGGATTTTTATTTTCCATAGAAATAAGATCGGCCTGCTGCTTTGTCGTCGTAAGTAACCATTTCCTTATCTCGATGCACATCTAAATAACTCAGCAAACCAAAATCACCAGAGCACATAGAAGTATGTGTAAGCATAGCACCAGCTACTGTTACCATCCACACGCCAGGTACAATGAAGAGTAATATTGTAAGCATCAAACTAATCACCACAAAAGGTGCTAGTGCTACAATTTGAAATTCTCTTCTGTTGGCCACAAACTGATCGGCCATGGCCATAAAATAAAATTTGCGCAGATTGGCATCATAAGAAGTCTGTTTCGCGCCTTGCGACTTATAGGCCAACGCGTGGATATACTCATGCACAGGTATCAGTAAAAAAGCCAAAGTAACGCCATAAGCAAAATGTGCAAACGCATCAGCAAAACCAGCTTTGCTGAAACGAATCAATAAGCCCACTACCAGCCCCATCATCAGGATATTGGCTACATAATATAGAATGGTGGCTTGTGTTCCCTTTTTAATGTATCGTTGAATAAATGGCATCAGATCCTGATGCTCCAGTTCGTCCATCAACATAAAACCTTCTTGTACTAATTCTTGTGGCTGCAGTTTCATGATGCTTCGTTTATCTGTTGCTGTTCTGCTTCCAACGCGTCAATATTCTCTTTTAGCTGACTAAGGTGCTTGCCGAAAGCTATTTTATTCAACCACTTACCCAAGTAATGACCACCTGTTGCAATCAAGGGTACAATTATCAACATAGATATCCAAATAACAGGCTTACTCAGGAATACTTCTATTGATTTTCCCGAACCAATCATTCCACCCAGCATAAATCCTCCGGCACCTGCAAAAGGATAGATAATAAGAAAGTATAACTCTTGTTGCTTAATGACTTTAGAGATAGATGCATACTGCTCTTTCATCTCCTGCAACAAAGGTGCTTTAGATGAAACAGAACGATGCAGCGAACGATACAAACCAATACCTTGAACAATGGCAACTAGTCCGGCAATAAATACTAATCCTATTGTGATGAATAATTGCCAGAGCGGATAAGCCCATAGCAAGACAATGTATCCGGAGTTGATAACAATACCCCAGATAATGTTCATCAAAAAGTTTTTGCGCAGTTGTTCTAAGGGGTGTCTGCTTTGCAGATCATTTAGTTTGATCTGATTCAATAATTTACTCAGATCAGCATCTTCCGGCTCAGGTATTTGCTTCCAAATAGATTCTGTACTCATGCTCCCTGATTTAAACGGTCAGCTAATTGCTGTTTGATGCGATGCAGTTTCACGCCAACATGATTCGTGGTAATACCAATCATAGCAGCGATTTCTCCATTCTCATACCCATCCAGATGCAGACTAATGATTGCACGATCTGTTTCTGCCAGCGAACGGATAGCCTGCCTTAAGCGTGCAACTTCCATTTGTTGCTCTGATCCATGTGGCACATTGGGCGCAAACGGTTCTAGAGATTCTTTGTAATCAACCCGCTGTGGCTTTCTTTTTTGGGTAAGAATGGTATTTAAAGAAATGCGGTACAGCCATGTACTAAACTTGGCTTCTCCTCTGAATGCCGGCCAGGCACGCCAGGCTTGTAGGAGAATCTCCTGATACAAGTCTTTCTTCTCTTCCTGATCGGCCGCATAGAGACCCACCAGTTTGTAGAGAATGCCCTGATTGGCTTTGACCATTTCTAAAAATGCCGCTTCGCTCAAATTTGCTTGTTTACAGGAGGATTGGTTGCAGTAAACAGGCTTTTATTACAATGGTTTAAAAAAAGAGGTCGCAGTATATGCGACCCCGCCGGCAATATTACCCCCCCGGTAAACTGCCGGATTTCTTACTGTGCGACTAAACACATGAGATGACAGCTCAAAGTTGCCAGTAAACAAAGATTGAATCAATACCTGTTTTTGAGTATTTTACCGGCAGATGTATCGCCCCCGATTACTAACATTGCTGCTTAGCTGCTTATGTTTTCTTGCCCCAAGTTTTGCGGCGGAAAAATTACCTGCTGCATTTACTGTTTTGGCAGATAGTAGCGCATCCTTATCCCCAGAGCAGGCAGCAATTCAATTAGAACAAAAAGGAACGCGGGTTGAGGGCGTATATAATCCAGGCTTTACCGAAACCGTTTGGTGGGTGCGTCTACACATGCCAGCTGGCTTTACCAATCGCTGGGTACAAATTGCCAATGGACACATTAATCTAATAGATGTGTTTTTGTTGAACAAAGCACAACATGTGTCGGATCAGTTTCAACTGGGTGATTTCTATCCTTTCCATCAAAGAAAAGTTCAGCATACAGATTTTTGGATTCCTCCTGCGGGAGATAGTATCGTCACCATTTTACTGCGTATCGACAAACGTAATGAGTCCTTACAAATACCCATCTTCTATACAGATGCGGATGGCTTTCAGCAAACCATTCAGGATCAAAACATCTCTCGCGGATTATTCATTGGCTGGTTATTACTATTGTTGGTTAGCAATCTATTTCTTGCGATTTCATTAAAAGAAAAAATTCACCTCGCTTATATAGCCTACCTACTGGCCGGAGGTTTGTGGTTGATGGCACAATGGGGAATAGGGTTTCAATGGCTCTGGCCAAACACCACTTCTTTTCCGAGTATCGCTCGTCCTTTTTTTGCAGGCCTATCTTTCTTAACCGCGCTGGAATTAATGGTACAGTTTTTTCAATATGGTACTCAACAAAGATCTACAGCCACTAAATGGATGCGGGTTGCCGAGTTAATGATTCTTATTCAACTCGCTTACATCTTGATCTATGATTATAAAACTATACCGGCAATCAACAAAATCACCTACCTGCGCGCCTCTAGTATTGTTTGGTTGATTGCAGCCATTACTGCCCTTTATTATTTGTATCAAATGCTGCGAGAAAAGCGCCCTTTTGCGTTATTCTTCACTGTAGCCCAAATTATCCTGATCGTATTTGCCGGCATCAATGTAACATTTGAGTTTGGCGGTAATGATGGCTGGCAATATTTCTTCAGAGACAATAGCAGCGCAATTGGTTTGCTATTTGAAAGCACCGTGCTGTCATTTGGTATTGCACAACGCTATAACTTTTATAAGAAAGAAAAATTAGCAGCAGAAAACGCCTTGGTACAAGAAAAAGCTGAAGCAGCAGTGAAGATTATGCAGATTCAGGAAGATGAAAGACAAAGATTGGCTAGAGAATTGCATGATGGGCTGGGTGGAACATTAGCAAGCATCAAGATGGCTGCAAATAAAAAAATAGACACCGCGCCTTCCCAAGCTGGTGAATGGCTGAATACACAACTGGGGCAAGCCATTGAAGAATTAAGAGGTATTGCACACAATATGCTGCCAAACACTTTACAACAAGCTGGTTTAAAAGTGGCTTTGGATGGATTAATTCAAAGATGGCAGGATGGGGGCGCTTATCAACTCTATTACCACAATACAGTTACGCAACGTTTCAGCGATTTAGCAGAAGTATCTATTTACCGCATTGTTGCAGAACTCTTACAGAATATGCACAAACACGCCAAAGCCAAGCAAGTGTCTATTCAAATCTGGACGGAACAACACAACCTCATACTGTCCGTTGAGGACGATGGCATCGGTATGCAAGTTCCAGATAGCACAGGCATTGGTATGCGTAATATGCAATACAGAACTAACTATTTTGGAGGTACCATGCATATTGACACAAGTGCAAAGGGTACTACCATTATTATATCGATGCCATTAGAAAATATTGCCCCCAAATGAACACCATCATTATAGCAGACGATCATAAGATTTTTGCAGAAAGCCTCGCAGGCATGCTTGAGGAAAACAACCTATTTAAAGTTGCTGGCATCACGCATACCGTTGCTTCTACTATAGAAACGCTTCAAACTACAAAAGCATCTATCCTCTTATTGGATTATCATTTCCCAGACGGAAAAGGAATTGATGTGGCTGAGTTTGTACATAAAGCTGGGCTACCCATCAAGATTGTGATACTGAGTATGGAGAATGATTTACCAACGATGCGGCAGGCAGAGCAATTGGGTGTGCGAGCATATTTGATAAAAAATCTTTCTTCGGCAGAACTATTAGAAGCCATGCAACAAGTGTTCTCTGGCGAGAAAGTGTTTATGTGGCCCGAACAAAGCGCAGGACAGGCAACAGAAGTACAGTTACTGAGCCCAAGAGAGCAAGAGATTGTACAACTGGTTAGACAAGGACTAACTAGTCAAGAAATTGCTGCGCAACTTTTTCTCAGTAACTATACTGTTGAAACACATCGCAGAAATATTCTGCGCAAACTAAATATGAAAAACACTGCTATGCTTGTACAATGGGCAGAGAAGTTTCTTTAGTTCTTCGTGTAGGTATTGCCAAAAGTAAGCGAGCTGCCGCTACAGGTATATGGCTGATTACCTCCCGTTGGTAAGTTACCTTCCTGACCATTAATGGCAAAATAGGTATACGTAAGCTTGAGTGTACCATTGCCGTTATCTGTCCAATTGAAACGAAAAACACGTGACCATCCTAGATTACAATCACGATCATTTAAAGAACCCGTTCCCGAGTTGCCAGATCCATTTAAAGTTAAATACGCTGTGTAGCTTCCACCGCAGATGCTTCTTTTCCAGCTACCGGTAAAGCACTTACCGTTATCTTCTTCTTTTTCCCCTAATAATTCGCAGGAAGAAAAACTTGTTGCCAGCAGGAAGCAGAGTGCCCCCAATAATTTTTTTGTTTGCATGTCAGTTGGTTTTGGTATGATGGGGGGAACAATACAAACCTATAACGACTACCGCAAAGCAGCAATACCAATAAACAGGTAAAATTATTCTCTTGGTCGCTTGGGCGGAATCATTTCGTTCAAGCGAATGACCAACAAAGGTGTTACAAAGAAGATAGCAATAGATGTAGCAAATGGTTGAATATTCATCCAACCCAACCAGCCGAATATATAGTGAAGTGCAATACCTGAAAAACCCATCAACACCAGCATATTACGTAACATGCTGGTTAGTTTTTTCATATTAATTCTTTGCTTTTTTGACTCAGGTAATTGTTTGTATCCGGCTATCAAACTCGGCCGAATTTTTACAGCAAAGCCCAATACAATCAAAAAGATACCAATCACCCATGCAAACATGATCAAGATTTTGCAGCAAGATAATAAGGCGTGGTGTCATCATTGACAGGTGTTTCCTGATTCCAGTAGGACCAAGTAACAAAATTTCCATTAACATCCTTCAGTAGTCGGCCAAATATGGCATTGATTGTATTGAAAGTATAATCGGTTACACCAATGGTGAAACTTGTTGGTGCAGGGGGTGTTTCGCCTTCAGCAGGAGCAGGTGCACCTTTTGGCGGCGGTGAGGGCACGACTACCACTTCATATCCGTTGCGTTCCAATATAGCGCGTAGAAATACACAACGCGCTTCAGATGCATTGCGTTCCACAATACCACACTTAACGCCATTCAGCTCTTCAAATTCATGGTTCTTGTTGATGGCCATAGATAATAGTTATCGGTTCAACATAGCGATATAATCATAAATCCAACCCGCAATACCCGTAATTAAAATACCCGCTACACAGAGATACAATCCCAGCTTCACGGTTACAGGTATGGCTATTGTTGGTTGCGCTGTTTCTGTGTTAAACATATTTCTTACCACACGTAAATAGTAGTATAATGACACCATCATATTCAGTGCAGCAATAATCACCAACCAGAAATCTGCTCTTACTGCACCTGCAGTTAATAAGAAAAACTTACCGAAGAATCCCGCCGTAGGCGGAATACCCGCTAAAGAAAACAAGGCCAATGCCATTATCCAGGTGAGCAATTTATTATTGGCATAAAGCCCCTTGTAATCGCTGATTTGTTCTGAGCCTGTTTGCGCAGCAATGACTGCAGCCACACCAAATGCAGCAATATTGGAAAAGACATAGATCAGTACAAAATAAATCACAGATGCAAGTCCTGCGGGGCTATTCGCGCTGATACCAATCAACACAAAACCCACTTGCGCAATAGAAGAGAAAGCCAGCATACGCTTGATATTGTCCTGCCGAATGGCGAAAAGATTACCAATGATGATGGTGATTAACCCAATAATTGCAAGTAGTTGATACCAGGTTTCGAACATAGGTTGAAATGCGCGATAGAATGTACTGGTGAGTACAAAAGCAACTGCGCCCTTGGATACCACAGATAAGAATGCAGTTACCGGCATGGGCGAACCTTCATACACATCGGCTGTCCACAAATGAAAAGGTACAGCAGACAGCTTGAAGGCAAAAGCAGCGAAGATCATCACCAGTGATAACAAATGCAACCCATTATCTGCTTTTAATGCTTGAGGCAAGGCTTCAAAGCTGATGGTTCCCGTTGCACCATAGAGTAAAGAAATACCCATGAGCAATATGCCAGATGAAAGTGCTGAAGACAATATCATCTTCATTGCGGCTTCAGAAGAACGTTTTTTATCCAAATCAAAATTGGCCATTGCTGCAACAGGAATTGTTGCAAGCTCTAAAGAGAGATATAGCATTAAGAAGTTGCCTGAGGATATCATGGTCTGCATACCCAGCAAAGCACTCAACATTAATACTAGAAACTCTGGCAAGTGTTCCTGCTTTTCCAACCATTGGTGATTGACCAATATCAATAAATAAACACCTGCAATCAAAATGGCTTTTTCAAAACCAAACAGCTGTGATGCTTGAAACATATTGCCAAACAAATAACCGTTACCATTCCAACCAAAGGCAAGTGCCAAATTCACCAGCAATAGTAGCTGCGTGATTTGCAAAAGGCTACCATTACGCATGCCCTTACCTAATTTGATCAGCAGTAAAACCACGATGATCAATGTGGTAAACAGTTCAGATTTTAATCCTATGATCCAGTCGTAATTCATTTGGCAGCCAGTTTATCCATGATGAATTGAGTAGATGGCTGAATCAATTCATTCAACCATTGTGGTGCTAAGCCCATGGCCAGCATACCTGCAATCAAGACCACCGCAGCCATTTTCTCATACCAAGCCACATCCTGCAGTGATGCAAAGTTTTCTTTTATCGGACCCATCGCCACCTGACCAATTGCACGAAGAATATAGACTGCAGTAACCACTATCGACATACAGGCAATCACTGTTGCGGCACGATGATAGATGTCTTGATGCTCCCATCCACCAACAAATACCGTCATCTCTGCCACAAAACCGCTGAGTCCGGGCAAACCAAGCGAAGCAAGACCCGCGATGAACAAAGCAGTAACAGCAAAAGGCATCACTTTTAATAAACCGCCCATCTCCGCAATCGTACGTGTATGTGTTCTTTCGTAAATCATACCAATCACGGCGAAGAAAAGTGCTGTCATCAAACCGTGTGACACCATTTGTAAGACTGCACCATTGAATGCAGTTTTCGTGAGCATGCCAATACCGAGTAATACAAATCCGCAGTGACTAATGGATGAATACGCATTCATATACTTGAGGTCTTTCTGGATAAGCGTAGCAAAAGCCCCATATAGAATGGCAATAGCAGAAAGTGCAATCACCAGATCAGCATAAACCTTAGCGCCTTCAGGTAATAAGAGTGTAGCTACTTTCAAACAACCATAACCACCGAGTTTCATAGAAATACCCGCCAGAAACATAGAACCCGCTGTTGGTGCAGAAGAGTGACCATCAGGCACCCAGGTGTGAAAAGGAAACAATGCAGAGAACACGCCAAATCCACCAAACAATAAGGGATAGATAATCTTCTGTGAACCTGGGCCCAATTGTTGGTTAGCCAATTGCAGGATATCAAAACTGCGCTGATCGGCAGGCGTTGCGTAGAAAATACCGAGTATGCCTACAAAGATGAGTGCAGAGCCGCCCATCAACATTAAAGCCAGTTTATTGGCGCTATAGTTTTTATTACCTGAACCCCAAACTGCAATAAGTAGGTATTTAGGAATCACGGCTATTTCTAAGAAGAAGAATAAAAGCAACAGGTCTTGCGACATGAAAAAGCCATAAGCCCCGAATGACAAGAGTAATAACAAAAAATAATACTCTTTTACCATGCGCTGTACATTCCAGGAAACCAATACTCCCGCCAATACCACAAACGCTGTGAGCAACATCATCGCAATGGACATACCATCCACACCAATATGGAAATGAATATTCCACACACTAAACCAAGCATAGTTCTGTTCAAAGAAGGCAGCCATCGCATATCCCATCGTGCGCTGTTGCTGATAGGCAATGAATAACCAAACCACCATCCCCAATTGCAGCAATGCACCATACAGTGCTGTGCGCCTGATCCAGTCGGGCGAACGCATCACCAGCAGCAGCAACGCTGTTAGTAATGGAATGCCTAATATGTAGAGTAAGTTCATGTGCTTGCTTTTACCAGATATACAATACCAATACGGCTAAACCAATTACACCACCTAAAAAATACAATCCATACTCCTGCACCTTACCTGATTGCCAGGTTTTGATATTGCTAGAAATTTTTTGTGTGATGGATGCCGAACCATTTACTGCTGCATTGATGATGTGTTGATCAATCCATGCGGCTGGTTTAGCAATCAGTGCAAATACAACAGATTTGGTCAGGAAGAGATACAACTCATCGATATACAATTTGTGGTACACCGCTTGAAATAATCCACCCAAACTGCTTTGAATACTTGCAGGCTTTGCATTCTGCTTGCCATACAACCATGCGGCTATCAAGATACCGAACACGCCCAAAGCTACTGGTGCAATAGAGAAGCTGAGATGCAATTCACTGTGTAATGCTTTTCCGTCGCTGCTCACCAACTCACCGAATGGAATCAACCCCGCGAATGCTGCACCAACGGCCAAGAGCACCAATGGTAACCACATGATCGCACTTGCTTCGTGTGCATGACCAGTATGTGGTTTGTTCCAGAAGATGCGGAAATACAAACGGAACATATAAAAAGCAGTAAGACCGGAAGTGATCAGCGCTATCCAATAAATCGGTGTATTGTTTTGATAAGCCGCTAACAAGATTTCTTCTTTGCTGAAGAAACCGGATAGTGGTGGTACACCCGCAATCGCCAAACAAGCAATCAGGAAACTAATATGTGTGATAGGCATTTGCTTTCTGAGTCCGCCCATATCATGCATTTCATTGCTATGCACTGCGTGAATCACTGCACCCGCACCCAAGAACAACAATGCTTTAAACAAGGCGTGTGTGAAAAGGTGGAACATAGAAGCCGTGAAGCCCAATCCGGCCTCGCCGCCATAACCTGATACACCCAAGGCAAACATCATGTAACCAATCTGGCTCATGGTAGAGTAAGCCAACACCCTTTTAATATCGGTTTGTGTACAAGCGATAAGTGCTGCAATCACCGCAGATATTGCGCCAACCCATCCAATTGCTGCTAACAGCTCAGGCGCGCTGATGGCATAAATTGGAAACAATCTTGCTACTAAGTAAACACCCGCTACCACCATGGTTGCTGCGTGGATTAAAGCCGATACTGGTGTAGGACCTTCCATTGCATCGGGTAACCAGATATGTAATGGGAATAATGCGCTCTTACCTGCACCACCGATAAACACGAGCGACAAGCCCCATGTTAAAGCAGATACACCTAAGAAACTGGCTTTGTTTGCCGCATCTAATGCGGGTGTATGTGGTGTGGTGAGTTGTTGTATCAATGTCTGGAAATCCAATGAGCCTCCATAGAAACTCAAGACCAGAATTCCAATTAAGAAACCCAGATCCGCAAAGCGCGTAACGATGAATGCTTTTTTAGAAGCTGCAACCGCAGATGGCTTATCATAGTAATAACCAATCAACAGAAAAGAGGATACACCCACCAGCTCCCAAAAGAAATAGGTTTGAAAAATATTGGTGGCCAGCACCAGTCCCAACATGGAAAAAGTAAATAATTGCAGATAAGCAAAATAGGTGGCGAAGCGCTTTTCACCATGCATATAACTATTGCTATAAATATGCACCATCAAACTAATCAGGGTAACCACCACCAACATCATCACAGAAATAGGATCTAACAACAAACCCATCTGAATAGACAGCTGATCATTAAAACGCAACCATTCGATGTTCAATGGAATGATTGTTTGATAAACATCATTCACCCTGCCGTTGGCAAAAAAATAGGTCCAAGCAGCACCTCCCGTCAGAACAGCAGAAACAAGGATCAACACTGTAGCGAGTACTCCTGCAAATGGTTTGAGTTGTTTGCCAAAGAGGCTCAGCAAAACAAAGCCAAGCAATGGCAGTAGAGGAATCAGGGCTATATTGGTTGCACTCAGCATAAGGTTTGTTTAATACTTCAACTCTTCGGCGGTATCTACCAGAATGGAGCGGTGTGTTTTATATAAGTTGATGATGATGGCAATGGCCACAGCTGCTTCTGCTGCTGCAATGGCAATCACAAACACCGTGAAGAAAACACCATCCATTCCAGAGGGCCATAGATATTTATGAAAAGCGATAAAGTTCAGGTTAACACTATTCAGGACGAGTTCTACACTCATCAACATGGTGATGAGGTTTCTGCGGGTAAGAAATCCATAAATACCCAAGAAGAACAAAGCAGTACTGATGAATAATATGTGTTCGAGTCCGATCATGTTATGATTCTATTGCAGATGATTCATTACTTGATTTGCGCATCGCAATTACAATACAGCCAATCATGGCTGCTAATAACAGCACACTCACCAATTCAAATGGAAAAGCCATACCACCTTCGCCCGTGCTCAGCATTAACCGACCAATACGATCTTCTTCCGCTGTACCTGTTTGTGTTACTTCTGTAAAACCATATTGCAGTATTTGTACCAATACCAAAGCAAAGCCACAGAATGCTGCTAATGCGGCAAACAGTTGTTGCGTCCATTTTGGTTTAGGTAAATCCTCACCCGCTTGTTGGGTTAGAAAAATGGAGAAGATAATCAAGACCACAATACCACCTACATACACCACAATTTGTACGGCAGCAATGAAAGCATAATCCAGCCAGAAATAAATACCCGCAATACCAATCAGCGAAAACAACAAATAGATAGCTGAGCGAAATATCTGTCTGCTGGTAACAGCCAACAAAGCACTACCAAGCGTCATTGCGGCCAACAAATAAAATATGATCGTTGCTGCATCCATTATTCTACACCTTCCATGATTTTAGAGCCGGGGTTATTCAATACTTTGGTCAGCTGATTGCGATCGAACACACTGTGCTCAAATGTCTGCGCCATTTTGATGGCGTCTGAGGGACAAGCTTCCACGCAGAGATTACACATGGTGCAGAGCTCCAGGTGATAGACGAGTTTATCAATCGCTTTTTTCTTCTTGCCTTCCGGTGTTACATCAAACTTGGTGATGACTTTGATGGTTCCATTGGGACAAGCCAGTTCGCAAGCTGTACAACCTGTACAACGATGTTCATTGTGCTCATTGTGCGGCATCACTACTTCACCCTTGAAACGTTCGGGCAATTCCAGCGTATCTCTGTTATCTGGATATTGCTGGGTAATGATTTCTTTATGATGGGTAAAATAATAACCCGTCATGCGCATACCGGTTACCAGCGACTTCAATCCGCCTGCGATATTCCTGATGTACTCTTTTAAGAACATAGTCTGCGTTTAAAAATGCCAGCCCATGATGGCGATAAGGGTTACCAATAAAATATTCACCATGCCTATCGGCAATAAGTATTTCCATTCCAGGTTCAGCAACTGATCAATCCGCAAACGCGGGAAGGTCCAGCGAAACCACATCATCACGAAAATCAGGAAGAATGTTTTGCCAAAGAACCAAATGCTGGATGGAATATAATCCATGATGGTATTGAAGCCAGTCCAGCCACCAATATGGAAAGGCATCCATCCACCTAAGAATAGCGTAGCGCCCATCGCACATACAATGAAGACGTTGATGTATTCAGCCAAAAAGAACAACGCGAACTTCATACCCGAGTATTCAGTGTGAAAGCCCGCAGTTAATTCTGATTCAGCTTCTGCCAAATCAAAAGGTGCACGATTGGTTTCAGCGGTAGCTGCGATGAGGAAAATGATAAAGGCAATGATCACTGGAATATGCCCTTTAAAAATCCACCAGCCATTTTCCTGCGCCATGATGATATCAGAGACGCGCAAACTACCCGTCAATACCACGATGGTAAGAATTGATAAACCTGCAGATAATTCATAGCTCACAATCTGTGCGCCACTGCGCATTGCACCTAGCAAAGAATATTTATTATTACTACTCCAACCCGCCATCAACACACTAATAACTGAGATAGAGGAAATAGCAGCAACATAGAGTACGCCTATATTCAAATCCCAAATATACAGGTTACGTGCAAAGCCAATAGGTGCCAACAACAGCATAGCAGCGATCATGGCAATAAACGGTGCGAGGTTGAATAAAAATTTATCTGAACCACTTGGTGTAAGTCCCTCTTTCACCAACAATTTCACCGTATCAGCTAATGATTGCAACAAACCTTTCGGACCAACACGGTTAGGTCCCAAACGAATCTGCATCCATGCAGACACTTTACGTTCCATGATCACCAATACCAAACCTAATCCCGCAAACAAGCCAATCGCTGCAACACCAATGATCACGCCTTCAATCAACAAGGCAATGGTTGGATCAAACTGTGCGTTGAGCCAGCTGTCTATTTGGGTTGCTATGTCTGAAAAAGAAATCACAAGTTGGTTGGTGGTTTATGGTTAGTAGTTTGGGGTTTCTGGTTTTTTGTTGTCTGCTTTTTGTTCTTTGTTATGTTTTTTGATCTTGATATTTGTTGCCTTTTATATTACTGTTATTAAGATACTTGATTAGCCCGCTGATCATTCTTGTTATCGCTTCTATTTGTTCATATGCTTGTTTCATTATCTCTTCACCAATGTGTTTTCGGTCTAAAGCCCTATACAACTGCGACTTCAACTCGGCACACGATCCTCGAGCAATAGCCAAAAACTGAATAAACTCCCGCTTTCCTCCTCTATCAAACCCCTCTGCTATATTATCCATAATCGATCCTACCGATCTATTCATTTGTTTAACCAACTCATAATCTTTTACAATTGTTCCATTACTGGTGAGCTGATAAATAGCTGTTGCCAGCTTTCTAGCCTGTTGCCAAACCTCTAAGTCTTCAAACCTTTTTACTGTAGCCATAATAATCGCTGCTTTTATCAAACAATAACAACTGATTATTTATTCTTCCTTTTCTTATTCATTTTTAGTTTAAAAACATTTTACAATCTAACCCTCAACCACTAACTAGCAACTAGTAACAATCAACCAACAACTACCTATCTATATCTGGTATCACTAAATCTAATGTCCCCATCGCTGCAACCAGATCGCCAATCTTACTGCCACGCGTCATATGATCGAGAATAGAAAGATTGGAAAATCCGGGTGAACGAAACTTGATACGATACGGCGTTGTTCCTCCTTCACTCACAATGTATACACCTAATTCGCCACGTGCCGTTTCTACGCGCTGATAAAATTCTCCTTTTGGCAATTTCAACACCGCTTTGGTCTTAGCCTGAAAATCACCTTCCGGAATATTGTCGATCAACTGCTCAACAATGCGCACCGACTGATGCATTTCTTTCACACGCACCAGATAACGCGCAAATGAATCGCCTGCTGTTTCCAGCACTTCATCAAACTGCAGCTTATCGTAAATCTCATAAGGAAAATGCTTGCGCACATCGCAACTCACGCCACTGCCTCTCGCAACAGGACCAGAGCATCCATAAGAGATGGCATCTTCCGGTGATATATACCCAACGCCCTTCATTCGGTTTTGGAAAATAATATTGCCCGTAACCAGCTCATCGTATTCATGAATCTTCTGCTTATAGAGTTGCAGAAAATCCTTCACTCTTTTTTGAAAGTTGGGATGAATATCATGCATCACACCGCCGGGCACCATATAGTTCATGGTTAATCTGGCGCCGCAGGTCTCTTCCATGATATCATTAATTGTTTCTCTTTCGCGAAATGCGTGAAAGAATGGCGTAAACGCACCCAAATCCATGGCCATCGCACCCCACCACAACTCATGTGAGGCAATGCGTGTGAGTTCATCCATCAACACACGTATCACCTGCGCACGTTCTGGTACTTCTACCTGCAAACCTTTTTCAACGCATAGAGCACAGGCGTGGTTATTGATATGTGATGAGAGATAATCCATCCGGCTCGTTACATAAATGAACTGTCTATAAGTAAGACTCTCACACATTTTCTCAATGGAGCGATGGATATAGCCTAAGTGTGGTTCTACTTTCTGAATCGTTTCTCCATTCAATGTAATCACCAGATGCAACACACCATGCGTTGCCGGGTGTTGTGGACCCACATTGATCACCATCTGACCCATGGGGTCATTGGCGGTTTCGTTCACCAGTATGTCGGTAGTTTGATACATAGTTCCGCTTACGCGGGATGTTTATAGTTTGATCATGTTTACAGGATCATCAAAATCTTTCCGCAGCGGATTCTTTCCTTCCCATCCATCCGGAAGAATCAGCAAACGCAAATCAGGATGTTGCAGAGAATCCACTCCAAACAACTCATACACTTCACGCTCATGAAATTCTGCAGTACGCCATAAATCACACACCGTGTGTATTTGTGGTTGCTGTGTATCCAAATTCACTTTCACCACCAAATGATGTCCTTCCTGTGTTGAACGCAGGTGATACACCATAGTCAAATGTGTTTTCCAATCAACACAAGTAAGACAGAAAAGAAAATTGAACTGTAATTCTTTCTTCAACTTTTCTGCAAGCGGGCGAAACGCTGCAACGCTTACTTGAACATTGAGCCATTCACCACTAGTGTCAAAAGTGGCGTCTGGAACTTGTTCGGTGAGGATTGCCTGCAGGGCTTCGTTGTTCATATTAAGTGTTTGATCCTTGTCTGATTTGTTCTCTCGTATATCCTTTCTTGATTTTTTCCTGCAGCGTTATCAATGCATGCAGCAAAGCTTCTGGTCTGGGCGGACAACCTGCGATGTACACATCCACAGGAATAATATGGTCTGCACCTTTGATTACCGAATATGTGTTGTAAAAAAATGGACCACCGCTGATTGCACAGGCACCCATCGCAATCACGTATTTGGGATCGGCCATCTGATCATACAATCGCTTTAATACCGGCGCCATTTTGTTCACGATGGTACCAGCGATGATGATCACATCGGCCTGACGGGGAGAAGCGCGCGCCACTTCAAAACCAAAACGGGAAAAATCATATTTGGCAGAAGCTACGGCCATCATCTCAATACCACAACAACTGGTAGCAAAAGTCAAAGGCCACAAAGAGTTGGAGCGTGCCCAGTTAATGAGGTCGTCCAGCTTGCTGAGCACGACGCCACCACCAGGTGTTTCATGCACCTCGCCGGGAAATCCGGCCTGTTTGGCTGCTGAAGAAGAGATCGGTTGCAAGCAGAACAATTTATAAGTTAACTCATACCCATTTCAAAGCGCCTTTTTTATGTGCATATAAAAAGCCCATGAAGAGTATGAATAGAAAAATGATGATTTCAACTAATGCCAGCCAACCGGTGGCTTTGGCTACCACGGCCCAGGGATAGAGAAAAACCAGCTCTACATCAAAAATCAAAAAGATGAGTGCAAACAAATAATAGCCCACATTAAACTGTACCCAGGTTTTACCCTGTGTGGGAATACCGCACTCGTACGCTTCTCCTTTCTGGGGATTTTTCGTGGCTTTCAATAATGCTTTTGAAATAAGTACCGCAAAACCCGAGAAGGCCAAAGCTGCAAGAATCAAAACAATCATGGAGGCGGCACCCATAATGCGAATCACATTTAGTGTACGGACAAGTTAGCGAAAAAAAATTCCCGTAAAAAATGACATTTCGCATATGCCATAATTTTTTTTGATGTATAAGCTATAATAAAACAGCCCCGTATACACGGGGCTGTTGATTCAAAACTCAGTTAAGGACTTATTATTATCGCTTTGGCTCCAACAATTTGAAGAACTGATCCAGCTGTGGCAATACCACAATACGTGTTCTTCTGTTGGCTGCACGACCATTCTCTGTTACGTTTTCTGAAACAGGTACGTATTGTGCACGGCCGGCAGCAGTCATACGCTTAGGCTCGATACCATATTTCTTCTGCAGCATGCGTACTACTGATGTTGCACGCTTTACGCTCAGATCCCAGTTGTCTAACAAGAGATTGTTACCCTTAAAGTCAACAGAGTCTGTATGACCTTCTACCATGAATTCAATCTCGGGCTGGTTAGCCAATACCTTGGCTACTTTACCCAGCACTTCTGTAGCACGGTCAGTGATATCGAAGCTACCGCTCTTGAACAGCAGCTTGTCTGAGATATCTATATATACCACACCCTTGTCTACTTTTATATTGATGTCTTTGTCATCCAGATTACCGATAGCACCTTTCAGGTTCATCACCAGCGCCATATTCAAAGAGTCTTTTCTAGAGATAGCACCCTGCAGGTCCTGGATATACGCATCCTTCATACCAATACTTTCCAAAGACTTCTTAATACTTTCTGCCTGAGAGCTGCTGATAACAGACAGGTCTTTCAGCTGACCCAATACCTGATTGTTGTTCTGCTTCAGGAAATCAATCTGCTTGTTCAGGTTGTTCACATTGTCTTCCAGCAAACCGCGCTGACGCATCAATTCTGCATTCTTGTCGGTGATATTACGCAGATTGGCTTCGCAATCGCGCAGTTTAGCCTGCTGATCCAGGTAAGAACCATTCAACTGGGCATACTTGGCTTCGGCAGCTTGAAATTGTTTCTTCGATACACAAGAAAACAGGAACAGCGATGCTGTCAACACTTTAGCTAAGGCGTAGATTTTTTTCATGATCATTCAGATAATTGTGGTCATTATTAGCAATAACTGCACCAACCGGAGTTGATGGCAGCAAAATTAACAGATGCAAAACGATTTACGTTAAAACGAAAAATTAATGTTTGCATTGTCTTACAACCGTCATTTTAACAAAGCCACTGATAATTATCATTTTTTAATCCCTGATCTAAAACTTCCTTTGAATAGCAAAAATTTGCCAAGCAACCTTTAACACCTAATTTCAATTAATAAACATTTCTACTATGTTCGAAACCAAAACATTTGCCTCAAACAGCACTTTTACTGCGCCTCCGGGCTTGCAGGAATGGATTGGCATTATGGAGAAACATTTTACTCCTGATGCTGTTCATTGGTGCGATGGCAGCGATGCAGAATACAATGCTTTATGTCAACAATTAGTAGACAAGGGCACGTTCATTAAACTCAATCCCGAAAAACGTCCGAATAGTTTTGCCTGCTTCAGCGACCCAAGCGATGTGGCCCGCGTAGAAGACAGAACCTATATCTGCAGCCGCAGAAAAGAAGATGCCGGCCCCACCAATAACTGGATGGAGCCTAAGGAAATGAAAAAATTGCTGGAAGACCTTACAGTTGGTGCCATGAAAGGCCGTACCATGTATGTGATTCCTTTCTGTATGGGCCCTGTAGGTTCGCCACTTTCTCGTTATGGCGTACAAATCACCGATAGCGAATATGTGGTGATCAATATGAAGATTATGACACGCATGGGCGCGCAGATCATGCCTTACCTACAATCCAACGAATGGGTAAAATGTATCCATACTGTTGGTGCGCCACTGCAGCCTGGTCAGGCAGATGCCAAATGGCCTTGCAACCCAACCGTAAAATATATCACACACTTCCCTGAAGAAAGATTGATCATCTCTTATGGTAGTGGTTATGGTGGTAACGCTTTGCTGGGTAAAAAATGTTTCGCTTTACGTATTGCCAGTGTGATGGGCCGCGATGAAGGCTGGTTGGCAGAACACATGCTGATCTTAGGCGTTGAATCTCCTGAAGGAGAGAAAACCTATATCGGTGGTGCTTTCCCAAGCGCTTGTGGTAAAACCAATTTTGCCATGCTGATTCCACCTGATGGACTAGACGGTTGGAAGATCACGACCATCGGTGATGATATTGCCTGGATTCACAAAGACGAAACAGGTCGCTTGCGCGCCATCAACCCCGAAGCCGGTTATTTCGGCGTAGCACCGGGTACCAATACCAAGACCAACCCAAATGCGATGGCTTCTATCTCGGCCAATACCATTTTCACCAACGTTGCTATCACACCTGATGGTGATGTATGGTGGGAAGGCATGACCAAAGAAGTACCTGATGGATTGATCGATTGGCACGGACAGCCTTATGATAAGAACAGCGGTAAACCAGCCGCACACCCCAATGCCCGCTTTACTGCACCGGCTTATCAAAACCCGGTAATTGATAAAGATTGGGATAATCCAGAAGGTGTGCCTATGCATGCATTCGTGTTTGGTGGACGCAGAAGCACCGCTGTACCATTGGTTTATCAATCATTCAACTGGTCGTTTGGTGTTTACCTCGCTGCTACAATGGGTAGTGAAATGACTGCTGCAGCATTTGGTGAAATTGGTAAAGTACGTCGCGATCCATTTGCCATGCTTCCGTTCATGGGTTATCATATGGGCGACTATTTCAACCATTGGTTACAGTTTGGTCGCGATCTGCCTAACCCTCCACGCATTTTCGGCGTGAACTGGTTCCGCAAAGACGATCAAGGCAATTTCATTTGGCCGGGCTTTGGTGAGAACATGCGTGTACTGAAGTGGATTGTAGGCCGCATACGCGGAAAAGGTGCAGGCGTAGAAAGTCCGATTGGCTGGGTGCCTCGTTATAGAGATATGGACTGGACACAAAGTGGTTTCACCAAGGAAGATTTTGATAAGGTGATGACCATCGATAGAGAGCCTTGGAAAAAAGAACTGTTGGGTCACGAAGAATTGTTTGCACAGCTATACGATAGACTGCCGAAAGAATTCTTCTACATGCGCGAGTTATTCTTGTCTTCCCTCTGGAGAAGCCCCGAGCATTGGGGTTTGGCACCGGAAAGACATTAATGCCATATGAAAGATAAATAGGGTAATCCCGGTTCTCAAAAGGAGCCGGGATTTTTATTGATGCAAATGCTTTAAAGCAAATGAGCTACGCCGTTTTCTGGAATCTTGCCTTCTACTGAAGCAAAAAATTCGATGATGCGTTTGAAGTCTGCAGCTTCATCACCGGATGGATAGAAATGATCACCCACAACACATTGCTTCTTGCCAAAATCAAGTCCAATCATTACAATCGGTACACCTGCACCTTTGGCAATATGATAAAACCCACTGCGCAGTTTATCTACTTTTTTTCTGGTGCCTTCCGGCGATAAGGCCAGCATAAAATCGTCCTTACCACGAAACATATCTACCGCCTGCTCCACCATATTCTTTCTGCTGAAGCGGTCTACAGGTGTGCCACCCAAACTTTTGAACCACCAGCCAAAGGGCCCTTGAAACAATTCCTGCTTGCCGAGAAAATGAGAATGCTTGAGCTTCATGGTATTTCTGAAACCGAGACCAATCACAAAGTCCCAAGCACTGGTGTGTGGACCAACTATAATAACACACTTGCGCAGATGATAGGGGAATTCACCGCGCTGCGACCAACCGTTAATGCGTAAATATGTTTTCCAGAATAATGACAAGCAATTAAAAGTAAGGCTTTTGATTAACTCCCAATCGTATGATGGTAGACCATATTGTACAGATCGCGCGGATTAAATGGCTTTACAATAATTCCATTAAAATAAGTAGAGAATGTTTTGCTTTCTATCTCACTTGGAACTGTTGCGGTTAATGCAACAATGGGCAGGTTATCGCCGCGTTCGCGGATGATCTTAGTAGCTTCATAGCCATCCATCACCGGCATGTGCATATCCATTAAGATCAGTTTGTGTCTGTCTGTATCCAGCTTTTGGATAGCTTCTTCACCGTTTCTTGCCACCTCAACTTTTGCGCCCCATTTCTTCAGGAAGGATTCCGTTACAAGAATATTCATCTCATTATCCTCTACCAACAATATATCTACGCCATTCAGTGTATTGTCCTGATTATTGTTCGGCGTTGATTTCTGTTGCTCCGCATGTATGCTCGTGGCTTCTTTTTCACTCAGCGGATAGGTAAGCACAAAAGAGAATGTAGAACCCTTACCCGGCTCGCTTTGCAATTGTAAGCTAGCGTCTTGTCTTTCTAAGATCAATCTACTGATAGCCAAGCCAAGTCCTGTGCCTCCAAATCTTCTTGATGTAGAAGAGTCTGCCTGTGTAAATCTTTCAAAGATGAATCGTTGCTTTTGTTCTTCAATGCCAATACCCGTGTCTTCCACCATCACCTTAACGGTTACATCTTTATCGGTTTGGTCTTCTACTAATATGCTTAAGCATACCCAGCCTTCTTGCGTAAACTTGATGGCATTGTGCACCAGGTTTGTAAACACCTGCGCAACACGTGTTGGGTCTGCCATCACTTTATGCGTTAACTTATCGTCTAAACGCATGCGCAACTCAATGCCCTTTTCTTTGGCATAAGCACGCATACCCAACATCACATTTCGGGCAATAGATAAGAGATCAACTTCTTCCGGATAGAAATCAATTTTACCTGCCTCAATCTTGTTATAATCGAGAATGCTGTTGACAATAGACAAAAGATTGTCTGCAGAAAACAACAACACATTCAATTGTTCCTTCTGATCTTCTCTTGGATTGTTCTTCAGCATCAAGTGCGTCATACCAATCACCGAGTTTAGCGGTGTGCGTATTTCGTGCGACATCACTGATAAGAATTCCGACTTGGCGCGTAAGCCACTTTCTGCAAGCGTCTTCGCTTTATTGAGCTCGTAAGAAAAACGATAAGCCAGAATCAAACACTGCAAAAAGAAAAACACCACATAGCCCATGGTTTCCAGTACACGACTATCTCTGGTAATACCAAAGTGTTGCAGGTTTACATTCACCAATATCATCAACAAAACAAGCAGACTGGCTACGATATAACCAGATGCCAATCGCTTCAAATAAATTGCCCGGAAGAAAACATAAGTACCGTAAGCAATAAACAAGAATGTTGTAATTAGGAAATAGTTGATGGTTCTGGTAAATAGGGTTGTTGGCAGAAATATTCCACCCACAAAAAAGACCAGACAAAAACCAATCATCCACCGAACGATTTGTCGGTTAGCATCTTCCGGATATAAATGACTGATGTATTGAATCAAGAAAATAACCGATGCAAATAATGTGAGGTATTCTAATCGGATATTGACATACCAGCTTACATCGGGAAACACATTGTGCAGCGCATAACCACCACTTCCTACTATTCGATAGCTGTATGCAATACAAAACAGCGCGAAGTAGAGAATAGATTTATCGTGTCTGCCGAATAGATATAACCCAAAAAAGAATAAGCCACCTAAAAGCAAACCACCAGATAATAAAAAGTCAACTGCATTGCTTTTCTGCTGTTGGCTCAAGAGTTTTTGTGCGTCACCAATCCGCATTTCTTCATAAGGACCGCCAGTAGCGTGCGAGAAATTGGCTATCTGCAACAAGAGCTGCAGGGTATCACCTTCGGGAAGCAAGACTGTTTCTTTCTTCCACTTAGGAATGTATTGGGCTTCGGAAGTATCGGGCTTGCCGTGTTCAGTCAGTATTCTTCCGTTCACAAAAATCCGCTGGGAGGAATAGACGTCTGGTACGGTGATGGCTAATGGCTTGTGCCCGGGCGGAAGGTAGACACGCAACTGATAAGTTGCATAGTCCATGGACGATAAGTCCACCCCGTTTAATGCTAACTTATTCCAAATCAGCGGAAAGCGAACCCCTGTACCCGCTGCAGTGTCTCCCGGATAAAGGAGCCTGTGCGGATGAATCAGCCATTCGCCGTTCAGAGAATAGGTGTTTTTGGTAAAATCGGCTTTTTGAAGGTCTATTACCCCCTGTTGTGCCGTAATTCTGTGCAGTTTGGGACCGGGTCTGCAGGCAGCAAATAAAAGCATACCAAAGAGCACCAATGAGCAGATACTCAATAGCAAAGGAGTGCTTTTATCAACCGCACTTTGCCTCATTGGATTAATCTTGGTTGTATGATTGGTAACACAAACAATATTAGCACATTATAAACGAAGAAACCGGCGCTTTCTTGCATCCGGATACTATAAATAAAACAGGATAATCCGGTTAGAACAAACAATCGGCGCCCTTTAAGGCCTTTTTAAACAGCGTTGGCTGCAGGCTTTGCTATTTTCGGTGTAGCAATCTTTCGGCAAACCTGCTTCGTAAGTGTTACTGAAAGGGTGCTTATCCAAATCCAAAATCTGATTTTCTATGCAAAAGCCGCTACTCGCTGTGCTCATATGGGCATTCGTCCATACTACATTACAAGCACAAAAATCGCCTGTTCAATATGGCATCAACATGTGTGGCGGTGAATTTGGTGAGAGCCATTTACCGGGTACCCTTAATCTTCATTATAGTTATCCCACCAATGCAGAAATTGATTATTTCTATAAGAAAGGTTTTCGCCTGATTGATCTGCCTTTTAAATGGGAACGCGTACAACGCAGTCTGGGTGGGCAATTAGACAATGCTGAAATGAATGAGATCAGACGGATTGTAGCACATTGCCAAAATCTGGGCATTGGCGTTATTCTCAGTATGCACAATTTCGGTCGCTATACAATGGGCGGTAAGGAGTTCATCATTGGTGGATCACGTGTAAGTAAAGAGCATTTAGGTGATTTCTGGAGAAAGATGGCTTCAGAGATGCGTCATTATAAAAACATTTATGCTTACGATATCATGAATGAGCCACATCATATGGGTTCATTCAAATGGTTTGAAACTGCACAGACGGTGATTTATGCAATCAGACAGGAAGATGCGGTTAACCAGATCATGATTGCTGGCGATAACTATGCGCGCATTGAGCAGTGGGTGCAATACAGCGATGTACTGAAGGACCTGAAAGATCCCTCCGGAAAGATTATATATGATGCGCATTGTTATTTCGACATCGACTATTCCGGCAGATACAAAATGGGCTATGACGAAAACGGCATTGATGAATATATTGGCGTGCGCAGAGCAAAACCATTTCTCGATTGGTTGAAGGCCAACAATAAAAAAGGGTTTATTGGTGAGTTTGGTGTTCCTGATAACGATCCAAGATGGTTAAAAGCCCTGGATGTGTTTATGCGCTATATCAGCGAAAGCGGCATTTCAGGTAATTATTGGGCTGGCGGACATATGTGGGATAATGATTATACCCTTGCGCTAACACCCAGAAAAGGGAAAGATCGTCCGCAAATGAGCGTGATGAGTAGGTATACCAATGTTCGCCCTGTTAGTTCCAGCGTATATGTTGCAACAATGAATGCGATGATCGCAGGTCCTCAGAATAATACAGCAATCGTTAATACTGTTGCAGTTGCTACTCAAACACAGACAGCCAAACCAACTGTTTCTTCAGCTACACCTGCCAATACCGCATCTGCGGTGTATCTGCCTGGCACTACTATACTGCCTGCCAACCAAACTCAAACAAACACAAGAAATACCACAAGTGCAGAGTTGCGCTTGAGAAAATAAGTTTATAGTGGGGTGCTTCATAAAGAGAAAAACCGGCATTAACTGCCGGTTTTCTTATTGTATGGCCGATTTTTTATTGTTTTTTAATGATTTTGTTGCTTTTTATTGTGTTGCTTTGAAGTCCAAGATCCTCGGAAAACCTCCATCCATTTCCTCCTCTAACCACAAGCTGATCCAAATCCTGATTCGGAAAACCCGAGATCAATCCATGTAATTTTTATCCTGGAAGAACCGGTTAAAACACTGTTTATGCAGCAACCGGTACGCCATATTTGTTTCACTTTTTTACTTAGCGCTTTATTGGCCCTGGGGTCGTATGGCCAAACCCAGCCCTTCGGTATTAATATGTGCGGCGGTGAGTTTGGTGAAAAAGATTTTTCCGGTACTTATGGTGTTACCTATCAATACCCCTCTAATACTGATATTGAGTACTTCTATAAGAAAGGTTTCCGTTTGATTGATTTGCCCTTTAAATGGGAGCGCGTTCAACCCAAACTGGGCGAAGAGCTGGACGCTTTTCAACTGAAGGAAATGAAACGAGTTGTTGCCTTTTGCGAGAGCAGGGGCATCAAAGTTATTCTGGGCATGCACAATTTTGGCCGCTATCGCATCAACAACCGCGATATCGTTATTGGCAGTCCCTATGTTACACGCGCCGATTACAATGATGTTTGGAAAAGATTGGCCAAAGAGTTCAAGGGTTTCAAAAACATCTATGGCTTCGACATCATGAACGAGCCTCACCACATGGGCGCTTACAGCTGGAGCGAAACTGCTCAACAGGCAATCATGGCCATCCGCTCTGTGGATGCGCGCAATGCCATCATCGTTCCCGGTGAAAACTATTCCAATCCAGACACCTGGGTTAAGTACAACGATGGTCTTCGCAAACTGAAAGACCCTTCTGATAACCTGATTTTTGATGCACATTGCTATTTCGACCGCGACTATACCGGAAAGTATTTGTTGCCATATGAGTTAAACCAGGTAGATGAGTATGTTGGCGTGAGACGCATCAAGCCTTTTGTAGATTGGCTGGAGAAGAACAATTTAAAAGGTATGGTTGGTGAGTTTGGTGTACCCGGAAATGATCCCCGCTGGTTAAAAGCTTTAGATGTATTCATGCGCTATATCAGTGATCTGGGTATGAATGGTTGCTACTGGGCTGCTGGTCCGTTGTGGTCTGATGATTATGCTTTGTCTGTTAACCCAATTGCAGACAATATTGATAAGCCACAAATGAAGATCCTGAAGCAATACCCTTATGCTGTTGCCGATGAAGCAAGTTTATTTGTGAAAAACGCGAATGATAAAATCAAGTATTCTGTTCAAAGAAGAGAATTTGCCTTAGAGAACACCAAAACCTTCTACAGCAGCGCTTACGATTATCGCTATTACCATGCGGTAGCTTCTCAGCAGTACAAGACTAAAACAATAGATCCGGTAAAAAAGATAACAACCCCGGTTCAAACAGATAACAAAAAAGATTCGGCTTCTCCCATCAGCACTAAAGCTGTTGCCGTAACCAATACAAACAAACCGGCCACAGCGCCATCAAACACCAACTATGAAAAACTGGTTACAGAAACTGCAGCACTGGTTGAAAAGACAACGCAGCCAGCAACCATCTTATTACCCGGCTCCAGTCTTATGCCCGGTAAGGAATCAACGATGATGCTTCCTGCTGAAAAGAAAACAGATGCGCCTAAACTGCGCAAATAGTTTACTCTACTTCAACAACCATTTCTATTTCAACGCACATATTTCCTGCGGGTAATGCATTCATACCCACAGCACTTCTTGCATGACGGCCTTTATCACCAAAAACTGCTACCAGTAAGTCTGAGCAGCCATTGATTACTTTGGGCTGATCTGAAAACTCGGGTATTGAGTTCACCATACCCAAGACTTTTACGATACGCTTTACCTTATTCAAATCGCCAAGTGCATCTTTTAATGAAGCCAATAATTGTATGGCTGTTAAGCGCGCTGCATCATACCCCTGCTCAATACTGATGTCTTTTCCAAGTTTGCCCGTGATATAGGTTCCATCTGGTTTTTGCGGACCATGGCCTGACAAAAAAATCAGGTTACCCGTTCTTACCCATTTCACATAATTCGCAATTGGCTTACCCACAGCAGGTAATTGAATATTCAACTCTTTCAGCTTGGCCTCTGCTTGCTGCGCTTTTGTGCATAGTGCCAGGCAGACGAAACAGCCTATCAAAAAAAACTTATGGTGCATGGTGCTTGTTTTGTTAAAGATATTGCTTCGTTGTGATCAGTTGCATCAATTCAAGTAATCTTGCGGTATGAAAAGAAACTGGTTCCTGGTATTGCTATCCTGTATTCCCACTTTCATCTTCGCACAAACCGTGCGTCAAGAATATGCTGCTGTATTAACGCGACCAGATGGCGTGCAAATTCCTTTTCGTTTTGAACAGGTTCGCGAACAAAATAAATTACGCTGGTTCATTCTTAACGCCTCTGAACGTTTACTGGTAGATGATTTTCAGCATGCTGGTGATAGCTTACTGGTTCAAATGCCCTTTTTTGAATCTGCATTTAAAGTCTATGTAGAGAAAGACGGACATATGCGCGGCCGATGGATGAAAAAAACAGCCACAGAACCTTTTTCCATTCCCTTTGAAGCAAAGCCTTTACAGGCTATATCTGCAAGCAAAAGCAGTCAGGATATTCAAGGCCGTTGGCGTGTCTCTTTTCAAAGAAGCAATGGCAGCTGGCGTCCATCAGTTGGCTTATTTGAGCAAAAAGATACCCGCATAACCGGTACGTTTCTGAACCCTTCTGGTGATTATCGTTTCCTCGAAGGTTTTATTCAGAACCAACAATTACAGCTTGCTTGTTTCGATGGTTCGCATGCATATCTATTCACGGCTAAGGTTTTGAACGATTCTACAATTTCAGAAGGTGTATTCTACGCCGGACTCGCCGGTAAAGAAAACTGGAAGGCCACTAAAGATGCTAAAGCTAGTTTACCAGATGCGCCACTTGTCTTTGCCATGAAACCAGGAGAAAACAAATTGAATTTTCGTTTTCCTTCGATTGATGGAGATACGGTTTCACTTAGTGATGCGCGTTTTAGAAACAAACCTGTTATCATTCAAATCATGGGGTCCTGGTGTCCCAATTGTATGGATGAAACAGCAATGCTGAGTACATTTTATAAACAGTATCGCAACAAGGGCATAGAAGTGTTGGCGCTTGCTTATGAATACTCTACTGACTTTGAGCGTTCACGCAAAAGCATTGATCGATTCAGAAAACGTTTTGATGTGCAATACCCAATGTTGGTAACAGGTGTTACAGTAACCGATGAAAAGCGTGCCGAGAAAACATTGCCTCAGTTAACGGGTATTCACTATTTCCCTTCAACCATATTTATAGGAAAAGACGGCACCGTTCGATACTTACATCAGGGCTATGCAGGACCCGCAACAGGTAAGGAGCATGAGGCCTTTATGGCTGATTTTTATAGAAAAGTGCAGTCGCTGCTCGCGGAATAATTACTTGCTCAACTCTTCAAATTCGCCAGTCTGCTTATTCTTGCGCACATTGTGCCAATGAAAATAGCGGCCATTCATGGCTACATATACGCCCGGTGGCAAAGTTTGTACAAAAGCCAATGCGCTGCCGAGGTTGAATAAACCATCAGAGCTACCAAACTTATAAGGAATCATGGCGCCTGTAAGTACAATTGTTTTGTCTTGAATGTGTTCAGCAATTACCCTTGCTGTTTCTGCCATGGTATCAGTACCATGTGTAATGATGATCTGGCTTTCTTCTGTGTTCTCGCACTGCCGAACAATCAACTCCCTGTCTGCATCTGTCATCTCCAGGCTATCAATCATCATCAAGGTGCGCACATCCAGTTCTAACCTGCAACGACCCAGCTTCAGCATTTCAGGCAGATGGGTGTCTTTGAAAAAGAGTTGTCCATTGAGTTCGTTGTACTCTTTATCGAATGTTCCGCCTGTGATGAATATTCTGATGGCCATAATCGTAGTATAAGACACAAAAATACAGTCAAAGCTGATTGTACATTTTTAATCTTCACACAAAACTTCAAGTATAAATAAACCGTACTTTTATTTCGCTAATCCTGATGATCAATAACTGGATCCACATCCTTAAATGCCCGATAACGGGCAAACCTTTACGCCTGCTGCATTTGGAAGAGATTACCGATCTCAACCATAAAGCCGCACGCCTCCAATTGTGGCATGCCAATGGTACCACTTTCAATACGGCCGTAGTAGATGCACTTATTTCTGAAGACAATCAATATGTCTATCCAGTTATCGATGGAATCGTGTTGCTGTTAAAAGATCTTGCTGTAGTAGACGCTCCGCATAAATTATTACAAGAAGACCTGAACAGCGATAAACAACTGGTACGCAACTTTTATGATCAGCAAGGCTGGGTCAGTAATGCAGAAGGAGATTATACAGATGCTGTTATTTATGAAGACCTCAGACCTGTTTCTGCCGAATATATCCAACGCTGCCATGAGCGTGTAAAGACCAATCTGCTGCCTTCTGGTGAATTTTTATTGGATGCTGCTTCTGGCGCCATACAGTTTGATATTTACCATAGCTATGCTGAGCAATACACGTATCGTGTTTGTGTTGACTTTTCATTTCGTGCATTGAAAGAAGCCAAACAAAAAATTGGGCGCAAGGGCATCTTCTTGTTATGCGATATTGCTAACCTGCCGCTGCGCGACAATACAATGGATGGCTTTATTTCACTGAATACCATTTACCACATTCCTGCAGATGAGCAGATTCATGCCGTGCATGAATTATATCGTTCACTAAAGCCCGGCGGTAAAGGTGTACTCGTGTATGAATGGTTCAAATATTCCAGTTGGATGAATTTGTCACTACTGCCTTTCCGTGGTATCAACTGGTTAAAGAATCGATTTGTTGATGGTTTATCCAATATGTTTTTCCATCATAAAGCACCCAGACAGTTATATTATTTTATACATCCACCTGCCAGCTTTCTTGCGGCCCTGCCCAAACATGAGTTAAAGGTATGGCGCAGCTTAAGTGTGCCCTTTATGCGCTATTATATACACGATTGGCTGGGCGGCAAAACAATTCTCAACTGGATTTATCAAAAAGAAGAGCACAGTCCAGCTGAATGTGGTAGAAAAGGAGAATATCCTATGATGGTATTCACCAAACAGTAACTATACTTTGTGTGCCTGAAACGAAAGCACCAATTCCTCAACATTGGTTTGAACCTGTCTGCAAGCAACACCAGCACTCTCTAACATTTTTCTCGAAGCTTTGAATACATCTTCACCTGCATATTTGTCTGAGAGATAAACCACTTCTTTAATACCCGATTGTATAATGGCTTTGGTGCATTCATTACAAGGAAACAAAGCCGTATAGATTTTACAACCATGCAGGTCCATACCAATATTATTGAGAATGGCATTGAGTTCTGCATGACAGACATAAGGGTACTTGGTGTTCAGAAAATCGCCTTCTCTGCTCCATGGAAAAATGTCATCACTGCAGCCCATGGGTAGTCCATTATACCCTGCACCCACAATTTTGTTTTGCTGGTTCACAATACAGGCTCCTACCTGTGTACCGGGATCTTTGCTGCGCTTTGCTGACAGCAAGGCAACACCCATAAAATATTCATCCCAGGAAATATAGTCTTGTCGCTTTTGCACAGTTATGATTTTGATGCTCGTACAAATATCTTGTTTTGAAGCGTTTCGGTGAATTGGTTTCTTTACATTGGTCTTTTCATCTTCGTGATACCAATTTGTTGGTTGAGCATTGCATAGTTCACCAGCTTAATCCTGTTTTTCTGCAAGGCCTTCCTCAGCTCTGGCGAAATCAATGCATTCAACTCAGCTTGTCTGTGTTTACTCATTTCTGCCGGCGCGCCAGGATTTAGATCATCCATAGCCGCAAGCTCATCGTTATCAATACCCACGTGTGTTACCAAAAGTTGAACTGTACTTGATTTAAGCGCATTTACTTGTTCTATCAATCGTGCTTTCTTATCGGCTGGCGCCGCGAAATACATACCTGTCATATCTTTTTCGCCGTAATAACGGGAAATACTTAGGCCAAATTCGTTCGCAAGTTTTTCTACAATTGCTCTGGTCTCCAATGTTTGCATGGCTGCGCCCATATGATAGTCGAGATAGCTAATCGCTAATCCCGCACGTTTCGCTTTTTCAATTTGCGCGCGCAACTCGAATTCTATTTCGTGTAAAGCTGGATTATTAGCAAACAGTTTTGCCCGGGATGGGAAAAAATTACCCATCGAATCTACGAGTGAGGGTACCATGTGTTTGCCTGATACCGGCCCCCACCGATATTGTTTCCATTCGCTGTTAAGGGTGAGGTGAATGCCCACTGCAACATGCGGGTATTGTTTCAGGAGGGCTACTGCGTCTTCAAACCAGGGGCAGGGAACCATAACTGACATCGAAACAGGTAAACCCGTTTCCAATACTTTCTTAGCAGCCATATTCACGCTACGGCTCATACCAATATCATCACACCTTATTAATAAGGCCACACTGTCTTGTGCTCGTGCAGACAACTGCAGAAACAAAATTAGCAGTATAGAAAAGCAGCGCATGGTTAGGTTTTTACTAAAGATACCAATTAGCTGCGCTGATTCTTACATTAAGATGTAAGCTTGTACGCTTCACGTAATAGCTGCATGAGTGAAACGGCTTCTTGTTGCAAGGTTTGCATACGTGTATATGCTCTTTTGCGGATAGATCTGTACACTTTGATTTTATTGTAGTACTGACCAAGGGTAGCCGCATCGCTACGTAACAAGTAGTTTTTGTTACCCTGCTCCATTGCTTCAATACCGATAGCAGCTTTATCCTTGTCTGCATGAAGGTTGTCGTGTAAATCCTGATGCAGATCGTAAAACTTCAGGAAGATTTCTTCCAGGTTGTTTTGTGTTTTCTCGTGCTCCTTTAGTCTGGTATCATAGAGCGTGATTCCATCAGCAGCTTTCTTATTGCGGATTAATCTTAATCCGCCCGCATTCTTCAACTGTTGCAGGGTTTTATCCGTTGGAAAAAAATCGCGATAGCCAATAATCAGGCCCAGACTATTGCGCAACTGATGATCATAGCCTTTAGTAAGTAAATCGAAACGATTAATAATGGTATCAAAATGCGGATCCTGTGAATCAAACGCAATCATGGATAAGCGTAACTTAGCAGTATCTTGCTGCAGGTCTTCAATCATGGATTTAACATACGCATATTCCCTATCGCGCTCGATCTTGTGCTCCAGTTGATATTCTGCCATTGATCCGCAGAATACGGCCAGAAACAACATCAGAAACTCCCAGAAATAGGATTTCCAATTTTTCTTACCATGATGATGGGCATGATGATGTACTTCCATAGCAGCAGACTTGTTGCCGACAAAATACAGTTTTTATCTATAATTATTTATTGGAGCCAGCGTTCTGCTTCGGCATAATCTGTAGTAACCAGTATTTGACCGCCGTGGTTGCGAACAACATTTTCGTAGAATTTACCGTCTTCGAGATAGCGTGGCTTAACGACGATGGCTACTTTATTCAAAAAATCAGTGTACGTTGCTGTTTCCTTTCCCAATTCCAACAACAACAGGATTGATACTTTATAATCCAGATTTCTTTCATCGCAGAGCACTTTGTAGACATTAGCGGCTTCAGCTTTTGCGTTCATTTCGCGCACAAAGGCAAATAGCTGCTCTGCGGACTCGTTGATGCCGGAAGCTTCAACAAGCATGCGTTGGTTGGTAAGGGTATACGTAGCTTGAATGGACATGGCTTACAGTCAATTCAGACTATAAATGTCGGGGATAATGTGGTCTTCGCCTGATTAATTTGCTGAGCGGTACAATACGGAATCCCTTCTCGCGAATGGCTTTACATACCGCATCCAGGTCTTGTACGGAGACAATATCATGAAACAGGATAATGCTGCCCCTGTCTAAGTCCTTCATTGTGTGCTTAATAAGTGTGTCACCCTTGAGTCCATTCCAGTCTTGAGACTCTGCTGACCACAAAACGCCCTTCCAGTTTCGCCGCTTGATTTCGCGAGCAATGGTGGTATCAATCACCCCATAGGCCGGTCGATAATATGGAAATCGGTCTATAACACGGAGCTCCTTCAAGCGTCGTTCGCAGGAGTCCATATCAGCAATTTTTTGTGCTTCAGTTAGGTTGCGAAAATCATCATGCTTCCAGCTGTGTATGCCGAGCTCAAATTGTGGCGCATCAAATAAGCGAAGGTTGCTGGTATTCACCGAGCGCATGATGAGAAAGAAGGTAGCGGGTATATTGTTTGCTTTCAGGTAGTTGACCAAGTTGGGTGTGTTTTCAATAACCCCATCATCAAATGTGAGTGCTACTTCTTTCTTCTTTGTTTCAGCTTTGTAAAAAAACTGCTTTACCACACTGTCCTGATGGCTTTCCAGAAAGTTCACGAAATATGGGTTCAGATTCCAACCAGGTTTTTGTGCAAGCATGCCAATTGGGTAAATAAGCAATAACAGAAGCATCCTTTTCATTGCAACAAGATACAACAAGTAACTTTGGATCAAATTTGTTAAACAATTGCATAGATGCAACGCTTGAGTACAATTTTTCGTCAGGCTGATAGATAATCTTGTTTTATGCGTAGAAAAATACTTGGCGGCTTTCTGGGTTTGACATTATTTGTACTTGCTTGCAGCAAGCCAATTGACATTGGTAGTGATTGCACGAATAATGCACCGAGCATTGGCGAGCAAAATAATAAAACCGCTGATGAGGCTGTCTTGAAATCCTTGTATGATGAATTAATCATCTTGTCACAAAGCAATAACTGCACCGGTGATAAAACCTGGCGCATTACACCTTATGGCGCCAAAGCTTGTGGCGGACCCATCGGCTTTTTGCCCTACAGTACAGATATTGATACCACCTGCTTTCTGCAAAAAGTGTATCATTTTACACAGCAGCAACAACTATTCAATACGCGCTATGGTATTGCCTCAGATTGCAGCGTTCCGCCCACGCCCAAATCTGTGCAATGCAATAACGGTAAGGCTGAGTTAGTGTATTAATCAGTTTAATCGCTGATCTCCACCACTTTTTTATTCTTGAGCTGTTGCATGGGTGCGGGCACAATTTGCAGCACTTCTGCTTTCAGTGTTTCTATCAATTTTGTTTTGAGGTGATCTCTATGTGTCACCAAACTCACTTCTCTCGCCGGTCTGGGTTCCTTGATCTGCTTCACTAACTTCAGCTGGTTCTTGTTGAATTCCATCACAGCAAGTTCCGGTAGAATGGTAAGGCCGTCGCTCTTATCAACCATTCTTTTCAATGTTTCAATATTACCAGTCTCATATCTAAAATGATCATCCTTCGATCTGCGCAGCTCACATAAGTTCAGTATCTGCGACCTGAAGCAATGCCCTTCTTCTAATAACCACAATTTTTCCGGATCAATCTCACTAGGCAAAACATAGCGCTTATCATACAAAGCATTCTTGCGCGAGACATACACAAACAACTCCTCGTAAAACAAAACCGATTCTTTGATGGCTGCATCTTTCAAGGGTGTTACCACTAATCCACAATCCAGTCGGTTATGCTTTAACTCGTGTACAATCTCTTCCGTAATCGTTTCGCGAATAATGAGGTTGAGCTGGGGATATTTCTCGCGCATTTGCTTAAACAGCGGTGGCAGCAGGTAGGGCGCCAGTGTTGGAATGATGCCCACGCGCAGTTCGCCCGTCATCACATCCTTCTCCTCATCAATCAATTGCTGAATCCTGCCGGCTTCTCGCAGCACCAGTCTGGCCTGTGCAATAATGCGCTCGCCCATCGCTGTTGGCATCACCGGCTGTTTGGTTCGGTCAAAAATCTTCACACCCAATTCTTCTTCCAGTTTCTGCACTTGCATGCTCAAGGTTGGCTGGGTGACA
The DNA here is from genome assembly GCA_019745155.1 of Chitinophagaceae bacterium. Classification (GTDB taxonomy): domain Bacteria; phylum Bacteroidota; class Bacteroidia; order Chitinophagales; family Chitinophagaceae; genus JAFLBI01. Next base: position 10,003 of record JAIETM010000002.1, on the reverse strand, counting down.
AAGCATTTTTCCGATGCCAACACAAAGTGGCGGTGGGTATCCAATGCAACGATATATTCCAATTGGGTTAGTGTCATAGACAAAAACTATATAATCATAAAAATAATCAATTTGCTTTATCGATTAATCGCGTGTAATCTTGCTAGGTTATTTCAGCGCTTGTCTTGAACAAAATCGAGTATCCAAGCATTTAGATTACCAACGAATAAATCAATTTATATGGCAGACAATCATGCAATGACGGGCGATATCAGCAAATGCCCTTTCCACAATGGTACCATGAAGAAAGGTACTGCAGGTTCTGCGCCAACCAATCGCGATTGGTGGCCTAACCAAATCAAACTGAACATCCTGCGTCAGCATTCCAACCTCAGCAATCCCATGGACCCCGGCTTCAACTACGCCGAAGCTTTCAAAACCCTGGACCTCGCTGCGGTGAAAAAAGACCTGACCGATCTGATGACCACTTCACAAGACTGGTGGCCAGCCGATTACGGTCATTATGGTCCTTTCATGATTCGTATGGCATGGCATAGCGCCGGTACTTACCGTATTGCCGATGGTCGCGGTGGAGCAGGAAGCGGTACACAGCGTTTTGCACCACTGAATAGCTGGCCTGATAATACCAACCTGGACAAAGCACGCTTGCTTTTGTGGCCTGTGAAGCAGAAATATGGCAACAAGCTGTCTTGGGCAGATTTGATGATCCTGGCGGGTAACGTAGCCTTGGAAAGCATGGGCTTCAAGACATTTGGCTTTGCCGGTGGACGTGAAGATGTATGGGAACCAGAAGAAGATATCTATTGGGGTTCTGAAACAGAGTGGTTAGGTGACAAGCGTTATTCTGGCGATCGCGATCTGGAAAACCCATTGGGTGCAGTTCAGATGGGTTTGATCTATGTAAACCCTGAAGGACCTAACGGTAATCCTGATCCAGTAGCTGCTGCTCGCGATATCCGCGAAACATTTGCCCGCATGGCGATGAATGATGAAGAAACAGTAGCCCTTATTGCCGGTGGTCACACTTTCGGTAAAACACACGGTGCTGCTGATCCTTCTAAATATGTTGGCCGCGAACCAGCTGCTGCACCTATTCAGGAAATGAGCATGGGTTGGAACAATACATTTGGTAAAGGTCATTCTGAAGATACGATCACCAGTGGTTTGGAAGGCGCTTGGACAAGCACACCAGCTAAGTGGGGACATGAATATTTCAAGAACCTGTTTGAATATGAGTGGGAATTAACCAAGAGCCCGGCAGGTGCACACCAGTGGGTGGCCAAAAATGCCGAAGCAACCATTCCTGATGCACACGTGGCTGGTAAATTCCATAAGCCATTCATGCTAACAACTGACTTGTCGCTCCGTTTTGATCCAGCATACGAGAAAGTATCTCGTCATTTCTATGAAAACCCCGCAGCTTTTGAAGATGCATTCGCTCGTGCATGGTTCAAACTCACACACAGAGATATGGGCCCTCGCGCTCGTTACCTCGGCGCAGAAGTGCCTGCTGAAGAATTGATCTGGCAAGATCCTATTCCTGCTGTTGATTTTGAATTGATCAATGAAGCAGATATCGCTTCGCTGAAGCAACAAATTCTTGGCACCGGTTTATCCGTAGGTGAATTGGTAAGCACCGCATGGGCTTCTGCATCTACTTTCCGTAACAGCGATAAGCGTGGTGGTGCAAACGGTGCACGCGTGCGTTTGGCTCCGCAGAAATTCTGGGAAGTCAACAATCCTGCACAATTGTCAAAAGTGTTAGGTGCTTTGGAAACTATTCAGCAAAGCTTCAATGCGAATGGTGGCAAGAAGAAAGTATCGCTGGCCGACTTGATCGTGCTGGGTGGTGTTGCGGCTGTTGAAAAAGCTGCGAAGGATGCTGGTGTAAACATCACCGTTCCTTTCACACCTGGTCGTACAGATGCTAGTCAGGATCAAACAGATACTGCTTCATTCGCAGTATTGGAACCAAAAGCTGATGGCTTCCGCAACTATGCAAAAGGACATCGTGCCGCTGCTATGGCAGAAGACATCTTAGTTGACAAAGCACAGCTCTTAACACTGACTGCTCCTGAAATGACAGCGCTGGTTGGTGGTATGCGTGTACTCGGTACCAACTGGGATGGTTCTGCAAACGGTGTGTTCACCAAGCGTGTTGGTGTATTGAGCAATGATTTCTTTGTGAACCTGCTTGATTTCAGCATCAGCTGGAGACCAACTTCTGAAACAGAAGATTTGTTCGAAGGCCGCGATCGTAAGACTGGCAATGTACAGTGGACAGGTACACGCGCTGACCTAATCTTCGGTAGCAATACCGAACTGCGCGCTATCGCAGAAGTATATGGCTGCGCTGATGGTCACGCGAAATTTGTACGCGATTTTGTTGCTGCTTGGAATAAAGTAATGCAACTCGATCGTTTTGATCTCGCATAAACAAACTTGTTTGTGTACAAAGGCAGCCGATCAGGCTGCCTTTTTTGTTTGTATATAATTGCGATAACCTATAATCACCGCACTCAATACAAACAACATCGCTAATGCAAGACTCACCAATAAAAAAGAAATGATTGCTTCAACTGGATTGGTGCCTTCTTTTCCACCTGCAATAGGCATCATTTTGCCAAAGCCCGTAATTGCTGCGAGCATTACTGCTGTTACGTTAGCCAATGTGCCGTAAACCAAGAGGCTGTAAGCTATAGTCAGCCATTTTGAAGGCAATACAATTCTTTGCCAAATCAAACCAAGTATCATCAAAAGCATTCCATTGGTAATGGCTTCCAAGTGTGCGGAAAGACCCATTCTTGGGTTTTGCAAAAATGGTACGGATAGCCCAATGACCAAGCCTATTAAGAACAAGATAAGGCCTAACAAAATCAGCTTGTCGGATTTTGCTTGGTTGTGTGCGGTTGTCATATCTAGTGGTATTTGGTGTATCGTTCTAGGCTCACAAGATCAGCGCCGCCCGAAAACCTCTTGCTGCATAATATGATTGCGCGCCATTGTGATAAATAAATACATGATCATATCGCCTGTCGCCAAAAAGCGCACCGCCGAGTTGTCGAATAGGGGCCGGCGTCAATAGCCAACTGGATGTTTTCAGATCAAACTCACCCAGGGTTTGTAAAAACCGATATTGTGTTTCATCTAACAACCGAACGCCCATCGCTTTCGCCATGTCGATAGCATTGGTTGCTGGCGCATGTTCTTTGCGCGATAGCAAGCCTTCTTGGTCATAACAACAACTTCTTCTGCCAGCGGGACTTTCGGGCGAGCAATCAAAAAAAGTATATACTTCCTTCTTCGCATCGTATTGTACCAGATCCGGCGCTCCGCCGGTAGTTTCCATTTCTTGTAGAGAGGCGATCGCTTTAGATTGCTTTTGCAGTTTGGTATAGAGCTTATCCCATTTCAACCCGCTGATGGCAAAGCGATTAGTCTGAATTCGCTCTGCAAGCACTTCAATTATGGCTGATTTCGTTTGTGATGGGCTTTGCTTTGAATTCATTTTCCTACTTTTTTGAACCCCAGCTCAATAAACCCCTCCTCCTGCGATATTTTGCAAACAAGGATGTTTCCTTTTATTTGAAAAGTAAGGGACTCGTCCTCCTTCTCTTCTTCAGAATTTGTTTCTGCTAAAATCATCGCTTTGTTTGCTTTATCAATTCTCACAGAATATTTTTCTGCTTCTATGCCTGGCATTTTAAACATTGCGGTGTTGTTAGCAGAAAAAATAAGAAAAACCTCGGCCCTCATCATCCTAGCAAAAAATTTAGCAGCTTGTTTTTGTGCGTCATTTAGAGCGGTTGTTGAGTCCAAATTAAAAAACGCCACAGAGTCTGTTTCTGTATTGAAATACATTTTTTCGTCTTTCCAGTAATTCACTCTCCATGTACCAATAAAAGACTTGTACTCTTGTGCTTTCAGCTTACTGAAACCCAAACAGCACAAGAATAGAATAAAAAATAACGCTTTCCTTTTCATGAAATAAAAATACTGTATTCGGTTTTGATCATGTAAGTCTTTCCAATATCCCCTTCCGTTTAACCAGGTTTTTATAATCCCATTGTATCTCCTGGGCTTTTTTTAATAATGCGCTCAGTTCTGCTGATGGCAAGTCTGCTGTATCTTGTAAATAGTATGCAGCTGCTTTGAATTTGCCCTCAGGCTTTAGCGATGGTTCATCGAATGATTGTCCGCTCCAAAACAATAATTGAATGCCTTGCTTTTGTTTGCTATAACCAACTATGGGGTTGTCTTCTATAAACCAAACCGGATGACCATGCCAAACTTTGGCTGAAGCATCGAGTAGGTAGCGGTTAATGTGTTCTGCTAGGTGGATACAAACATGTCTTTCGTGCGCAGGAAGCCCTGCGTGGTATTGAGCAATATCGGCCTGCATGGGAGATGCTTGTGTGGGTGATCGAAACCACTTGTCTTTTGCACCATTTAAATTACGCAATCTGCTTAACTCAACCAATACGCTTAGGGTAAATGATCCTATCGCTTCAATAGCTTGAATCCAATTTCCCTTCCCATACCCTGGAACATGGCGAGATTAATCCAGAAAAATGCAAACTGCTCCATCAAGTTAAAGCGATCATTCCCACCAACATCATAACACTCTGCAAAACCGGCATCTTTTGCCAATTGTTTGGCGGCATCTTTTCCCCGAACACTATCGCCCGCAACAAATGCATCCAGGGCTACACCATCATAATTGGTGTCTTGCATATTATTGAATCCTGTGGTATTGAAGCATTTCACCACATCCTTGGTGTTCGTGTTGGCCAATATGGCGTCTGCAGTATTGCTAAAACCCTGCGGACCCCGATTCATTACCACATTCATGGCATCAATAATGATCTTGCCGCTTGTGTCGCCCAAAGATTGCGCAACAGCAATAGCCGCAGGCGCTGGAGTTGCGAGTAAAACAAGCTCTGCCTGTTGTACTGCCTCTGCAATGGTATGAACCGAAGTATTTGGATTGCTTAGTAAATGCTTGCCCTTAAATGAGCTGGTATCTTGTGTACCCAATAAAATAGTGTGGCCCGCATTTGCCCACTTGGTGGCCAGTGCGCCGCCTACATTACCCGTTCCGATGATGGCTATCTGCATGATGATAAGATGGTTGGTTTGACTTGTATTCAAAACTCTAACAATCTGTTGGCCCGAGCAAGTTAAAGACAGTAAAAGCATACACACTTTTTGGTAAGTGTGTTATGTAGGGTTGCGACATTTATGCGCCTTGCGCTTCTGTTTTTCCTTGAATGAGCTTTGCTGTTTTGAACAGAAGCGCATTGGAGGGATTGCCAATTTTGTACTTTAGTAGATCGGAAATTCTTGCAAAACCGACCATTTTCCACCATCAATTTGTTCTATTAAGCTTATTTGAGTAAAAGCAATTTTAGAAGGAAAATTTTGCTTTTGAATTTCCTCAAATATTTCATCTGTGCAGCTTGAATTTCTTGGATGCATTAAAGTAATGTGTGGCTCTGGTCTGCGGATGGTTTCCACTACGCCGGTTAAAATCTTCGTACGTAGTTGATGAAAAGATTCATTATCACCGTACGCTGGTAACATAACTCCCTTGCCATTGTCAAATCTTATTAGCCTTCCGAAGTTGATAGAAATTTCGATCGAATTGAGTTTTTGTAGATTGGCGAGTGTTGCTTCGATATTGTCAATCTCATCTTCTCTGCAAATTGTCACATGACAGGCGATTAATTCCTGTTGAATTGGATTGAACCGATTGCGAACAGCTTCAATTTCCTGAGCATCTGTAGGGTTGACAAATAGTGTAAGCTGTCGCCTGATCTGCTGATTCAAAGGATTGTTTTTTATGCCGTTGATTTTACTGGACGAATACCCCAAACAAGCAAATAAACAATCATCCACAGTTCGCCAATGGTTGCGGGCATCACCAGTAATCCAAGATTGCTGTTTTGATAGCCGGCAGATTTCAGGAATGTTTGTAGGAGATAACCTAGTCCGCCCAGCAACAGTGTGTAGCCAAGCCAAGTGGGCATTGTTTTGTGTTTGATCACGATATAGCCCATGGGCAAGAGCCAGAGTCCGAAGAAAAGTCCGCCAACAGACCAGACCTCACCAATGATATTACTCAATACTTGTATCAGTGGTAGTTTTTCTTGAAGCGCGATGGTGCTGTTGTGTGCAAGGTCAATCGCTACGCTCATAGATATAGCGCTGATGGTAATCAGCACCGCATTCACGGTGCCCCAGATCAACAAAGCAAGCGCAGCAGTTGCATCTCTTTTGACGAATAGTTTATAAAAATAGAATGCCGCAAGTGACTGCGATACAATGATGATCAATTCCATCACCAACCTAATGCTTGCAACAGATTCTTTCTGAATTAGGTTGTTCAGGATTTGAGCGGGATTATCTTTCACAAATATTTGCCCATGGAACAATAGAAAGCCAAGCATACCCGAAATCGCGAGCAGCAAATACCACAATCCCGCAAGTCTGGCTGTACGAATGGCTTGTTGTTGTTCCATGATTTTGTGTTTGGTGCTTTCTTAAAAATACAAAAGAGCCCCATCATGGGGGCTCCTTTATGATAAGCGTATTGATTAAATTTTAAAAGGACCTATTTTAAGTTAAATTATAAGAAACCGCTACAGTTTAGCGCACAGCTCGTCTGGACTTAATACAAGTAATTCGCTTGCTTTAAAGTCTTTTACATTTCTTGTTACAATACAATAGGCTTTGTCGATGGATGATGCACAATTTATTTGAATTGCGTCTTCAAAATCTTTGTGCTTTGATCTAAGTCCTTTTGAGAGCACTTCCGTGTCAACTGGTATAACGGATACATATTCTAACAATCCTAAAAGCGTTTTTCGAAGCGCTTTATCATCTAAAAACTTCTTTAATAAATAGTAAGTCGTTGCTATAGAATGAGAAGATGTATACAGTTTTGCTTTTTTGTTTTCTGAGGCATTAAAAATTTCAACCGCATACTTGCTAAAGGGCTTTCGGTCGGCCAATAGATCTACCAAAATATTGGTGTCAACAAAAACCTTTTTCATACATGTTTCTTTTCAAAATAGGTTTGTAATTCCTTTTTTTCATCGAAGTCTTTTGGCAATTTAACCGCGCCAACCAGTTTTTTTAACCTTGGCGAAAGCTGTTGTGTGCTGTTTTCTTGCGTTATGGTATTCAGGTATTGTTCAATAATTTCTGAAAGGCTTCTGCCCGACTCCTTTGCGTATGACTTAGCGCGTTCAATAACGTCTTTTTCAACGGTAAGTGTCAATTTCGTAGTCATAACACGTGTGTTTTTTTCAAATATACGTATAATCATGACTGAATCAATAGTAAATACTTGTCTACACACCAATATTCCCTACAAAAAAGAGCCCCTTCATTGGGGCTCCTTTATGATACGCGTGATAATTAAAATACGAAAGGAAAAATAAAACAGACTATTGCCGCCCAAACCGCATACACCGGTAAAAAAGAAACAATGGTTTGCAGCAAAGACTGCTGTGAGCCCGTTTCGCGCAGTTGTCTGTACAGCCGTTCACAGATCATGATGAGGTGGACGAGCAATAAGAGATTTGCGCCCAACACCGCTAAACGATTTGCACTAAAACCCCATTGGCTAATTCTGAAAACGATTGCGGACAGTGCAATAGTGTTGACCAATATGGTTGTTGTGGCCAATAAGGTTAATAACCAAGCATTCCATTTTTGTAATTGTTGTGTGGTGTTTTCTGCGGCAATAAAAAAGATGATCAACATCACACCCAATAACACCACATTAAAGAGTAGTAAGAACTCGCGATCGTTATAAGGATCTTTTCCCACCACCACCATGCTTCCCAAGTATACCCAGAGAATCAACAACACAACCGGACCAAACAGATTGGCCAACACGGGTGTAATCTTTCCGGCAAGATTGGGATTGTTTTCATTCAGGTAGGCTGCAATAATGGGAACAGCGGGTAAACCAAAGGGTAGGATGTTTTGAAAATACCAATCACCTATTTTGATACCCAGTAATTCAAACAAGCCCATCGTAACACCGGTAACCATGCCGCCTGCAATCAGGATTAATCCGGATAAGAGGAGCAGGTTTCCATTCAAACGCAAATAAGCCATGCGGTCTGCGCGACCGTCTTGTCTGAATACAAAAGCAAGCAATAACCAAAATAATATGGGCAAGTGAATACTGCTGAGTATTTGTGTCTGGCTATTCTTGGTTACCCATTCATTCAATACAAAAGCAAAAAGATATGCGCCGCCAACCAATAACCATTGTTGTTTGGGTATGGATTGCTTGTAAGCAAAATAGACCAACAAAAAAGGAAAGACCAGAAAGCCAATGTGCTGTTGGTACCATTCCGGCTGTTGGTCGCCAATTAACCAAAACAGGGGTAGTCTTGCAGCAAAGCCTGCTAGCATACTTAATACAAAGACCAAGATCCATTCTGATTTTTGTCCAAACGCAATCATGCTTTCTTTTGTATACTGTAATCTTGCACGCCAAACAGCCGCAATCGTTGTTTCGGCAATTTGTGGATAGACGGCATCAAATGCTTGCGTAAATTGTTTAGGCTGTTCGCGATACAGTTGCTCTATTTTTTCTGGTTGATCCAGGTGGGCTTGTATCTGTTGGGTGAGTGTAGTTTCCATATTGGTTTTTTTAAAAAGAACTTTGAATTGCAAAGTGTTTGGGTAAAAAAATTATTTCTGTGTTTTGATCAGTTTTTCTAATGCTTTCAGGTGTTGCTCAAAAGCTTTTCTGCCGGCACGTGTTACTGAGTATTGTGTGTTGGGTTTTTTTTCAATGAATGATTTTTTTGCCACGATATATTGTTCTCTTTCCAACGCTTTAATATGACTGGCTAGGTTGCCATCGGTTAGGTTGAGTAATGTTTTCAATGCATTAAAATCCAGCGCATCATTTACAGATAATGCACTCATGATACCCAAGCGGATACGATGATCAAAAGCCTTATATAATCCGTCGATAGAAATCTCCATTACTTATGGCGAATATGCATGTAGATGCCGTAAATAATATGTAATACACCAAATCCAATTGCCCAGCAGATCAATGCGCCGGGTATCCAGTACAATCCGATCAAGCCAAGCAGTATTTGGAGTAATCCCAGACTCTTCACTTCTGCATAGGTATATTTTCCTGCCATGAATAAAGCAATACCATAGAAGATCTGGGTAATGGGCGCTAATAAACCAAACCAACCCTTATCCATTGCTATCAGTGCAAATATGCCGCCTGAAACCAAGGGTACAGCCATATGCCATAAGAGTTGCTTGGCTGCTGGTGTAAAAAAGGGTTCTCCATTTCTGGTGGCTTTCTGCAAAGAGAAATAAACAGCAGTAGTGATAGATAAGGCTAAGACCAAGGCGGCTACAATGAATAAAGCCGACAATTGTGTTTGTCCGCCTGTATTCAGGATATCCTTTGGTGCAAAACCCAATAATTGATGCACAATATAGACACCGGCTAATGCATAAACACCAGCCAGGGCACCGGTTCCTCCGGAGAGGGATAGGAATTTAGAAGACCTTTCCATCATGGAGCGGATCTCGGCAATATCCCTGAGTGCGTCCTTTTCTTCCTTCATTAAAAAGTACTTTTAAATTCAAAGTAAATGCATCTTTTTGTTTCGGCCAAGTTTTATTGAGCAGTTGCTTTTAAAAAGGGATGAGTGGGAAATTTGGTTTTTGGGGTTTATCGAAGTCTAACGGACAGGGCTTGCTGCTGTGCTGGTATTCATTGAACGTCCAGCCCGGTACCGCTGCTGATTGAAAATATGAAGATGAAGTTAACAACAAAAAGCTAAATAGAATTACGTCGGCTGGAACTGCTGATGATAGCGAACAAAAAGATGAGTATTTATTCGTCAGCCAGCATAGCAGCAAACCCAATCCTATGTTTACAAATCAATAAATTTAATAAATAGGATTAATTCAAATCTAGAAAGAACAACGGGTGGAATAAGGC
>JAIETM010000010.1 GCA_019745155.1 Chitinophagaceae bacterium | reverse complement strand
AAAATATCATGCGGTGTAGCAGCTTCCCAATGCAGAAACTGTCCAAGCGGTGAAGTTGGGGGCATAACAATCGTTTGCTCCAAAATACAGAAAATTATGGTCTACGCAAGGAGAAGGACTGTCCGGATATGTATAACGAAACTTGCAGACTATCCCAATACACGCGTTTTGGGTCTGTGGTATTGAGTCCTCGGATATCCCGCATCACCACTACCTGACTTTCGCCACAAACTGTAGCAGTATTGCCTTCTACCAGAATTGCAGTAGCCTCATCTATACCAATTCCAAGCAGGTTTGGATACTTGGCAATCGCACTGAATAGGCGGTTGTAACGACTACGCACAATAAAATGCTGGTCAATGATGGCCGAGCGAATCAAACCCAAACCGCGCGACAATTCGATATTGTTGTGCCAAACTTTTCTGAAAGTAGGTCTGTAAACAGTATCTGTTAACTCATTGCCTGTAATCATGTGTTCACTCATCACAGCAGCACCGGCACTGGTGCCTGCAATCATCGCACCTTTTACATATGCGTGCTGAATTGTCCGCTCAATTGGTGTATTGGCCACTACCCGCATGAATCGCTCCTGATCTCCACCAGTAATAAAAATGAGTTTTGCCTGTAATAACTGTTGCAGTTTTTCTTGATTGGCTGTATCTGCTTTAGTAAAGTGCAGCTGTAGAATTTTGCCTTTGTATACCTGCTTAAGGTCTTCAGCAAAATAATGAAATGCTGTATCTGGTTCTGCACTCGACATAGGCAGCACAGCTACATAATCATTCTTTTGCATACCCGCTGTCTGAACCATGCATTGCATCAAGCCCAATGTACGATCACCACCACCGATGATGAAAAGTTTTCCTTTCGTCTGCGCACTAGCTTGCTCTGTCATCAATACAACAAACAGAAAAGCTGCTAAAGTTTTTCCCAATTTGAACATCATCTGGTTTTAAACGTATTAAACAGTGATAAAAGAAATCATCATATACACCGCACCTACCAATACCCAAAGCAGCGACCATATGAGCACGTTAGCCAAGGATACAAAATAAACTTTCCATTTTTGGACATTACCCTGTGCCGCCAGAAATGGATAATAGGCCCACCCGAAATAGATTACCTGAAAGAATAAGGGCAATAGACTCACCTTGAGGTATATGGCAGACCCCTTCAGCATTGCCATAACCGGCGTCATCAGGGTGTTGAATATGGTAAAAAAGCCTGTGAGAAACAATGACGCCACCAAGTGCTCTGCATAATACAACCCTTTCTTTCGGAAGAATAACCAGAAAATAAAAGCCGTCATTGGCACAGAAATCAGCGATATGATTTTCGTATTCTGTTCCATAAATACAGCAAACCTTTTCTGCCTTTCCATAATCTTCTGCGCCTGTGGCATCTGTGCATAATACTGTTTTGCATCAGCTTTTGTCATGCCCATCGTATCTGTATCATAAGGCTTAAAAACTATGGTAAAAAACAGCAGCAGACCAGACATCAACAACATGAATGTGAAGGGATTAAAATAGCGTTTATGCTTTCCTTCAACGATATATTCTTTCAAAACCCTACCTGGCCTTAGTGCTAATTCTTTGATTAAAAAGAAAACGCCTTTATCTGCATGTGTAAATGCATGACCCGCTTCATGCAAAAAATGGCCCATGGTAAAACGATGCGTGTCTACTGTTTGTCCGCAGTTAGGACAAAAGCAATATCCTGCTTCTAGCTGTGTATCGCAGTTCTGACAGGCTGTAGCTTGCATACAAAATGTATTTATTGTTGACTGGCTTTCTTTTCAGGTAGCAACTTGAAATAAGTTGCTTTAAAACGACCGTTAACAACTTCTCCCTGCACTTCGGCTTTGCGAATAGCTTCACAGAAACCATCTTCCGCATGTGCATCCCCATGATCATCGATCTTAGTGCCATCGACGAAGTAAGCTTTTCCATCAATGCGCACAGCCAAATCGCATGACTTACCCGGCAATTTGAATTTGCATTGCCCACAGGAAGCTTCTACCACCTGTACTGGCTTTTTCGAATGCTTTTGATGTATGGACTTTGGCTTTTCGGTTTGTGCCAATACTGCGCAGCTAAGTAAGAGCGCAGTTGTCAATAGTCTCAGGTGCAGTTGCATAAAATAATTTGCAACAAAATACCAATTTTCTGAAATGGGAATACCTAATTTTAGCCAATGCGAAAAAGATTGTTACCCATTGTATTGTTAGCCCTGTTTGGATTGACAAAAGTAAGCGCGCAGACCAGCAAAACACCCGAACAACTAGCTCAGGCACAATTGGATGCGTACAATGCCAGAAACATTGATGCTTTTCTGGAACCGTATAGCGACAGTGTAGAGATCTACATGTTTCCAGGAAAATTGATGTCCAAAGGTAAGGAAGCCATGCGCAAGGAATATGGTTCCATGTTTCAGCAAGTGCCTAATCTGCACTGCACATTGGTCAACAGAATTGTAGAAGGTAACACAGTAATTGATCATGAAAGCGTAAGTGGCTTTGGTCCTCAACCCTTGAAAGCTGTTGCTATTTATACGATTCAGAAAGGGAAGATCAGTAAAGTGTACTTTATTCAATAAGTACAGGATGTTTCCCTCGACAACGCAAGAATTCGTTTTTGGCGATCAAACCATCAAGCTCCAGCTTCCTGTTGAAGCTGCTGTGCAAGAATGGTATAAAACACAAGACCAGGAAACACCCTTCCCCTTCTGGGCAAGAATATGGCCATCTGCAAAAGCACTCACAGCATTCTTAGCAAACAATAAACAGGTTTATGAAAACAAATCCGTTGTGGAATTTGGTGCAGGCCTTGGCCTACCTGCTTTCTTTACAGCATCAGCAGCAGCTTCAGTATTAATTACGGATCACGCAAGAGATGCAATGGAATGGTTTATGCAGCATCATGCATCACTATACCAACATGTTGCTCAACAGCATTTCGATTGGGCCACCAATCATGCATGGCCTGAAGCGGATTGTGTATTGATGAGTGATGTAAACTACAGAGATGGCGACTTCAAAGACTTAATGCGTTTGATACAACACTATGCTTCCCTACAAACAACCATCATACTTGCAACACCCCAAAGAATCATCGCCAGAGATTTTGTACAACATATTGCACCCTATGTCCAATCCACAACTATCATTGAAGTAGATGAGCATCCCATATCTGTATATGTCCTAGGTTAATTAGTGGCCAAGTACTTTGGCTCTTGCTTCCTCGGAACTGATAATGGGAATTACTTCAAAATCGGCAAGATCATCCCAATTAGCAATCCAGAGATTCAAGTCTTCCAATGAATCTGCTTCCATCAATTGGTAACACCGAGTTAGGTCTTTGCTAATCCAACTATCGATATAGACAACACCCTCTGGTAACATTCTACCCGTTTCTGCAAAACGTTGGTACAGATCCTTTACCCTACCCGGCATAAATTTTTCTATGACCATGTATTGCATAGCTATTCGAATATGCAGTAAAGTCCAATAAAAATAAATGTAACACCCAAGCCGGTGAAACCATACAATGTAAAACTACTTAGCTCCGGCCAAGGGTTGAGCAGGGTAAGTACACAACTGAGAAAACCCAGAAAGGCGCCAATACCTAAAAATATAAATCCATTGAACTGCTTCTGTGCATAGCAATGTTTTTTATAGGCTTGAATATGTGCTTGTATCAACTCAATATCCAATCCTCTTTGCTGCAATCGCTCTTCAATTGCCTCAACAGAAAGGCGCTCACGCACCCATTCTTTCAGCAATACAGCATCAATCACCATTGTTTGGCTCATAGCAATCGTTTTAGATGTTGGCTAATCATCCGCACTACGCGTACCAGTAAATTAGGATTTTTTGTACAACCACTAACGATTTTGCTCAGAAATCCAATGAAACTGCTTTTCTGCCAGAGGAAATCCTTTTAACCGTCTTTTCAATAACAGCTTTCTGGCAGCAGAATCAGGATAAGACGTAAGTACCAGATATACAGAGTCTTTGTACTGATAACGGAATTGTATCAAAGGCAGACGATCTGTGCCAGCTTTTCGCAAAGCGATGGTATTTGAGGCACTATCCAGCTTGTAATGAAAATAACTCCTTCCATAGCGCTGACGGAAACGAGTATCTGCAGTTTTGATGCTACCTCCAGAGGATACATCGAAAACAATATTCTGCCAGTACACAGAATCAGGTTGATCTGGTGTAATGGCTTGTCCATTTATTTGATGCTCCAACACTTCATATATCCCTTGCTTGATCGGTGTGTCTTTTGCTTGCGATTTATTTGCACCATTCATATCCATCATAAGATTGATGCCTAGTACATACAAGACCAAAGTCCACTTAGCAATACGTGCAATTCTTCTACCCTTTTTGGTTTCAAATGGGAAAATAAATATCTGACTAGGCCATGCTTCCTGCTTGAAAAAGAAAGCAATCAACCTAGGCAATTCATGCGCGAGCAAATACAAACAGAATACCACTAGCATGATGGAGTTGGCTTTCACCGGAATATCGTAACCGAGATTCAGCATCATCACATTGATGAATACGCCACCCGACACAAGCGCTCCCAGTGTGGCTGTAGGTCGGAACAATAAAAGCAAAGCAGCAAACAACTCAATAGCGCCTGAGAAAAATTGGTATGGATAAGAATAGCCGAGAAACATCCATGACAAACGCATCGGTAGAAAATCGCCCAAGGGCGTTGCAAGCTGACTAAGACTAGGGAAAGTAAATTGCAATCCGAATACTTTCACCAGACCGTAAGAGAATCCGTTGAAGATGATGAAATAGCGCACCATCTGTACAACCCAATATTCCAATCGTTGGTAGTCGCTTCGCTTTCTATCAATTACACTCCATATCAAGGCAGCGATAAAAGAGAGCAATAAGAAAGTAAACGCACTCATCCACATTTCCGGAAAATCACCATTACCATTTGGTGGAAGCTTAGCTGGCTCGATATGCCATAGCCATTTGTTGAACAAACCAGAAAGAGCGTCTATTGCCTGATAGATATATCCCATCAGCATATTGATACCGGGTAAAATTTCCAGCGATATGGGTATAATCCATAAAGCAAAAAAAATGGCATAGAAGCGGAAGCAAAATTTCCGCAGCTGGCTCCAGGGCTGTGCTGTCATGTGCTAGGTTTTAGTCAATTTACAAAGTCCCGCTGTTTTGAAAAAGCATTTCAGCCGAAATAATATCTTTATCAAAATTTGTATATGCGCCTATTAGCAAGCATCGTCATAGTCCTTTTCTCTTTTAGCCTCTTTTCCTGCAAGAAAAATGAAACACCAGCCGCAGGTACTGCTTTTGTACGAGTAATTCATGGAGTACCTGACTTGGGTGCAATGGAGGTTAAGTTCAATGGAGCGATAGTATCCACCATTAGTAGTTACGCTTTATCTAACACTTATATCAGCACTAAATCAGGTACTGTTACAATTGAAGTAAAAGGTAGCAGTGCTAGTAGCGCTTTATCTACAGTGAGCATTACTGCTGCTGCAAATTCATATAACACGGTTGTCTTTGCAGATCTAAGTGCCAGCGTAAAAGCTTCACAAACTGTTGATGATCCCACACCCGCTTCTGGTAAAGCCAAGATTAACGTCTTGCATCTGGCCAATACCCAAGGCAATGCAGGTTTTTCTTTAAGTAGTGGCACAAGCATTGCCGGCAGCAGGTCGTTCAATGATCAACAAAATGTGGCTGGCGTTGCCGCTTACACTAATGTAGATCCGGGTTCTGTAACCTTAGAAGCACGTGCACCTTTTACTACAGGCAGTGTGGGTATTATTACTTCTAACACACAAACATTACAAGCTGGAAAAAGCTATACCTATATTTTTAGAAACCCTATTGCACCTAGCACAACACCTTCATTTACTTTCATCGCCAATTAATCTTTAGCTGATTTATTTACAGGAAGTAAAAAAATGTCGTTTTTTTACCACTAGTGCATAGGCCCTGGCTTTCAATTTTATGGTACAAACACTGACCATGAAAAGAAAGCAATTCATCCGCCAATCATTATTGACCTTACCCGCTTTAACCTTCTTAAAAACTGTTGAAGCGCAGGCGCAGCAATCGAACCCAAAACCATTTGTAATAGATGCAGGTAAATCTAGATTTGGTGATACCATCAAGTTTCTGGGCGTACACCCGAATGACCTGAAGATATCTTCAAAAGATACTGGAGGTCAATTATCTGTTTTTGATTACACAGGCTTTGATAAAGTAGGCCCTACACTGCATATTCATTTTAAGCAAGATGAGATATTCACCGTTATCGAAGGTAGCTACCGCTTTGTCGTAGGCGATGAGACACATCAGCTGCAAGCCGGACAAACCATCTTTCTGCCCCGCGGTATTCCACACACCTGGATTCAATTATCCGATAAAGGCAGACTCATTTATATGCTGCAACCAGCAGGCAAGATGGAGGAATTTTTTGTATTGATGAATAGTCTAAAAGAAAGACCCAGTGAGGCAGAAATGAATAAGATTCATGCTGCACATGATATGAAAGTGGTTGGCCCGCCATTGAGCTTATAGAAATAAGTGTATATTAACTGAGCATTTCTGCTGCTTGTTACTAAAAGACTTTACACCTGCTGCCGATATTTCGGATTATGTGCAATTGCTGCGCATTGTACACCTGCAGTTTGATGCCAACCAGCCACTGCCTTTCAAAGCCTACCCACCAAGGCCGGAACATTGTTTGGCATTTTATCCCTACGACACGGAAAGTATAACCTATGCTTCTGATGGAAGAGAGGTGAAAGATGTGCCGGTTGTTTTATATGGACAGTTTTCAGAGGTCACTAACCGGTTTATTGGAGCGAATTTTCTGGTAGTACAAGTGATCTTCTGGCCTGGTGCTATCTACAGACTTACGGGTATTCCAGCCGATGAGCTCACCAATACCTATGCAGATGCTCGTTATTTTATTAAAGGTGATCTGCAACAAGTGAATGAATTGCTTCGTGCAGCTAAGGATTACACCACTATATTATCCATTGTGCAAGATTTTGTTCGAAGTTTAATACGAAAGGAAAAAAAATCTCGCCTACCAATCGATGATGCGTTTGCAATTTTATTGTCTTCACCTCATCAAATGAGCATGGATACCATTGCTAAAGAAGCCTGCCTAAGTGTAAGGCAGTTGGAAAGAAGATTTAAGGAGAGAACGGGTATCAATCCGAAACTGTATCAAAGGATCATTCGCTTTGATCGGGCATTCAGATTGAAAAACACCTATCCACATCTTGATTGGCTTCGTATTGCTATGGAATGCGGCTATCATGATCACCAACATCTAGCCAAAGAATACAAAGACTTAACGGGCTTATCTCCAAACGCTTTTCACGAAATTGAAGAACGTGCGCCTGAAAGACATTTTGGCTTGAATGAAGGTTATTATCAAGCTGATTAAGCCGAATTATACATCCATTCCTAAACCGTGTGCTTTTGCAGTAGCTTTTGCAATTTCGTAACCAGCATCTGCATGTCTGATGACACCCATACCTGGATCATTTCGCAGCACACGTGCTAATCTGGCTGCAGCTCCATCAGTGCCATCAGCAACAATCACCATACCTGCATGAATGGAATAGCCCATACCTACTCCACCACCATGATGAAGTGATACCCAGCTAGCACCACCTGCTGTATTGACCAATGCATTTAAGATGGGCCAGTCTGCAACAGCATCGCTACCATCCAGCATGGCTTCAGTTTCTCTATTTGGAGAAGCAACAGAACCTGTATCCAAGTGGTCGCGACCAATCACGATTGGTGCTTTAACTTTCCCTGTGCGTACCAATTCATTAAATGCCAAACCAGCCTTTTCTCTTTCTCCTTGTCCCAACCAACAAATACGCGCAGGCAAACCTTGAAACGCAATTTTTTCTTTGGCCATTTTCATCCAGCGCAACATGCCCTTGTTCTCAGGGAACATTTCCATAATGAGCTGA
This sequence comes from Chitinophagaceae bacterium, assembly GCA_019745155.1. GTDB lineage: Bacteria > Bacteroidota > Bacteroidia > Chitinophagales > Chitinophagaceae > JAFLBI01. The sequence continues at coordinate 141,584 of JAIETM010000010.1, read as the reverse complement.
TCCGTTACAGCAATATCAGCTGGGTCACCACTCAAAGCAGCCCAACGGAACGGACCTTTACCCTCGCAGAATAGAGGACGGATATACGCTGGCACAAATCCGGGGAAATCAAAATTTCTGCCTGCAACAGTTGCAGTAATGCCCGCATGCACCCCATGTTCTTTTTCATACTCTGCTGCGCGTGCGCGGATATTGTTGCCATAATCAAATGTGATGGCGCCATTATCCATCAATGCAACCATCAATTGAACGTGGTGATACATGGATGCATAACTCATGCGTGTGTAAGTTTCTGGATCTTTCGCACGCAATTCATTGGCAGCCTCATTACCCAACTGATGAGGAATATAACCAATCAATGGATCATGCGCAGAAGTTTGATCCGTTAAAGTATCAGGAATGATATTACGTTCTAACAATCTTTGCAATAGCTGAACAGCATTGCACAATACACCAATACTCTTGGCTACACCCTGCTGCTTGTATTGCATGGCCTGATCAATCGCCGCATCAATATCCGTAAATTTTTCATCGAGGTATTTTGTCTCCAATCTTTTATCAATACGCCACTCCTCTACTTCTGCAATCAAAGCCACGCCTTCATTCATGGTGATGGCCAGAGGTTGTGCACCACCCATACCGCCAAGCCCGGCAGTTACATTCAACGTGCCTTTGAGTGTGCCACCAAAATGTTTGTCGGCAGCAGCTGCGTAAGTTTCATAAGTACCTTGTACAATACCTTGTGAACCGATATAAATCCACGAGCCCGCAGTCATTTGTCCGTACATCATCAAGCCCTTTTGCTCCAGCTCAGTGAAATGCTGCCAATTAGCCCAATTAGGCACCAATTGCGAATTACTAATGAGTACACGCGGTGCATCCGCATGTGTTTTCAAGATGCCCACGGGTTTACCACTTTGTATCAACAGTGATTCGTCGTTCTCCAAGATTTTCAAGCCGGCAATAATCTTATCCAGTGCTTCAAAATTTCTGGCCGCTTTCCCTCTGCCACCATACACAATCAAATCATCTGGTCTTTCTGCAACAGCAGGATCAAGATTATTCAGGAGCATACGTAATGCTGCTTCCTGTACCCAGCCTTTACAGTTGAGGGTATTGCCTTTGGGCGTAGCATATTTGATAGGATCGTATTTCATAAAAAGCAATTAAAAGGTATAAGATTGAATGAATTGAACAGCCTGCTGCATATCCTTGTGCAGAATTCTGTCTTTCTCGTTAAAGCTGACTTGCTCTCGGAAAGCTTTGTGCATTTTTTCCAACACAGGTGAGCTTTGCAAAGGTCTTCTGAAATCCAAAGCCTGTGCAGCACTAAGTAATTCTATGGCCAACACACGCTCAACATTTTGTAATACACGCCAGCACTTGGTAGCCGCATTGGCTCCCATGCTCACATGGTCTTCCTGATTATTGGAAGATGAAATACTATCTACAGATGCAGGTGTACACAATTGTTTGTTTTCACTCACAATGCCTGCAGCTGTGTATTGGGGAATCATAAAGCCGCTATTGAGTCCTGCTTCCTTAACTAAGAATAAAGGCAGTCCTCTTTGTCCGCTTATCAGCTGATAAGTTCTGCGCTCACTGATATTGGCAATTTCACTCATGGCAATGCTCAGAAAGTCGAGATGCAATGCCAATGGTTGTCCGTGAAAATTACCACCGCTCACAATCATATCCTCCTCAGGAAAGACATTTGGGTTATCCGTTACAGAATTGATCTCACGCATAAAGACATTGAGCATTGTTTCAAATACATCCTGCGAAGCGCCATGCACTTGCGGTGCACAACGGAAAGAGTAAGGATCCTGTACTTGTGATTTGGCTTGTGTAGCAATAGCACTTCCCTTGAGGTAATTTGCTATCTGTTGTGCTGCTTTTACCTGCCCTTTATGCGCTCGAATCTGATGAATCAATGGATGTAAAGGTTCCTGCACACAATCAAATGCATCAAAAGAAAGTGCAGCAATCATGTCTGCTAAAGCTAGTAAACGTTCAGCTTTTTTCAAACAATACAAACCATAGGCGCTCATGAACTGGGTACCGTTGATGAGTGCTAGTCCTTCCTTGCTTTGCAAGTGAATAGGTTCCCAGCCCAATTCTTTCCATACAGAAGCGGTATCTCTTTTTACTCCTTGGTAATACACTTCACCCAAACCTAACAAGGGCAGACTTAAGTGACTGAGTGGCGCCAAATCACCAGATGCGCCTAAAGAACCTTGGGTATAAATAATAGGCAGCACTTCATGATTGTACATATCCATCAATCGCTTCACGGTATCAATCTGCACACCACTGTGGCCATAACTCAGGCTCTTAATCTTGAGCATCAGCATCAACTTCACAATATCACTAGGTACTTCTTCACCCATACCACAAGCATGGGATACAATCAGGTTATACTGTAACTGCTCAATAGAGTCCGCATCAATACGTACATGCTGTAAATAACCAAAGCCTGTATTGATACCATAATAGGTTTGATCCGCTTCTGCCATTTTACCATCGAGGTATTCGCGGCAACGCAGAATTTTCTCATGCGCATCGTAAGTAATGGATACCTGTTGCTGAAAGTCGAGCAAGTTCTTCACCTGCTCAAAATGCAGCCACTTACTGTCTAAGGGTAAATAGTTATAGCTCATAGTCAATCGTTAGGGTAATGCTTGTGTAATTCTGTTTACTAGAGAATCTTGCTCCAATGCTTTCTCTATCTGCGTGAGTGCTTGCAATATTTTGGCACTCTCTTTTCCTGATGCTGTTAACCCAGCCATCGCTGTTTCCAACGCACGCCACACGGGCTGAATTTGCTCCAGTAATTTTTTTCCTTTCGCAGTAAGCGTAATCACTTTCTTTCTGGCGTCTGCAGCAGAAACAACCGACTTCACCAATCCTTTTTTCTGCAACGCACTCACCAACTGGCTCATAGCCGAATGTGATACATTCAATGCATCGGCAATATCCTTGATAGACACTTCGTCTTGCTGTGATAAAAAATAGAATACCGGAAACCAAGACGCATCGAAAGCAATTCCGCGCTGCGCATAGGCTTGGTTCACATCTTGAATAAAGGTTTCACTCAGTCGCCGGAGTCGGCTACCCATCACCAGAAATCCGAGATCACGATAGAATTGCATAAATTATATAAGTACTTATACATTTCGAAAGTACAAATACTCCCCAATTCAAGAACTTAAAAAATGCAATGTGGATAAACCCTAGTAAGCGAGGTCTTCGTAAGCGGCCTGCAGCTCATTGTAAGCATGCTGGTCTTTGGCTGTTTTGGCTGCTGCCATTCCCTTCTCATACCACTCAATAGCGGCATTTGTTTCACCCAGCTTTTCCAATAGCTTCCCGAGATGGTAATAAGAGCCCACATAATCAGGGCTTTCTGTGAGGATGTCCAGAAAAAGAGCTTTGGCCTCTGCATCCTTATCCAGTTTGGTGTACTCTAAAGCCAGTGCATGACGGAGAAAATTATCCTTAGGCTGTTTCTCCAAAAACTCGAGAATGCGGGCGATTCTGTCCATGTCGCAAAAATAAGCCGGATGGCTATCTGGCGGTGGAAAACTCCATTTTCACAGTTTTTTTAGGGTTGCAACTTTGCCGCAAACTTTTTGCTGCTATATTTGTAAATAGTTGCATAAACAACTATCCTAAATTTCTTCATATGAAAATCTTAGTCTGCGTTAGCAAAACACCAGACACTACTTCCAAAATTGCCTTTAAAGATGGCAATACGAAGTTTGATGAGAATGGTGTTCAGTGGATCATCAATCCGTATGATGAGTGGTATGCATTGGTGCGTGCCATTGAATTGAAAGAAAAAGATGCATCTGTTACCCTGCATATGGTAACCGTTGGCGGCGCAGATGCAGAACCCATCATTCGCAAAGCATTGGCATTAGGTGGTGATGAAGCCATTCGTGTGAATGGTGACAGTAGCGACAGCTATTATATTGCTGCGCAGATTGCAGAGATAGCCAAGCAAGGTGGTTATGACTTAGTCTTGACTGGTAAAGAAACCATCGACTACAATGGCTCAGCTATTGGCGCTTTGGTTGCAGAAATGTTGGATATGCCTTACGTGAGCTTAGCGACTAAGTTTGATCTGGAAGGCAATAATGCAACAGTTACACGCGAGATTGAAGGTGGTGAAGAAGTATGCGAAGTGGCATTGCCATTGGTGGTAAGCTGCCAGAAAGGTGTAGCTGAGCAACGCATCCCGAATATGCGTGGTATCATGGCAGCAAGAACCAAACCATTGAAAGTGGTGGAGCCTGCTGCTGTAGAGGCATTGACAAGCGTGGTAAGTTTTGAACTGCCACCAGCAAAAGCCGGTGTGAAACTAGTACCTGCAGACAATGTAGCTGAACTGGTACGTCTGTTACACGAAGAAGCAAAAGCCATTTAATCAACTCATTAAAACGAATCTTATGTCAGTACTGATTTTTGCAGACCAGACTGAAGGACATATCAAGAAAGCTTCTTACGAAGCATTGTCTTACGGCAGCCAGTTGGCGAAACAACTTGGTGTTGCGGCTGAAGCAATTGTATTGGGCAATGTGCAGGATGATCTGAGCGCATTGGGTAAATACGGCGTGAGCAAAGTACACCATGCTGCCAATGATGTATTCAATCATTTTGATGCACAAGCATATGCCAAGGGTATTGCAGATGCGGCCAATGCTGCTGGTGCTACTGTAGTAGTACTATCACAAACACAATCTGGTAAAGCTATCGCGGGACGTGTAGCGGCACGCTTGAAAGCTGGTTTGGTTTCAGGTGCTATTGCATTACCTGATACCTCTAACGGATTTGTGGTAAAGAAATCATGCTTCTCTGGTAAAGCATTTGCGCATGTTAGCGTGAATTCACCAATAAAAGTAATTGCACTGAACCCTAACAGCGTAAGTATCGTAACAATAGATGCCAATGCTGCTGTATCCGCACTGAGTCTGGAAGCCAGCTCTCGTGTGAAAGTAACTGCAGTGAATAAAGTGAGTGGTGAAGTGCCATTGACGGAAGCGGATATCGTGGTAAGTGGTGGTCGCGGTTTAAAAGGACCAGAAAATTGGGGTATTCTCTTGGATTTAGCAAAAACACTCGGTGCCGCTACAGCTTGTAGTCGCCCTGTAGGTGATGCCCATTGGAGACCACACCATGAGCACGTTGGTCAGACCGGTGTGCAGGTTGCACCAAATCTGTATATCGCTATTGGTATTTCTGGTGCCATACAACATTTAGCAGGTGTGAACAGAAGTAAAGTAATCGTTGTTATCAACAAGGATCCTGAAGCACCATTCTTCAAAGCAGCGGATTACGGTATTGTAGGCGATGCATTTGAAGTGGTACCTCAGCTCACAGCTGCTATCAAACAGCTGAAAGGCATCGCTTAATTCGGTTTTGTTACATAGATCAATCCCACCCTCGTGGTGGGATTTTTTATATCATTGACTTTATGATTAAGACAGCTGATAATTTAGGTAAACTGCGCATCACCGGAATGGCTGAAGCCATCTCTTGGGTATTCTTATTGTTTTTGGCCATGCCACTAAAATACATTTGGGGCGAGCCACTAGCTGTAAAGATTGTAGGTTGGATACATGGTATCCTCTTCATCGCTTATATGCTGCTATCCTTGATTGTGGTGCAGGAAAAACGCTGGCCGTTCAAAAGACTGGTGTATGCAGGTTTAGCTGCATTTCTGCCTTTTGGTACCTGGTTCTACGATAAGCAGCTGAAGAAATTTGCGCAAGCTTAACCGGGTTTCTTGGTGCTCACTATATCAATATCAAATACCAATATGCTATTGGGTGGGATGGCTTTACTTCTACTACGAATAGAATAGGCCAGTGTGGATGGTATGAAAATCCGGATGCTGCCACCTACCCTTGCTTTGGGCACGGCCAGCTGCCAGCCCTTGATTAATCGCGCCAAAGGAAATGTTGCCGGCTTATCTTTAGTCTGATCGAAGACGCTTCCATCTTTCATCAGATAGCCTTTATAAAAAAGCGTGACAGTATCTGTTAACTGTACTTGCTCGCCATTACCTTCTTTCAACATTTGATAAAATACACCATCCACGGAACCTGTTGTATCAATCTTCCCTGCAGCAGCCTGTGCTTTGATATAAGCAATATCTGCTTCGTGCTGATACGCACTATCTACTTGCTTGGTTACATCAACTACAGGCTTATTACCCTTCTCCTTAATTTTTAAATCTGGCGCAATACCAGATGCTTCCGCTATATAAAACACGTCTTGCTCAACACTGCCATTCAATACACTGGCTCTGTTTAATTCTATCCATTGACCGCGATTTTGCTGCAGCCAAGCTGTATTGCCTTGTACCAAGAGGTTACCAAATTTCTTTCCATCTAATGCCAAATATGGTTGAGGTAAATAGCTTCCATCATTCATTACTTTGGCACTACCTAGTAATTTCCATTGTTGCTGCTCCGGCAGATAGCTATAGCCTGTATAGATCGTGTATTTATCTGCAGAGTCCTGAATACTACTAATCAGTATACGGTAATTGGTTTCATCATTCCAAGCATAAGGCCAACGAAATACCAATTCCTCCTTGCTTTGTTCTGGTAAGATATTATGCCCGTTTGCCAATACCTGCGCCTGCTTTTTCTCAGCCAATACCACCATAGCTATGGAACGATCCTTCTTATCACGCTCGAAACGAATCGATACCTTATTTGACAAGCCTGAAACAACAGCAAACTTTTTTGCGTCCTCAGTCTGACGGATTCTAATCTCTGTATAATACTGTACGCCTTTCACCGTATCAGCTACCAAATAGCGAAGAATTGAGGGATACAATTGGGCATCTGCCTGCGACATCCATAGAACACTCAAAACAAACAGCAGCTTTTTCATGAATTTTTTTTTTGTGGTGCAAAACTAATCCTCAGCGAGACTCAAACCATGTTTCTCCTGCATGATCCGGTTCGCCAAGATAATTGATAAATAACTCCTCACCAGCTGAAATATCTCGCACAGTAGTGATGGTAATGGTTTCAAAATCGGCATCCATGGTATAATGACAATTTGCTGGCGTATGATGATTGTACATAGAAACATAGCCCCATGCCACTGCAGCGCCATCACCAGCATCACCCCATTCGAAGATATAATTGAATAAAGCCGTTGTCTCTGCTGCTTTGCGTTCCTCAGAAGTAAGTACCAATACGGGAGATACTTCAATCACTGTTTCGGCAGGAATGGCTTCGCTGGTAAAAACACCACGACCGCCTTTCTCAGATGGTGCTATATAAATGAACGGGAGTATCATGCTGCAGCAAGTTAATGCAGAAAGCCCGTTTACTTAAGGATTTGATTAACTTGCGGCCATGAGCTTGGAACTGGAACAACCCACATTGCAGGAACAGTTTGAGCAGTTAATTGCAACTGAAGACAAACTACAGATTCGCGATTTTCTGAATGATCAGAATATCAGCGATGTGGCATTGCTTATCAATGAATATCCAGACCATGAAAGCCAGATCATCGCCAATATGAGTATGCATCGGGCTGCAATGGTGTTCAAGATTCTGGATTTCCCAACGCAAAAACACATCATTCGAGAATTACCCTCATTTAAGCAGGCTGAATTATTGAATGAATTACCAGCGGATGATCGTACAGACTTTCTGGAAGAACTGCCTAAAGAAGCGATTCGCGACTTGATCAAACTCTTAGATCCAGAAGAAAGAAAAATTACTTTATCACTACTAGGTTATCCTGAAGATAGCGTTGGGCGATTGATGACGCCCGACTATGTATATGTTTATGCACACGATACAGTACAAGATGTTTTCGCAACCATTCGCAAGTATGCGAAGAACAGCGAAACAGTAGACGTGATTTATGTGATTAATGAACAAGGCGAGCTGATAGATGATATTCGTATTCGCGATGTGATTCTTGCTGCACCGGATAAAGAAGTGCATGAGTTGATTGATGGTCGAGTTGTGGCACTGAATGTGAATGATGATCAGGAACATGCCAACCAGGTATTCAAAATGAATAACCGTGTGGCATTGCCTGTAACAGACGATAACAATATTCTTTTAGGTATCGTCACCATTGATGATATCCTATGGGTTGCCAATGAAGAGTTCAGTGAAGACATGCAGAAAATGGGTGGTACCGAAGCCTTGGATGAACCCTATTTGGATATTCCCATTTTCAAGCTTTTCCGTAAAAGAGTGGTTTGGCTGATTGTCTTGTTTTTGGGTGAATTACTCACTGCAACTGCTATGGGCTATTTCGAAGACGAGATTACCAAAGCTGTTGTATTGGCCTTATTTGTACCACTGATTATTTCTAGTGGTGGTAATAGCGGATCTCAGGCTTCTACTTTGATCATTCAAGCCATGGCCGTAGGAGAAATTACCGTAAATGATTGGTGGAGAGTCATGCGCAGAGAAATCATCAGCGGTTTATTGTTAGGAACAGTATTGGGGATTATCGGCTTTTTACGTGTAGTACTCTGGCATCAATTTGCACCCAACATTTATGGGGAACATTATATGTCCATCGGCGCAGCAGTAGGCTTCTCACTTATTGGTGTTGTTCTCTGGGGTACACTTTCCGGCTCTATGCTGCCACTATTGCTCAAAAGAATGGGTGCAGACCCTGCTGTTTCATCCGCACCTTTTGTAGCAACACTAGTAGATGTAACCGGCCTCATCATCTATTTCAGTTTTGCCTATTTCTTTTTACAAGGTCTGTTGCTCTAACCCTGCAAAAAACAGCAAATTTTTATGAATTAAGCTTTGATAAAACTGCATGATGACGCAGCGGTGAAAGTTTTATAACCAATTCTGCTGCAATCGATTGAAAATGATGAATATTTGCAATCATGCATTTCAAGCCCCCGAAATGCGATGGCATTTATTGAACAAACAGAACAACCATTATGTGCGGAATCGTTGGTTACGTTGGACACCGTGAAGCTTATCCGGTGATCGTTAAAGGATTAAAAAGATTAGAATACAGGGGCTACGATAGTGCCGGAGTAGCATTGCTGAACGCAGGACTCAAACTCTACAAGAAAAAAGGTAAGGTCGCAGATTTGGAAGACAGCGTGATTGGCCAAGACCTACATGGTAATATTGGTATTGGACATACCCGTTGGGCAACACATGGTGAACCAAGTGATAGAAATGCGCACCCACATTTATCTCAGTCTGGCCATTTAGCCATGATCCACAATGGTATCATTGAGAACTACGCCCCTATCAAGCAAGAGTTAATCAATAAAGGATATATTTTCAAAAGTGATACCGACACAGAAGTATTACTGAACTTCATTGAAGACATTCAGCAGAACAATAATTGTACACTGGAAGAAGCACTGCGTATCGCTTTGAAGCGTATTGTTGGTGCTTACTGTATTCTGCTAATTGCCAAAGACGACCCTGAAACCATCATAGCAGCCAGAAAGGGCAGCCCGCTTGTAATTGGTATTGGCAAAGGCGAACATTTTCTTGCCAGCGATGCATCGCCAATCATTGAATATACAAAGGAAGTAGTGTATGTGAATGATTATGAGATTGCCATTGTTCGTCCGGATGAATTGATTCTAAAAAATCTGGGTAATGAAAAGCAAACACCTTTCATTCAGAAACTGGATCTCGAATTAGCAGCTATTGAAAAAGGTGGCTATGAGCATTTCATGTTGAAAGAAATTCACGAGCAACCTGAAACGATTCATGATTGTTTGAGAGGAAGATTAATGCCGGAAGCTGGACAAATCGTAATGAGTGGCGTGGAGAATCACTTGGATGCTATCATGAATGCCAAACGGATCCTCATTGTAGCCTGCGGCACCAGCTGGCATGCAGGTTTGGTAGCTGAATACATAATTGAAGAGCTTTGCCGCATTCCTGTTGAAGTAGAATATGCATCTGAGTTCCGTTACCGCAATCCCATCATCCATCCTGGTGATGTCATTATTGCCATCTCACAAAGTGGTGAAACGGCTGATACACTGGTTGCACTAGAAAACGCAAAAGAAAAAGGCGCTTTCATCTTCGGTGTGGTGAATGCTGTAGGTAGTAGTATTGCGCGACTCAGTCATGCTGGTGCTTACACACATGCCGGACCAGAAATTGGCGTTGCTAGCACCAAAGCATTTACTGGTCAGTTAGCAGTATTAATGATGATTGCCATGAAAGTTGGCTTTGCCAAAGGCACAATCACGCAAGAGCGTTACCACAACCTGATGCATGAGCTGAATGCAGTGCCTGAAAAAGTAAAAGAAATTCTGGCAGACACATCCAAGATTCAAGGAATTGCCAATAAATATAAAGACGCTTCAGATTTTCTATTTCTTGGTCGCGGCTATAATTTCCCTGTAGCACTGGAAGGTGCGTTGAAGCTGAAAGAGATTTCTTATATCCACGCAGAAGGTTATCCTGCTGCAGAAATGAAGCACGGACCGATTGCATTGGTAGATGAAAAATTACCTGTTGTATTCGTTGCTACGAAAGACACTTACTACGAAAAGATTGTTTCCAACATACAGGAGATTAAAGCAAGAAAAGGACAAGTGATTGCTGTTGTATCACACAATGATCATATCATCCCTGATCTAGCCAATGATGTGATGCTTGTACCTGAGGCAGATGAACTCATTGCACCATTACTCAGCGTTATTCCCTTACAGTTATTGAGCTATTATGTTGGTGTCGCAAAGGGCTTTGATGTTGACAAGCCGCGTAACCTCGCCAAGAGTGTCACTGTAGAATAAGTTAAACCACCCTTATGCAACAGAACAAAATTCTCAAAGTACCCGTATCAAGTCTGGGGTATGGGTTTATTCCTGCGAATCAAATTCCTAAGGGAAAAGACGAATATTATTTGCGCAATATCCAGAACAGAAGTGGTATTGATTATCGTCAATTAAGCGCTTTTGAAATAGAGGTATTGGTACGTAACCGTAATACCAGCGATAACTGGAACAATATCTTGGTATCAGATGCATTCAATCCTGAACTAGTCAAGAATTGCAAATTCTACGGATTGGTACGCATCGGTAAACTTGAAGCTTTCTATCTAAGTTTCAGTGACCTGAAAGTACCTGTTGGTTTATACAATTCTACCATCATTAGTTGCGATCTTGGCGACAATGTAGTAGTTGACAACGTAAATTATCTTTCGCATTATATCATCGGCAACGAAGTAATCCTGAATAATATCAACGAGTTGGTTGCTACCAACCATACCAAGTTTGGAAATGGTATTTTAAAAACCGGTGAATCAGAAGCGGTGCGTATCTGGATGGAAATCTGCAACGAGAATACCGGCAGAAAAGTGATCCCATTCAACGGCATGTTAGCAGGCGATGCGTATATCTGGAGTAAGTACAAAGACGATGCATTATTACAACAGAAGCTGATTGAAATAACCGAAGCACAGTTTGATACCAAACGTGGTTATTATGGCAAGATTGGCGATAGAACGGTAATCAAAAACTGTAGTATCCTCAAAGACTGTTGGATTGGTAGCGATGCCTATATCAAGGGTGCCAACAAACTAAAAAACCTTACCATCAATTCTGGAGAAGAAGGAAAGACACAGATTGGTGAGGGTTGTGAAATGGTGAATGGCATCATCGGTTTTGGCTGCAGGGCTTTCTATGGTGTAAAAGCTGTTCGTTTTGTGATGGCTTCACACTCACAACTGAAATATGGTGCACGATTGATCAACTCTTATCTGGGTAATAACGCAACTATCTCTTGTTGCGAGGTATTGAATTCCTTGATCTTCCCAGCACATGAGCAACACCATAACAACTCATTCCTTTGCGCAGCAACCATCATGGGGCAAAGCAATATTGCTGCGGGTGCAACTATTGGTTCTAACCACAATAGCAGAGGTAATGATGGCGAACTAATTGCGGGCAGAGGCTTCTGGCCCGGACTCTGTGTAAGCTTAAAACACAATTCAGTATTTGCCAGCTTTACGATGATTGCCAAGGGCGATTATATGCATGAGCTGCAGATACCCATCCCCTTCTCTCTTGTAAGCAATGATGCTTCAAAAGACCAGCTAACGGTAATGCCGGCATTCTGGTTTCAATACAACATGTATGCACTGGAGAGGAATGCCTGGAAATATGTAGATCGTGATAAGCGGATTGAACGCAAACAACTGATTGAATACGATTATCTGGCACCTGATACTATTGAAGAGATCATTCATGCCATGCAGTTGTTGGAACTATTTACCGGCAAAGCTTTTCTGCTGAAAGAAGAGCCCAGTAAAAAACCTGATCTGAAAAAAGCTGCAACAATCGGTAAACAGTTGTTGCTGAGTCAAGATGCGGTTGTCGATAACTTATTGATTTATGCAGATGGCTTTGAGAACAGCAGAAGAAAAGCGCAGCTGGTAAAAGTGCGCAATGCCTATGATATTTTCCGTCAACTCATTACCTATTTTGGTGCCAATGCCTTAATGCAATCATGGCGCGAGTCTGGTATCAAATCTTTCCGCAGCTGGCAGGAAACTCTGCCCACTAAACTGAAACGCCAGCAATGGATGAATGTAGGCGGACAATTAATGACCACCAACGAGCTGAGCAAACTGAAAGAACAAATCAAAAAAGGCAAACTGAAGAACTGGTATGCGGTTCATGATCAGTATGAGTTGATTGGTCAGCAATATGCGGCTCAGAAAAATCAGTATGGGTTAGCAGTGCTGGAAGAAATAACCGGTCTCAACATACGCAACGCAGCTGCACATAGCATTGTACAATTGTTACAGCAGGCTGTGAGCACAAAGGAATGGATGTGCAAAGGCATTTATGATTCCAGAGCCAAGGACTACAGCAATAGCTTCCGCAAAATGGTCTATGATACAGTGGCTGAAATGAATGCAGTATTGGGCAAACTGGAACAGAACAGCTTTATCAAAGAACAAGAAACTCATTTGAAAGAATACAAGCAGGAGGTAGCTCAATTCATCAAACAACTAGGCAAGAAATGAGCCGGCAGGTAGATGCTTATATCGACCAATTAGAAACCCCGCTCGCCGAGACTGCAGCCCTCATCAGGCAATTATTACTGGAAAACGTGCCCGGCATTGAAGAAAAATTTAGCTTCAAAATTCCCTTTTACCATTACCATGGTATGTTTTGCTATCTCAACAAAACCAAAGATGGTTTGGACCTTGGCTTCTGCAGAGGTAAGGACCTGGTTGTGGCTTTTCCGCAGTTAGACCTGCGTGGCAGGGATATGGTAGCATCTGTGGTACTCACCCAACCCAAAGACATCCACCAATTGCAGATTCCGGAATTGATTATTGCCGCAGCAGCGTGGAATGAGGAAGCAAAGCGTATGCGCAAAAGTTTTCTCGAGAAGCCGTTCGGCAGGGCCCGGAAATAAAAAACCCCGCACTTGGCGGGGCCTTCTTGCAAGAAGTTATTAATTCAGTACAATGAATTACTTCTTAGTAGTGTCAGCAGCAGCTGAATCAACAGCAGGAGCAGCAGAATCAACAGCAGGAGCAACTACAGTAGAATCTACAGTAGCAGCAGGAGAATCAGTTTTAGCTTCAGTGTTTTCACCGCTGTTGCAAGCTACGAAACCAGCGATAGCCAGTAATGCGAGTACTTTTTTCATTGTAAGTGTTTTTTTAATTTGGTCGCAAAGATAAGGGCTGATGCGAATTCATCAAATTTTAACAGCAATTTTTATTTTTTTCTGAAGTAAATCCTGATGGGTACACCTTGAAATTTAAAATGTGTACGTAATTGATTTTCAAGATAGTTACGATATGGAGTTTTGATATCGTCTGGATAATTCGTGAAAAACGCAAAGGACGGAACCTGGGTTGGCAATTGCGTAACGTATTTGATTTTTACCGAATGGCCGCGAACCACCGGCGCATGGTAAGCTTCCACAGCTTTCAGCATCACTTCATTCAATTGTGAAGTAGAGATTTTGCGACGCTTATTTTCAAATACATCCAAACCAATTTCAATGGCTTTGAAGATGCGGGTCTTTTCCTTTGCCGAAATAAAGATCACCGGCACATCAGTAAATGGCGCTATTCTTTGCTTCAACACTTTCTCATAATCACGGGCTGTATTGGTGGATTTCTCCATTACATCCCACTTGTTCACCAAAATCACCACACCCTTCCCCTTTCTGGCGGCTAAGGAGAAGATACTTACATCCTGAGCCGTAATACCTTTTGCGGCATCAAGCACCAGCAAACACACATCTGCCTCATCCATGGCCTTGATGGCACGAATTACAGAATAAAACTCCAGATCATCCTTTTCCTTGTTTTTACGGCGTATACCAGCCGTATCGATCAGGATGAATTCTTTCTGAAAAAGATTGTAATGGGTATGGATAGTATCACGAGTTGTACCTGCAATATCACTTACGATGGTACGCTCCTGTCCGATTAAGGCATTTAACAGGCTTGACTTTCCCACATTAGGCTGTCCAATAATCGCGAACTTAGGTAATGCCAGTTCTTCTTCTGTTGCTGTAGATTCTTCCGGTTCAATTTGTTCAGTGATCGCATCCAATAACTCGCCAGAACCACTACCACTAATGCTACTAATGAAGAAAATATGATCAAAGCCCAATGAATAAAATTCAGTGGCATCCAACATGCGCTCATGGTTGTCAACCTTATTCACTGCCAAATACACTGGCTTGGTACTTCTGCGCAGCAAATGCGCCATGCTATCATCTAATTCCGTGATACCGGTAACCACATCTACCATGAAGATCAGCGCATTGGCCTCTTCAATGGCAATCTTTACCTGCTTGCGGATTTCTGTTTCAAAAATATCTTCACTATCAGGCACAAATCCACCTGTATCGATCACATTGAATGTTTTGCCGTTCCATTCAGAAACACCGTATTGACGATCGCGCGTAACACCGCTGATATCATCCACAATAGCCTTTCTTTGCTCTAATAAGCGGTTGAAGAAAGTACTTTTACCCACATTTGGGCGACCAACAATTGCAACTGTATACGCAGACATAATAATTCAGAATGGGCGCAAAGGTCGTGATTAATCGAATACCAGCCTGATTTTATTACCTCGCTTGCTGTTATAATAGTCCAGAAACAGTGCCACTTCCTGTGGTGTTCTGAGCTTATTCTGTTGTTTATCAAGCCATGCTTCTATGCTTGCTTCAGCAGGAATTGACTCAAGAATATTAGAACGAGAGAGCCTTGGTAATTGTGTGGCGATACCGTTTTGATAGAGATAATACGATTCTTTCTTTCTAAAACGATTCAACTTATAAATCACCAATGAATCATAGGTATCAATGTATTTAGTCGTTCGCTTGATCAATTGCACGCCACCAATATTGAAGGTTTGCATATAGTGAAACAAGCTCGACTCATCCTTATCCATTCCTTTAAAGCCACACTGATACATCTGTAATGGTTCTGTACTGTCTTTGGGAACAAACACAACACGTTTAATCTGCCCTTTATCTGCTACCAACTCCTCGCCCATTTTGTTGAGGTAATGCAGGTTATTGTTATAGAGATTAATCTTGACAGTGAACTTGCCAAACAATTTATCGTTGAAATCAAACAGCCAAGCTACGCGCCATGCAGAGTCTGCAAAAGGTGTACCGCGCACATCACTTAAACTAATGGCACGACCTAATTTATCTGTACCATAGATATTGATCTGCGTCATGATGATGGAGCCACCGGGCGAATTACCCGCAATAACTGGATCGAATACTACCTGTGCTTTTGAAAATGAGGCACAGCATAGCAATAAGAAAAGGAATAAAGGTCGCATATGGTTGTTTTATTGGTATCCGTATTCGCGCAACTGCAATTCATTGTCGCGCCACTTGGGTTTTACTTTTACAAACAATTCCAGAAATACTTTCTCACCAATAAATGCTTCAATCTCTTTTCGCGCAGCAGTACCAATTTCTTTAATCATCTTGCCACGCTCACCAAGAATAATTCCTTTCTGGGTTTCTCTCTGCACAATAATATCTGCCTGAATCTTCACCAGATGACCACGCTCCTTATACTCGTTCACCAACACGGCAGTATGATAAGGAATCTCATCTCCAAATAACTCATAGATTCTTTCTCTAATCAATTCTGCTACAAAAAATTTGGTGGGCAAATCACTTAGATGATCTTCCGGATAAAATGGATCACCTTCTGGTAATAAATCCAGAATCGTTTTAATCAATACTTCTGTATGCTGTTTTTTCAAAGCTGAAATCGCAATACAGTTTTTCGCATAGGGCTTATCCTTAAAAAATGCTTTCGCGGCTTCCAGTTTTTTACCGGTATCAATTTTGTTCAAGACAAGCATTACCGGCACTTTCAATTTCAATGAACTGAAGATCGCATCCGCTTCTTCCAGATCATCGTTGATGTCTACTAATAATAAAGCAATGTCTGCATCTTCCAGTGCCGACTTCACCGCCAGCATCATTTTCTCATGTAGCTTGTATTTGGCTTCAATGATGCCTGGGGTATCGGAAAAGATGACCTGATACTCACCCGGTTTATTTAAGAAACCTTTGATGCGGTGCCTGGTTGTTTGCACTTTGGGCGATACAATAGCCAGCTTCTCTCCCAGCAAGGCGTTAAGCAAAGTGCTTTTCCCTGCATTGGGCTTACCGAATATGTTGACAAAACCGGATTTCATCTTGCTGTAATGTACTAAAAAATAAAGCCCGGAAAACCGGGGTCAGGTGTCGCGAAGAATGGGCTTAACATTCCTGAACAATGCCTTATTCCCTAATTGATTTTTAATAAGTTCTGAATATATAACTATGAGTGCTATTTATGTAAAAATTTCTAACCATCTAATTATCTACCTACAGGCTTAGGATCATTAACCCTTGTAAGATTTCCTGTTGCACTGTCCACATAAGCTATTACCATAAACAGTTGATATGCACCATAGACGTTTTTTGCCCTATAATTCATTTCAACAGTGTATTCGCCGTTCATATTAGGATGCCAAACTTGCGTACTGACATGCTCAAAACTTTCGGCATCGTTCATTCCTGCCTTTATATATGCCACAAGCTGATTACATCTATTATCTGCAGGATTGAAAATGTAGTTCCCATCAGGGTCAACCGGATATTTGTTATTTTCTGATTCTGTTTTAACCTCCTGTGATGGAGTTGAAATTATAGATTGCTCATTACAAAAGAAGGTGTTTATTAAAACACCAAAAAAGATTATAGCTAATGGCGCCCATTTTTTTTCAATAAAGCTTTTAAAGATGCCTTTTAATGTAGACGACCATCCTTTGTAGTCATTTTTATACTGAACCATAACCTGTATTTATTTTTCCTAACAACTGAGATCTAATTAAAGAAAATCTTAAAATTAATATCGGGCTTGACTAATATATTGACAAAACCGGATTTCTTCTTGCTGTAATGTACTAAAAAATAAAACCCCGGAAATCCGGGGTCTGGTGTTGCGAGGGATGGGATCGAACCATCGACCTTCGGGTTATGAGCCCGACGAGCTACCGCTGCTCTACCTCGCGATATAATGAGTTCTAAATTATCGAGTTAATGGGCAGCAAAGGTAATGGTCGGCGATTTTCTATCCAAATATTTTATCAATCATCATTTCTTCTCTTCACAGAAGCCGCACCACTAGTATTGATATCGCGAATCAAACCCTCACCTCTGTAATACACATTGCTACCACCACTGGCTTCAGCATTCAATTCTTTATTTACGTGAATGCGGATACCAGATGCACCAGATGCTTCTACTTTACAGTAATCCACTTTCAAATCAAATGCACGAATACTGCAGGCACCACTGGCATCAATTTCTGCTTTGCCGGCAGTACCAGCAATTTTTGCATTTGAAGCGCCACTGGCATCAATCACCAATTTTTCTGCCTGAACTGCTCCATTAAAATCACTCGCACCTGATAACTCAATGCGAAGCTCAGCTACTTTGATACTACCTGTTGTCTTCACATTGCAAGCGCCGGTTGCTTCTACTTTTTTCAGGTCTTTAAAAGTTACATAAGCTTTCATCTTGGAATTACTCCAACTACGCCAGTTCCAACCCTTGGTATCAAAAGAAATGTACAATACGCCATTTCTCACTTCAGTACGGATTCTGTCGCGCACCTCATCGGCACTGGCACTTACTGCCACAGCCTCCTCTGAGCCTTGTGACAGATACAGATCTATGGCACCCGACACTTCAATTTCTTTGAAATCCGCCACTTTGCGTACTTCCACATTGGCATCGTACACCACATTCTTCTCCTCCTGTGCCATCCCGGCCAGGGTTCCCAATAAACAGCAAAAGCTGATCAACAAATGTTTCATTACGGTGTTTTTTAGGTGAAACGGCAAATTGGTGCCAAAGTTACACTTGGCTGTAAAAAAATGGCCGCCTACCTTTGCCGCTCAATCCCGGGGTGCTGTTCACATAGAACGGCTGAGATAATACCCGTAGAACCTGAACAGGGTAATTCCTGCGAAGGGAGGTGTACAGTTTCTAGAGCTGTGCTTTTCCTACAGCATTTTCCCTGTTCCCAAATTGATTCATTTTTTAAACAAAAAGTCATGAAAAGATTTTTGGGAACAATCGGCTGCCTGCTTGCAGCAAGTGTATCCATCGCTCAATCAGCTACCATCAAAGGCAAGGTCGCAGATGCGCAAACCAAAGAACCTCTAACCGGAGCTATCGTCCGTATTGGTCAAACAGCCATCAGAACAGATGACAATGGTCGCTTTACTGCCAATAACAAATCAAAAAGTCAGACACTGACAGTTTCATTTGTTGGCTACCAAAGCCAGACGATCTCTACTCAAGAAAATGATTTACAAATTTTTTTACAGCCCAACCCCAACCACCTGCAACCATTGGAGGTAACTGCAACCCGTGCTTCAGAAAAAGCGCCTTTTGCCAAAACCAACTTAGGCGAAGCAGCCATAGCCAAACAAAATTTTGGTCAGGACCTCCCCTTTCTGCTCAACCAAACACCTTCTGTTGTGGCCAACTCAGATGCTGGTAATGGTGTGGGATACACAGGCATCCGCATACGCGGAACGGATGCCACCCGCATCAATATGACCATTAATGGCATTCCATACAATGATGCAGAAAGTCAGGGTTTATTCTTTGTGAATTTGCCTGATCTGGCTTCATCGGTAAATTCTATTCAGGTACAGCGTGGTGTAGGTACTTCATCCAATGGTGCCGGTGCATTTGGCGCAACCATGAACTTAAGTACCAATAGTTTTCAGGAGCAAGCTTATGGTGAGGTGAATAACAGTTATGGTTCTTTCAATACCTGGAAGAACACTGTGAAAGCAGGTACAGGATTAATCAATGGTAAGTTCACCTTAGATGCCAGACTGAGTAGCATTAATAGTGATGGGTTCATTGACAGAGCTACCACAGATATGCACTCTTTTTATTTGTCGGGTGCCTATTTCGCCAAAAAATCATCGCTTCGCTTTAATGTGATTTCAGGAAAAGAAAAAACCTATCAAGCTTGGTATGGCATTCCTGAATCCATGTTACGTACTGAGCGACGCTTTAATGCAGCAGGTACTGAAAAGCCTGGTAATCCTTATGAAAATGAAACCGACAATTATCAGCAGGATCATTACCAGTTATTCTTCAACCACACATTCAACGAACGCTGGAGTTTTAATACTGCATTCTTCTTAACCAGAGGTAAGGGTTATTATGAACAATATAAGGCCAGCAGAAGTTTCAGTAGTATCGGATTACCCAATCCGGTTGTGGGTGGTTCAGTCATCATGCGCACAGATCTGATCAGACAACTCTGGCTGGACAACTATTTCTTCGGACAGGTATTCAGTGCACAATACAAACAAGACAAACATCAACTCACGCTGGGTGGTGGGTGGAACCAATACGATGGACGCCATTATGGCAAAATCATCTGGGCACAAGTGGGTGTACCAAAAGACCACCGTTGGTATTATCTGGATGCGTATAAAAAAGATGCGAACCTCTATGCGAAATGGCAATACCAATTAGGCAAGGGATTGGAATTGTTTACAGACCTGCAATATCGCCGTGTGGACTATGTGATGAATGGTTTCAGAGATAACCCAACTTTATTCATCAACAGACAATTCAATTTCTTCAATCCGAAAGCAGGTCTTACCTACAGCCTACCCGGATGGCAATTCTATGCCAGTTATGCAAAAGGCAGTAAAGAACCCAATCGCGATGATTTTGAAGCAGGCGCTGTGAATCAACCCAAAGCTGAACACTTGCATGATATTGAAGCGGGTGTTACCAGAAGAATTGGCGCATTTAGCTGGAGCGCGAATTTTTACTACATGTTGTATCGCGACCAACTGGTATTAACCGGCAAAGTGAACGATGTGGGCGCTTATACACGCGTGAATATTCCAGACAGTTACCGTATGGGTTTGGAATTACAAGGTAGCGGACAATTCAGCAAATGGTTAAGGACAACTGCAAACCTCACCATCAGCCGTAACAAGATCAAAAACTTCACAGAGTTTATTGACGATTATGATAATGGTGGACAAATCACTGTAGCACACAACAATACTGATATTGCCTTCTCTCCTGCATTGGTAGGGGGTGCTACCATCAGCATTTTACCGAATAGTCAATCAGAAATTGCTTTCATCAGCAAATATGTTGGCAGACAGTATTTGGATAATACACAGAATAAAGCCAGAAGTTTGAATCCTTTCTTTGTTCAGGATATCCGCGCCAGTTATCAATTCAATAACCTGCTGTTTAAAGAGTGGACGATCGCCCTTCAGGTGAACAATCTGTTGAACAGACTTTACGAGCCGAATGGCTATACGTTCAGCTATTTTGTGGGGGGACAAACCATTGCTGAGAACTACTATTTCCCGATGGCCGGAACCAACTTCATGGCATCGCTCAATATTAGGTTATAAACACATAACCCACAGATTATCAGTGCACAAATGGTATTCTTGACCGTTTGTGCACTTAAACTTACCTTTGCCGACTTTCATCACTAAAATTTTCATGCCGTAACATGAAGCTGAGTCAGTTTAAATTCGACCTCCCCCTCAATCTTATTGCGCAAACGCCAACCAAAAGAAGGGAAGACAGCCGCCTAATGGTGGTACATCGTCACACAGGTGTTATTGAGAACAAAAACTTCCGCGACATCATTGAATACTTCGATGATAAGGATGTATTTGTGGTAAACAATACCAAGGTATTCCCCGCCAGAATGTATGGCCGCAAAGAGAAGACCGGAGCCAAGATTGAAGTTTTCTTATTGCGCGAACTCAACAAGCCCAATCGTCTTTGGGATGTTATTGTTGATCCCGCAAGAAAGATTCGCGTAGGTAACAAATTGTATTTCGGTGACAACGAAGAGTTGGTTGCTGAAGTGATTGACAATACTACCAGCCGTGGCCGTACCATCAAATTCCTTTGGGATAATGATGAAGCAAGCTTTAAAGCCATGCTGGAGAAATTAGGTGAAACGCCTTTACCAAAATACATCAAGCGTAAGCCTGATGATGATGATAAAGAGCGTTACCAAACAGTATATGCTAAGCATGAAGGTGCTGTTGCAGCACCAACTGCAGGTTTGCACTTTAGCCAAGAATTGATCAAGCGTTGCGAGATCAAGGGTATTCGTTTTGCAGAAATCACTTTGCACACTGGCTTAGGCACTTTCCGCCCTATTGAAGTAGAAGACCTGAGCAAGCATAAGATGGATGCTGAATATTATCGCATAACAGAAGATGCTTGTAAGATTGTAAATAAGGCGAAGGAAAATGGTCACCGCATTTGCTCTATTGGTACCACTACCATGCGTGCGATGGAAAGCAGCTTTACTGCACAGCAATTGCTGAAATCAAGTGAAGGCTGGACCAACCATTTCATCCACCCACCTTACAACTTCAATGTGGCAGATAGTTTGGTTACAAATTTCCATTTACCTAAGACTAGCTTATTGATTATGACTTGCGCATTCGCAGGTTATGACTTGGCTATGGAAGCATACAAGAAAGCCATTAAGGATAAGTATCGTTTCTTCAGTTATGGAGATGCCTTGCTGATCATCTAACAATACAAAGCCCCGTTAAGGGGCTTTGTTATTGCGAATAGGTTTGTAATCTAATGGCAGCATGGTGGCCATTCGCTCCCAATAAGCCCAATAACCATGTGCAATAATATCCGTAGGCTCAAAGAAGGAACCATTAGCTAAAACAGCAATTTCTTTATTGTTCAATAGCTGAAGCTTGGATACTAGTGCATCTCCAGCTTCCTGTTTACCGAGCGCTTTCGCAATTTCCTCAGGCTCTTTCTTTTTCGGATAAGTTACATGCAAGTAATCTTTGAAATAGAGTCCTACTGTTACACTATCAATAGCATATGCAATACTATCAGCAGGAATAATGGGTTTATATAAAACTTCCATCTTATCAGGCTGTCGCATTACTCGATTCTGATAGGTAGCCGAATCCGCTGTTACACCAAGTGTGCCTCCCGAAAAAACAACTTTGTTGCCTTGTTGCACTGCCCCTTTCATCTGTGCACGCATTTTTTCTTTGATGCGGGCTTTCTCCTGATTCACCACATCTACTGATCTACGCAATTCAAATCCTTCCTCCACAAGCTTATTCCGAAACAAAGAGCGATAAAAATGCATGAGGGAACCTTCATATACATTTTCTCGATTCGATTGCCAACGCTTCATTTTACCTGATCTTCTGGAAACCATTTCTTCAAAAAAAGGAAAGCCTTGAAACAATAACATATTTGCAGAGAACCGATATTCAAATTGTTCTAGTTGATAACGCAGTACATAACCAAGTGCATTGTTTTCAATCACCAAGGCTTCATCAGCATAAGCATTAAGGGTATTGGTTTTCTTGTTATGTCTGAATCGAATTACTCCCGGATTTTTTAATCGAACTTCATTTGCATAAGCTGAGATGCCGATAAAATTTTCGAGAAAAAATTTACCCCATTTTTCCCAGCCGTTTTTCTCATAAGGCTCTACCACAACTTCCTGTAATTCTCTAGCTTTAGGTTTGAGCAGTATTTGCAGTTGTTCTGGCAATGATGCAGATTGAACAACAACACTATAAGTTTCATAACCAAGACTGGTTACAACCAATTCGTATCTGCCAGAAGGAAAACGGTTTAACTCGAATCTTCCATCATCTCTTGTAATAGTACCTACACCCGTATTACTTAGAAACACAGATGCAGCTGGAACAGGCTGACGATTATCTGCACTCAATACAATTCCACGTAAAGTTTGTGCATTCACGAGTGCACTCATCAGTAACAGCAAAAAGCTGATGATAATTCGCATATACAAATCTTGCAAAAACCATGCAGCATTGGCGATAAATAGGGTTAATTATGGTTAAAAAAAAGCCGGCACTAATGGTACCGGCTATAAAACTGATTGTTATCCTGACTATAAGCCAAATAGCCCTTTATTCAGTAACTGAAGCGTTTCTTGCTTATTGGCTGCAGGTACTAGAATAGATACATTGTGCTTACTACCGCCATAGCTCACCATACGAACAGGAATAGCATGGATGGCATCGAAGAGCTTGGTCAGCACTTCTCTGGTTTCAGCAATTTCATTACCTACAATAGAAATAATGGTTTGGTTTCTATCCACTTCTACGCCACCGAATGGCTCCAACTCACGAATGATGGCATCTAAATGCTCATCGTGATCGATGGTAACAGACACTGCCACTTCTGAAGTAGTTACCATATCTACAGATGTCTTATACTTTTCAAATACTTCAAAAATCTTACGCATAAAGCCGTAAGCCAATAACATGCGACTACTCTTAATATTGATGGCGATAATACCATCTTTTGCAGCAACCGCTTTCACACCCACACTACCCGCTTCTTTTCTAATCACTGTTCCGGCAGCATCCGGTTGCATGGTGTTTAGTAGTTTCACTGGTACATTCTCCTGTTGTGCAGGCCAGATACAAGTTGGGTGCAAAATCTTCGCACCAAAATAAGCTAACTCAGCAGCTTCATCGAAACTCAATTGTTCAACAGGTACGGTCTTATCAACGATACGTGGATCGTTGTTGTGCATACCATCAATATCTGTCCAGATTTCACATACATCAGCATTTACTGCTGCAGCAACAAGTGATGCAGTATAATCACTACCACCACGCTTTAGATTATCCACTTCACCACGGGCATTGCGACAGATATATCCTTGCGTGATGAACATTTTAACATGACTATGCTGCTTCAGCAATTCAGTTAACTTCAACCTGATTTGCTGTAGTTGTGGCTCTTCATACTGATCGATGCTCATGAACTCTAGAGCAGGTAACAATACATGCTCCACGCCAATCTCTTCTAAGTATACACTGAAGAGTTTGGTGCTCATCAATTCACCTTGCGCGAGAATATCTTTGTTCAGCGCTTCGCTGAAAGAAATTTTGAGGATGATATTCAGAAATTCGAAGTGCTCACTAATGATGGTATTTGCCTTCGCACGCATCGCTTCCTGCTGAACCAGCGATGGAATAAAGTTTCTGTAATGTGCTTCTAACGCATCAATCTTTTGTTTGGCAGCAGCACGATCACTATTGCTTAAACTATTGCTGATATCCACCAAAGCATTGGTTGTGCCACTCAGTGCACTCAACACAACAATCTTGGGTGCTGCATCTCTAGTAATCAAAGATGCTACCTGATGCATTCTTTCCGGCTTACCAACACTGGTACCGCCAAACTTCATGATTTTCATACGTTCCGTTTAAATGGTGAATGGCAAGCGGCAGCGAAGTTAAAAGTCGATACCGAATTTTTGTCCTAATTCAGTCAAATCTTTGGCCACAGATTCTACTAGCGGTATCCCAGCTTCCATTCTTTGTGCGGCTATCTCCCGTTCAGGATCGCCTGGTACCAATACACGCGCTTGTCCAGCAACAGGCTTGGCATTGCGAAAACGCTGTATCCAATTATCCATATGCTGCTTAAAATCCTCTGCAGGCCTAAATGCATCAATACGCATGGCGCCAAAGAAATGGCCCAAGCCCTTACCCGGCATATTTTCCGGCATAGGCACATAAGCAGGGAAAGGCGGTGCCCAAGGCCCATAGCTGGCGCCGCTTAGTACGGCTGAGAAAATATCTACGATGCTGCCCAATGCATAACCTTTATGACTACCATGTTCACGATCTGATCCCAATGGCAATAAAGCCCCTTGCTGTTTTAAAATATTGGCATCAGTACTTGGTTCTCCATCTTGATTCTGCACCCAGCCAAGAGGTGCTTCTGCATTTTTACGTTGTAAAATTTCTAGCTTACCATTTGCTGCTGTAGTTGTAGCAAAATCTGCCACAAAAGCTGGTTGCTCACCAGCAGGAATTGCAACAGCAATTGGGTTAGTGCCCAACATACGCTCTGTAGAAAAAGTAGGTGCTACCAATGCGCTGGCATTGGTCATGGCCATACCAATCATATCCTGCGCCAAAGCCAACATGGCGTGATAACCCGCAATGCCAAAATGATTGCTGTTTTGCACACTCACCCAACCTGTGCCTACTTGCTTTGCTTTATCAATAGCAATTTGCATGGCTTTGGGTGCAACAACTAATCCCAATCCAGCATCACCATCCACAACAGCCGTTGAAGGCGTTTCATGGATGATGCGTATATCAGGCGTTGGATTAATTCGCTTTCTCTCCCACAAACGCACATAACCACTTAATCTGGCTACGCCGTGACTATCAATACCCCGCAAATCAGCGGCAACCAAGGCATCTGCTGCAAGCAATGCATCTGCCTCATTGCATCCTATAGATTTAAATATCGCTTGCGAAAAATCTTTGAGTTGCGCATAAGACCGCATCACTTCCTGTGTCTTCATCTGTCAATAAATATTGCTGCCGAAGGTAAAATAAAAAAGTCCCGCATGTGCGGGACCTTGCTTACTAACCATTGCTTAGAATGGAAGATCGTCCAAAGGCTCTGTAATATCAGATGCTGCAGGCGAAGGGGCTGCAGCATACGTATTACTATTGACGCTGTTATAATTATTGTTATTGCTGTAGCCACCTGAACCTGCATTGTAACCACCGCCGCTATTCTCACCACCAGATCTGCTACCTAACAATTGTATGTTTGAAATACGCACTGTTAGTGAAGCACCATTACGTCCATCCTGTGTTGTATAGGTACGCACATCAGGTGTTCCTTCCAGATATACTTGAGTACCTTTCTTCAGGTATGGCGCAATACCTGTGCGCTCTGTCCAATAAGCACATTCCACCCAGGTTGTTCTATCTTTTTGATTGCCTTGTGCATCTCTGTATCGCTCTGTATGTGCCACATTGAAATTGATCACATTTTTGCCGTTTACATTGTTGACTATGGCGTCTTTTCCGAGGTTGCCAATCACTTGTAATTTGATCATACGTACATCTTTTTTAATACTGTAAATAGTTGTCAATAATAAGGAGATGGAAATTAAGAAAATTCATCATTGAACCAAGAATTGAATAAATCAGCCTGTGGATTTTGTTGAGATATTCCAATCAATTACATGAACAATTAAAAATCAATGAGTTATGAATATCTCTCCGTAAATTAGATATATGCACGGATTACAATTAACCATACCCACTTTACAGGATCACGGTCCTATCGTTGAAGCAGAAGTGCATACAGATGAGGACTCTTTTCTGAGTACGAAAAACTTCAATGCGATCAATACTTACTGTAAAGTGAAGTTGTTGATTGATACCGGCTCAAATGTTTCTGGCCTTGACCAACATTTTATTCGTCAGCTGAAACTCAGTCCCTATAAGGATGACGCCACAGTAGATGGTGTTGGCGGACTCCACGCATTGAAGATTTATCGCACCATTTTATACATTCCCATCTTTCAGGATAAAGCATTACCTATTGATGTAGTTGAGGGCAATTATGCCAATTCACCTTATGATGGCATCATTGGCAGAGATGTTTTGCGCTTCTGCAGTTTTGTGTACGATGGCTGGAGTAATACCTTCAAATTGGTGGCTGTAGACGTCTAAATTTCGCTTTTCGTAAGATTTTCGGCACTTTGTGCCATTTGGCTGAAAACGGAATTCCCCGCCCTTGTGCTAATTTTGCCCGAAATTCATTCAACATGAGCCGTAAAGGAAAAGTGCTGGTAGCGATGAGTGGCGGTATTGATAGTACCGTTACGGCACTCATGTTACATCATGAAGGTTATGAGGTGGTGGGCATCACCATGAAAACATGGGATTATGCTACCAGTGGTGGCGGAACCAGCAAGAAAGAAACTGGCTGTTGTAACGTGGATAGTTTCAACGATGCACGCATGGCAGCAGTACAACATGGCTTTCCGCATTTCATTTTAGACATCCGTGAAGAGTTTGGTGATTTTGTGATTGAGAATTTTGTGGATGAATACCTGGCGGGAAGAACACCCAACCCATGTGTGATGTGCAACACGCATATCAAGTGGCGCGCATTGCTGAAACGTGCCGATGCTTTGGGTTGTGATTTTATTGCTACTGGACATTACGCTTCCGTTGCACAGCATGATAATGGTCGGTTTTACATTAGCAAAGGATTGGATGCTACCAAGGACCAGAGCTATGTGTTATGGGGCTTGCAACAAGATTTACTGAGTAGAACCATCATGCCTTTGGGCAAATACCACAAAACGCAGATACGCCAGATGGCACTCGATATGGGCTATCCTGAATTAGCCAAAAAAAGCGAGAGTTATGAAATCTGCTTTGTGCCTGATAATGACTATCGCGGCTTTTTGAAAAGACGCGTAGATGGTTTAGAAGAACAAGTAGCTGGTGGTTGGTTTGTAGATAAAACAGGTAAGAAATTAGGTCAGCATAAGGGCTACCCTTTCTATACCATTGGCCAGCGTAAGGGATTGGATATTGCATTGGGTAAGCCGGCATATGTAACAGCCATCAACCCGGATACAAATACGGTTGTACTAGGTGATGAAGAAGATCTGGCACAGAATGAAATGCTGGTAACCAAGATTAACTGGATTAAGTACAATGGCATCACAGATGGCATGGAAGCGATTACAAAAATTCGCTATAAAGACAATGGTGCATTAAGCAACCTGTACGCTGATAATAATGGCGTTCGTGTTCGTTTCTACGAGAATGTGAAAAGCATTGCACCTGGCCAAAGTGCTGTATTCTATGATGGAGATGATGTGATTGGTGGCGGCGTGATTCAATACGGCAGCCTCAAGCAATCCTAATCAGGCTTTTCCTACATTTGATATATGCATCATATCAAAGTCATTGCATTTGACGCAGACGATACGCTTTGGGTAAACGAACCTTATTTCCGCGAAACAGAAGAAAAGTTTGCCGGCTTGTTAGAGAATTTTCTACCCCACTACAGCGTAGAAAAAGCTTTGCTGAAAAACGAGATCAAAAACTTGCCTTTATATGGCTATGGCATCAAGGGTTTTATGCTATCAATGATTGAGACAGCTTTGGAAGTTTCCGAAAAGAAGATTTCTCTTGATACGATTGAAACCATCATCGAACTTGGTCAGGAAATGATCAATCGCCCGATTGAATTACTAGATGGTGTAGAAACTGTTTTACAAGCTTTGAAAGGCAAATACAAATTGGTGGTTGCCACCAAAGGTGATTTACTGGATCAGGAAAGAAAGTTGATGAAATCAGGACTAGAACATTATTTCCATCACATTGAGATTATGTCTGAAAAAGCCGAATCAGATTACAAAAAGCTAATCAAGCATCTTGATATACAAGCAAGTGAATTCATGATGATTGGCAACTCTGTAAAATCTGATATACTTCCGGTATTGGCTTTAGGCGGACACGGCATTCATGTACCGTATCACACAACATGGGTATTGGAAACAGCAGAAGTTGATATAGATAACCCACGTTTTCATCAAGTAAACACCATTACTGAAATCCTTCCATTGCTGGGCATATGAAACATTACTTAGACCTTGAACGCTGGGAGCGGAAAGACCAGTTCTTTTTTTTCAAACAATTCGATGAGCCATTCTTTGGTATTACTGTTGACGTAGATGTGACCAAAGCATACGCTAATGCAAAAGCGCAAGGCATTTCCTTTTTCCTCTATTATTTATACCAATCATTGAAAGCTGCGAATGCAGTGGAGCATTTTCGTTATCGAATTGACGGAGATCAAGTGATTGTATATGATACTGTACATGCATCGCCCACCATCAATCGCCCCGATGGCACATTCGGTTTTTCGTATATCGACTATCATCCAGACTTTCCTACATTTTTGGAAGCAGCTTCAAAAGAAGTAGCACGTGTGCAAGCTTCTACTGGATTGGTGCCAGCAAATTCGAATGAGAATGTGATTCACTATTCCTCTATTCCATGGATCAAGTTCACGAGCTTATCTCATGCGAGAAGCTTCAGCTTCAAAGAGTCTATTCCCAAAATCTCTTTTGGTAAAATGACTGAAGAGAATGGCAAACGCACCATGCCCATGTCGGTACATGCACACCATGCATTAATGGATGGTTATCATGCAAGCCAATACATTGATTTATTTCAGGATTATTTAAACGCTTAAGCTTTTTGTAGCAAAGCTGCAAACATTGTATCCGCTTTGTACTGATAGCCAGTAAACACTTCGAGTGTTATTAATTTTAAGGAATGCTGTTCTGCAAGCTTAATGACATTCATTTCATTTTCCGCTGCAAACACAGAGCAAGTAATATAGAGTAAATACCCCCCCTGCTTCAAATGTGGGATAGCATTACCCGCAATAGTTGCTTGTAGTTGCGCATAGCGACTAATTTCTTGTGTATTAAAAAAACTGAGTTGCTCTGGTGTTCTGCCCCAGGTACCACTACCACTACAAGGCACATCACAGATGATCGCATCATATTGCTGCTTTACCGGTAAGGGCTGCGACAAGTCTGCCAGAAAAGATTGAAACTTCGCAATACCTGCTTCTGCAAAACGCTGACGAAGATTGTGTAAAATCGAAGCGCGTATATCAGAAACGGAAAGCAGTATGCCCGGTAAAGTATCCATTAATAAAATAGACTTCCCCCCACTGGCAGCACAGCAATCCCACACTTTTTTGATAGCCGCTTCCTGAAAATAACTGAACAAATTCGCCACCTGCTGAGAGCTCCTGTCTTGTACCACCACATCTTTATTAATGGTCAATAACTGATCTATTTTGGTACCATTCGCCACACGTAAACAATTACCATCGGCTTCAAATGCGATTGTGTTAGTATTCAGTGCTTCAACTACTTTCTTCATCCTACCCGGACGCACACGTAAAAACAAATCAGGCTGCTGTAGGTGTTGCCAAACAAATGCTTCCTTTTCTATTCCTTCAGATAACGCATCTATCCATGGAAAAATAGCTGCAGGTGTAATAGTTAGGTTTTGTGTTTGTAGATAACTGCACTTCTCACCTAGAGATGCTTGCATCAATTGCTGCCAGGCTTCGGGCAGGCATACCGACCATTGACTATCTGCAGGCTCACACAAGAATAAAGCAATGAGCAGTCTTTGCTGTTGATTGGTAGCAGCATATTTACCCAAACGATAATAAGTGTACACAAGATGGCTGATCAGCTTTCGATCTCTTGAGCCATGCTTTTTATGCTGTGCAAAGTATTGTTTCAAAAAAGCGGATAAGGGCATGGCTCCATCATAACGCTCAATAAGCGCTAAAGCGATTTGTATGTAACTATCCAGCCTTGCTTTCATGCTGCCAAGGTATCAAATAAAAAAGTCTCCCGAAGGAGACTATATTCATTTGGATTAGAGTTCTAACAAGAGTTTCACCGGATCCTTACCTGCCAGTAAGAGCTCAGGATTTTCCAGTAATTCTTTTACGCGAACGAGGAAGCTTACACTTTCACGTCCATCAATGATGCGGTGGTCATAGCTCAACGCCAGATACATCATCGGTCGAATCTCAACCTTCCCATTCACCGCCATCGGACGCTCCTGAATCTTGTGCATACCCAGAATAGCACTCTGCGGAATATTGATGATTGGCGTACTCATCAAGCTACCAAACACACCACCATTGGTAATGGTGAATGTACCACCGGTTAAATCTTCAGTTGTCAATTTATTGTCTCTTGCCTTACCCGCCAGTTCCAATACTTTCTTCTCTATATCAGCCATGCTCAGGCTCTCTACATTACGAATCACTGGGACAGTCAAACCTCTTGGCGTACTAACTGCGATGCTGATATCCGCATAATCATGATAAATCAATGAATCGCCATCGATATAAGCATTCACTGCAGGCCATTCGTTCAATGCAATCGCACAAGCTTTGGCAAAGAAACTCATGAAACCAAGGTTCACACCATGTGCTTCCTTGAATTTATCCTTATGCACTTTGCGCAGTTCCATGATACGTGTCATGTCCACCTCATTAAATGTGGTGAGCATAGCAGTCGTATTCTTAGCTTCTACCAGACGGCGGCTAATGGTCTTACGCAGATTACTCATCTTCTCTTTACGCGCATTGCGGCTAAAGAGTGTCTGACCTTCAAAAGCTTTTTTACCTGGATTATTCAAAGCTTCCAATACATCATGCTTCATGATCTTTCCACCAACACCGGAAGGCGTAATGCTAGAAGGATCTACTTTCTTATCTGCGATTATCGCTGAAGCAACAGGTGTTGCTTTGATATCATTGCTTACCGCTGTTACAGGAGCCTGACTAGCAGCAGGTGCAGCAGCTTTAGGGGCTTCCGGCGCAGGTGCTGCTGCAGCAGCAGGACGCTCGGCTGTTTCATCAATACTTGCGAGTAAATCGCCAATATTCAATGTATCTCCTTCCTGACCATTGGTCTTCAGAATACCGGCTTTTTCAGCATTCACTTCAAAAGTGGCTTTTTCACTTTCCAGTTCTGCAATCACTTCATCACGCTCTACCCACTCCCCATCTTTCTTCACCCACTTCAACAGGGTTACTTCATTGATTGATTCACCTACGGTTGGAACTTTAATCTCTATCATAATGCGTTTGTTTCGAATGGATATTAAATGCTGAATGCTGTTTCAATAATTTCATGCTGTTCTTTCGCATGTATTTTGGCATAACCGGTTGCAGTAGCCGCACTTGCGTTACGACTAATGACACCATAGTTGATGCTCTTTAAATTCATTTGCAAGAAAGATGCTGCACCCATGTTCAATGGTTCTTCCTGTACCCAGAACCAAGTGGCTTTGCTGTATTTTCTGTACAACTCTAATAATTGATTTTCTGGCAGTGGATACAATTGCTCTACACGAACAACAGCCACATCTGTGCGGTTATCCTTCTGCTTTTTCTCTGCTAATTCAAAATAGAGTTTACCAGAACAGAACAGGACCTTCTTCACTTCTGCAGGATCAGCAGCTGCATCATCAATTACTTCACGGAACTGTCCGGATACAAACTCTTCTACCGGACTATAACTACCCGGATGACGCAAATTCGCTTTGGGTGAGAAATTGATCAATGGCTTACGGAAATCCCACACCAATTGTCTGCGCAATGCATGGAAAAGGTTGGCAGCAGTAGTAATATTTGTTACCACCATATTTAATTCAGCACAGAGTTGTAAGAAACGCTCTAAACGAGCCGAGCTATGCTCTGGACCTTGACCTTCATATCCATGTGGTAATAACATCACCACACCATTCATGCGCTGCCATTTTTGCTCGCCTGCAGCAATGAACTGATCAATCATGGTTTGCGCACCGTTCGAGAAATCACCGAATTGCGCCTCCCAAATCACCAGTGCATTAGGATTGGCCATGGCATAACCATACTCAAACCCTAATACACCATATTCACTTAGCAATGAGTTATAAATTCTAAACTTGGCTTGATCTTCTGTGAAATGATTCAGACGATTATGCCCCTTATTGGTTTGCTCATCACGAATCACGGCGTGACGATGAGAGAATGTACCACGTTGCACGTCTTGTCCGCTCATACGCACAATCTTTCCTTCTACAAGGAAAGAACCGTAAGCCATTAACTCAGCTGTTGCCCAATCTATCTTTTGCTCTGTTTCATAGAGCTTTACTTTATCCTGTACCAGTTTCTCCACTTTCTTCAATGGCTTGAAACCTTCAGGCCATTGCATCATACCACGGAATAACTGCTCCACCTTATCCTTACCGATGCCTGTTTCAGGTGAGCGAAGAAAGTCCTCAGGCTTGGCCTTACGCAAACTCTTCCACCACAATTCCGGCTGCTGATAATGGTAGGGCAATGGATTTTGCTTCACTTCATCCAAACGCTCTTGCAGATCAGACCAGAATTTCTTTTCCATTTCCTTCGCCAGTTCTCTTGCAGCAGGCTCACCATTCTCCAACAAATACTGCGTATAAGCTTCTCTTGGATTATGATGCTGATCAATCATGCTGTACAGCTGCGGCTGTGTGTATTTTGGATCATCACCTTCATTGTGTCCGTGGCGACGGTAGCACAACATATCGATGAAAATATCTGCATTGAATTTCTGACGATATGCTGTAGCAATCTGTACCGCTTTCACCATCGCTTCCGCGTCATCGCCATTTACATGTAATACGGGTGCTTGAATCATTGCAGCCAGTGATGTACAGTAATCAGCACTACGTGCATCATCAAAATCTGTTGTAAAACCGATCTGGTTATTGATCACCAAGTGCATGGTACCACCTGTGTAGTAACCACGGAGATGACTCATTTGCAATACCTCATATACAATACCTTGACCTGCAATAGAAGCATCTCCGTGAATCAGGATGGGTAATACCTGATCGAAGTTGCTATCATACATTACATCAGCCTTGGCGCGCGCAAAACCCACGACTACTGGATCAACCGCTTCCAAGTGAGAAGGGTTAGGTGTGAGTTTGAGGTAAATATCTTTTCCTTCAGGTGTAATCACTTCTGCACTGTAGCCCATGTGGTATTTTACATCACCACTACCCATAGTCGTATCGGGTACAGCTGTTGCTTCAAATTCACTGAAGATCTGCTCGTATGTTTTACCCATGATATTGGCCAGCACGTTTAAACGACCACGGTGTGCCATACCAATCACCACCTCTTTCACATCATTACTAGCAGCAGTGTTGATGATGGCATCTAATGCTGGAATCATCGTTTCACCACCTTCTAATGAAAATCTTTTCTGACCGATGTATTTGGTGTGCAAGAATTTTTCGAACAACACGCCCTGATTCAGCTTATCCAGAATCCTGCGCTTCTGCTCTAAAGGCACAGGCTGCCAAAGTTTTTCTTCTACTGCTTCTTGCAACCAAGCTGCGCGCTCAGGATTATTGATATAGCTTGTTTCAATACCAACTGTAGAAGCATATACTTTTTTCAGCCTAGCGATAATTGATTTCAAGCTTGCGCCGGGCATGCCAATGAATTGACCAGCCTGGAAGTTGGTATTCAAATCAGCATCCGATAAACCAAAATATTTCAACTCCAGATTCGCCTGACGGTCTTTACGCGGGCGGATGGGATTGGTATTAGAAATCAGGTGCGCTTTCTTACGATACGCATCAATCAGCTGATATACACTGAACTCTTTCGCAACCGCTGCGCCATCACCTGATGGGGTAGTTGCTCCAGCAGCTACGCTGCCGTTAGACACAGCAAAATCGAAACCTTCGAAGAATTTCTTCAAGTCTGGATCGACGCTATTGGGGTCCTTGACAAAGTCTTGGTACAAATTTTCAATAAACGACGGATGCGAATTCGTGATGTAGGAAAAGTCCTTCATGCGGCAAAGATTGTTCGGCTGATTCTTAAAATGGTGGCAAATATCGGTGAAAATCAGGCTCGAAATTCAGTCAAAAATGGCCTTACCATAGATGTTTTTTGACATTTTGGGATAATTATAGCCTGCCTGTTTGAACAATTGTTTTTTGAACAATTCTTAGCAATCAAGCCTGATTTTGAAGGCTTTTTACCGACCCAAAAGGGGATAAAGGGGATTTTTCCACTTTTTTAGCGTAGGATTTTGCCGATATGGCTTTTGCCCTTACCTTTGCCGTCCTGAAAAATTAGAACATGGCAAACCATAAGGCTACCAAAAAAGATACCAGACAAGCTGCCAAGCGTCGTGACCGTAATCGTTACTATGGCAAAACTACTCGTAATGCCATTCGTGACCTGAAAGCTACGACTGACGGTAATGCATACGGTGAGCAATTGCCTACCGTGGTATCCATGATCGACAAGTTGGCTAAGCGTGGTATCATCCACAAGAACAAAGCAGCCAATCTGAAGAGCAAGCTCGCTAAGAAAACTGCTTAATCAAGTCAAGTTGTTGATAAACATATTCAACCGGCCAATAGGTCGGTTTTTTTATGCCTCTTTCTTTTTGAGGAAATAGCCGAAACCCGGCTTGGTATGGATAAGCTTATGCTCAAAAGGCTTATCTAATTTGTTGCGAAGGAAGTTGATGTATACTTCGATGGAGTTGGTACCCGTATCAAAACTCAGGTCCCACACTTTTTCCAAAATCTCCTGTTTAGAAACAACGGCTCCGTTATTTTTTGCCAATAGCACCAATAAGCCGAACTCCTTAGCTGTAAGGGCAATTTCAGTTCCAGCTCTTTTGACAATCTTATGTTTTAAATCAATGGACAGGTCTTCCACTTCTAACTGCTCCACCTCATTTTCCTGCACCGCGCTTAATGATCGCTTAATGAAAACTTTCATGCGCGCAATCAGCTCATTGATATGGAAGGGTTTTACGATATAGTCATCTGCACCGAGGCTAAATGCATCCAGCTTATGGTTTACATCACCTTGTGAAGAGAACATGAGAATGGGAACGGCAGGATTGATATCACGGAATTTCTTGCAAAGCTGAAATCCATTTTCACCTGGCAGGTAAATGTCCAGCAATACCAAGTCGTACTTGTGCTTTTTGAAAAGCTGTTCTCCCTCTTCTGCATTAAGTACACTGTCTACATTGAAGCCGTTTTTAGTGAGCTGGGATTTGACCACCTCATTAAAAATCTTTTCGTCTTCTACCAATAATATCCGGTTATGACTTTCCATCGTTAATTTGTCCCCCAAATTAAGCTTAAAGTAATGAAAAAAATCATATTCCTGCCTTTTCTGTTATTGTTCATTCGCATTGGCGCCCAGAAACATACCACGGTTTTTGAACAATCTAGCGGCAAGGAAACTGCTACTTATGCGCAAACCATTCAATGGTATCAGGAATTAGCAAAAACCAATACCGGAATCACCATAAAAACCTTCGGCAATACGGATGCCGGCTACCCTTTGCACCTCGTTTTATATAGTAAAGGAAAGGTGCAAGACCCCATACAATGGCATAGAGCTGGCAAGGTTGTATTGCTGATCAACAATGGTATTCACCCCGGGGAGCCGGATGGTATTGACGCCAGCATGATGCTGTTGCGCGACTTGGTAACAGGCAAAGTAAATATGCCCAATAACCTTGCTATTGGCATTATCCCTATCTACAATATTGGCGGCTCACTAAATCGAAACAGCTTCTCACGTGTGAATCAAGATGGCCCTATCAGCTATGGATTCAGGGGCAATGCACAAAACCTAGATCTGAATCGCGATTTCATCAAATCAGACTCACGAAATGCCAAGGCCTTTGTAGAAATCTTTCAATTCATGAACCCTGATTTATTCATGGATAACCACGTTAGTGATGGTGCAGATTACCAGCATACCATGACTTTACTTACTACGCAGCACAATAAACTGGGCGGACCAATCGGCGATTTTTTACATGATGTTTTTGAACCTGCATTGTACAAAAGCATGGAAGCCAAGCAATGGCCTATGTGTCCTTATGTCAACTTCTTCGGTGCCAATCCAGACAGAGGTTGGGATGCATTTTATGATGCGCCAAGATATAGTAGTGGCTATGCAGCACTTTTTCAAACCATGGGATTTGTGCCGGAAACACATATGTTGAAACCCTTCCCTCAACGTGTAAAAGCTACTTATGCGTTGATGCAAACGATGATTGAAGAGGGGTCTAAACATGCTACTACCATCAAAGCAAAAAGAGCAGCTTCCATTGAGGCGGTAAAAAAGCAAACCAGCTTTGCGGCTACCTGGCAGAAGGACACCACGCGTCATGACTTCATCCGCTTTTTGGGTTATCAGGCAGGTAGAAAAACGAGTGAAGTAACAGGCATGGATAGATTGTTTTACGACCGCACCCAACCGTTTGACAAGCAGGTCAAGTTCTTCAACTATTTCAATGGCGTAAAACCTGTTGTGAAGCCGAAAGCATATTTGATTCCTCAGGGTTGGCATGCAGTAATTGACTTGCTTACACTCAACAAGGTTGACATGAAGCGATTGGAAAAGGATACAACTATTACTGTTGAAGCCTATCGTATTGAAGAGTATAAAACAGCCACACGTGTGTTTGAAAAACACTATCGCCAAGGTGATGTAAAGCTCAGCAATAACCAGCAGCAGATTAGATTCCTTAAAGGAGACTATCTTATTCCAACAGGCCAGAGAGCTGATCGCTTTTTGGTGGAAGTATTAGAGCCAACAATGGATGATAGCTATTTCAGCTGGAATTTCTTTGATGCCATTCTGCAACAAAAAGAAGGTTATAGCGCCTATAGATGGGAAGACGTAGCAGCTGAATGGCTGAACAAAAACCCCAACCTCAGAAAGCAATTAGAGGAAAAGAAACTGGCCGACCCAAAATTTGCAGCCAATGCAAATGCACAGCTGGACTTTGTTTACAAAAACTCACCTTATTACGAGCCGGCGCATTTACGTTACCCGGTGTACAGATTAGTACAATGATTAATCCAGCCTAACGATCTTACCGCCTCCGAGTATCTTTTGATTAACGGAGGCATTTCCTTTATAATACACGTTGCCACTGCCGGCAATACGTATATCAATTGCATCATCAGCAAACACCTTCACATCGCCTGATCCGGCAATATCAATCTTGGCTGATTCAGACTTGAGTTGTTCTGCCACATAATCGCCCGAACCTGCGATATCAATACTCTGCTTGCGCGTTTCGCCGCTGAGGTAAACAGAACCACTACCAGCAATATCTGTTTTCACTTCAGGCGTATTCACATCCAATGTTACAGAACCCGCCCCTGCGATCTTTAAAGAAAGCTTATCCCCTTTCGTAAACTTGCCCTTACCAGTAATATTACCGCTACCAGCAACGTGCAAAGCTTCCAGACTAGTTACAGTGAGGTATACTTTAATTTGATTCGTAGTGCTGATACGCACATTGTTCTTTGTCCTGATATTCAACCAGCCTTCTGAAATTTCCGTTTTAATTAGCGGAACGATATTCTCATCCGTTTCAATACGCAACGATGGTGCGTTGCCCTGCGTAATTTCTACCTCGTAACTGCCAGCCAGCTTAATTTTGGAAACATCTTCCATATTTCTATCTACTGTTACGATATTCCCATTTCCCTTGACACGTTCATTACCAATGATCTCGCATGATTGAACGCCAATCAGCAGTAATATTGCGAAGACAATTTGTTTCATATATTTAAAATTTGAGGACAGGTACTGCACCAAATGGTGCAGCCATACGAATAACGTACCTTCACAAAATAAGTAAAACCCGAGATGCGTAAACATCCTGCAACCGCTTTTTTGATGAAACTAGGGCTTAGCCTGATATGCGGCCTATTTCACTTATTGGTATCCGCACAAACATTGGAAATGCCTATAAAAGAAGATATGCTTCATTACGAAGACATTATCCTTTTTGGCGATGGCATCAATCAGGAAAAAGCATCCGCCAATCTGGAAAAATGGGTAGCGGACAATCAAAAAAATTGGAAACTGCAATCCAGAAAATCTACCCTGATTGGTGGTACCACCATTATCAATGGGATTATTCGGGTTGATCCAGAAGAAGGCGATTATCGCTCTGTTGACGGAGGATTCACGATTACCATTACCATGATCAACGACCGACTACGCTATCAAATCAATGAATTGGCATTGATTAAAGCCGGACAAAGGTTTGATGCCACTGCCGTTTACAAAGGCTACCGAAAGGGTGACCCATTTATGAAACAAAAAATGGAACAAAAAGAAGCGGTGCTACAACGCCATGAAGAATTATTAAGAAAACTGGATCAGCGCATCAAGAAAATTATCGCCTCATTAAGTGCGGGTATGTTGGTTAAATAAACCATTTACTTAGACTGATCTTTTTCCATCTGATTGATTTTACTCACCACTAAGCGAATTTGCTTATCCATTTCTGTCGCACTGTGCTGCAGCATTTGAATCATATCA
This sequence comes from Chitinophagaceae bacterium, assembly GCA_019745155.1. Lineage (GTDB taxonomy): Bacteria > Bacteroidota > Bacteroidia > Chitinophagales > Chitinophagaceae > JAFLBI01. Next base: position 102,210 of record JAIETM010000010.1, on the reverse strand, counting down.
GCATCTTTCAAAGAAGCAGGATCCAACTGCAACAACTCAATAACGGAAATAATATTTGCCGCATGTCTTCTAACCTCATGCGACTGTGCAAAGGCAATCTCGCGCAATGCCGTGTACTGCTGCTTGATTTTTTGAGCTGAAACCACACTTTCTGTTACATCCCTAACCGTACCAATCAACTTCTGCACATGCCCATTTGCATCATGCTGCACAATAGCATTTGAATCGAGATAACGTGTTTCTCCATCGGGCCTGATGATACGAAATGAAGCTTTCTCCACTTCTTTTTCTCCACTAACCAAATCACTTATAATCTTCATCATCAAACTCGCATCCTCTGGATGCATGGCTTGTTTCCAAATACTGAATGCAGCTATAGGTGAATAAGAAGGATAACCGAATAATACATACATCATATCATCCCAAACAATAGCACCAGTTTGCACATCTACCTCCCAAATACCTGTACCGGATGATCCAGTAGCTAGTGACAAACGACGCAATAACTGCTCCATTTTCACCTGCTCCTGCTTACGTGCGGTAATGTCCCTGAAAATATACACGTAATGAAGTCTTGCATCGCTATCATAAAACTTAGATGCAGTAAGATCTGCTTCAATCAATTTTCCATCGGCTCGGATAAAATGCAGTTCCGCCCTAGCTTTTCCATCATCCTCCAACTCTTCTGTAAAAAAGCGAAAGCGTTCATCTTTCACATCAATGATTGCAGTCTGTGGCTTACCAATTAAGCTACCAGAATGATGTTGCAAAAGGCTGCAAGCAGCTTCATTGGCATCCGATACTTCAAGTTTTTCACTTAACAACAAAATGCCATCAATGCTATTACTAAACAGCATTCGATAACGCGCTTCCTGCTCTGCCAACTCTACCTCGGCCTGCTTTCTAGCCGTAATATCATTCTCCACCAGTAAAAATCCAATATGCTTTTGCGCTTCATCCCAAAGCGGTTGCATAGCTACTTCTAACCAGATTTTATTACCTGATGCAGTAACACTTTGTGTCTCTATTTGAAAAGGCTTAGCCTCCGCAATAGCCGTTTCCAGCTGCTGTCTTACTTCATGGTGCGCAGATTGCTCTTCTAAAGAATAGCCAAGCTTTTTACCAATAATTGTTGTCTTTGCGTAACCAGAGATGCGCTCAAATGCTTCATTTACCCAAACAATAACGCCTGATGGATCAGAAATGATAATTGAATCATTGGTATTTCTGGCAACTCGTGATAGCAAATCTAATTCCTGCCTACTTGCTTCAAGCAGCTCAGCAGCTTGTTGTTCTGCAGTGATATCAAATACATAGCCCAATAAATGAGCCACGCCACTCGTATCGCTATATATCCTGCCATTTTCTCTTACCCACTTGATACCGCCATCTTGGTGTAGGATTCTATAGACAACTGTAAAATCTTCTCTTGCCTGTAGGCTTCGCTGAATTGTAGCGCTTAGCTGCTCGCGGTCATCAGGATACACTACACGCCTGTAGACTTCTACTTTTTGCGTTGCGACATCCTCAACCGGATAGCCTGTGATGTCTGAAAACCCATCACTGATGAAATCAAGTATCAGTTTATCCTCATGAATGGCACAATGATATACCGCAGCGGGTAAGTGATTGATTAGTGCCAATAATTTATCAATAGCAGCAGGTTCTTGCATAGGTAAGCAGGATTAACTGAAGAGATACAAGTTACAGCTTTCCTGCTGCTTCATGATTCATCAAGATGCTTTTTGAGAACTATTTAAGACACCATTCAAAAAAGCTGTCCACATCTTTTTTAAACTGAATCATAGAGGGCATATGGATATAGTACATATGGCCAGACTCATAAAAATAATGACGGACATTCTTTTGCGCCTCAGGTCTGAGGAACATATGAGCTACATCATATTGAGCCGTGAAATAAGGTGTTGCAAAATCATAATAACCTGAACCAACATATACTTTTAATGCAGGATTTTTGGCCATTGCATCGCGCAGGCTTTCAGCTACATTCAAATATTGATTCTGCACATTATTGTAATTCCATGGATAGACACTACCGAAAATGTTATAGGGTTTTGTTTCCTTGAACTTCAATTCCTTTTGGAAATAATCATTCATCGCAGAAGTAAACGGACCATCAATATTGGTGAAAGAAGGATCATAGCTCACCAACTCGCCTGCATCATCCAAATCTCTACCAACAAATCTTGCATCCAATCGGCCAACCGTTAAACCATCTTCCCTTCTCAATTCCTTGTAGAAACGATTTTCTTCTACACGCAGATTTGCACGCAAGCAATACTCTTTGCTTAAGCCGGTATAATAGCTCATCTTCTGTGCAATACGGTCTTTTTCAGCATCTGTTAGCCAAGCACCTTTGATCAATGCACTCGCATATTCACCAATGGCAAAAGCCTCACTTTCCTTCAACGCCTTTTTAAAATCGGCTTGCAGCTCAGGTGCCAATTTCTTATGATACCATGCAGCAGCAGTGTAAGAGGGAATATACAGCGCTCGTGGTAAATCATTACCAACATAGTAATCATTGGTACCGAAGTTGAGCACAGGCGAAATCAGGAAAATACCATTGATATAGATTCGATAGCTGTCTTGTAAAAATTTAGAGAGTCCGGCCGCTCTGGTAGTACCATAACTTTCACCTGCCAAAAACTTAGGTGATCCCCAGCGCTCGTAACGAGACAAGAAATGGCGGATAAAACTACCCACAGACTGGATATCTTCTACGTAGCCATGAAACTGTTTTGGGCTTTCACCATTGGCTGCGCGACTAAAACCCGTAGATACTGGATCAATGAAAACCAGGTCGGATTTATCCAACCAAGAAAACTCATTCGAAATGACGTCGTATGGTGGCGCAGTTGCTGTACCATCATCCTTCAAATACACCCTTCTTGGCCCAAGTGCCCCCATATGAAGCCATACAGAAGAAGATCCAGGGCCTCCATTAAAAGTAAATGTGACAGGCCTTTTAGCATCGGCTTCCCCATCTTTCTTATAATAGGTAAAAAACACCTTGGCCAATAGCTTACCGGTATCATTCTCTAGGTCCAAATAGCCTGTATGGGCTGTATAATCAATCTTTTTACCGGCAATGGTTACACTGCCTTTTGTAACAGTAGTTTGTACACCGGCAATGGGCATTTCTACTGCTGGAACGGCTACAACTGTGTTTTTTTGAGCGCCAAGGAATAGGCTGTTTACCGAAAAAAGGAGGAAAAGGTACTTTTTCATATTGGGCATTAAGGATGCCTAAGTTACTAAAGCCAAAGTCAAAAAACCAGCTGTTCTTTTTGAGGCATTTTCAACTAATTTCGTGCACCAGTTTATGAAGAAGCTAGAATTGGAAATAGTGGCCCTGAGCCATAGTATCACACAAACGCATTCGTATGCGGTGGTTCTGGGAGAAGTAGATGGTCTGAGAAGACTGCCTATTGTTATTGGTGGCTTTGAAGCTCAAGCCATTGCCGTAGCCTTGGAGCGTATGCAACCCAGCAGGCCCCTTACCCATGATTTGATGAAAAACTTCATGAATGCTTTCAATGTAGAGCTCACTGAAATCATCATCAGCGATCTACAAGAAGGCATCTTCTACTCCAAGCTGGTTTGTGTTAGTGAACATGACACTGTTGAGATTGATAGCCGTACCAGCGATGCATTGGCTTTAGCTGTGCGTTTTGGTTGCCCAATCTATACCTACGAGCATATTTTAGAAAGTGCCGGTATTTTAATGGAAGACGGCAATACAGGCAAAAAGAAGAAAGAAGCTTTTGGTGATGTAGAAGAGCCTTCTGCGGCTAGTGCCTCTCAAGAAGACTTACACAGCATGAGTTTAGAAGATTTGCAGCAATTGCTGAATGATGTGCTGGAACAGGAAGACTATATCCGTGCTATTGCAATCCGCGACGAGATCAATAAGCGTAAATAACCCCAATTATGGTGGTTTTTCCCAATGCCAAAATCAATCTGGGCCTAAATATTCTCAGGAAAAGAGCTGATGGCTTTCATGACTTGTCGACCATTTTCTACCCCATTCCTCTTCAAGACATTTTAGAGATCGTACCACAGCAACAGCGTGATGCGAAAGAGGAAGTGGTTTTACACAGCACAGGCTTGGCTGTTGCAGGAAATGCCGACGATAATATTTGCGTAAAAGCTTATCGCCTTTTAAAAACTGATTTCCCCAACCTGCCTCCTATCGAATTACACCTGCATAAAGTTATTCCAATGGGTGCTGGCATGGGTGGCGGCAGTGCCGATGGTGCTTTTACGCTCCGTTTACTCAATGAGCAGTTTCAGCTGCAATTAAGCCAAGCTCAATTGATCAATTATGCATTACAGTTGGGTTCGGATTGCCCATTTTTTATCGTCAATAAACCTGCCATAGGCAAAGGCAGAGGCGAAGATTTAAATCTCGTGCAGCTCGACTTAAGTGCCTATTCAATAGCCATTGTCAACCCCGGTATTCATGTTCCAACGGGTTGGGCATTTCAGCAGATTACACCAGGTTTGCCTGAGTATGATTGTGCATCCATCGTTCAACACACACCTGAAACCTGGCGCGGGAAACTTATTAATGATTTTGAAGCGCCCATAGTAACACACTATCCCGAAATCGGCAAAGCCATTGAGCAATTATATACGCAAGGGGCGGTCTATGCGGCCATGTCGGGCAGTGGTAGTACTGTATTTGGCATCTTCCCGAAAACAGGTACACCGCAATTCCAGTGGCCCGAACATTATTTCTACAAGCTGCTGAGTTTACATAAACTTTCATAAGTTCGGTAGATGAATGCCCTGAAACCCCTGCTGAAAGCTATTTATAGCCTGTATGCTGGCATCATCTTCGCATGCCTCACTATTTTGAATGTCGTTCCTATTGTATTTGTAGCGCTTGCTTTTGGAAAAATCAAAGGGGGCAATCTGGTTTACTTTTTTTGTAAATGGTGGGCACAAATTTGGTTTTGGCTCATCGGCGTAAGACATGAAGAGATTTATGAAACACCACATGATCGCTCTAAGCACTACATTTTTGTAGCCAACCATATTTCCTATATGGATATCCCCCCCATTGTTATTGCCATCAAACAACCTTACAGAGTGTTGGGGAAATACGAAATGGTGAAAGTGCCCATCTTTGGCTTGATCTATCGCGCTGCAGTGGTATTGGTAGACAGAAGAAGTCCGGAAAAAAGAGCGAAAAGTGTTCGCGCCTTGAAATCAGCGTTAAACAATAACATTTCCATTTTCATTTTTCCAGAGGGCACATTTAATCTTACTGAAAAGCCACTGAAAGATTTTTACGATGGCGCATTCCGCATTGCCATTGAAACAGAAACGCCGATCAAACCCATACTGTTTGTTGATACGCTCGAGCGTATGCATTACAGCAGCGTATTTGCCATGACACCGGGCAAATGCAGGACAGTTTTCTTGGAAGAAATTCCTGTGAATGGATATACGATGCAAGACATTGCTTTGTTAAAAGAAAAAGTCTACAAAGCCATGGACGCTGGCTTGCGTAGATATCGCACATATCCTGATGCCTAAGCCGTATTTTTGAGCAAATACCTGATTTGTTTGTAGAAGTTGTCATACCACTAGCACTACCTAAAAACTATACTTGGGCTGTACCGGCACATTTACAGCAACAAGTGCAACCAGGTGTACGTGTTGAAGTAGTATTAGGTAAGCATAAAAAGTATGCGGGTATTGTCAAAAAAGTCATTCAGCAAGCACCAGATAGATTTAAGCCAAAAGAGATCATTCAGGTATTAGATAGTACACCTATCGTTCACGAACAACAATTACAATTTTGGGAATGGATTGCTGCCTACTATCTCTGTAGTGAAGGCGAAGTGATGCAAGCAGCTGTACCTGCCAACCTCAAACTTTCTAGTGAAAGTATTTTGGTATGGAATGAAGGTGGCGACTATACGCCCGAACAATTAACTGATGAAGAATACATCGTTACTGAAGCTTTAGAGTTGAAGCGAGAATTGAAGTTGAGCGAAGTACAAAACTTGCTGTCAGTTACACATGTGTATCCCGTAATTAAGCGACTCATCGAAAAAGATGTTTGCTATGTATGGGAGGAATTAAAAGAGCGCTACAAACCGAAAAAGGAAAAATACATTCTACTGCAGGACACCTATAAGGATGAAGCTAAGCTGGAAGAACTACTCAACAACTGGAGCAGGGCACCCAAACAAATGGAATTACTACTTGCTTATTTGCATTTACAACAAACAGAGCACGAAGTAACCCAAACGAATTTGCTCAAGAAAGCTAATGCAACTAGTGCCCAATTAAAGGGTTTGATAGAAAAGCAAGTACTGAAAGTCGTTAGCAGAAATATCGATAGAATTCAACGATCAAAAGCTGAAATCAATAGCCAGTTTGAGCTGTCACCAGCACAGACAAAAGCCAAGGATGCAATACTTAATTCTTTTAAAAGTAAAGACGTTTGCTTATTACATGGCATTACCGGCAGTGGCAAAACACAGATATACATTCAATTAATTGAAGAGCAGATTCAACATGGCAAGCAGGTACTTTTCATGTTACCTGAAATTGCTTTAACAGCGCAGATTATCCGAAGGCTGGAAGCACATTTCGGAGGGCATATTGGTATTTACCACTCTAAGTTTAACGATAATGAAAGAGTAGAGATTTGGCAGAAAGTATGTAAGAATGAATTAAAAGTGGTGCTTGGGGCAAGATCGGCAGCTTTATTACCTTTTACCAACTTAGGGTTGGTAATCATTGATGAAGAACATGACCCCTCTTTTAAACAACAAGATCCCGCACCGAGATATCAGGCAAGAGATGCTGCTATATTCCTTGCCAATCTATTTAAAGCCAAAGTGCTACTGGGTAGTGGTACTCCATCCATTGAAAGCAGGTTTAATGCAGCCCAGCTGAAGTATGGATATGTATCACTGACAGAAAGATTTGGCGAAGGCGAATTACCTAGTATAGAAATAGTAGACATGAAGCCCTTTCTTAAGGGAAAAGCCGAAGCTGTTTTGATCAGTCCTGCGTTACAAGAAAAGATTGCAGCGACACTTACAGAGAAGAAGCAGGTAATTTTATTTCAAAACAGACGAGGGTATGCTCCTTATCTTATCTGTCAGACTTGTGGCTGGATACCTCAATGCGAGCATTGTGATGTAACCCTCACCTACCATAAGGCCAAACACAAATTAGCTTGCCATTACTGTGGCACCACCTATCCGCCAATTCAAACCTGTGTTGCTTGTGGCAGCCACCAATTTGTGCAACGCAATTTTGGGACAGAGAAAATTGAAGAAACTGTATTAGAGCTATTTCCTGATGCAAGGGTGGCTAGAATGGACCATGATACTGTAAAAGGCAAACATGATCATGACACCATTATCCGTCAGTTTGAAGATCAGAAAATTGATATCCTGATTGGCACACAAATGGTGGTAAAAGGCTTGGACTTTGCGCATGTGAATCTAGTAGGTATTATTGATGCAGATGGTTTATTAAGCTTTACTGATTTCAGGGTAAACGAACGTGGCTTTCATTTGATGGAACAAGTGAGTGGCAGAGCTGGAAGAAAAAATGCACACGGACAAGTATTGATTCAAGCAAGTAATCTGCAACATCCTGTACTAAAAGCGGTACAAGTACATGCGTATGAAGCCATGTATACCGCAGAGCTGGAAAGCAGACAACAATTTTTCTACCCGCCGTTTTCCAGATTAATCAGGGTTGTGTTTAAAAACAAATATGAACATATTGCTGAAGAAGCGGCACATCATTTCTGCAATGGTCTGCACACCTACTTAGGAAAATACCTAAGCGGACCATCACAGCCTGTTGTGAACCGTGTTCGAAATCAATACATCTGGGAAGTGCTCTTGAAGATTCCGAAAGACGCACAGTTTTTGCAACAAAGCAAATATTTGATTCAACAACAAATGCTCATAATATCTCAGCATAAAGTATACAGAAGTGTTCACATCATTCCCGATATAGACCCGCAATAAATATGCTACAAGAAAATATTTCATTGCTGCCCTTTAATAGTTTTCGCATTCAGGCGAATGCCAGATACTTTGCCTCGTTTCAAAATATGGAACAGCTGGAATCATTGCTTTCCGATCCTCGTGTACTATCAAGTAATCAATTATTCATTCTTGGCGGAGGCAGTAATATTCTTTTAACCAAAGACATAGATGGCGTAGTACTCAAAAACGAATTAACCGGTATCGAACTTATCCATGAAGACCAAGCACATTATTATGTACGTGCACAAGCGGGCACCAACTGGCACAGCTTTGTTACTTGGTGTGTTGACAACAATTATGCGGGATTAGAGAATCTAAGCTTGATACCCGGCAATGTAGGAGCATCACCCATGCAGAATATTGGTGCTTATGGTGTAGAGGTAAAAGACTTTATCACAGAAGTTAGCGCCTATCACATCAAGGAAAAAAGGGTACAACAATTCACTAATCAAGACTGTGCATTTGGCTATCGAGAGAGTGTTTTCAAGCGAGCGCTAAAAGGAGAATACATTATACTTTCAGTTACATTTCGCCTCAATAAACAAGCAAAACTGAATACCAGTTATGGTGCAATAGAACAAGAATTAATAGCCGCAGGTATTCAGCAACCAAGCATTAAGGATATTGCTGCTGCGGTGATTCGCATCAGACAAAGTAAACTACCAGATCCAGCTGTTATTGGTAATGCCGGTAGCTTTTTTAAGAACCCAGTAATTGAAGTAAGCTTACATGAAAGCCTAAAAGAACAATATCCGCAAATGCCTTCTTATACTGCGGGTGCTGATACAAAAAAAATTGCCGCAGGTTGGTTAATTGAGCAATGCGGTTGGAAGGGCTACAGAAAGTTGGATGCTGGCTGCCATAGCAAGCAAGCATTGGTATTGGTAAATTATGGTTCTGCAAGTGGAAAAGAGATTATGGATTTATCTGAAGCCATAATTGCTTCTGTTGCAGATAAGTTTGGTATAACGCTGGAAAGAGAAGTCAACATCCTTTAATCAATCTTGGCTCACTCACAGACAATAAAAAAGCGGATGAAATTCATCCGCTTTTTTTATCGAAGTGCTTTTAATTAACCTTTGATCTTGAAGGCAACTCTTCTGTTCTGAGTACGACCAGCAGCAGTCTTGTTATCAGCTACAGGTTGCTCAGAACCGTAACCAGCAGCAGACAGACGCTCTTTAGGAGTTCCCAGTTTCACCAGATAGTTTACTACTGACTGAGCACGCTTCTGAGACAGAACCTTGTTGTTAGCAGGCTTACCTACATTATCAGTATGGCCTTCTACAACCACATCAAAGCCAGTGTTTGCTTTCAGGTAATCGTTTACTTTCTTCAGTTCTTTCAATGCGATTGGCAACAATACAGCGCTACCAGTCTTGAACTGAATATTGTTCAACTTAACGCTGGCTTCAATCTTAGGACAACCGAAGTTAGCCTTGTCGCCAGGTACTTTTGGACACTTATCTTCTTCATCATTAACACCATCACCATCAGTATCAGGAATAGGACAACCTTGGTAGCGAGCTACGCCTGGTACAGTTGGACACTTATCTTCTTCATCATTGATACCATCTTTATCAGTATCAGGGATTGGACAGCCTTGGTATTTAGCCAGACCTTTAACAGTTGGACACTTATCGTTCTCATCGTTGATACCATCACCATCAGTGTCAGGAATTGGACAACCATCGTACTTAGCAACGCCTGGTACAGTTGGACACTTGTCTTTATCATCAATGATACCATCCTTGTCTGTATCAGCAGGAGGTGGTGGTGGCGGTGGTGGTGGTGGTGGTGGAGCTGGTGCAGCTACAGGCTTAGGATCTGTAATTGGTGATGCAAATCCAATCAAATAGTTGAAATGATAGTTTGCAAGGCTAGATACTCTCAGGTGATATCTCCATTGAGTAGTTAAATATGCGTCTTCGCTTAACTTAAATTGCAAGCCAGTACCTACCGGTGCATATGCAGCGAAGTAAGTACCACCATACATGGAAGCACCAAGACCAGCAGAGAAGAATGGAACAACAAAATAATTGTCTGTTAACAGTTTGATATTCACATTAGCATCTGCTTCTAATAAAAACTTGTCGCTACCAGTTCTTCTAACACCAGAACTGTATAAGAAAGGATAGTCTAAGAAAGAACCACCCAGATTTGCCATGAAATCAACATGGTCAGTTAGACCCTGCTGATATGTAACCTGCAGACCTGGTGTCATGTTACGCATCTTCTGCCATTGCTTATTCTGAATTACAGAGGAAAGAGAAGTTGAAGCAATGCGTTCAGGAGTTACAAAGTCCTTCATCATAAAATTGATGCCCAGTGTAGGCCTCTTTTTAAGATTGGTTGTTTGCGCAATACCACTTGCAGCGAACGCACCCACTACAAATAGCAAAATGAGTTTCTTCATATTCAGGTTTTTAAAAGTTGTACAAAAATAATGGCTGAGCACCATTTCACGAAAATTAAGATATGTTTATATTTCTAATTGCTTGTTTGCGACGGCTTTTCGGCCAATTCCACCCTTACTTTAGCCAATCCTTTGCTAAGGATGCCAATTTTAGCAGCTGCGCTGCGTGTAAGATCAATTACCCTCCCCTTTTTTTTCATATTCCTGTGCATCCGGTCATTGATTCGAACCACCACAAAAGCACCCGTTTTGATGTTTGTAACTTTCACCCAAGTGTTCAACTTAAAATTATTACTAGCACCAGTCAAGTTTTTATGATGAAAACGCTCACCTGTAGCGGTTTTTCTGCCTTCAAACTTTTTACTGTAATAACTGGCAGTGCCCGTAATGGTTGAGTGCGCCTTTGGCTGAGTTGTATCATTTGCAAACAGCTGATTATCAGCGATTAAAAATAAAAACACCCATATCGTTATCCACTTTTTCATCTTTGGTTAAATTTAAGGATTCATGGCAAGCCGCATTGTACAAACTTTACATCACCTAGCTTTTCTTACAGTCATTGCTGCCAGTTGCACCCCTTTGCCAAAAGTCGTGCCACAAAAGCCGCCAGTCATTAGCTCGGTAACTGAAATACGTAAACATATCAGGTTGGATAGCAATCAGGCAATGATATCGGTTAACAATCTGCTCCCAAATCTTATAACTAACTGGAAATATGCCAGTTATGATAATTTCACTCGGGAAATTCTATACAAATCACCTGAAGCCTATTTGAGAAAAGAACCGGCATTGGCCTTGGCAAAAGTGAATAAAGAACTGAATACCATCAGATTAGGTGTTGTTTTGTTTGATGCCTACCGACCTTATCGGGTTACGAGGAAAATGTGGTCGATTGTTCCTGATGAACGATATGCTGCCAACCCAGCGAAAGGGAGCGGCCATAACCGCGGTGCAGCTGTTGATTTAACGCTATACGATCTGAAAACTGGCAATGTGCTAGACATGGGTACGGATTTCGATCATTTTAGTGATACCGCCCACCACGACTTTAGGGCCCTACCAGAACAAGTGCTGAAAAACCGCCAATTATTAAAACAAACAATGATGAAACATGGATTCCTGCCACTCAGTACTGAATGGTGGCATTATAGTTGGCCAGATGCTGCCAAAAAATTTCCGTTAATGGACTTGAGCTTTACAAAAATGCAGCGATTGACCCGCTAACGAAACTTTTCTGTTTTAGCATCCCCTGTGATTGGACCATCTTTTCTGATTTGAATTTGGATTTGGCTAATCCACTCCTCACAGCCTATCGACAACATATGTTCTTGTACTTGATGAATCACATCCATCACTTCTGCATAACCGCCTTCCAAAACTGTTCCAAAAGCTGTGACTTCATGCTTGATACCTGAACTTTGAATAACAGCTATGGCTTCATCCACCCAAGCATAAGGATGCTTGCTGAGTGAGACAGGAATCAACTGTATGCTCGCATTAATGGTATGTTGATGCATGACTACTAGATGTTTTGAATCGTAACTACAGCATCCAGATTGATATTGCCAAACACATGCGGAAATAACTCATTCACCGAAGGTGCTAGTTCAAATTTCAATTCACTTTTGAGTAAATCAGGATCTATCACCAGCTTAACTAAATTAGGCACACCTTGATAATATCTTTCTAAAACACCAGCTACCTGATCAGCCGTACTGCAATGAATAAACCCTTCTATCGCTAAAGAAGGAGCTGCATAAAAACCTTTAGCAACTGCATCATCCCATGCTTGCTGTGTCGTTACATGATAAATCAAATCAGCCATTCCAAACCCTTTTTATTTTTTGTTCCATCAATAATAAATCTGCGAGCACACAAGCTGTAACTGACTCTAACACCACAGGCACACGCAAAGCAATACAGAGATCATGTCTGCCCTTTACCGAAAGTATATCCTGGGTATCTGTTTCCCAGTTATAGGTTGTTTGTTCTTTTGGTGTAGAAGAAGTAGGCTTCACCACTACCCGAAAAACCAATTCATTCCCATTGGTAATGCCGCCAACAATGCCCCCTGCATGATTGGTTTTAGTTGCTCCTGTTCCATCCAGAATTGCATCATTATGTTCGCTGCCAAACATATTGGCTGCAGCAAAGCCCGCACCGAATTCAATGCCTTTAATGGCAGGAATGGCAAAGACTGCGTGACTAATCAAAGATTCTACTGAATCAAAAAATGGTTCACCTAATCCGGCTGGTAAACCCGTAACACGACACTCAACAATTCCACCTACAGAATCTTTCGCATCAATCGCTTTCTGTAATCCTTTGTCCGGATCTGCTTCGCCAGCTATGGAGAGAATCGATGCTTGTACAGAAATTTCTTGTAATATTTTTTTAGCAACCACGCCGGCACCCACCAAACAAACAGTGAGTCTTCCACTGAAATGCCCACCACCTCTGTAGTCTTCAAAACCACCAAACTTCTGATGCGCTACAAAATCTGCATGACCTGGACGTGGAATGGCTCTTTGCTTCTCATAATCACCGGAACGTGTGTTCTTGTTTTCAAACAACATGGTCAATGGTGCACCAGTAGTGATATCATTAAACACCCCTGATTGAAATATCGGCATATCAGATTCCTGCCTTGGGGTAGTGCCTTTTTGTACACCACCCTTTCTGCGTTCAATGTCTGTGATAAAATCATCACTACGCAGAGATATACCTGCAGGCACGCCATCAATGGTGATGCCAACTGCAGGACCATGTGATTCGCCAAATATGCTGAGTCGGAATAAGCGACCGAATGTATTCATATAAATGACTGTCTTGTAAACTTATGAATTGTTTGTTGCATCTACCATAACATGGGCACCTAAGCGCTGTAAGTGATCATAAAAATTAGGATAGGATTTATTGATGGCTTCCGCATCGTCAATGCTTGTTTTACCTTCAGCTTTTAAAGCAGCAACTGCACATGCCATCGCAATGCGATGATCATGTCTTGAATGCACCGCTGCCCCATGCAAAGGTCTAGCTCCTTCAATAATCATCAAATCATCCTGCAACTTGATAACAGCACCCATTTTACCAAATTCCTCTTGCAGTGTTAAACCGCGATTACTTTCCTTATGTGCTAAGCGCGATACCCCTTGTATAACAGAAGTACCTTGACAATACACAGCCAATGCTACCAATGGGGGAAACAAATCCGGACAATCAGTTGCGTCAAACTGAAATGCTTGTAATTCACTTGGACGAACAGTAATTTGTCCCTCTTCGATACTCATGCGCACACCAGCATCCATCAATGCATGTAAAATGGCTTTATCTGCTTGTGTAGAAAAAGGATCCAACCCCTTTACTATAGTCTCTCCTGCTAAAGCCCCTGCAACAAGCAAGAAAGCCCCACCACTCCAATCACCCTCTACTGTATAGGTTGCAGGCTGAATGATACTCTTACTGCCATGAAAATGAAATTGCTCATGATTGGTATGCGTAACATTCGCACCAAAAGCCGATAAAACATGTAGGGTTAAATCAATATATGGTTTGCTCTTCAGCTCTTTCACTGTGATGGTGACACCATCAGCGCCTGCACCAGCATAAGCCATGATGAGACCAGTCAAAAACTGCGAACTCAAAGAACCATCTACCTCAATATCTTTCGGCTGCAATGGGCCTTTCACCACTATTGGTAATTTTCCTCCGTTTGACTGTACATCCACCTGCAACTGCGGTAAGATGGCATCAAAAAAATCCATGGGTCTTGTAGTTAGACTGCCCTCACCTGTGATCCTAATTGCCTGATCATACAATGCAATCAAAGGCGTGAACATACGAATGCCCAAACCACTTTCACCGCAATGCACAAAGGCTTCTTTTGGTTCGATCCCATATGATTGAATTTGCAAACTACCATCCGCTGCAGTTGTCACATTAGCACCCAATCTTTGAATGGTATCAATAGCTGCCAGATCGTCTTTACTCTTGCCGGGATTCTTTAATACACTCACACCTTTAGCCAATAAAGCAGCTGCACATGCACGCTGCATGGCACTTTTAGAGGCCGGCGCAACAATAAGGCCGCCAATATTTCCTGGTTGAATATGAACCCTCATTTGATAGCTTGAATCATTTGTGCCAATTCGGTTAAAGCAATGGGTTGAATTACTGCTTTACCTATTTTTTGCAATAACACATATTGCATTGAAGTACGACTACGCTTCTTATCATGCTTCAATACATCAAATACTTTTTGTGCATCAAAAGCGGCATAAGTAGGCAACCCATACTGCGTCAATAATGCAGTTAATCGATCAGTCTGCTTGAACTTGGTATATTTTTCTGAGAAATGTGCAGCGTATGTCATGCCAATAGCCACCGCTTCACCATGCGATAATTCATATTGGTTTTCCAATGCATGTCCGAGTGTATGTCCAAAATTCAACAGCTTACGATCGCCCTGCTCAAATTCATCGCGCTGCACCAGTTTGGATTTCAACACAGCATTACGTGTAACCAACCAGTTCATCGCTGCTTTGTTGCTGCGCAATTTCTTTGGTGTTTGCGCTTCCAGCCATTTGAACATAGGCGCATCCAGAATGGCCGCATGTTTGATGATTTCTGTAAATCCGTCACGAAAAACTGGATCAGGTAAAGTCTTTAACAAAACCGTATCGAAAAGAATAAATTCAGGCTGACGTATGGTGCCAACCAAATTTTTATAAACCCCTACGTCTACCCCATTCTTACCGCCGATAGATGCATCTACCATCGATAATAATGTAGTTGGTACAAAACCAAAACGAATACCGCGCATATAGATCGCAGCGATATAACCTGTTAAGTCGGTAATAACGCCACCACCTATACCCACTAGCATAGTCTTTCGATCAGCTTCCATCTCTATCAAAGTATCAATCACCGCATCCACTGTTTGCTGCAGTTTATATTCCTCACCTGCTTTGAGTACGATGGTTTTCCAGCCCTTCCACTTTTTTCCATGTGCTGCATGCACATGCTCATCGGTAATGAAAATGGTATGCGCAGGATCACAGAATTGCTTTAGCTGTTTGCTATCGGCATCAAAATAATAGGACACCCGCTTATCTGAGAATTGAAATTGTTTTTGTTGCATGATCAATCGTTCATGATTCTATTCTGATGGTTGATACTTTCCAAATGCACTGCATCTAGATACTTGGTAACAAACTCTTTACTCAAGCCCAACACATCGCCTTTCCTATACGCGCGCTCCAAAATCTCATTCCAGCGATTCGTTTGCAGAATGGTGATATTGTTGTCCTTCTTATACTGACCAATCTTCTCTGCAATCTTCATTCTTTGTCCCAACAACTGCATCAATTCATCATCCAAATGATTGATCTGCTGACGCAGCTTCTCTAATGCAGCATGAAATGCTTCTGAATCCACATCTTCTTTTCTCCAAACAATTTCCTCCAGCATTTCAACCAAACGCTCAGGCGTAACCTGCTGTTTCGCATCACTCCACGCATTATCCGGATCAATATGCGATTCAATCATCAAACCATCAAAATCGAGGTTGATAGCTTTCTGGGATACATCTAACAAAATATCTCTTCTACCTGAAATATGCGATGGATCATTGATCATGATCATACCGGGATTGCGGCGCTTCATCTCAATCGCTAAGTGCCACATAGGCGCATTACGGTATTCCGTATTGCCATAAGAACTAAAGCCACGATGGATTAAACCGATTGTCTTGATACCTGCTTTAGCAATACGTTCTACTGCACCTGTCCACAATTCTAAATCAGGGTTAATCGGATTTTTGATCAAGACAGGTACATCCACACCGCGTAATGCGTCAGCAACTTCTTGCACTGAAAAAGGATTCACCGTTGTTCTTGCACCAACCCACAACACATCTACATCAAAATTCAAAGCATCTTCCACTTGTTTGCCTGTAGCCACTTCCACCGTTGTAGGCAAGCCGGTAATTTTCTTGGCTTGTAATAACCAAGGTAACCCCTTTACACCTACTCCTTCAAAACTTCCGGGACGTGTTCTAGGTTTCCAGATACCTGCACGCAGCATATCAATTTTACCTGTGTTAGCTAATCGTTGCGCAGTTGCCAATAATTGCTCTTCAGTTTCTGCACTGCAGGGCCCCGAAATAATAATGGGCGCTTTGGATAAAATGGCTTGTACTTTTTCTTTCATGGTTGCGGTTGCTTGCATATAAAGATATTTGATTGTATGATGATGTTTAATTTCTGTTCAGGACTTTACGAATGGTATTAGCTTGTTCCATCAATTCGCGCAGGTAATCATAGTTCTCTTTTTCCAGACAGGCTTTGAATTTGCGCAGCTGTGAAATATGTTCATTTAAAACATCCAATACATTTTCCCTGTTCTGCATCAGAATAGGCACCCACATAGCGGGGTTACTCTTTGCCAGACGTACCGTACTCTCAAAACCACCACTCGCCAATTCAAAAATGGCATCTTCTTCTTTTTCTTTCTCCAATACAGTATTGGCCAATGCAAATGAAGTGATGTGCGAGATATGACTAATATAGGCCACATGCACATCGTGTGCTGCTGCTGTCATATACAAAATATGCATCTGTAACTTCTGATAGATTTGTTCAACCAAGGCTACAGCATCTGCATCACTTGCTTCTTTATTACAAATCACTGTTGCTTTACCGCTGAACGCACCTTTCACTGCTGCATCAGGGCCACTGAACTCCGTACCCCACATGGGGTGCGTAGCAACAAAACGCCCCGCATTATCGCAAACCGCTGCCAATGCACAGATGGGTTCTTTGGTAGAGCCAACATCCATAACAACTTGCTGCTGATTAGCTGCCTGTAATACTTGTGGTAATAATTCATTCATCGCATCCACAGGCACTGCCATCACCACCAGCTTTGCTGCTTGTACTGCCTCTTTCAATGGAAGCACCTGATCAACCAATTGCAATTCCAATGCTCGTAATGCGTGCGCTTCGCTTGCGTCAACACCTATAATCGTATCTGCCAAGCCATGTGCTTTTAATGCTATGGCCATTGAGCCACCTATCAAACCTGTACCAATAATCGCCGCTGTCATAATTGTTGTATTCTTTCAATCGCTTGTTCAAATAAAGTAACACTGCCGCAAAGACTGATGCGGATATATTGTTCACCTGCTTTACCAAAAATGCCGCCTGGTGTAATAAACACGTTCGCACCATATAGGATTTTGTCGCTCAAACTATATCCACTCACTTCACCTTCCGGTATTGATGCCCAAACAAACATACCCACCTGATCTTTGCTGTAGCGACATTTCAATAAGTTGAGCAATTCAAACACTTTTTCCCTTCTTGCTGCATAAATAGCATTTACTTCATCATACCATGATTTATCCAAACTCAATGCTTTTGCTGCAGCCAACTGCACTGGCAAAAACATACCACTGTCCATATTACTTTTAAAGCGTAAGACTTCATTGATTCTTTCTTTAGCCGCACACAACATACCTACACGCCAGCCAGCCATATTTTTACTCTTACTGAGTGAGTTCAACTCAAGTACTACATCTTTTGCACCATCTACAGCCAGCAAACTGGTTGGTTGTTCATTCAAGATGAAACTGTAGGGATTATCATGGCAGATTAGGATATGGTGTTTTCTACCAAATGCCACTAACTCTTCAAACTTACTGGTATCAGGTACTTGTCCGGTAGGCATATGCGGATAATTCACCCACATCAATTTCACCTTTCGTAAATCCATCTCTTCAAGTAAAGCAAAATCAGGAAACCAACCGTGTGCTTCACTCAGGTGATAAGGCACAGGTTCACCACCTGCTAACTTCACAGCACTGCTATAAGTAGGATAACCCGGATCGGGAATCAATGCCTGATCGCCATCATTCAAGTAAGTCATGCAGATATGCATAATACCTTCTTTACTACCAATCAATGGCAGCACTTCTGTATCTGGATTTAAAGAAACATTATACCAACGCTGATACCAATCGGTTACAGCTTTGCGCAATACAGGTGAACCTTTGTATGATTGATAAGCATGTGTATTAGGCTTGGCACTCTCCTCTTGCAAAACGCGAATCACATCAGGGTGTGGTGGTAAATCGGGACTACCAATACCCAAATTAATGATCTGCTTTCCTTGCTGATTCAATAGTTCGATTTCTCTTAACTTTTGTGAGAAATAGTATTCGCCAATACCATCTAATCGCTTTGCTGTACTAATCTGTATACTCATCCTTTGATGCGTTTTCCTTTTTTATACATACCAAATACCCGAAGATTATTGGTTGCTGATTCTAATGATTCCATTACTGCTTCAAACTGTGCAACTTCCTGAAACTCCATATCAGCATAAAAACCATATTTAAAGTTGCTGCCTGGTATGGGCATGCTTTGCAGCTTGC
This sequence comes from Chitinophagaceae bacterium, assembly GCA_019745155.1. Classification (GTDB taxonomy): domain Bacteria; phylum Bacteroidota; class Bacteroidia; order Chitinophagales; family Chitinophagaceae; genus JAFLBI01. The sequence continues at coordinate 83,303 of JAIETM010000010.1, read as the reverse complement.
TCAGATTGATTCCACCTTCTGCTATGATGCCCAAGACTTTTGCCAGTATACCTTTGGTATGATTGGTTTGAAAATATACGGATGCCTTATCTGCGTTTTGTGGAATAACTGCTTCTTTCTCTCTTCGTAACACCAAGAATCTAGTGATATTGTTTTTCTGCGTTTGAATATCGGGCGCCAGCACTTTCAGTCCATATAATTCAGCAGCCAATTTACTGGCGATTGCCGCGGTAGTTTTACTTCGATGTTGGTGCAGGTGTTTCGCACTAAGCGCAGTATCTTCTGTTTCTACCAGTTTGAATGCATGCTTACCTAAAAAATCCAAACACTGTAGTAAGGCCATGGGGTGACTATGCACTTCTTTGATATCAGCGAGCTTCACACCAGGGTTCACCAAGAGGTTCTGACTGATGTGCAGGTATAATTCGCCCACCACTTTCAGTTTATTCTGTTGTAAAAGATGATAGTTGGGCAGAATACTACCGGCTAAAGAATTTTCAATAGCCATCAAACCAAAGTCAGTGGCTTTCTTATCTAGTGCGAGTTTCACCACTTCACGAAAAGTGGCGCATGGTAACACTTCCACATCTTTTCCAAACAGATGCCGTGCTGCCACCTGATGGAAACTGCCTTCATAACCCTGTATCGAGACTTTTATCGCCATAAAATAAAAATCCCGGCTTTAGGCCGGGATCGTATGCTTTTTAGTTTGAGTTTAGATTGTAGCAAGCACCACCCGGCCATTTCTGTTGAAATAGAAAAAAAAGTAACCAAAATAAAACCAGCTATGACGGATGAATTGCTGCATGATGAACCAAATATAGCCAACCAATTGAATGAATAGAAATAATTTTTGTCGAATAACACTAACCAGCGTTAGTATAAAACGAAAAAAGCCCTTCCGTGGAAACGGAACGGCCTCTAACGATTGCTTGCCATATGAAAATATTTAGTCACACTGTTCCCGGCCTTTCGGCGCCCTTAGGCAGCAAGCAGGAACCCCTTACACACTGTACCGAGAAATTACTTCTTGGTAGTATCAGCAGCGGCAGCAGCTGAATCAACAGCAGGAGCAGCAGAGTCAACAGCAGGAGCTACAGTTGAATCAACAGCAACGGCAGGAGAATCAGTTTTAGCTTCAGTGCTTTCGCCACTGTTACAAGCTACGAAACCGGCGATAGCCAGTAAGGCAAGTACTTTTTTCATTTTGATGAGCTTTTGTTGTGAGTGAATTTTGATATTAATACGGGAATCGACAGAAGGTAACCCGGCTTATACAGAAATTTTGAAAAAATTTTTTTCGGCCTATCTTGGGTTACTTTTCCACCCCGAACCGTATTAATAGGCAGAAAGTGAAAGCCGATACTAACGAACAATTATTGCTGAAAGGACTGGCTAGCAACGACTCAAGAGCTATTGAGACCATTTATAAGGACAACTTTAACATGGTACAAGCTTTCATTCTCAATAACAACGGTTCTTATGACGACGCCAGGGATATTTTTCAGGAGGCAATGATTACGCTATATGAAAAAGCACAAAGCGAATCATTTGTATTAACCTGTCAAATTAAAACCTATGTATATTCCGTATGCAGGCGACTCTGGCTTAAACGATTACAGCAGACTGGACGCTATTCAAACACGTTGGACAATCTGGATGAGACTGTTCCGGTGGAAGAAGACTTGGAGATTCATGAGAAACGTAATGCCGAGTTCGCTATCATGGACCGGGCGCTAAACAGCCTGGGCGAACCCTGCAAAAGCCTGCTGGAGGCTTTTTACCTGCAAAAGCAGGATATGCAGCGAATAGCTGCAGCCTTCGGCTACACCAACGCAGATAATGCGAAGAACCAGAAATACAAATGCCTGATGCGTTTGAAAAAACTGTTTTTCGCACAATATAATATCGGGGAGTAAGTGATTATGGAAGACATTTTATTATTAGAAACCATCGAAAAATACCTCAGCGGTCAGATGAGCGCAGAGGAAAAACGTTGGTTTGAAGATCTGCGTAAAAAGACACCTGAGATAGATCAGATGGTGGTGGAGCATAATATGTTTCTGCACCAAATGGACTTTTATGCCGACCGCACCGCATTGAAGCACACTTTACAGCATGCACACCAGCAATTGCTGAACAGAGGCGATATCAATGAAGGCGGTACTGTTTCTGCCAAAGGACGTGTAATCCAGCTCTGGAATAAATACCGCCGCGTAACTGCCATTGCCGCATCTGTGGGTGGTGGTATTGCTTTGCTGATTAGCGGATTAGTGGCCTATTTCTCTCCTGTTAACCATTCTCAAATTCAACAGCTAAGCCGCGATATTGCGGTGATCAAGCGCAATCAACAATATCAGGGTAATCTGATCAACGAAGTAAAAGGTAAGATCCCCGCCGATGCCAAAATGGTCGGTGGTGGTACCGGCTTCCTGATTGACCCCAAAGGTTATCTGGTTACCAATGCCCACGTGGTGCGCGGTACTTCTGCAGTTGTGGTAAATAGCAAGGGCGATGAATTCAAAGCAGTGATTGCCTATACCGATGCAGAGAAAGATATTGCTATCCTCAAAATTGATGATGCTGATTTCAAAGCCTTCCGTGCGCTACCCTACGGTATCCGTAAGCAGACCGCAGATTTAGGCGAGGAAATCTTTACACTCGGTTATCCTAGAAATGAAATTTCTTATAACCTCGGTTACCTAAGTGCCAGAACCGGTTTCAATGGTGATAGTGTGAGCTTCCAGTTGCAGATGAGCGCCAACCCCGGTAGTTCAGGTGCACCTGTATTGAACAAGAATGGTGAAGTAGTTGGTATCCTGAGTACCAGACAAGCTACTGCTGAAGGTGTTGCTTTTGCTGTAAAGAGTAAAAATATTTATCAGCTGATTGATGCACTGAAGAAAGATGATACTGCTTTCCAGAAAGTAAAAGTAGCTACGCATAGCTCTTTAAAGGGCATGAACAGAACCAACCAGGTGAAGGAAATGGAAGACTATGTATTCCTAGTGAAAGCCTTCAATAAGAATTAAGTTGATTAACACAGATACTAAAAAAGGGCGCATCAATGATGCGCCCTTTTTATTCAAACGACTTTATTTCTTTAAGCCCAGAGATTGTTGGGATATTCTTCCGAAGCCACCAATTGATTGATGCTAGCTTGCACACCTGGTGCATCTTCCTTATAGGTTACACCAAACCATTGCGCTGTTGTAGGCACTACTTTTACCTTACCTAACTCGTGGTTAATGAAATAATTCACCACAAAAGGGATAAAGAACTCAGCCTTGGGATCTTTAAAGTTACGCTTCAAAAATGCCTGAAACTGCTCTTCACATAAAGCAAGAATATTGGGATGGAAACAGAAGAAATTCATACTCACTGCACTATCTGCCGGAACAGGATAGATACCAGACTCATCTTCATACACTACTTCACCATCTTCATTGCGGTAAATCTTCGTACGCTCATGGATAGAATGCAATAATTGGTCAGCTGTTACTTCACACACACCACGGCTAACACTACCGTTTTCGCTCAATGTATTTTTCAAGTAGTAACCAACGATGCTGTACAGTTGCTCTGAGCATTCATTGTTTAGAAAATCAGCTGCTTTTGCAAAAGCATCACGGCCATAAAAATCATCCGCATTGATGACTGAGAAAGGCTCATTCACCTTTCCCTTACAACAAAGTAATGCATGGCCCGTGCCCCAGGGCTTTACCCTTGTTTCCGGAATAGCCCAACCTTCAGTGAACTTGTCCAGACTCTGAAATACGTAATCTATCTGTATCTTATCTGCAAACTTGGGTTCAATTGCCTGTTTAAAGCTTTCTGCAAAATCTTCGCGGATAATGAAGACCACTTTACCAAATCCGGCACGTATGGCATCATAAATGGAGTACTCCATAATGGTTTCACCACTTGGTCCGAATGACTGTGTTTGCTTCATGCTACCATAGCGACTGGCCATACCAGCTGCCAGAATAACCAATGTTGGTTTCGTTGTTTGATTCATCTTTGCCTCCCGATTGGGCAAAGATAGCCATGCAGAACCATTTGGCAGACAATATCAGGATTAATACATGCTTAAGTCTCTCTAACAGAGGGGTTTACACAGATGTTTTACGCTTAGATGAGTTACATCCGGTGATAAGCGGCAATAAATGGTTCAAGCTGCGTTATTATTTGCAAGCAGCCCAAGAACTTGGCGCAAAAGAGATTATCACCTTTGGCGGACCTTATTCAAACCATGTAGCGGCAACAGCATTCGCTTGTAAGCTAGCTGGTCTGTTAGCCCATGCCTGCATTCGCGCTCACCAGACTATCACCACGCCTACACTTGATGCAGCTGAATCTTTGGGTATGCAGTTTAGTTTTCATGAACCAAATAACTATGAGTTCTTAAAAGGAAACTATCCTATTCAATCGCACCAATACCTGATTCCGGAAGGCGGCTATGGATCATTAGGCGTAAAGGGCGCAGCAACAATTTGGCAGCATATTCCACAAAACACCTATTCACACATTATTTGCATGGTTGGTTCGGGAACAACTTTGGCAGGACTGATTCATGGCGCACCTGATCAAACCCAGGTCATCGGCATCAGTAGTATGAAAAATAATATGGCTTTGTATGAAGAAATTACTGCTCAATTGCAGGCAAACCTCCATCATCGCATTCAGCTGATTCATGATTACCATTTTGGTGGTTTTGCCAAGTATAACCATACCCTACTTGACTTTATGCGACAATTTTGGGAAACAGAAAAAATACCCAGTGATATTGTCTATACAGCCAAATTGTTTTATGCGGTGAATGACCTCATTCAAAAAGACTTTTTTCCTCCTGAGTCAAAGCTACTGTTGATACATACAGGTGGCCTCCAAGGCAATGCATCATTACCCGAAGGCACTCTGCCCTTTTGATACTTATATTTGGTGATGCGCAATTGCCTTTTCATGATTGGCTTACTAATGATGTCCAGCAACAGTTGGGCACAAGATGCGCTTCCCGACTTCACACTAGAAACTTTACCAGCCAAAGGTTATCGCATCAGTTGGCAGAACCCTTTTGGCAAAAACCTCAAACAGCTGAGTGTACAAAGGGCTGCAGGCAATAAGACAGGATTTACAACCATCTTCTCTACCAACTCACCACAGTTACCGGAAAACGGATTTATCGATCGTCCACTAGGACTATTCAGAAAATACTATTACCGCATTTCTTATATGCTAAATGGTGACCAATTTTTCTTCACCACACCCAAAGCTGCTTTACAGCAATTATTTGAGCCGGATAAAAAAGGATTGATTCACATATGGATGAAGGGGAAACTGATCAGAACATTACCCTTTCATCATTTTAAAAGTTGGAAGGATTCTGTATCACGTAATCCAAGACTAGAGATCATTGCAAAAGGTCCCGGCGAAATTGAATTGCTGCAGGAAACAGAAAATGGCGTCAACAATGCTAGTGGTAAGATTAGTATTAATGCGGATGGCCATGTTGAAATCAGGCTAGGCAGTGCTGTCATGGATTATCATTATCGCTTACTATTCAAAGACAATAAGGGATTGATCATCCTTCAACTTGATAATATCAATTCCCCAATATTGATTGTAGAAAAAACAAATTTCATGCAAGCAGGTAGTTATTACTACGAGCTGTATGAGAATATGCACTTGATAGAGAAAAACAGCATCACAATCCGCTGATACGACATTGAAAAACGGCTTGAAAATGTGTCAACACTTTCTGCTTTACTTCTTCCATGGGTACTGCATGACCCAATTCTTTCTCTAAAGAAGTTACCGCCTTATCCTGAATACCACAGGGTACGATATAATCGAAATAACGCAAATCAGTATTGATATTGAATGCAAAGCCATGCATGGTAATCCACCTGCTGCACTTGATACCCATAGCGCAAATCTTACGCTCCTTTCCTTTGATGTCAGGATCCAACCACACACCTGTTTCTCCGCTGCTTCTCGCCCCCTTCAATCCATAATCTGCCATGGTTAGAATGATCACTTCTTCCAAACTACGCAGGTACCAACCTAAGTCTGTTTTGAATTTGTCCAAATCAAGAATGGGATAGCCCACCAATTGTTCCGGACCATGAAATGTGATATCACCACCACGGTTGATGTGAAAATACTCGATACCTTTTTCTGCTCTCTCCGCTTCGCTAATCAGCACATGCTCTTCTTTACCACTTTTACCCAAAGTGTAGACTGGCGAATGCTCTACAAAAAGTAAATGATGTTGGGTATCAACCTGTTTTACATCTGTTTGGGGCGATGTAAATGCAGCCTGCTTCAGGTCAACATTCTGCTTGAGCAGCATTTCCTGATAATCCCAAACTTCTTTGTATGATCGACGGCCTAGATCCTGAAAAAACACTTCCTGCATGCTGCAAATGTACACTCTGCAACAATGCACTTACTTTTGCGCCATGCTGGACGAAGAGAAAGACGGGCTTTTGGAAGAATCGCCCGATGAACTATACGAGCGAAAGACCTTTAAAGTGGATAAGGGTCAGGAACCTTTACGCATCGACAAATGGGTACAGATGCGTATGGAGGGCGCTACCCGTAACAAGATTCAACAAGGCATTGACGCAGGATTTCTAACGGTCAATGGCAAAATCGTAAAGAGTAATTATAAGGTTCGTCCGGGCGATGAGATTCTGCTCATGAGCCTCATCAATCCGGAACATACCGAAGTAAGGCCAGAGCAGATGAACCTGAATATCGTGTATGAAGATGCCGATATCATGGTCATCAATAAACCACCGAATATGGTGGTGCATCCGGGCGTGGGCAATTATACAGGAACTCTACTGAATGGTGTGGCTTGGCATTTACTGCAACAGAATCCAAACCTCGATGAGGAATCCTTACCACGTTATGGCTTGGTGCACAGAATTGATAAGAATACTACCGGATTAATTGTTTTAGCCAAAACAGCTGATGCGGCAGCTCACTTAGCCAAACAGTTCTTCAACCATACCGTGAACCGAAAATATGTGGCACTGGTTTGGGGCAATGTGGAAGAAGATCAGGGTACCATCAATGCGCATATTGCACGTCACCACCAGTTCAGAAAAATGTTTGCGGCTTATCCGGAAGGTGAAACAGGTAAGCATGCCATTACTCATTACTCCGTTATTGAAAGATTTCATTATGTGAGTTTGGTAGAATGTGTCTTAGAAACAGGCCGTACCCACCAGATTCGTGTGCACATGAAGCATATTGGCCACACTTTATTTAACGACTGGGAATATGGTGGCGACCGCATCTTGAAAGGCACTGTTTATACCAAATACAAACAGTTCGTTGATAATTGCTTTGCTATTTGTCCACGATGCGCTTTACATGCCAGAACATTGGGCTTTATCCATCCTCGCACCAAAGAGCCCATGCATTTTGAAGCACCATTGCCGGAAGACATGCAGGGTGTTATTGATAAATGGCGCAGATATTTCGCGCACAAAGGTGGTAGCGAGGAATAAGCTCACCTATATTTGTTCCATCAAACACAAAGATTATGTCTGCTGATATTCGTAATAACTGGAGTATTGAAGAAATTCAATCTATCTATAACACCCCACTACTTGAATTGGTATTCCGTGCTGCAAGTCTGCACAGAAAGTATAATGATACTGCTGAAGTGCAGGTATGTACTTTGCTGAGTATCAAAACAGGCGGCTGTTCTGAAGATTGTGCCTATTGTCCGCAAGCTGCTCGCTATAGCACAGGTGTAGATGTGCATGCTTTGATGAAGAAAGAAGATGTACTTGAGTACGCGGCTAAAGCAAAAGCAGCAGGTTCTACCCGTTTCTGCATGGGTGCAGCATGGAGAGAAGTAAGAGATAATCGCGACTTCGATCGCGTATTGGATATGGTAAAAGGTGTGAATGAAATGGGCATGGAAGTATGCTGTACTTTGGGCATGCTGACTGAAGACCAAGCGAAGAAACTGGCCGATGCAGGTTTGTATGCTTACAACCACAACTTGGATACCAGCGAAGAACATTATAGTGAAATCATTACCACCAGAACCTATGATGATCGCCTGCAAACATTAGACAACGTTCGTAAAGCAGGCGTAACCGTTTGCTGCGGCGGTATTATTGGTCTGGGCGAGACACACGAAGACCGTATCAAAATGCTCTACACTTTGTGCACCATGCCTGAGCATCCGGAAAGTGTGCCCATCAATGCATTGGTTCCAGTAAAAGGCACACCATTGGAGCATAACAGAAAAGTAGATGTATGGGATATGGTACGCATGATTGCGACTGCACGCATACTCATGCCTAAGACCATGGTGCGTTTGAGCGCCGGTAGAACCGATATGAGTGTGGCGGAACAAGCTTTGTGTTTTATGGCAGGCGCAAATAGCATTTTTGCCGGTGACAAATTGCTCACCACACCTAACCCAAGCTTCGAAGACGATCACCGCATGTTTGATTTGTTAGGTCTGCATCCACGCGAAGCTTTCAAAGAAGAAAAGCAATACCTGCACGAAGTGGTGCCTGCTTAAGTAAGCAAACCATGTTGCGCGTTACCATTGCAGAGCAGAACATTCTTATCAGGCGATTTAGTCTGGAAGACGCTGCGCATTTATCTGATTATCTGTTGGGACTATCTGCTGCTACCCAACAAAGATTTGCACCTCATGGATATGCTGCAAACGCCATTCAAGCTTTCTATCAACAAGACCCAAGACTTGGTGCGTTAATTGCTATTGATACAAAACAGGAAGCCATCATTGGTTATGCTGCTTTCAGACAAGAAGCATTTCAACACGACTTACAGCGATACACAACCTATACAGATTTACCTGAGGCTACACAGTGTATGAATTATGCACCATCTGTTGCAGATGCATGGCAGGGAAAGGGATTGGGTAAACGCTTATTACAAGAAACCATTGCATTAGCTAAATCAACCAATATGCAGGCACTAGTACTCTGGGGAGGAGTTCAATGCGATAATGAACAAGCCATTCAATACTATCGTAAAAATGGATTCATTGAATTGGGTAGTTTTATGCATCAGGGTTGTAACCTGGATATGTATCTACCCTTATAAGCCCAAAGCCTTACCACCTCTTTCGAGATTAATGGAGAATTGATGAAAAGTATTGCGCTGATAAAAGCCCGTTGCATAACGAATATGCAATCGCTTCAATAACAGACCAACACCTATCGTGAATCCGTTTAAGCCATTGGATGCATTGAATACATTTAAATCATTTCTTCGAAGAAAATTATAGCCTGTATTGATCTCGAGCTTTTCACTCGGAAAAAATTGTGCTGACAAAATCAAATGGCTCATCAGCTTTCGGCCGAATGATGGCTTTGCTGTGTTGCCCTCAGCTTCATTGAAACCAGGATCGTTGTAGTAGATATTGAAGCGCTGTAGCTGATGTGCTGTTAATGAAAATTGCATAGGTGCTTGCGCTAATTTTTTTGTGATGCCCAATTGAATATCGAATGGCATTTCCTCTTTTGCGCCATCTGGTGCATAGGTACTGATTTGCGTTCCCAGATTTCTTACCAAAAATGCAGCCTGTAACAAACGAGTAGTATCACTAAACAAAACACTGATATCTGCCGCTATTCCTGATGCACGATACTGCCCATAATTGGAATGCACGTATTTCAAACTAGTGCCCAGCCACCAGTGTTCTTTATACGATTTGGATGCCATGACTTGCACCACATAATCTTGTGGGCGAAAACTGCCCAATACATTCCCTGAAACATCCGTTTGTGTGATGCTACCATATTGCAGGTATTGTATGCCACCAGCAAGGGTGATATCTTGTTTAGACAAGTACCAGGCCGAGCTGATATTGTATTGCTGAATACCGGCTAGAAATGCGTTCATACTGGTGGCAATTTGCCCGTGCATAGATGGACGTAACAAAGCAGGTTGCTGAAAGCCCATGCCCAGATCATTCCCCCCTGCGGTGATATTGTATCCACCCAAAGCAGCTTGTCTGGCAGAACCGGGCAGATTGAGAAAGCTGAATACAGCATTGCCACCCAGTGTTTGTGCACCGGCTGTAAAAGTCCATAAAGCAATGATGATCAGAAACGAACGCATAGTATAATGCGCCAAGTTAACCAAAGGATCAGAGGCTGCAAAGGCCTGAAAATAAAATGTCCCCCGTTGAAACGGAGGACCTTAACCCTTAAAACAACCAACATGAAAAATTCTTGTTGATGTGCAATATTACAAGAGGATGAACATTTTGTTGCAATTACCCTAGGTTAAATTTAAACATTACGGTTGTACCAATGCCAGATCCAAGACCTGTTGCATGGTTTTCACGTAGTGGAATACAAGGCCTTTGATAAAGCTGCTGTCAATTTCCTCCACATCCTTCTGGTTCTGAGCACATAGGATGATTTCTTTTAAGCCGGCACGCTTGGCCGCCAACACTTTTTCCTTGATACCACCTACCGGCAATACCTGTCCGCGCAAGGTGATTTCACCAGTCATCGCCAAATAGGGTTTGATTTTTCTGCCTGTAAAAGCAGAAGCCAGGGCAGAAAGCATGGTAATACCTGCACTCGGACCATCCTTGGGCACTGCACCCTCTGGAACGTGAATATGCACATTGTGTTTACCTAGTTCATCCGGCGGTATGCCTAGTTTACGTGCATTGGCTTGCAAATAAGTTAATGCCGTTGTAGCACTCTCTTTCATCACATTGCCCAAGTTACCGGTTAGCTTTAATTCGCCCTTGCCTTCACTCAATACGGTTTCAATAAAGAGGATATCACCACCAACATAAGTCCAGGCCAAGCCAACAGCCACACCCGGCATGTTAGCTGTTTTATAAATCTCATTGCTATATCTGCTGGAGCCTAATATCTTTTCAATATCCTTAGAGGTAACCGTACGCTTTACTTTACCCTTAATGGCAAATTCTTTCGCTTCATAACGCATAATAGAAGCCAGTTGCCTATCGAGCTCACGCACCCCACTCTCTCTGGTATAATTTTCAATCAGCTTTTCCAATACCTTATCACTGATATTGAAATTCACTTTGGCCAAACCATGTGCATCTTTTTGCTTAGGCAATAAATGCTTCTTCGCAATCTCTACTTTCTCTTCAATAGCATAACCGCTTAGATCAATGATCTCCAAACGATCACGTAAAGCAGGTTGAATATTCTGTAAATTATTCGCAGTAGCAATGAAGAGCACTTTGCTTAAATCATATTCCAGCTCCAGATAATTATCGTAGAAACTATTGTTCTGTTCAGGATCCAATACTTCCAACAAAGCAGAAGATGGATCGCCTCTGAAATCATTACCAATCTTATCAATCTCATCAAGAATCATCACCGGATTTGACGATTGCACTTTGCGGAGGTTTTGCAACACTCGGCCCGGCATCGCGCCGATATAGGTTTTACGGTGACCGCGAATCTCACTTTCATCGTGCAAACCACCCAGACTCACACGCACATATTTTCTACCAATCGCATGTGCGATACTTTTACCTAAAGAAGTTTTACCAATACCAGGAGGACCTACAAAGCAAAGAATCGGGCTCTTCATATCGCCCTTCAGTTTCAATACTGCTAGATATTCAATAATACGGTTCTTGATTTTCTGCATGCCATAATGATCGCTATCCAGCACTTTCTTGGCATTGTTCAAATTATAATTGTCTTCTGTGAATTCGCCCCAAGGCAGATCCAACATCAAATCCAAGTGATTGTACACCACAGAATAATCTGGTGTACTGGGGTGCATACGCTCCAGCTTTTCAATACCACTCTGGAATAATTTCTTTGCAGCATCTGTCCACTTTTTCGTTTCTGCTTTCTTCTTCATCTGCGCCAGCTCACGTTCATTGCTGTCGCCACCCAATTCTTCCTTAATACTCTTCAGCTGTTGTTGCAGAAAATATTCGCGTTGCTGCTTATCAATTTCTGTACGTGTCTTGGATGTAACCTTATCCTTCAATTCAGCAAACTGTAATTCGCGCTGCAGAATATGAATCAATCGCTCTGAACGTTTATGCAGATCATTAATCTCCAGCAAAGATTGCTTCTCAGCCAAATCGCTATTGAGATTACTACTTACGAAATTGATTAAGAAAGAAGGCTGCTCAATATTGCGCAGAATAATCGAAGCTTCTGTAGGGATATTTGGCGATAGCTGAATGATCTTAGAAGCCAAATCTTTGATACTGCTAACAATAGCCGCAAAATCTTCTTCGTTGGTTGGTGCTTCTTCAGTCAGCAGCGACACCTTTGCTTTAAAGTAAGGATCCTCACTTACAATCTCGTGCACCTGAAAACGCTTCTTACCTTGAATGATGATGGTAGTACCGCCATCAGGCATTTTGATCAGTTTCACAATTTTGGCCACCGTACCTACCGCACAGAGATCATGTACTTGCGGATCTTCTACATTGGCATCTTTCTGTGCCAGTACACCAATTAATTTATTCGTTTTATACGCATCGTTCACTGCCTTGATGCTTTTATCCCTGCCTACGGTAATTGGCAGAACCACACCCGGGAAAAGCACCGTATTTCTTAAAGGAAGAATCGGTAATTCATCAGGAATCTCCATATCCTTATCCGCATCATCATGCTCATTAATGGGAATAATGGGCATAAAGTCCGAATCGTCTTCTGCTCTTAGGAAAATATTCTGTTTGTTCATACGCTTTGTTCAAAAGTCAAATTGACACCAAAACCAAGCTGTAAAGCTAGGTTATGGGGATTTATAAGCTGTCAATATTGATGCCATAGGTCAGAAAAGGCGGTTTTCTGTACAAAATGACGCAAAAAGCCCCGGCAAATGCCAGGGCCTTCGATTGCTTGCTCAAAAATTACAATTTCAAACCAATACCGGCCTGAATCTGCTGGTTACGCCATTTGTCGCTATTGGTTACATCATTGATATTAGACATACCCGCTACATAACGACCATAAATACGCAGCGACTGCAAATTGAGTTGCAAGCCTGCAACAGCGGCAAAATCTCCAGTCTTAAACGCTTGCTGACCATTCTGCAATAAACTTTTGTTCTGATCCATCAGGATGCTATACTGCGGACCAGCATTCAACGTAATCAATTTGTTCGGACTCCAACGCAACAACAATGGAATAGACAAATAATTCAAGCTTACATCTCTTGTTGTGAGTGTAGAAGGCAAGCCATTGACATTATTGACAAACGTGCTTTTGGTTTGAGACCACAACAACTCGGGCTGAATACCCAATTTCTTAGTGAAATCAAGTTCTACAAAAGCACCTGCATGCCATGAGGCATTAAAACCACTTTCGAATGATTGTCCGTCTAGCTTTGTGGCATTAGCACCCACTTTAGCACCTAGACGAAATCCTTTTTGTGCCTGCACAGCAGCAGCAGCTATCAAAAGAATAGCGAATGACAAGAAAACTCTTTTCATACAGATTGTTTAGATATATGATTCAATGATTGTGCCAAATATGGCTCAGCCAACTGTCATTAAAAAGTTAAACCTGTTGTAAGGTTGACAATCATATTCCACTGGCGTGATGCTGAGGGCAAGGTATAATCAACCAAGAAGGATGGTTGTATATACCATTTCTTATACAAATATTCTGCACGGATGGATAAGCTAATATTTTGTACACGAAACGCACTTCTGGTAACTGCACTTTGTGTGCCTAACAATTGATTATTCGCATAGCGTGGTCCAAAAGCAAGGGCAGAAGATTGCATATTGGTTCCATAACGCTGTGTACCTGCAACGGAAAATAAAGATGGCGTAATGCTAAAGCGATCTTCTTCAGAAAAAAGATTACCTAATTGGAATCGATGCTGTGTTGATAAGAAGATGGAAAAATCACTAATACTGGTATTGGTTTGAAAGGTTTGCGTAACCCTTGCTGTATCAAAGCCCCCGCGATTATTGCGTACACGTACAGGCCTTGTTACCTGTGTTAACTCCTCCTGTGTGCCTGTTGCATAATCCAACGCTAGCGTAGTACGCAACCATCCGCCTTTATAGGTGGTGTAAGCATACCACTCTTTTACAAGCGGACTCACATAAAAACTGAGGTCTTGTTTATTGAAATAGCGCGTAAAAGAAATACCGTAATTCCAGTTTTTTGCTTTGATATAATCGAAAGATGGAGAGATGGATGTTTGAAAGACATTCAAACCCGGTGATGCGCCAATTGCGAGTGCGCTACCAGTAATGCCTAATCCCGATTTGTGGTAATAAGATGCACTCAGGTTGTAGTAAGCCGCACCAGTAGTAGCACCAACATTATTACTCGTCTTTTGTACAAAATAACCATTGCTTACACCAAGACTGATATCGATATAATTCTTGGGCTTAACTAATGAATCTAAAAGCCAATCAATCTCTTTACGCAGAGAATCGAGATAAGCTGTTGAGTCTTGTGCTGAGCGAAATACTGCTTGTGCAGAAATCAATTGAACAAAAAGCAGGGCAAGTATAGTAGTATAAATTTTTCGCTGGATCATGATAAGGGTATTGCAAAGTTGCGCTTTTTATGCAAACTCCAAGACAGTGATCTCAGGAAGTATACCAACGCGGCCTGGATAACCAATAAACCCAAAGCCTCTGTTTACATATAGCTTTTGCTTACCAGAAGAATAGAGTCCGGCCCATTGCTTATAGACCCATTGTACCGGGCTCCATTTGATATAAGGACTCTCTAAGCCAAACTGCATACCATGCGTATGTCCGGATAACATCAAATCCACATCACTATACTGAGGAATCACTTCTGCTTCCCAATGACTAGGATCATGGCTTAATAATATCTTGAAAGGAATTTGCTCTGATCCTGCATAAGCTTCAGCCATCCTCCCATATTTGGGAAAGCGACCTTTGGCACTCCAGTTCTCAATACCAATGACCGCAATTTTTTCCTGACCTCTTTCTAAAACAACATGCTCATTCATCAGCAAGCGCCAACCCATTTGCGCGTGAATGCCTTTGAGCTTTTCCAGGTTAGCCATTTTCACCTCTTTGCTGGGCCATTGCACATAATCACCATAATCATGATTACCTAGTGTGCTATACACACCCATCGGTGCTTTCAATTGACTAAACACATCTATGTATTCCAGCATTTCCTCATGCCTATCGTTCACTAGATCACCAGTAAAAAAAATAAGGTCAGGCTTCTCTTGAAGAATCATCTCAATACCCTTGTTCACTGCTGCTTTATTCTGAAAACTACCGCTGTGCACATCGCTTATCTGCACTGCTTTCAAACCTTTGAAAGCAGTAGGCAGGTTGGGGTAATTAAGCTTGATGCGCTTAACCTGATAATTGTATTTATTTCTGAACCCGAATAAGAGTGTACCGAATAAACCACCACCAAAAGCTAGGCCCAACCAGCTCAGAAAAACAGAACGACTAATGGCTCCTTCTGTGCTCATAAAATTTGCACCTGTGCTTGGGAATATTTTGCCCATGGCGAAGATGACCAGCCTGCGCAAGTCATCGAATAAAAAGAAACTACCGGCAATCACTTTTGAGAAGAACAATCCTGCAAGGATGGCGAATACATAGTTGCGGAAAATCTTGGATGTCTGCAAAACCGTGATGTATGGGAAAAGCAAGACCGCTAATAAAGCAGCTACCGACAATACCCAATAGCCACCGAAAATGAACATCCTTGTTCTGTCGGAAGTCTGGGCGCTTACCGCCCGAACGGCCTGAAAAACATACCAATCCAATAAAAACATGATCACCAGAAGAATCCACCAGGTACCGTTGCTGCGCATAAGCTTGTGTATAAAGTCGGTAAAATTGACCTTTCCAGCCAATTTCCCCAAAAATCGGCTGTTAATTTGCCGAAATAGCTGCATTTAAGACCTGAAACTGGATAAGATTCTTTCAATAGAACTGGCCGAACTTGTATTTTTGACGGCTTTCCAAAAAACAACCGGAATCATGCAATTCACTTATTACGGACATGCCTGTTTTGCTGTTGAAGTACAGGGGAAAACCCTGCTCTTCGATCCTTTTATTTCTGGCAACGAACTGGCAAAGGATATCCAAATCAGTGAAATCAAAGCAGACTATATTCTGGTATCGCATGGGCATGCGGACCATATCGCAGATTGCGTGTCAATAGCTCAGCAAACAGGTGCTTTGGTGATTTGCAGCTGGGAAATTGCAGGCTGGTTGAATAATCAGGGCGTCAGCAATACCCACCCCATGAATACCGGTGGTAAACGCAGTTTCGATTTTGGTAGCGTAAAATGTGTAGTAGCCCACCACAGCAGTGGTTTACCTGATGGCAGCTATGGCGGTAACCCCATGGGCTTTATCATCAGCAGTACGGATGGAGATTTTTATTATAGTGGTGATACCGCATTAACATTAGACATGCAACTCTTGACTCGTTGGGGCAAACCTAAATTTTCGGTATTGCCCATCGGGGATAATTTCACCATGGATGTAGCTGATGCAGTTGCCTGTGCAGAGATGATTCAGTGCAATACCATCATTGGCGTACATTACAACACATTCGGATACATCGTTATTGATACAACAGCAGCCAAGCAGGCATTTGCAGCAGCAGGTAAAACCTTGTTACTGCCGGGCATTGGCGAAACTATCGACTTATAAACAGAACCCTCAACAATGGCAAGAATCATCGGCGTAGCAAATCAGAAAGGAGGTGTTGGTAAAACAACCACGGCCATTAATGTGGCCGCCAGTCTGGCTGTCTTGGAATTTAAAACCTTATTGGTTGATGCAGACCCTCAGGCCAATAGCACTACAGGTGTTGGCTTTGATCTGCACAATATCACCAGCAGTTTATACGATTGCATGGTGAACAATACCAAGGCTGATGATGTGATCCTCAAAACAGATATTCCCAATCTGGACCTGATTCCTTCACATATTGATCTGGTTGGCGCGGAAATTGAAATGATCAATTACCCCAACAGAGAAAATGTAATGAAAAATATTCTCGATGTGGTACGCGATCGTTACGATTTTGTGATCATCGACTGCTCTCCTTCCTTGGGCTTGATTACTGTGAATTCGTTGGTTGCATCGGATAGTGTGATTGTACCAGTGCAGTGCGAGTTTTTTGCATTGGAAGGTTTAGGCAAATTGCTGAACACGATCAAGATTGTTCAAAACCGACTGAACCCTGAACTCCAGATTGAAGGTATTTTGATGACGATGTACGATGGTCGTTTGCGTTTGTGCAATCAAGTGGTTAGCGAAGTACGCAGACATTTTGATGATTTGGTTTTCACCACCATCATTCACAGAAATACTCGTTTGAGTGAAGCACCTAGTGTGGGCAAACCAGTGATCTTGTACGATGCAGACAGCAAGGGTGCGGTTAACTATTTAAACCTTGCAAAGGAAATACTGCAGAAGAACAATATGACCAAAATGAGCAATGAGGAAAGAATCATTGAGTGAGAAAAAAAGAATACATGAGCAATCCTAAACAGAATAAAGACTTATTGGGCAAGGGCATCCGCTCTTTGCTGCAGAATATTGATGCTGATCTGAAAACTACTTCCGGCAATTTGCAGCCTGCAGCGGTTAGTCAGGCTACAAGCACTACGCGAATTCCACTTGATCAAATTCAAGTAAACCCTAAGCAGCCCAGAAGAGATTTTGATGAAGCTGCTTTGAAAGAATTGGCTGAGTCGATCAAGCTACACGACATTATTCAACCGCTTACTGTATCTACTCTCCCTTCAGGCAAATACCAACTGATTGCAGGTGAAAGGCGTTTTCGTGCAGCCAAGATGGCCGGTCTGACAGATGTACCTGCTTATATCCGCAATGTGAACGACAAGGAATTGTTGGAACTGGCCTTGTTGGAAAACTTACAACGCGAAGACCTCAATGCAATTGAAGTAGCCTTAAGCTATAAACGCATGATGGAAGAACTCAGCTACACGCAAGAACAAGTAGCTGAACGCATGAGCAAGGAAAGAACAACAGTAACAAATTACCTGCGTTTACTGAAACTACCGCCAGACATTCAATTGTCTGTACGTAATGGCAGTATCACCATGGGCCATGCACGCGCGCTGATCAATATTGATACCATCGACAGACAATTATTTGTTTTCAATGAAATCAAGAACAAAGGATTGAGCGTTCGCCAAACAGAAGAGCTGGTACGCAAAATGTACAAAGCAGATAAGCCCGGCAATGCTGTTAAAAATGGCGCAAAATCTGATTTACCACCTGCTTACAAAAAGATAGAAGATAACTTAGCTTCTCATTTCGGCACCAAGGTGAAGATGCAACACCACAAGACAGGTCATGGTAGTATTACCATTGAATACTATTCACTGCAGGAGCTGAATAAAATTCTGGATCAGATGAATGTAACCATCAGCTAAGCATGAATGGCCGATTGTGCATACTATATTGTTTATTGTTTCTGAGTCTGCAAAGCTTTGCTGCGGAACATACTTGGTTTGCAGATAGCACCATAAAACAAAAGAAACAGCGAGATACGCTTTTTCTGAAAAATCACGATCCCAGAAAATCAGCCAAACGCTCGGCGATGATTCCTGGTTGGGGACAGCTCTATAATCGCGACTACTGGAAAGTACCATTGGTGTACGGTGCTTTGGCCATACCTACTGCTACATTCATTTACAATAATGATTGGTACAAGCGCAGCAAGTTTGCGTATAATGCTATCTACAAAGCATCTCAAGCCAATGCTACACCTGCAGATAGTGCAGATTACAAAGGTCTTGATCCTATTTTCAAAAACCTGAGTTTAACGTATGTACAATCTGCACGTAATTCTTTCAGAAGAGATAGAGACTACTCCATCCTATGGTTTGTAGTAGTTTGGGGATTGAACATTGTAGAAGCATCCGTATCGGGTCACTTGAAACATTTTGATGTGAGTGACGATCTCTCTATGCAGATACACCCGCAGTTCAATCCAGTCACAAGATCACCTGGCGTACAACTCGTACTCAATATCAAAGAACCTAAACGCAAACAAGCTTTTGTTGTGCGCTAAAAAAGATACAACTATGAACATTGCACTGATAGGTTATGGTAAAATGGGCAAAGCTATTGAAGAAGTAGCGGTAAGTCAGGGACACCAGATTGTGTTGAAAATTGATTTGGACAATGCTGCCGATTTCAATCAGGAAAATATTGCCAAAGCAGATGTAGCTATTGAATTTACCGGACCGCACAGTGCAAAGCAGAATGTATTAAAGTGTTTGGAACTGGGTATACCCGTTGTTTGTGGCTCAACTGGCTGGCTGGCTGATTGGCAAGAAGTTGCTGATGCTTGCGCAACAAAGAATGGTACGCTTTTGTATGCAAGTAATTTTAGCATTGGTGTGAATTTGTTTTTTGAACTGAATAGTTATCTCGCTAAACTGATGTTGCCACACACTGATTATGCGGTTTCCATGAAAGAGATACACCATACGCAGAAAAAAGATGCGCCTAGTGGCACAGCCATCACCTTGGCGGAACAAATCATGGAAGTGCTACCCAACAAAAAACAGTGGGTGAATCATGTTAGCAGCAATCCTGAGGAATTATCGATTCTCTCAGAAAGAATTGATCCAGCACCAGGTACGCATACCATTACCTACCATTCAGTGATCGACGATATCGAGATCACCCATACAGCACATACCAGAAAAGGCTTTGCCAGTGGCGCTGTCTTGGCTGCAGAGTTTTTGCCTGGTAAAAAAGGCATTTATACCATGCAACAAGTACTGGGTTTATGACCACAATTCTCCATTAATTTGGTACCTTGTGGTAACTAAATCCAAACCGTGAGACCTATACTCCTGTGCTGCTGCTTATTCCCCCTATTGGCTTTTGCACAATTCAAGGGTAAGAATGTATTTAAAGTAAACCTTGGCTCTTTAGCTTTTGGCAATTATCATGTTACTTATGAAAGAGGTTTATCGAGAAAAGTGTCGCTCTCTGTAAGTTACCGACATATGCCTGTTGGTGGGTTATTGTATAAAGAAGAAATCAAAAAGTATATCGACAACAATGATCCCAATGTCATCAACACCATTGAGCAAACCACTACAGGTAATTTTGCCATTACACCTGAATTGCGCATTTACACAGGTGCTGGTAGAATGCGCGGCTTATATGTTGCACCCTATTTCCGTTATGCAAAATTTGATGCCTCTATTCCTGCTCGCTACAATTCAACGGTAGCCGGTGTTTCGATAGAAAAAAATGCCATCATGCAAGGCAGTATACAATCCTATTCAGGTGGTATTATGATTGGTGTGCAGCGTTATATTGCCAAACGTATCGCTGTAGACATCTGGATCATTGGCGGACATTATGGTATCAGCACCGGACAGATGAATGCTGTCATCGATCCACCCATGACAACATCCGAACAACAAAGTTTACAGAACACATTAGACGGCTTAGCAACAGATCCATTTAAAACACATACTACCATTACTGCAACCACTGCGTCCATGAAAATTGAAGGACCATGGGGTGGCGTGCGCAGTGGTATCAGCTTAGGCTTCCGATTCTGATGCGTCTTTAAGGTTGAGAAACATATCGGCAGTCATCTTGTCCAAATCGTATTCCTGCTTCCAGCCCCAATCGCGGCGTGCAACACTATCATCAATACTTTGTGGCCAGCTATCTGCAATGCTTTGTCTGTAATCAGACGCATAGCTGATAGTAAATTCAGGTATATGTTTTTGTATAGATGCAGCAATCTCTTTTGGTGAAAAACTCATACCCGATAAATTATAGGACGTACGCACAGAGATGCGTTCGGCAGGTGCTTCCATCAATTCAATAGTTGCACGAATCGCATCAGGCATATACATCATAGGCAGATAAGTATCTTCTCGTAAAAAGCACTCATAAGATTTGTCTTCCAGTGCATCGTGATATATCTCCACTGCATAATCTGTTGTACCACCACCTGGTGCTGATTTATAACTGATCAAACCAGGATAACGCAGACTGCGCACATCTACGCCAAAACGTTGGAAATAATAATTACACCAAAACTCGCCCGCATATTTACTGATACCATAAACTGTAGTAGGCTCAATAATGGTCTGCTGCGGACATTGTTGTTTAGGCGATGTTGGTCCGAACACCGCAATACTACTTGGCCAGTATACTTTACTCAGCTTTTCTTCACGAGCGATATCTAACACATTCAATAAGCCCTGCATATTTAAATGCCAAGCAAGATTCGGATTCTTCTCTCCTGTTGCGGAAAGGATCGCAGCCAAAAGGTATATCTGAGTAATATTCTGACGGATGACCTGCACATGCAACATCTCCTTGTTCATCACATCCAAGCTTACATATGGACCAGTACCATGCAACAGCGGATTCTCTTCGCGCAGGTCGGAAGCAACCACATTGGCACTACCATAGATTTTACGCAGCGCAAGCGTTAATTCAACACCAATCTGGCCACAAGCGCCGATAACAAGGATACGTTCTTTGTGATGTGACATAACAATCGTTTGGAATGCGCAAAGAAAAACAAAACTTGGCGTAAGTTCGCACCGCATTTAAACATTCCCACATGATACCCGCCTACCTGCAGGAAAAATTCAGCAAGCAATCCTACGATCCCAACAATTTCTTCCTGATCGCAGGCCCCTGCGTGGTAGAAAGCGAAGAACTGGTGATGGAAATTGCGGAGAAAGTCTACGGTATCTGTAAAAAATTAGGCATCCCTTACGTGTTCAAAGCTAGCTATCGCAAAGCCAACAGAACCAGTGCTAGTTCATTTACTGGCTTGGGCGATGATTTGGGTTTATCCTTGATTAAAAAGACTGGCGATACTTTCGGCCTGCCCACTACTTCAGACATCCACGCCCATGAAGAAGCAGCGATGGCAGCGCCTTTCATTGATATTCTGCAGATTCCTGCTTTTCTATGCCGACAAACTGACCTGCTGATTGCCGCTGCAGAAACAGGTAAGATCGTAAATGTGAAGAAGGGCCAGTTCGTGAGTGGTGAAGCGATGAAGTTTGCTGTAGAGAAAATCCGCAAAGCGGGTAATGAGCAAGTGATGTTAACAGAACGCGGTACCACTTTCGGTTATCAGGACTTGGTGGTTGATTATCGCAATATTCCACTCATGCAAGCACATGGCACGCCAGTGATTATGGACTGCACACATAGCTTGCAACAGCCCAACCAAACATCAGGCGTAACGGGCGGCAATCCACAACTCATTGGTACGATTGCCAAAGCGGCAATTGCAGCAGGTGCTGATGGTTTATTCATTGAAACACACCCCAACCCTGCCGTAGCCAAAAGCGATGGCGCCAATATGCTTCGATTAGACTTATTGGAAGACCTTTTAGTACAGTTGGTAAAACTGAGAAAAGCAGTAGTGTAATTACCAGTATTTGATTGGATTTCTTCTGCTGAAAAGCATATAGCGCTTCAGGTTCATCCAGAATGCCATCACCATGTAAATGATGACAGGCGATCCCATGGTGAGGAAAGAAATGTAAATAAACCAAGTTCTGATCTTGGCGCTGGCAATACCAAATCGTTCGCCCAGTGCGGTGCAAACACCAAAAGCATGCATTTCAAGAATGGCTCTCATCCGATTCATAAATCAATTTTTTGATGTAAAGCGTGGGGGACGCCAAAATTAAACAAAAACACTTCGATAAAAGTTCATTTGTGCAAAAATTGGCACTGCTTTTGCATTAACTTCGCGTCACATTTTTCACCGCTTAAACCACTTTGTATCATGGCTTTTGATATTGAAATGATCAGAAAAGTGTACAGCGAGATGCCTGCCAAAGTAGACGCTGCTAAGAAAGCGTTGGGCCGTCCGCTCACACTCGCAGAGAAGATCCTTTTTGCACACCTGCACACAGACATGCAACTGGCTGATTTTGAGAGAGGTAAGTCTTATGTAGATTTTGCCCCAGACCGTGTTGCCATGCAGGATGCTACTGCCCAGATGGCCTTGCTGCAGTTCATGCAGGCTGGTCGCCCTAAAGTGGCTGTGCCCTCAACCGTACACTGCGATCACCTGATCGTTGCCAAAGACAATAGCAAAACAGACCTGGACAGAGCTGTGAATGAGAGCAAAGAAGTGTACGACTTTCTGGCCTCAGTTTCCAACAAATACGGTATCGGCTTCTGGAAGCCAGGTGCCGGTATCATCCACCAGGTGGTATTGGAAAACTATGCTTTCCCCGGTGGTATGATGATTGGTACCGATAGCCATACGGTGAATGCCGGTGGTTTGGGTATGATTGCCATTGGCGTAGGCGGTGCAGATGCCTGCGACGTAATGGCCGGTCTACCATGGGAACTAAAATGGCCTAAGTTAATTGGTGTGAAACTCACCGGTAAACTGAATGGCTGGACTGCTCCAAAAGATGTAATCTTAAAAGTAGCTGGTATCCTTACAGTAAAAGGTGGTACCGGAGCGATCGTTGAATATTTTGGCGAGGGTGCTACCAGCATGAGCTGTACTGGTAAAGGCACTATCTGCAACATGGGGGCAGAGATTGGTGCCACCACTTCTACCTTCGGCTACGATGCCAGCATGAGCCGTTACCTGAAAGCAACAGGTCGCGAAGAAATCGCCAACCTGGCTGATCAAATCAGCAGCTACCTCACCGGCGATGCAGAAGTATATGCCAACCCAGAAAAATATTTTGATCAGGTAATTGAAATCAACCTGAGTGAACTGGAACCACATTTGAACGGACCATTCACACCAGACCTCGCTACACCAATTTCTAAGATGAAAGAAATGGCTGCAGCCAACAACTGGCCGGTTAAAGTAGAAGTAGGTTTGATTGGTAGCTGTACCAACTCTTCTTATGAAGATATCAGCCGTGCGGTAAGCTTGGCGAAGCAGGTGAAAGAAAAAGGGCTCAAGACCAAAGCTGAGTTCACTATTACACCAGGTTCTGAACAAGTACGTTATACCATCGAGCGCGATGGCTATCTGGATACATTCGCTGAAATTGGTGCTACCGTATTCGCGAATGCCTGCGGCCCCTGCATTGGTATGTGGGAACGCATGGGCGCTGAAAAGCAAGAGCGGAACACCATCGTACACTCTTTCAACAGAAACTTTGCTAAGCGTGCAGATGGTAACCCCAACACATTGGCCTTCGTTGCTTCACCAGAATTGGTAACAGCATTGGCGATTGCAGGTGATTTGACTTTCAACCCAATTACAGATACCCTCACCAACGAAAAAGGAGAACAAGTAAAATTGGATCCTCCTTCTGGTGATGAATTGCCTGTAAAAGGTTTTGCTGTGGAAGATGCAGGTTACCAAGCACCAGCTGCTGATGGTAGCGGTGTGCAAGTAGCTGTTGACCCAGCGAGCAAGCGTTTGCAATTATTGGATCCATTTGCTGCATGGGAAGGAACAGATCTGAAAGGTTTGAAACTCCTGATCAAAGCAAAGGGCAAGTGTACAACAGACCATATCTCTATGGCTGGTCCATGGTTGAAATTCCGTGGCCACTTAGATAATATCTCTAATAACCTCTTGATTGGTGCGGTGAACTTCTTCAACGAGAAGACAGATAATGTGAAGAACCAACTCACTGGTGAATACGGTCCTGTACCTGCTACACAGCGTGCGTACAAAGCAGCTGGTATCGGTAGCATTGTAGTGGGTGATGAAAACTATGGTGAAGGTTCTTCTCGTGAACATGCGGCCATGGAACCTCGCCACTTGGG
Source organism: Chitinophagaceae bacterium (assembly GCA_019745155.1). GTDB lineage: Bacteria > Bacteroidota > Bacteroidia > Chitinophagales > Chitinophagaceae > JAFLBI01. Next base: position 58,558 of record JAIETM010000010.1, on the reverse strand, counting down.
TGTGCGTGTGGTACTGACAAAATCTTTTGCACGTATCCACGAAACCAACCTGAAGAAGCAAGGTATGCTGGCACTCACTTTTGCCAACAAAGAAGATTACGATAAGATTCAGGAAGATGATAGCATCGATGTAATTGGTTTAACCAGCTTTGCACCTGGTCAGCCTTTGCAACTGGTGCTCAATCACAAGGATGGCAGCAGCGATACCATTGTTGCCAACCATACGTACAACCAACAGCAAATTGAGTGGTTCAAAGCAGGTGCTGCCTTGAACATCATCCGCAAGCAGGTTGCCGGTAATTAATCAAGCTTCTTGTCAAATAGTCAAGTCCCGCAATTGCGGGACTTTTTTATATCCATTCATCCAAAAATCTACAGTCGATTCTAATGCGCCCTAACTTTAAGCAGCTAAAAAAACTGCTCATGAGAAAGCTCCTTAGTTCATTATTGGCTTTAGCCATTGTTTCAGGTGTGTTGGCACAAGGACAAGCTACACAGAAACCACCCTTGCACGGTAACCATTGGATGGCCATTACCGGTAAACCATTGGCCGCTACCGCAGGTGCCATGATTTTTAACAAGGGCGGTAATGCTGTGGATGCCGCATGTGCTATGCTGGCCGCAACCTGCACTATGTGGGATGTACTCAGTTGGGGCGGAGAAACACAAGCCCTGATCTATCATCCCAAGCTGAAAAAAGTTATTGCGATTAATGCCATGGGTGTTGCACCAACAGGTGCCACTCCTGAATTCTTTAAAAGCAAGGGCTATGCGTTTCCGCCTGAGTATGGTCCCCTGGCAGCTACTACACCGGGCACACCTGGTGGCATCTGCTACATGCTGGCTGAATATGGTACGATGAGTTTGAAAGAAGTATTGGCACCTGCCATGGAAATGGCAGCAGGCTACCCTATTGATGCACAAACTGCGAATAGCATCGAAAGACAAAAAGATCGTATCAAACAATGGCCTTATAGCAAAGCTGTTTTCTTACCACACTTGGGTGAAAAAAGAGAAGCACCAGAAGCAGGTGAAATCTTTGTACAAAAAGAGTTACTGGCTACACTTACCAAAATGGTTGAAGCAGAACAACAAGCATTAAAGCAAAAGAAAACACGCAAGCAAGCGATCTATGCAGCTTACGACAGATTTTACAAAGGCGATATCGCCAAAGAATTTGTACGTGGTTGTCAGGAACAAGGTGGTTTGATTACCATGGAAGATTTGGCCAAGTGGAAGCCGATTGAAGAAGCACCATTGGCAACAAACTACAAAGGCATTGATGTATACAAATTACAGCAGTGGACACAAGGACCAATGTTGTTGCAATCACTCAACATCTTAGAAAATTTTGATCTCAAGAGCATGGGCTATAACAGTCCGAAATATATCAACACGGTATATCAGAGCATGAGTTTGGCTTTTGCTGATCGCGATTTTTATTATGGCGATCCCTACTTCCCGCCTGTTGAGCCGATTAAAGGTTTGCTGAATAAGGATTATGCAAAACAACGCGCTGCATTGATCAATGCAGAAAAGAATGATCCCAATATGGGCCCCGGCGATCCTTATCCTTATGAAGGTAGAACCAACCCATACACGGATTTATTAAAGCAAAGAGGTTTTACGCCAAGCAATGATGGCAAGCGAAATTTTGTGCCCTCACACGACAGCACAACAATGGCGATGTCATTGGTAATTGATGAAGCGTATAAAGACAGATTAACACGCGGTACCACCAGCGTGGAAGCTGCAGATAAAGATGGTTGGGTAGTGTCCATTACACCAAGCGGTGGCTGGATTCCAGCCTGCATTGCGGGTAATACCGGTGTGGGTATGAGCCAGCGTATGCAAAGCTTTGTATTGGATAGCACACTCAATCCATTCAACGTAGTGGCACCCGGTAAAAGACCAAGGGTAACATTAACGCCTTCTTTGGCCATGAAAGATGGTAAACCTTATCTTTCTTTTGCGGTACAGGGTGGTGATACACAAGATCAGAACTTATTGCAATTCTTTCTGAACGTGGTAGAGTTTGGTATGACGCCACAGCAGGCAGCAGAAGCAGCGAATATCAATACCAACCAACTCTGGTTGTCTTTGGGCGGTAGTAAAATGGATGATCGCAAGCCAAGACCCGGTAGTATTTTATTAGACAATCGTACATCCAATGATGTCCGTGAAGCATTGAAGAAAATGGGTTACAATATTCAGCTGGGCAATAGAACCAGCGGACCAATCAACGCCATACTATTCGACTGGAAACACAATAGTTTCTGGGGTGGCAGCAGCCATAATGGCGAGGACTATGGTATAGCGTGGTAATTTAATTTCTAAGAAAAGCAAAAGCCCCGATTACGGGGCTTTTTTATGTCTTTGTTGCTTGCTCGGATATGGTCTTCTATTTCCTTGCCCTCTACCCCTTCTCGCTTGGGGGTTGTATGCAGGTGTTTCACCAATCTCAGGAGGAATATTGGCTTTAGGTACTTCTTTGCCTAAGAGTCTTTCAATGGCTGCAAACTTGTGTTGCTCTTCTTCGCCTACTAAAGTAAATGCAATACCATCTGCTTCTGCACGTGCCGTTCTACCAATGCGGTGCACATAGTCTTCGCCATCATGTGGAACATCATAATTAATCACTAAGTCAATGGTATCAATATCAATACCGCGACTGAGAATATCGGTAGCCACTAAAATAGGAATGCGGCCACTGCTGAAACCTAACAATACCGTTTCACGTTGTGTTTGCTCCAGATCGCTGTGAATTTCTTCCGGCTTTAATCCGGCATGCTTCAAAGTTCTCGTGAGCTCTTTTACTTGTTGCTTACTGCTACAGAAAATCAAACAACTGGTAAAGTGCGTATGCGCCAGAATATCTTGGAGCATAGGCAATTTCTGCCTATCGTACAATATAAATGCTTTCTGTACAATCTTCTCCGGTGGTCTGGAAATAGCAATATTGATTTCTACCGGTTCATGTAAAATTTCTCTGGCCAGTTTCCTGATTTTCTCTGGCATGGTAGCAGAGAATAAGAGGTTCTGTCTTTTCTTCGGCATATGCCCGATAATAAAGCGGATATCATCCTGAAAACCCATATCGAGCATACGATCTGCTTCATCTAAAATCAAATATTCTACAAAAGAAAAATCTACATAACCCATCTTTAGATGTGCCATCATTCTGCCAGGTGTACACACAATAATATCAGCACCCAACTCCAATGCTTTTCTTTCCGCAACAAAGTTTTGTCCGTCGTTGCCGCCATAAATGGGAATAGCACTAATATCGGTGAAATAAGCCAGGCCTTCAATATGTTGTGAGATTTGGATCACCAATTCTCGAGTAGGCACAATGATCACCGCATTTACTTTATCATGCGTCTTATTGGTGATCAGCTTATTCATAACAGGCAATAAGAATGCAGCTGTTTTGCCAGTTCCGGTTTGTGCGGAAGCAATAATGTCTTTGCCTGCCAAAATGGGCGGAATTACCTGCTCTTGAACAGGTGTGGCATTTTCATATCTGGAAGCTTCAATTCCTTCTAATAAAACGGGGTGAAAATCGAATTCTGTAAAACGCAATGCTGTTAAATAATTAGTGAGTTGGTTAAAGATACAAGCATTTATGCACTAATCTGCTGCTTTCACCAAAGCAGGCACGGAAATAGCAATATGCGCGCCCTTACCAGGGGCTGCATGGATCACACACGAACCACCAAGGGCAATAAATCTTTCCATCATACCAGTTAAGCCATGGTGCATGGTTTTATCTACTGCATCAGGATCAAAACCAACACCATTATCCCTGATGTGCAGATGAATCTGCCCATCGGCCTCATACAATTCAATACCTACCTGTGTAGCTTTTGCATAACGTAACACATTGGTTAAACTTTCCTGCACAGCTCTATATAAAGCTAGTTTGGTCTTCGCGTCTAATACAGATTCTTCGATAACCCCATCAACCATGATTCTGATGCCTGTTATCTGATGGTAATTACCCGCATGCCAATGGAGGGTATCCATCAACCCACTATCATTCAGCATCTGAGGATATAAAGAGTTATACAAATGTCTACTCTTCAAAACAGTTTCATCTGTAACTTTCAAGAGATTCTTTGCACGATCGGCAATATCTTCCTGTCCTTCAACCAATCTTTGTGCAATCCAGATGGCATCCATTTTCATCACCGTCAGGTTCTGACCCAACTCATCATGAATTTCTTTAGCAATCTCTTTTCTTTCCTCTTCGCGTACATCCTGCAGATAATTGGTCAAATCACGCAAGTCGGCATTCAACTGCAACATTTTCATTTCATCTTCTTTCCTACGCGTAATATCCTCATGCTCCATGATTACATTCAAAAGCTGCCCTTCCTCATCAAAAACAGGGAACGCTTTTACAGACATGTAAATCTTCTTACTCTTATTCGTGAGCATAGCACCGCTAGAATCTGTTGCGCGTGCAGCATCTACCTCAAACTCTCCTTCAAAGCCTATTTTGTCATCAAATACTTTTCTCAATGCTGCCGCTAAACCAGAATGAATTGCTTCTTGATCGTAGAATATATTGTGCTTTTTGCCCTCAATATTTTCAGGTACTACACCAAAAAGTTTACTGAGCTGCGCATTGATTTTTACAGTCCAGCCCTCAGGATCAAAAATTTGCATGGAGGTATGCGACTGCATAAACAATTGCTCAAAAAAGAAGCGTTCTGCTTCTACCCTGCTTTGGGCTTCCTTCAACGCTTTGAGATCTTCCACCTCTACCATCACAGATTGTACGACGCCTTCTTGGTTTTCAATGGGATAAACCAGCAACTTCGTCCAAATAGCATCTTTTCTTTTTTGTCCGGGAATCTCAAAGCGAATAGACATCTCCTGCTGTACAGTAATCTTTTCCTCGAAGATGTTTTGTATCAAAGTTGACAAACCATTGTTCTGGCAATATTCATCTTCATACACGCTATACGATGTTTCTAGCATGGTATCACCATCTACTTCAAACATCTCCTTGAACTTATGGTTGATGCGAATAATCTGACCCGCCTGATCGAAAAGAATTTTTGCAGAAATAGACTGATCAAAAATTTGCTCAAAGAAATTATGTTCTTCTAATAATTTTTCCTCAACAACTTTTCGATCTGTAATATTCTCTTTAACAGCGATATAATTTGTGACAACGCCATTATCATTTTTAATAGGTGAAATGGTTGCTTGCTCCCAATAAAACTCACCATTCTTCTTTTTGTTTCTGAAGATGCCACTCCAAACATTTCCCGTACTCAATCTGGCCCACATAGCCGTATACTCTTCCTTTGTTGTAAAGCCCGTTTGCAGTATTCGTGGGTTTTTACCTATGGCTTCTTCGTAGGTATATCCAGTCAAGCGACTAAACGCAGGATTGACATATTCGATATTCCCTTCCAAGTTTGTGATAACCACACTGGCTGCAGTATGTTCAACAGCAGTATTCAGCATCACCAAACGCTTGGTCGTCTCTTGAAGTTTTTCATCAACGGCAATTTTTGCCATTGCATAACTGATATTTTCTGATATACTCAGAATAAGATCAACTTCTTCTTTGTCTTCAAACACATATGGCTGGCCTGCATAAATAGCTGCAGCATATACTCTATCTTCTTCCTGAAAAATTGGAAATGAAATACTGGATCGATAGCCACGGGCCAAAGCAGCATCACGCCAAGGCGCAAAACTTGGATCAGTTGCTGTATCGTGACAAATCACATGTTTGCCAGATTTTAATGCGCGCCCAGTTGGCCCCATTCCTTCTGGTGAACTAGTATTACTGATTTTGATACTGGTTAAATACCCTTCCTCTTTACCATAAAAGTATAGTGGCTTTACTCGTCCATTTTGAGGATCCAAAACACCAATCCAAGCCAAAAGATAGCCTCCTTCATTTGTAATGACTTTACAAATCTCTTGCATGAGCGCATCTTTTTCATTAATGCGAATAATGGCTTTGTTGATGCCATTGATCACCGCATAAATGCGTTTGATCCGGTTCATATCCTCTATATGATCTGTAATCATGGGAGTTTACCAAATTGGGTACCGCAAAATAGAAAAGAATACCACCAATAAATTACAACGAAAAGGCTATTAATAGCACAAAATCGGCGTAAATAGTCAAAAAAATAGCCCCGAAGTTTCGGGGCCTATGATTAACTGAATTTCTTCGCGTCTTCTAGAAACTTGGCTAAGCCTATGTCTGTAAGCGGATGTTTCAGCAAGCCCAGGATAGAATCCAGCGGACAGGTACAAACATCGGCACCAGATTCTGCGGCCTTAATGATGTGCAGTGGGTTGCGGATTGATGCTGCAAGGATTTCTGTTTTGAAACCCTGAATGGTATAGATATTGGCAATCTGACCAATCAATTCCATACCATCCCAACCACCATCATCGATTCTACCGATAAAAGGCGAAACATAAGATGCTCCGGCTTTAGCAGCAAGAATAGCCTGACCAGCAGAAAACACCAAAGTACAGTTGGTTTTGATACCATTGTCTGTAAACCACTTAATGGCTTTGATACCATCTTTGATCATCGGCACTTTCACCACAATATTTGGGTGCAAGGCTGCCAGTTCTTGTCCCTCGGCAATCATACCCTGAAAATCCGTTGACACTACTTCTGCACTAATATCACCATCCACCAAATCGCAAATGGTCTTGTAGTGGTTCATCACAGCTTCCTTGCCCTTGACACCTTCCTTGGCCATTAAAGAGGGATTGGTTGTTACACCATCCAGAATACCTAAATCGTTGGCTTCCTGAATTTGCGCCAAATTTGCTGTGTCGATAAAAAATTTCATGCTATTGTCGATTGATGATTGTTAATTGTTGATTTACCAATAACGGTGCAAATGTCAGGTTTTTACACAGATTTTTTAGCAGTTCTTCGAGATGCACCCAAAATTTTGGTGATAGCTTCCGCTTCTGCAATTAAAATGGGGAGTTCTGGATGATTGGTTAATTGCAAATCCTTGATTACACCCAACCAAAACCACGCTTCGTCTGCCTCTTCCAGTGCAATGCTCAATTTTGCACTAAATCCATTCTTGTTTTGGGCTGTGCAGGCAGCGCGATAATTAGCCGCAGCGGAAAATGCAGACCTTATTAACTGGTCTTCAATGATTTTAGCAACTTTTTTTGGGAGGAAGTGTATCGCAGAGCGCGACAACGTTGATAGCAAATTCCTTGATTCTTTTTTGTAACTCAGCAGCAGTCATAAACAGACTAGTTACATCCTAACTGGAAACACTTAAATCGACAATAACCCAATACTCAATAAAAAATAAAAATCGGCAGGCTACTCACATCGCACCGCTACAACCGCTTATCCTTGCTGCGTTCCCGCCCTGGGGAGGTTCAGCAGGAGCTGGTCGTGTAAGACCTGCCGGCTGCAAAAATAGGGGCTGCAATCCGAATGAAAAAGTTTTACCGCAGCATAGCGGTTTTGGCCAGCTTTAGCGCTTCGGCCAACTGTTCTTCTCGAGTTAAATTGCTGTTATCCAGCACAATAGCATCATCTGCTTTTCTGAGCGGACTCACTTCGCGATGGCTATCTATATAATCGCGCATTTCCAAGTTATCCTTTACCTCTTCAATGGTGATATTCGGATTCTTGGCCAGCATCTCCTTAAAACGACGTTCTACCCTTACTACTGGATCAGCAGTGATGAATAATTTCAACTCCGCATTGGGGAATACGGTGGTGCCAATATCGCGGCCATCCATCACAATGCCTTTTTTGGTACCCATGGCTTGCTGCTGTGCAACGGCGAACTCACGCACTTCTTTAATGGCAGCAATATCACTCACACGCTCACTTACCAACATATCCCGAATGAGTGCTTCCACATTCTCATCATTCAGGTACATATCACTACTGCCTGTATTGGGATTGTAATGAAACTGTAGGTTGATTTCTTGTAAAGCATCTACCACAGCTTGTTGATTGGTCCAATCAATATGGTTACGCAGAAAGTATAAGGTAATGGCACGATACATGGCCCCGCTATCGATAAATACATAATTCAATTCTTGCGCAAGCGCACGGGCTAATGTGCTTTTGCCACAAGAAGAATATCCATCCAAAGTGATAATAATCGGCTGCATTGCTGCAAAATTGCACTATTTCAGCTGCGTAAACAAGTTGGGATAATCAGAGATAATCCCATCCACACCCATGTCTTTCAATTTTTGCATGGTAGACAAATCATTTACCGTCCAAGGAATCAACTTGATTTTCTTTTCGCGGCAATAATTGATCATGGCTGTTGTTACCAAACGGTGTTCGGGACTAAATATGGTTGGCGTGAAACCCAGTTTATTGATTTGCGCATCCATACTATTCAAAGAAGGACGTTCCACTAAATAAGCAGTGGCAATCTGCGGATAATGTTGGTGCAGATATTGTAAGGTTCTTACATCAAAAGATTGAATGATGACGCGCTGCGCTATTTGCTTCTGTAGTATCACTTGCATGAGCAACTCCACAAATCGGCCTGGTTCAGGATGGAATAGGTTATCTGTAGATGCCTGTGATTTGGTTTCGATATTGTAATAAGGCAGTGGCCTGTTGTTCTGCTTAGCATGTGCTTCAGCAGCATCTATCACAGCAGCTAAAAGCGGCTTTACTGCAGCAATTTTTACCTGACGCGGAAATCGCGGATGTTTGGCCAAGCCTACATCGTAACGCTGTACATCTGTATAATCGAGTTGAAAAATATTGTGCTGCTTTTCTGTTGCTTCGCTGATGGGCAGACCATCAGGCGAAGTACTGATTTCATGATTAAAAAAAGGTTCATGACTAAGTATCACCTGACTATCCTTCGTGATGACCGCATCCATTTCTAAAGTGGTTACACCTAAGTCCAAGGCTTTGAGCATGGCCGGAATGGTATTCTCCGGCATCAGCCCTCTGCAACCTCTGTGCCCTTGCGTATCGAAAGATGTTGGTGTTGACATATTTGTTGCTTGATGCTTTTTAGCTACTGTGCAACTCAAAAGAATACATAGAATTAGCCATTGTATGCTACGCATAATGCAGTAATTATAGAATATGCCTCATTGCTTTAGCTACTGCTTGCGCTGATGCATCTCCTTTTTCCAAATGTGCGATAATATTTTCACGAACCGCTTCCGGTTTGTTCTGACTTAATTTAAACACATGCTCCACTTCAACCAGCTCTAGCTCAAAAGCCACAATGGCTTTAGCCATCTGATGTACATACTGTGGATCCATAGCACTCATAGAAGCCGGAGAATCTTTTCTTCCTTCAAAATGATTGGTCAGCTTATCCAGAAATTGCAACAAAGCCTGCTCATCTAAAAAACGAATGCGCCCTCTCCCATGCACTGTCATGTAATTCCAAGTACTAGCCACATTCTGCGGATCATACCATTGTGCACTTACATAACAGTTGGGACCATTAAAAATGGCGAGCACTTCAGGATTTTTTTCAAAGGCGATGGTATGCTCTTGCTTGCGCATGAAATGCCCCGATAAGAAAAGCTTATTGTCACGCTCTTCAATCAATACAGGCACATGAGAAGCAACACAGGAACCTGTTGCATCCGTTCCTACGATCGTGACAAATGGATGCTCACGCATGAATTGAATCACACGTGTTTGTTCAATGGTTTTAAAATATGGCACATGATACATAGGTTGAAGATACTAGAACAAGCTACTGTATGCACAAAAAAAATGAGGAATGCTGATCACAACATTCCTCATACATATCAATCATTTGATCATCAATCAGCTACGATTTCTACTTTTTTTGTCGTGGGCAAATTGGCGTTACGAATGGCGATTTGACGAACAGCTGCTGCAGCAAAATCCATCACTGCTTGCTTGCTTTGACTATCATCACCAATCATGGCAGGTACCCCAATATCACCACCTTCACGAATGGATTGAATCAATGGAATTTGTCCAAGGAAATTCAAATCATACTCTTCAGCCAAACGCTTACCACCTTCTTTTCCAAATAAATAGTATTTGTTTTCTGGCAATTCAGCTGGTGTGAAATAAGCCATATTCTCTACCAAGCCAATAATGGGCACATTGATTTGTGCCTGACCAAACATGGCAATACCTTTTTTCGCATCGGCCAATGCCACATTCTGAGGTGTTGTTACAATCACCACACCTGTTACAGGCACGGTCTGCATCAAGGTTAAGTGAATATCACCAGTACCGGGAGGCATATCAATCACTAGATAATCCAATTCACCCCACTCCACTTCTGTTACAAACTGACGAATCGCGCTGCTGGCCATCGGTCCGCGCCAAACCACCGCATTCTTCTCATCCACCAACAAACCAATACTCATCAGTTTCAATCCATATTTCTCCAAAGGCTGAATCATAGGCTTGCCATTTACTTCGCGCATCATCGGTCTCTCACCGCGTACGCCAAACATGATGGGTACACTTGGACCATAGATATCTGCATCCATCAAACCAACTTTGGCACCACCTTCTCTTAAAGCAAGCGCTAGGTTAGCAGAAACCGTACTCTTACCTACGCCACCCTTACCACTCACTACGGCAATGATATTCTTTACGCCTTTCAATATTTGGTCTTCCGACTTGCGTTGTGAAGTAGTATTGGCGGTGAAATTCACTTGCACTTTCGCCTCTTTATTCACCAACAAACGCACGGCATTTTCACTTGCAGTACGCATCATGTCTTTCATGGGACAAGCAGGCGTGGTGAGCACAATGGTAAAACTCACATCGTTTCCTTTGATCACAACGTCTTTGACCATGTTCAGGGTAACCAAATCCTTACCTAAATCGGGCTCCTGCACATTACTTAAGGCCTTGAGGATGTCTGCTTCTGTCATCACGAAAGTTTTTGTTAAAAACACGATAGTGGCCGCAAAGTTAACCGCCATGGGGTTTACTTTGTTGCGATTTACGGCAAAACAACCTATGTGAATGGATATTCCTTTCCGGGTTTGGGTTTAGCCTGTATTTTTGAGCCGATGAGAAAACGGGTACAATACACACTTTTACTGCTTGCCCTGCTTGTTTCAGTTAATAGCTTTGCACAGAACTACTACCGCGATTCAGTAGTGCAGTTTTATGGTGTGGTATTAACCAGCGATAGTCTTAGAGCGATTCCATCAGCATCCATCATTGTTGAAGGCAAGGGCCGAGGCACTTTTACCAATCAGGATGGTGTTTTCTCCATTGCAGTACTGAAAGGGGATAAAATCCGCTTTTCCTGTGTGGGTTTTACCGATGAGAGTATTGTAGTGCCTAAAGACCTGAATGGCAACCAGTTCAGTGTCATCAAATTGCTCAGCAACGATACCGCTTACCTCCCCGCTGTGATTATTCGCCCCAGGGTTACCCGAGAACAGTTTGAGCGTGATTTCATCAACAATAGTGTGCTGGATGATGATTACGAAATCGCCCGCAGGAATACCAGTGAAGCACAGCGCCGTATCATCTTGAACAGCCTACCGGCAGATGGTCGCGAAGCAGTGAATTACCAGCTGCGTCAGCAATCTGGCCGCTACTACTCTAACGGACAGTTACCGCCACAGAATATCTTCAACCCGGCCGCATGGGCCAGTTTTTTACAGGCCTGGAAGCGGGGCGATTTCAAGAAAAAGAACTAAGTCGGCTACTGAGAATCGCTTAGTTTTGCCCGCCTAACGATTAACACATTTTCGTATGAAACATATTACAGTGATTGGTGCAGGAACCATGGGTAATGGCATTGCACACGTGTTTGCACAGAACGGTTTTGCCACCACCATCGTTGATATTAGCGATACAGCTTTAGACAAAGCTTTGGCAACAATTGCAAAGAATTTAGACCGTCAAGTAGCCAAAGGTAGCATCACCGAAGAAGTAAAGGCTGCTACGCTCAATAATCTCACCAAATCTACCAGCATTGCGGATGGCGTAAAAAATGCAGATTTGGTTGTAGAAGCGGCTACAGAAAACACAGAATTGAAACTGAAAATTTTTCAAGAGCTGGATGCGCATGCACCTGCAGAAGCGATACTGGCTTCTAATACTTCTTCTATTTCAATTACCAAGATTGCTGCTGTTACGAAGCGACCAGACAAAGTAATTGGCATGCACTTCATGAACCCAGTACCTGTGATGAAACTGGTGGAAGTGATCAATGGCTATGCTACTGCTGCATCTGTTACAGAAACGATTATCACACTCAGCAAGCAGTTGGGTAAAGTGCCTTGCGTGGCCAATGACTACCCCGGCTTTGTAGCCAACAGAATTTTGATGCCGATGATCAACGAAGCCATCATCAGCTTGCACGAAGGTGTAGCCGGTGTGGAAGAAATTGATACCATCATGAAATTAGGCATGGCCCATCCGATGGGACCATTGCAATTAGCTGATTTCATTGGCTTGGATGTTTGCCTCAGTATCTTACAAGTATTGTATGATGGATTCGGCAATCCTAAGTATGCGCCTTGTCCGCTCTTGGTGAATATGGTTACCGCTGGCAAGAAGGGTGTAAAGACTGACGAGGGTTTCTATGTGTACACAGCAGGTTCTAAAGAATTGGTGGTAAGCCCTTCATTCAAGAAATAAGATGTTTTTCATCGCATCCAAAGTGCTGTATTTTTTGCTGAGTCCACTTACTTGGATTCTGCTCGCTGTCGCATTACGCTGGCACGCGAAACTGCAGGTATGGAAACGCAGATGGAGTATTATGGCAATTGTGCTGCTGATAGTATTCACCAATACTTTTATTCATAAGCAGGTAACACTCACATGGCAAACACCGCCGGAAGCGATGCAGCACGAGAAACAATACAGCGCTGCTATATTGTTAGGCGGACTTTCTTACGCTGACCAACAAAGAAGAACTTTCTTTGGCTCTACTTCAGATCGCTTCATACAAGCCGCACGCTTATGGCACACCGGTACGGTGAAAAAAATCATCGTTTGTGCTGGTGTAGGCAATTTATTGAACAGAGATGAGCCAACAGAAGGTGGCTTTATGCGCGATGAGTTGATTGCGATGGGTATTCCCGATTCTTGCGTATTAGCAGACACCACTTCTAAGAACACTTTTGAAAATGCCTTGCAAGCAAAGGCAGTGATTGATGCTGCACAGTTGCAACCGCCTTATGTATTGGTGACTTCTGCTATTCATATGCCAAGATCGTTGAGAACTTTTGCTAAAGCAGGATTAATGGTAGAGCCACACCCTTCCAATTATGAAGTGATTGATTCAAAAACAACCTTCAAGGATTTTCTGGTGCCCGATGTAACACTGCTAGATAAATGGACTTACCTACTAAAGGAAATGGTTGGGTTAGTTGTCTATAGTATGACGGGCAAAGCCTAAGCCATTTTGGTGTATTCCACTACACGTAAATCTTTCAATCGATATAGCACTTCTTCTAATCTAGCTTTAGGTATACCAATCTTGATCAAACAAAACAATTGTTGTTCCTGCTGCATGACTGTGCAACCAAACTGCTTTACGATCATCATCACTTCATTCATGCGTATATAATCGAACTGCAATTGATAATTTACTTCAATGGGCTTCTGTACAATAGGCGTTACCTGTAAAACCATGGAAGCCGCTGTTTTGTAAGCATTGATCAATCCGGGCACACCCAATAAAGTGCCACCGAAATAACGAACCACTATGATCAATGTATTGGTCAAATGTTTACTATCAATTTGCCCGAGTATGGGCTTGCCCGCAGTACCGGAGGGTTCACCATCATCGCTAGCGCGGAAATTGTTTTGATCAAAACCCAAGCGATAAGCAAAACAATGATGCACGGCTTTGGGATGTTCTTTCTTCAGGTCAGCGAGTATTTGTTTGAAAGATTCTGTATCAGCTATTGGATACCCATAAGCCAGAAAGCGACTACCTCTTTCCTTGAATTCTGCAAAGCCGCTTCTATCGAGTGTATTATAGGTATCTATTAAGTTCATAATTGATCTCCAAATGCAATAAAGTAAATCGCCACCATGGCCAAAGCAATACCCAACCAATTGATTTTTGACAAAGCTTCTTTAAACAATAGCCAGGCCACCAAAGTACTGAACAAAACAATACCCATATTATTCACCGGTATGCTGGCACTACTCTGCCAGGGACTTTGCTGCAGGTATTGCACCAAACACCAGATAGAAAAATAATTGGGAATACCAATCAACACGCCTGCAAACAGATTCTTCCATTGAAACACAAATCGCTTAGTGCTATAACCAAAGAGCATCACGACTGTACCAATACAGGCTGCAGAGAAAAATCCGCTGATCAGAAATGCATTGTTGGTTTCGGGTGTTACATGTTGCTTTTGTACATGGTTAATCAAACTATCCAATAAACCGCTGCCAATAAATAGAATGAATGGTAAGAGGTATTCCCATTTTCTACCGGAAGCATCTTTGTGTGCTTCCTGATCTTTGTTTTGATAACTCGTTAATACAACAGCCACCAGTGCCAACACAATGCCCACCAATTTCCAACCACGTACAGTTTCTCCATAGAGCGATATCGCTAAGAGAATCGGGATGATTAAAGACAATTTATTGGCTACCGATGCTACAGCCACACCAATTTTCTGTGCAGTAAAACCAATCATATTGAATAGGGTGATAAACAGAATGCCCATGACCATGGCCCATTGAAAATAGGCTTCGCCAAATACCGCTGGTTTGATAGGAAAAGCACCATTCACTATTGAACCTGTGATGACACAAGTGATATAATTGAATACGATGGCTTGAAACGTATGCACTTTGTAGCGCTCGCATACTTTAAAAGAAATGGTGAGATAACTAGACAAGACCACACTACCAATCAAAAACAATATAGGCATCATAAGCAACGAAAATATTGAATGCTATCTGTTGCGTAATTTATTTCTTTCACTAAAGCAGCTTTAGCAAGTTCAGGCGCCACAATACCATCTTCTGCGCGAAGCTGGGTATTGGTGATGACGATGGCTTCATCCCATTTCCCTGACTGAATAAAGGATTGCAACAATTGTGCGCCCCCTTCTACCAGCAAGCTGTTTAAACCATGCTCATAACACCAATGCAATATTTGGGGAATAATCGCTGCATTTGCATCTAATTGCACATAGTTTACTAGGCCTTCTGTACCGGAACGCTGTACGCTGAAAATAGTCAAAGGCAAGCCGTCGTGAAACATGCTTAACTCCTTGGGCAAACGATCTTGCAGATCGAGTACCAATCTTACAGGTGAAGGACCCGGCCAATGGCGATTGGTCAATGAAGGATTGTCCGTAATAGCTGTATTGGTACCAATGAGGATGGCTGCATGCGTAGCACGTAATTGATGCACCAAACGATTGCTGTTCTCATTGCTGATTAGTAAGCGCGTATCTGTTTTGCCAATAAAGCCATCGGCAGTTTGTGCCCACTTGAGGGTTACCAGGGGTCTTTGCTGTTGATGAAAAGTGAGAAAAGCTTTATTGAGTGCGCGCGCTTCATTTTCCATAACACCAACTGTCACTTCAATGCCTGCTTCCTGTAATTGGCGGATGCCTGCGCCATTCACTTTGGCAAAAGGATCTCGCATGGCAATAACCACATGTGGTATGCCCTGCTCAATAATCAGTTGAACACATGGCGGTGTTTTACCAAAATGGCTGCAAGGCTCTAAAGAAACATAGAGTGTAGACGCTTTTATGAAATCTTGGTCTTGCGGCAGAACCGACTGCACACAATGCACTTCAGCGTGCGGACCGCCATATTGCTGGTGCCAGCCCTCTCCAATAATACGCCCTTCATGCACCAATACCGCACCCACCAAGGGGTTGGGCGCTACCCTGCCTGCACCCCTTTGGGCCAGATCAAGACAGCGTTGCATATACAACTGGTGATTGGGCATAAGGTGGCGAAATTAACCAAAATGGGGGCAATTCTAAATGATACCAATTGTGTGGTTGGGTATCAGAAAATATCGCCCCGATGGGGCTCCTTATGATATCCTTATTATTAAGCTAATCATATCACGCCCCTACGGGGCTATTATTCATTACTGTAGCCTCAATGATTTAATAATTAGCATTTACTTGCACATATCAAAAAACTGATACAATAAGTACAGCCCCAGAGGGGCGATATTGATTAGTATGCACAGTAAATAATATAAGTCAGCTCCGTTGGAGCGTCATATAATGACAGCTAAAAAAGCTGATAAGAATGCTTCTTCTGCATTGTTGATTAGCATATGAAGGAGTGAGTCTTAAGCCCGTGCTGGCCTCCTGACCAGCAAGAAAAGATTAAGCTACTCGCTTATCGTACAAATACTGCTGAAACTCAATGAACAGTTTGCTGATATTGGCAACATCGCCCAAAATCTCCTTAGCATCCTCTAAAGACTGGTACTTATTTGTAAGTAGGATTGGCAATTTTTCTTGATCAAGTTCATCCACGCCTGTTTCAATGTATTTGCTTAATACAAAAGCGATAAACTCTTTTTGTCTGTCATTGAGCAAGGTGAATATGGTTGCTTCAGCTGCTTTTGCTCTGGCTTCTCTTGTAATAGAATTACTATTTCCATTAAAGACATATTCTAGTACGTCATACAAATCGCTTTTCTCCATATCTACCAACTTTTGTAGCATATGGAGGTCAGACTTGGGAAAACCAGCTTCTTCTAATTTTTCCAAAAGTTCTTTTCTTGTTTTGGGCAAACTCCAAATTCTTCTGAGTTCTTCTTCGTCTCTGAAAAACTTAGGCATTTCGCCAAATAGATTATCCATGAATTCATCTGCTGAAATGGGTTTACCATCTGCACTCCAAAAAGAAGTTGAAACCATATGCATGATTTCTCTTTCCTTTCCATTACGAAGCTTGACTTTAACTTTCTGCCTTGGGGCTGATTCTACTGGCTCTCTGGGCTCTCTTGGTTTATATTCTCTTGGCGGCTCACTAACATCACTGGGGCCAATTTCTGCAATGGGCTCTCCATCCCATTCTGGATCGGAAAAATGCTTATACGCATCTACGAAATCATAAATGGTAAAAAACTCTTTACCATCAAACAATCTTGTGCCGCGACCAACTATTTGCTTGAATTCAATCATGGAGTTGACCGGACGCAGCAATACAATATTTCTGATATTACGTGCATCTACACCAGTCGACAGCTTTTGTGAAGTGGTGAGTATTGTTGGAATGGTTTTCTCATTGTCCTGAAACTCGCGCAATAATCTTTCGCCTTCTTCTCCATCGTTAGCCGTTACACGAACACAATAAAAAGGATCTTTACTTTTCGCTTGCTGATTAACCAAATCTCTGATTAAAGCAGCATGTCCTTGATTGGCACAAAAAATGATAGCCTTTTCGCTTTGGTCTGCTTCCTCTAAGAAAACACTTACTCGTTTGGCTTCTCGCTCTATGATTTCAATAGTACGGTTAAAGTCTTTTTCTTCATACAACTTACCTTCTTCAATTTCACCTTCTACTATCGTATCATCTGATGTGTATCGATAATCATCCAAAGTAGTCTTGATGCGTTTAACCTTAAACGGCGTTAAGAAACCATCACTGATACCATCTTTTAATGAATAGGTATAAACCGGCTCACCAAAATATTGATATGTGTCAATATTGTCCTTTCTCTTAGGTGTCGCTGTTAAACCCAATTGCACTGCAGGACTGAAATATTCCAATATACTGCGCCAATTGCTTTCGTCATTCGCACCTCCTCTGTGACACTCATCAATTATGATGAAATCAAAATAATCTGCAGGATATTCACCGAAATTTGGTTCTTCTCCAGTCATGAAGGTTTGAAAAATGGTAAAAAACACATTTCCATTAGTGGGAACTCTTACTGGATTCTTCTTTTTATCAGTAATAAAAGTATTTACAGGTATAGTTTTACCACCTTCATTCAACTCTCTGATTGCTTTAGGACTAATTCTAACAAGCGCATCTTCTTTAAAGGCTGCATATCGTGTAAACTCCCCATAAGCTTGATCCGACAGAATATTTCTATCAGCTAAAAATAAAATTCGAGGCCTTCTTGTGCCATCTAATCGAATATTCCATCTCGACTGAAATAGCTTCCAAGCAATATGAAATGCAATAGTTGTCTTACCTGTACCCGTTGCAAGGGTTAACAATATTCTATTCTTATTATTGGCTACAGCTTCAAGAACTGCATTTACAGCACATTCTTGATAATACCTTGGTGGCTTATTTTTATTGAGATCTTCAAAGGGAATAGCAGCAAACTGCTCTCGCCAGGCATTGAATTCAGCAAAAGTTTTATTCCATAGTTCATCCGGAGTTAGGAAGTCAGCTACCAAACCCTCTACACCTGTTTTCATACAGATTTGGTAAATAGCTTTTCCATTGGTGCTATAAGTAGTTTCTAATTGAAGCTTCTCTGCATATTTCTTAGCCTGCATTACACCCTCACCCACTTCCGTTTCATCACTTTTGGCTTCAACAACAGCTAACTTGATGCCTTTGTAGACCAAAACATAATCAGCTTTATCTCTTTTACCCCTACCACGACCAGTTTGTATTCTCCCGTCTGTAATGTAATGCTCACGAAGAATCTTGGAGCCATCAACAACGCCCCAACCACAAGCTTTCAACTTGGGATCTATGAGTTCTGCTCTGGTTTCTGCTTCATTCATATTGAAGCATTAAGATAATAAATCGTTTAAACTTGACAAGGTTAATTAAGCAGAAACTGCTTCTTCAGCGTTAATAGGAAAGGTAATATCACTATTGATCAGTTCCATTACATTGATTGTTTGTACAGGATACTTATTCAATACTGAATCTTTTGTTTTTTCATGGAGAATGCCACGTGTAGTTCCAACAGCTATCACCCCAAGATGCACTGCAAAGTCTTTAGGAATAAATAGACCTTCTTTTGATTTTAATTTCTCATCAAATTCATCTTCTTTGATGGCAGTATGTACTGCAACTTCTATCAGTAAAGCTGTCGCAGTATCTTCCAATAATTGGTAACGGAAAATTGTTCTAATCATTTTAGCATCAGGATCAATGCCAAATTCAAAGCTGACAGAAAATGCCATCTTTTCCTCATTTATATTCTCCTTAAGCAAGGCAAACTGAAGGGTTTCTAAATGCTGTATACGGAATGGTATGGGCATAACCTTATTTTCTAGAGCTTAATTATAATTACTATGAATTGCAGAATATGATGAAGCTGTCATGCTTATCACTTTCGCTAACTTGAAATTGTCATTCACATTACCCCATTCACGATTAAATAAATTGTATTGAAAAGTGACCGCTGGAATTCGCTCCGTACTAAAATCAACATTTTCTGATGCTTTTGGTATGGAGATCAATTTCTTTCCCAACACCTTTTCCATTCTTGCAATTGTTTCAAGCGTAAAGTTTTCTTTACCTTTCAGCCATTTGTTCACAGCCTGAGGTGATACTCCCATTGCTTCAGCAAAATTTTTCTGACTCCATTGCAAGTGGTCTAAGTGATTCAAAACTGCAAGTGCAATCTTTTGCGAATATCGAGTCCAATCTCTGTTGGCTTTCCATTCTTTGGCAGATTCTTTCCATTTGCTTTCTTCAATTTTGCCAAAAACGGATTCCAGTTGTTTTTTCATGTTAGGCATAGATGGTCAATTTCTTCACACAATGATTATCCCAATATCAAATGCATCTAAAAAATCATTGCTTCTTAAATAGTCTGCGAGTACTCTCAGCTTTTCTAAAATTTTTATGCCTTCCTCATCTTCTTGTAAGCTTCTTGTTGTCTTGATAAGCCCTCCTACAACAATATACGCACCATCAGAAAGGCGAATAGCATAGAGCCTCAAATAACTTTTCCCTTTTGTCTTTCCTTTTGCTTTTGCTTGAATAAGCGGAATATCAAAATCATCTTTCTCGTGTAATGGTTCAAAGATTATATTATCCAAGCGCTTACCCTGTTCCGCATCTTCAGCATACTTTAAAATATCGTCGAAAAATTGTTCGCTTTCATCCAATACATCTTCTACAGCTTCTGAAACAGTTACACCATAAAATGTTAGTGAATCGGGCCTCGATGAAAAGTAATCGTGCAGGTATAAAACATCCTGCCAATTATCAAAACATTCATGAAAAACATCGCCCCCGGTGTTTGTTTCAAGTGCGTAGAGAGAATCTTGTATGATTTGTTTGATTGCAAACATAGGGAGTTTCTATATCAAAATCAACCTATAAGTTTATTTTTTACAAAAATATGAGAATCTCATTATCCAAATGAAAATAATTATACATCTAATTAATTGATAATCAATTATATTACTAGGTAATCAAAAATATTATGGCGTTAGATTACTATAAATATGCAGCGAAATCAGCAGTTTAAATCCGAACTCATAATACTTTTTCAGTCCTCAACTCTCCACTAAACGCTTTCTGTAAAATACTTTTCTTTAACTCTTCTAAGTCTTCAATCTTCTTCTGATATATCACTTCTAGTTTTTGCGTTTCTGCTCTTAAGGCATCTAATTGGCGGACGATGGTTTGTTGTTCTTTTAAAGACGGGAAAGGACACTTGATTTTTCTCAAATCTCCAATATTAATTTGCATCAATGCAGCACCATAGGTTTTAGCTTGTATCTGTTTTTGCACATAACTTGAAATCAATAAATAGTATCCAAATTCTTGATTGACAATTTTTTTGTTGAAACGAATTGGAACGATACCTCTTGTAACATTAGCATTCTTAAGTTCAGGTGTTGCTATTGAAACAACACCTGTAGTTCCCCGTACACATAAGAGTAATTCATCCCCAACAAGTTTTGTTCTCTGATAGCCATCAGCCAATTTGGGATCAATTCTTTTTAGCCCTTGAATTTTAACAAATCTGGTTATTAAATCAGTTGGCCTTATTACTGGTAAACCATTTTCAAATTCTTCTCCAGGCTGAACTATACCATAGGAAAGAGTGCAATTCTCATCAGCTAATTCTTCTAATGTCTTCTCTTGCCATCCATCTCCCTTTTTCTCAAACACACTCTGCAAATAACTTTCAAAAAGTTCTCTGGCATTCTTCAGGTTTTGCTCAGCATTGGCCTTTGCCTTGGTTATGGCGGCAAAGACTTCATCTAAAATGGAAACGATACGCTGTTGTTCGGGGAGAGGAGGAAGTGGGATTTCAAGATTTCTCAATCCATTGTAATAAATACCAACAACACTAGTTGTTCCACTTTTAAGTTTTTGTAATCTTTTTTTTACCTGTTCGGAAGAAAAGGCATAATTAATGAACTTCGATGAAACCCCCTTCTTAAAAACAACTCTCATGATGTTGTTATTGAATAAGGTTGGTTCATCATCAATAGGACTAAACACACAAGTTTTACCTACTAATTCATAGCTATTTCTTGTGTTAAATAAAAAGTCTCCATCATTTAAGGTAAATTTTTCCAATTCATCGCTTGTAGCATCTACATAAACGTATTTATTGTGAACCAAATTATTGTCAGAAGTAATTGAATCCATTTTTAGATAACGAACGGCTTTATCATTACCTTGTTCTTTGCTACTCTTAATAAGTCCAATTTGATTTTCCTGAATCAATTCTTCAAACTTTTTCATTTCCCAACCTTGCTTCATATCATTTCTCTAATTGAGTTCAAAATACCTTCTACTGAATTGGCTTCCAACTTTGAAAATGCAAACCATTTCTTGCCCAAATCTTTGAGTGATGCACCAAGGTGATATACTTCTTTACCATCAATAATCAAAAAACGGTCATGGCTTATTGCTAAATTTTTTACCTCAAAATCCTCATATTGTTCGTTGGCTTTTTGCACATCTAAACTAAGTTGCTTATTGATACTTTTAGTAAGCAAAAGCACTTTAACGCCTTTCTTCTTTTTTGCTAAATGAATAAGGGTGCTTTCGTTGATGTAGTTATCTATGAGTACAATACTTTTTTTTGCAGAACGAATCATACGTGAGGTTAATTCGTAAGCATCAAATACTTGCCCATCATAAAATACACCTTGAGTGGGGATGGTGCTTCCTTCTAAAGCTTTAAATATCTTTTCAAACTTTTGGTCGGTTTCAATAAGTTTTCGCTCAACACCTTCCATTCTTTGAAAAAGCCCATGATGATTGGCGATTATTTTTCGCATTTCCACAAAAGCATTGATAATTTGAATGCTCACTTTTATTGCGGTATCGCTTCGTAAAACTGCAGAAAGCATCGCTACCCCTTGTTCGGTAAAAGCATAAGGGTTATTACTTGAGTGTTTCAGGTTTTCAAACCGGTCACAATTTGTGACCAGTTCATTTGTCTCTGTATCTGTAAGTTGAAATCTAAAAAGTTCAGGGAAACGTTCGGTATTTCTTTTTACCGCTTGGTTTAATACTTTAGTTTCCACATCATACATTTCAGCCAAATCACGGTCAATCATCACCTGATTTTCACGAATGGTGAAAATTCGGTTCTCTATTTGCTTTTTAGTTATAATGAACTCCTTACTCATATCAATTCCAAAATCGAGTGAAGGATTTTCGCACTTTCTTCGTCCAATGCTTTCATTTCCTCCAATATGGCTTGCGGCTGCCTTAGGTTACTCTCTTCTTTCTTGTTAGGGTTCTTTACGCTTAAGTCAAAAGTATTTTGGTCAATGTCTTGCACATTAACCGTCCACGAGTTTTCGCTATCTGCTTTTCTGGCGCTCAAGCTTACGAAGTCAGCAAGATCATTTTCATTGAGTGGATTGGTCTTACCCAAATTACGATCGAGGTTCAATTGGTAAAACCAAACTTTTTGAGTCGGTTTGCC
Organism: Chitinophagaceae bacterium; assembly: GCA_019745155.1. Lineage (GTDB taxonomy): Bacteria > Bacteroidota > Bacteroidia > Chitinophagales > Chitinophagaceae > JAFLBI01. Next base: position 35,738 of record JAIETM010000010.1, on the reverse strand, counting down.
TTTTTCAAAAAACAAGACCACAGTTTTAACACCCGCACCCGTAAACGTACCACCGGGTAGGTCCAAAACCGTATGCAGGTTACAGCTTTCTAATAAATGCTTGCGTATGGCAATAGTTGCATTATCTGTATTACTCAAGAATGTATTCTTAATTACTACAGCTGCTTTACCGCCAGCTTTCAGAATTTTAATAAAGTGTTGCAAAAAAAGTGAGGCAGTTTCGCCCGTTTTAATAGGGAAATTCTGTTGCACTTCTGCCCTTTCCTTTCCACCAAATGGAGGGTTGGCCAATACCACATCATAACGGTCTTTCTCTTGTATATCTGCCAAATTTTCTGCGAGGGTGTTGGTGTGTATAATATTGGGGGCTTCCACACCATGAAGAATCATATTCATTACACCCAAAATATACGCGAGTGATTTTTTCTCTTTGCCGTAAAAGGTTTTCTTCTGCAGTATCTCCGTTTCCTTAGTTGACAAGGGTTTGCTGTCTTTCAAATAGGCAAATGCTTCACACAAGAAGCCAGCAGAACCACAAGCGCCATCATAAATTTTGTCGCCTATTTTTGGTGCAACTACTTTTACAATCGTAGTTATCAACGGTCTTGGCGTATAATACTCACCACCATTGCGCCCGGCATTACCCATGTTCTTAATCTTGTCTTCATACAAATGGCTCATTTCATGCTTTTCTGCATGGGTACGAAAACGCAATTCATCAATACGGTTAATCACTTCTCGCAAATTGTAACCACTTTGTATGCGGTTTTTCAATTCACTGAAAATCTCACCAATTTTGTATTCAATGGTATCAGCACTTTCAGCACTACTCTTAAACTTTTTGAGGTAAGGAAACAGTTTATTGTTCACAAAATCTGTGAGGTCATCGCCCGTAAGGGCCTTATGATGATCCAACTTGCCATCCTTCCCTTTCGGCATGGCCCAAACAGTCCACTGATAAGCTTGGTCAATTATGGGTGTGTAAGTCTTTCCCGTTAATTCTGCAGCAGTAGCACGGTCTTTTTCCAAATCATCCAGATACTTCAGAAATAAAACCCAGGAAGTTTGCTCTACATAATCTAATTCACTACCACAACCCGCATCCTTGTGTAATATGTCGTCAATGTTTTTAAAAGTCTGCTCAAACATGTTTTTGTTTCTGTTTTTCTGCCATCAAATGTACAGTAAGTATATGCACATCATTTCTATAAGGTGTACACATATCAACTTTGTAATTTACTAAAGATCGTGGCTGAAAAAAGCTATTCAGCCCTGCTAATTTTAAAATACAACTCATGGTTTTAGTCTATTACTTCTCCCCCAAGCCCTTGCTGGTCGCCTGACCAGCAAGTAACTATTTTTAGTTGATACCTCTTGGTCGGGCGACCAACAGGGGCAAAGGTCTGAAATAGTCAATCTTCACAGATTAAACAAAAAAGTAGGTCACTACGACCTACTTTCCATGTGTTCTGTGTTTCTCTACTTAGTGTGCCTTGACACAAGAAAAAAACCGAGTAAAGGCACAACCAAAGTAAGATAGGTGTAGACCAATTTCGTCTGCTTGTTTACCTCAAGTTTCGCCATTTTCTGAAAAGTGAAGTAATAAAGCAGTAGTGAAATCAAGACCACTGAGATTAAGAGCAACTCTTTCATATGTATATCAATTTGGATTTTTATACTCCATATGATTGTGGCAAACCTCCCATGTACAACTTGCCCATAATCCTGCATAACAGCCAGGTGCTGATGACAAACAAAGTCCATATTCAATCCAATTCATGTCATCAATTTCCCAAGCTACACAATCATGAACTGTTTTGACTGTGCATTTTAAATTTGGGTTGTAATGGGGTGGTTCTGAATTTACATAAGATTCAGAAAGCGGGATTATATCTGATTTTTGCCATTGCCCATTAACAACTTTTTTCCTCAAGATAACCTGACCACCAGCTTCTACAGTAAACTCACCATTTACGGAATAAGGGTTATTCTTCATTTTTTCATAGATATTATCATTATCATCAGAAACGAATGTCAGATAGATTTCTGGCAACTTTCCTTTACCTGGACCAGCATCTATATTAATAGCCCTTCTAAAGGAATTAACTTTTGAATACACATCAGTTGCAGTAATCACCCCTCCGTTATCTAATTTTTTCACGAAGGCATCATTTTTCTTTATGACAAAATCCTCATTAAGCTGAATTTCCTTTTTTTGACATGCAAAAAATGCAAGAATAATTGTAGCCATAAGAGTTGAAGCAAGAATTATCTTTTTCATAAGTAGTTTTTTGAATATTAAAAAATTCAATAATCCCTTGAGCTGATTTTTTACTCAGTTTAATTATTGTTTTTATTTGCACCTATGTTACTGGCCGGTAACAGGGTAATGGTGCAATACACCCAATGGCTCGTCAGCCATTCTTTCCGATGAAATAATTGAACACTATTTCTAACAGTCCGGATACCGCCGCACTCTTTTTGAACGGGTAAGTGCAGAAGCTCCCGTATTCGTAGCTACAGAATATGCTTACATGCAAATGCATGCAATAATCTTTTATCAAAGAAGGTTAAACGAGATCGCCCGGGAAATCGGGACTTCATTGAGGAGTGATACGCTAATCTACTATCATCGAAAAGCTGATTCCAAATTTTTTACTAGGAAGTTTATCACGAAAAGTTTTGATAGGGTATTTTTTACAACTCATAGTTGAAACAACTTGTCTGTATCACCCAAGCCCTTGCTGGTCGCCTGACCAGCAAGCGAATGTTATTAGCTATACCTGTTGGTCGGGCGACCAACAGGTGCAAAAATCTTTTTTCGCTTATTTCATCAATCAAAAATTGCTCAATAATCAATCTTACAATAACTCCTCTCCCCTTTCCTCCCTACCTTGCAGCATGCAGTTGAAATTGGCTTATGATCGTTTGTTTTATGCCCTGCTGGATCAATACGATTCCACAGAAGCAGCCAATATTGCTGATCTCGTAATTGAGCATGTTACCGGTCAGCAGCGTATCGACAGGGCCCGGCATCCAAACACACCGGTTTCAGCAACACAAACGACTCAGCTGGACAACATTACTACTGAATTACTGAAAGGCAGACCAGTACAATATGTATTGGGACAAGCCTGGTTTGGTGAGCTGCCTTTTTACGTCAACGAATCTGTACTCATCCCCCGCCCCGAAACAGATGAACTGGTGCACTGGGTGTTGCAAACTTGCCAACAACAGCAATGGTCGGCACCCAGCATCATCGATATCGGCACGGGCAGTGGTTGCATTCCCATCACCATCAAACATCGCTTGCCGCAAGCAATAATGCATGCAGTAGATATCAGTGCAGCGGCATTGGCTGTGGCACAACAAAATGCTACTACCCATCATACCAATATTCATTTTCATGAACTGGATTTTTTAGATAACAATACCTGGACTGCTTTACCTAAAAATCTAGACTGTATCATCAGCAACCCACCTTATGTACAACAAAGCGAAAGTGCTACCATGCATGCACGTGTGCTGAACCATGAACCCGCAACAGCCTTATTCGTACCAGACAATGATGCGTTAATCTTCTATAAACAAATTGCGCTATTCGCGCAAACACATCTGTCGCCCAAAGGTTATCTCTTTTTCGAAATCAATGAAGCATTAGGGCAAGCCACTTGTACCTTACTGGAATCTTATGGTTTTACCGCCGAGCTCAAACAAGATATGCAGGGGAAGGATAGAATGATAAGCGCAAGGCTAAGTTAAAAGTGAAAATCTTGCCTACGCCAAGGCTTCGGCAAGCAGGGCAAAAGCAAAAAGTGTCAAGTGAAAATGGGCACTTCAAGAAACGAGTATCGAGAATCGAAAGTCGAGAAACGAATTCATTTGATTCATCACATCGGGTAAAGTTTTATTCAACCACTTTGTGGTTGTGGCTTCAATAATTGTTACCAATGCTATGCATATTCAACCACTTCGTGGTTGTTTTGATAGCTCCCTCTCCTTTGGAGAGGGCTGGGGTGAGGTCAAACCAAAACGCTTGCGGTTTACAATCCATGGCTTTAGCCATTTACAAACTGAAGCCTTGGCGCAGGTTGAAGGATGGAGGCGGGCCTTTGCAGTTAAATCTTTAGAATTAAATGTGCTAAACCACAGAGACACAGCGGCACGGAGATGCACAACGTGCAAAGCAAAGAATACAGAATCTAGAAGCTGGTAGATAGCATTTCGCGCAAGGCGCGCAAGTTTTATTTGATGCACGCAAAGCCTCCTTGCGAAACTTAGCGCCCTATAGTCGTTGCGGAAAAGCTAGAATAGCAACTAAGTGTAAAAGATTATAACGTCTAACCCCAAAGACAAAAGACTAAAGACCAAAGACTTTGCAATAATCAATGTGCATCCACTGCCATTACAGGCGTAGCACCTAATTTCTTGATCACTTGCATCACGCGGATAGCGGTACCTAAATGCGCAGTACTATCCCCATTGATGACCACAGAAGGTTTTTCTGTTTCCTTGGATAAAAAGCCCTGTAATTGTGTTTCTAATTGATCAAAAGCAACAGGCTGCTGACCAAGATAAATTTGCTGATTCTTATCAACCGTAATCACCACGGTCTGCTTGGCACGTGTATCACTCTTGGCCTTGGGGTTGGCCACTTTGATGACATTTGGATTGGCGAGTGTAGACACAATCAAAAAGAAGAGCAGCAGAATGAACAAGATATCATTCAGCGCGCCGGTATGCATTTCAGGATGTGCCCTTAATCGCTTGCGGATATTCATGGCAATTATTTAGTGGGTTCCTGTAATATGTCCATAAACTCTGCACTGGCCGCTTCCATCTTATTCACCGTTTTATCGATCTGGGTAGTGAGGATATTGTGACCGATATACGCAATCAAACCAATGATTAAACCGGTGGCAGAAGTAATCATCTTGGTATAGATACCACCTGCAATCGTATTCAATGTGTATTCACCGGTAGAAGCAATGCCATAGAACAATTGCACCATACCCACAATCGTACCCAGAAAACCAAACATGGGTGCAATACCTGCAATGAGCGACAAAATATTGAGGTTGCGTTCCATATGGTACATTTCCAGCTTGCCCACATTTTCCATGCTTTTCTCAATCGCATCAATGGGTTTACCAATACGCTGTAAACCTTTTTCAATCATACGCGCAACCGGACTATCGGTATTCTTCGCCAGGTTTCTGGCAGCAGCTACATTACCAGTAATGATATTGTCGCGGATGATTTTCATGAAATTAGGCTCTATACGCGATGCTTTGCGAATAGCCATCAAACGCTCTACAAAGACAAATACAGCTACAATAAACAAGAGATAGAGCGGATACATGATCCAACCACCTTTTTGCAAAAGACCGAGCATCGAAATCTGTTCGCCTGCTACCGCTTGGGTGGCATTGCGCAAACTATCTATCTGTAAGAGATAATACATCCGTTTGGTTTTGTGTTTGCTAAAATTAGACGCTTCTGCAAAAGAAAACGGGAACTGTGAATAAAAATGTTAAGAGCGGGCTTTTAGGAAAGCTTTTACACTCCCCACAATAAATGTGGGGATACCCTGAAAAGTACTATTGGGGAATACTATCGACAAAAAGCCCCGAACCTACACAATTAGGAACGGGGCTTGAAACATATAAGCTTTATCTCTACTACTTCTCGTTGGTCTTCATCTGCATCATGGCCATAATCTGGTTCATGCTACGCTGCATACCATCACTACTACCATCGAGGAAGATCACGTTGCCTTTACCATATTCTGCAAAGTTCTTGATGGCTTCTGTCCACATACTGAACAGAATTACATTGGTATCCAGATTGGCCTGCTTGAGTTGTTCAGCGGCTTCTGTCATACCACGGGCTACTTCCTGGCGGAAGAGTGCCACACCCTGACCGCGCAATTTGGCTGCTTCTTTCTCTGCTTCAGCAGCAATCTTGATGGCATTACCTTCTGCTTCTGCCGATTTGGTTTTGGTGATCAGTAAAGCCTGACCTTCATTCTCTGCAGCAGCTTTCAGGTTATTGGATGCGACCACTTTGCTCATGCTTTCCATAATGGCCTGATCGAAAGTGATATCATTGATCTGCAAATCCAGCAGGTGATAACCCCAGTCTTCCAGCACATGGTCAACTTCACTTTTTACGCTTTCTACAATCTCTCTGCGCAAACCCAGAATCTCAGCCTGCTTCTTGGTAGCTACGAATGAACGGATATTACCTTCAATCGTACGCACCATGGCTTGCATCAGGTCTTTATCGCTGATAAACTTAAATGCAACTTTCTTAATGGTTTCCTCATCCGCATTCTGTACTGCGTAGAGTAACATGCTTTTGAAATACACATTGGCCTGGTCGTTGGTAACTGCCTGAAACTCCAGTTCCACAGAGCGGTTCTGGATGCTGACGCGACGAAAGATCTGCTCCAGCAAAGGAATCTTGAAACGTAATCCCGGCGCCAGGATACGCTGGTACTTACCGAACATCGTGATTACCGCAATTGTACCTTGGTTTACAGTGACCAATCCACTAAACACAATGATTAGTATTACAATAAGCCACCAATAACTTGCTAAGAATGTCATATCAAAAGATTTACCAGTAAGTTAGTGAAAGGGCCAAAACATTACAGATTTTCCTCAACTTCTTTCTGCCCAAACCTGTACCAGCTCCGTGAGCACGTCTACGGCTTGTTCCATATCAGACACACCTACCCACTCCTGTTTACCATGAATGGATTGCATGCCCGTGAAAATATTGGGAGCAGGCAAGCCCATAAAACTCAGTCTGCTGCCATCGGTACCACCACGAATGGGTTCTTTAATGAAAGGCAATCCACAACGCGTGTAGGCTTCTCTCGCATAATCTACCACCTGAGGATATTGATCCAGTACTTCCTTCATGTTTCTGTACTGTTCCACCACTTGCACCGAATAAGTTGCACCAGGATATTTCGCTACCGTTTCCTGCAGTATGGCTTCTACTTTGGCTTCATGCAGTGCCAACGCCTTGGTGTCAAAATCACGAATGATGAATTCCACCTGCGCAGTTTCTGCCAAACCATGTATGCGCACCGGATGCACAAAGCCTTCGCGACCGCTGGTCACTTCAGGTGCCAGCGTCTCTTTTGGTAATGCATCCACAAATGCAGCTGCAATCTTAAGTGCATTCACTAATTTACCCTTGGCTGCGCCGGGATGTGCGATGACGCCATGAATGGTGCAGGTCATTCCATCTGCACTAAAGGTTTCATCTTCAAATGTACCGGGCTCACCACCATCCAGTGTGTAAGCAAAATCAGCACCCAGTTTTTTCAAATCAACTTTTTCAGTACCCCTACCAACTTCTTCATCAGGCGTAAACAGAATTTTGATGGTACCATGTGGAATGGCAGGATTGGTAGTGAGTTGATGTGCCAAATCCATGATGATGGAAACACCGGCTTTATCATCTGCACCTAACAAAGTAGTACCACTAGCAGTGATGATGTTTTTACCGATTTGCGTTTTCAGGTGTGGATGTTCTGTCATCCGCAATACCTGCGTAGGATCATCGGGCAGTATGATGTCTTGTCCCTGATAATTTTCATGCAAAATGGGCTTAACACCTGTGCCGCTGCAATCTGGCGCTGTATCAATATGGCTGCAAAAACAAATCACAGGCACTTGCTTTTCAATATTGGCAGGAATAGTGGCATACACATAGCCGTATGCATCAGCATGTGCATCTGCAATACCCATTGCTTTCAACTCAGCAGCAAGCAGTTGCGCTAACACATGTTGCTTTTCTGTACTGGGAAATGCTTCGCTCTGCGGATCACTTTGTGTATCAATCTGCACATAACGCAGCAAACGCTCGGTAACTGTATACATCTTCATGCCGGCAAATTACACGGAAATTCTACCGACAAATGCAGGTTTTACGGAAAATGCTGGGTAAATTGTTAGAGTAACCAAAACAACTAGTCATGATGAAACAAATTATTGGCGCCCTTGTGGGCGGCATCCTCATTTTTATGTGGCAATTCGTATCCTGGGGACCAGGAGAATTCCACTATGCTGCTCAACAGCATACACCCAAACAAGACACGATTCTGCAATTACTGGAACAACAACTGGAAGGTAAAGAAGGCGGTTATATGGTACCCCGCTCTCCAAAAGGTGTTTCACAGGAAGAGATGGAAAAACAAATGGAAGCTGCCAATGGAAAACCATGGGCAATGATTTCTTATCACAAAGCCATGGACACCAGTATGGGCATGAATATGACAAGAGGACTGCTTGTCAATATCCTGCTTGCCTGGTTGGTTATCTGGGTAATAGGTAAGTACAGCAGTAATAGCTTTAGCACTACGCTGATTACTTGTCTAATAGCTGGGCTGATTGCATTCCTAAATGAACCTTATACCAATTTTATCTGGTTCAAGAGTTTTGATATAACTGCCAGCTTATTGGATTCGGTAGCAAGCTGGGGGTTGTGCGGTGTATGGCTGGGCTGGTGGCTCAACAGAAAATAAATACATAAAAAAAGGTTCATCAGTTGATGAACCTTTTTTCTTTTTATCCAAATCGTATTATGGAGTAATGATCAGTGAAGAACCACCTTTGATCTCTACCAACTCCAAATCAAAGATCAGGTCTTTGCCGGCGAGCGGATGATTGGCATCCAAGATCACCACTTCTTCTTTTACTTCAGCAATCACCACAGGAAACTGCTGACCAGAAGGATTGCTCATGCTCAACTGCATACCAACTTGTGGTGTCATATCTTCCGGAAAACGGTTGATCGGAAATTCCAGAAACATTTCATCCTGTACAGGACCGTATGCTTCTTCAGCAGGAATATGAATGGTTTTCTTTTCGCCGATGGTCATGCCGGTAACACCATCATCAAAGCCTTTGATTACCATACCGCCGCCAACTTCAAACTCCAGTGGCTCGCGGCCAGCAGATGAATCGAAAGTACTACCGTCTTCCAAACGGCCATGGTAATGGATACGTATTGTATCACCTTTTTTTACTTGTTGCATAGTGGATAATTTAAACGGATGATTTTTCACAGCTGCTACCGCAAGCTTCGAGTGTTTCGGAGAGAGCACAGGCGTAAATAAAAATCCGGGCGCAATCTACATGGTTTATCCGGCAATGAGAATTAAATTTGGTCTTACCTAAGACCACCTAACATGCGCCCACGCCCACTATTGGCCATATACTTTACGATTTTGTTGATGCTACCAGCAATAGGATTTGCACAAAAAAAGCAGGCCAGAAATGCCAATGCCGAAATTCTACCCGGCGCCTATCAGTTGAACGATTATTTACCGCTGCTAAAGAATAAAAGAGTAGCTGTTTTTGCCAACCATACTGCAACTGTTGGCAATACCCATCTGGTTGATACCCTGAAAGCAATTGGTGTCAATATTGTAAAAGCTTTTGGACCGGAACACGGTTTTCGCGGCAATGTGGATGCAGGCGATAAAATTGATAATGCGGTTGATCCATCTACCGGCATACCGGTAATTTCTTTGTATGGCAAGAAACGCAAACCAGATGGTGCCGATTTAGCAGATGTGGATGTGTTAATATTCGACATTCAGGATGTGGGCACCCGTTTCTATACCTATATCTCTTCACTGGAGGAATACATAGAAAGTGCGATTCAGCATGATAAACCTTTGATTGTGCTCGACAGGCCCAATCCGAATGGTTTTTATGTAGACGGCCCGGTATTGGATTCTCCTTATAAAAGCTTTGTGGGTATGCAGCGCGTACCTGTTGTGTATGGTATGACGATTGGTGAATATGCAAAGATGCTGCTGGGCGAAGCCTGGTTAGATAAGCAATATATCCGTAAGGAGTCTGATCAATTGTACATGAGTAATGTATTGGGCTTTGAGAAAAAACGCAAGCAGTTCAAACTCACGGTGATTAAGTGTAAGAATTATACGCACAAGAGTAAATATCGCTTGCCGGTGAAACCATCGCCTAACCTGCCAGATATGGGTTCTATTTACTGGTATTCCTCTACTTGTTATTTTGAGGGTACCGTCTTGAGTGAAGGTAGAGGCACAGAGAAACCATTCCAGATTTTTGGTCATCCTGATTTGCCCAAGCACATGTATGCTTTCACACCTGTTAGCAGAGATGGCGCTAAGGAACCTAAACTGAAGGATAAGCTTTGTTATGGATGGAATATCTCAGGAGACGAAACCGCCATTCTCAAATCCGTTGAGGAAAAAGGTATTCAGCTGGATTGGCTGGTGGAAGCTTATAAGCTTTTCCCAAATAAGGATCAATTCTTTTTAAAACCAAAGAGTGGCAAGCCAACAGATTATTTCTTCAATAAGCTGGCGGGCAATGATGAACTGCGCCAACAACTGATTGCTGGAAAGACTGCTGCTGAGATTAAAGCCAGCTGGCAGCCTGATTTACAGGCTTTCAAACAAATCAGGAAGAAATACCTGCTTTACCCGGATTTTGAATAGACTACTGAAATCATACATTTGCGCCCATGCAGTACACTGATTGTAGAATTGTTTTCATGGGCACGCCCGAATTTGCAGTTGCCTCACTCAATGCATTGGTAGAAGCCGGGTGCAATGTAGTAGGCGTTGTTACCGCACCAGATAAACCTGCAGGAAGAGGGATGCAACTTCAACAAAGTGCCGTGAAGCAATATGCTGTGTCGAAAAACATTCCAGTACTACAACCAGAAAAGCTTAAAGCACCTGCATTCCTTGATGAGCTTGCTGCATTAAAAGCCGACTTACAAGTGGTGGTGGCATTTCGTATGTTACCAGAAGCGGTATGGAATATGCCACCCATGGGTACGATCAATGTACATGGCTCATTACTGCCGCAATACAGAGGTGCTGCGCCGATTAACTGGGCCATCATCAATGGCGAATCTGCTACAGGTGTTACCACATTCCAATTACAACATGCTATTGATACCGGTAATATGCTGATGCAGGAAGTGATTCCTATTACCGATACGATGACAGCCGGTGAATTACACGATACCATGAAAATGGTTGGCGCCAATCTACTGGTTGAAACCATTAAAGGATTGGTAGCAGGCAGCATACAAGCAAAACCACAACATGATGCTGCTGATTTAAAGCATGCCCCTAAACTGTTTACCAGCAATTGCACCATAGATTGGCATAAGCCTGTGCATGAAGTATATAACCTAGTGCGAGGCCTGTCGCCTTACCCCGGTGCACTCACCCAATTGAACGGCAAGATTCTGAAAATCTATCGTGCTGAAAAGATCATGAAAACTGTTGCTGAAACGCCGGGCACTTTTGTAAGCGATAATCAAACACATATTGATGTAGCCTGTACAGATGGTTATTTGAGACTCACAGAAATTCAATTGGAAGGAAAGAAGAAAATGGCAGTAAGTGATTTTTTACGCGGCAATAAAATCTGATTACTGAAAATAGGTCACCATTAGCTGAAAACGATTGGCTTCTACACCTAATGCTGCTGCTGCTGCATTGCTGACACGCATCTGCAGGCCATTATCACCTTTCATGGCTGGCAAACTACCAAGGACCTTAGCACATACACTTTTGTTGTTAGCCGTTAAACGAACAATCGCACCTTCGGGAATACCATTGGCCAGTACATAGTATTTCTTATCATCCCAGCCACTCATGGTTTTGAAAATACTACTCTCCAGGGTTAGTGTTTTTAATTTTAGTCCCGTTGTTTCTATCGAGTACTGTTGCGCAAAAAAACCTTCTTCTAATGCAGCTGCTGCTGGCTTAGGCATTACCGATGTTACACTATCCTTCTTCACTGCAGGAGGTGGTGGAAGAATCACGACACTATCTTTCTTGACAACTGGTGCTTGCACCACTGAATCTTTCACCACTGGTTTTGCAGAAATCAATGCCACACTGTCCTTCTTCATTACAACTGGTGGTGGAAGAACTACAAGACTATCTTTCTTGATAACTGGTGCTTTTACCACTGAATCTTTTACCACAGACTTTGGAGTAATCAAAGCCACACTGTCCTTCTTCACTACAACAGGTGGTGGAAGAACTACAAGACTATCTTTCTTAACAATAGGCGCTTTCACCACTGAATCTTTTACAACAGACTTGGGATTAATCAAAGCTACACTGTCCTTCTTCATTATAACAGGTGGTGGAAGTACTAAAAGACTATCTTTCTTGACAACGGGCGCTGTCACCACTGAATCTTTCACAACCGGCTTTACAGGAATCATCACAACACTATCTTTCTTCACTTCAATCGGTGCAACATTCACGGCTGCGACAGTATCGAGGATAACAGGTTTCTTTACCTGACTAGCTGTATCGCGTACAATTGGCTTTTGTACTGGCGCTTTGATAGAATCTTTTTTTACGACCAACAGTTTACCAGCACTATCAATAATTTTTTCCTGACTTACCGGCAATAACATGATGTCTGCTTTGGTTGCCTTTCTAGCCGTATCTCTGCGCATAGCAGGCGGAGGCTGTGGAACCGGCTTATTTACAGCAACTGCAACACTATCTTTTTTAACCGGCTTATCTATTGGCTTTGTAATAGCTGGCTCTTGTTTTGCTGGTTGTCTTACTGGCTGAATCTGTGCAGTATCCTTTTTTACAATTGGCGGCGGTACCACCTTAGGCAAAGTAGTTTCGGGTGTTTTCACTACTGCATTCTTAGGCGGATCCTGTTTTTCTAAAGCTGCATTCTTTTGTTCATTGATCTGTTGTTGCACTACTGATGCCGGATTATCATAGACGATAATTGGACGCGTAATAGGCTGTCTGCCTGGATCTGTAGTCACAGGCTTATTGGCTATTTCTCTCCGCTTCTGTGGTTCTTCCTTTATATATTGTTCCTCACCTAACTTGGTTTCATCAATGGGCTTAGGTACATCTTTTTCTTTTTCCTGACCACGCGGCTTCATCACACCCCTAATTTCTGCTCCACCTGTAGCTTTGGCATCAACAGCTGTAAAGTTTTGATCACTCTTACTTTCAATCGGCTGATAGCCGCCGATATAGCCAACAATGATTTCCAGGCCTTCTCTCGCATCTTCTTCTCTGATATTATTCCAGTTCTTCAGGAAGTCGAGACTCACTTTATTAAACTGCTGCCCTATCTGATAAAGATTATCACCCTTTTTGATTTGGTAATACACTGGAATACCATCTTTATTCAGTTTGGTGAGATTACGTATTGGAATCCTGATCTTAGTACCAGCTAATAAATAACCCTGCTGCAAATTATTGTACTGACGGAGGTAATCAGTGGTAACACCATACTTCTTGGCTACTCCGGCAAAAGTTTCACCGGTTGACATGGTATGCACCACATACCAGAATGGACTCTTTCCTTGTATGATGAGCTTGCCCTGACCAGAAGCAGTCAGGCCAAGGGTTAAGCACAACAAAAACATCAACAGGAATCGCATCACTGGTCGTAAAATTAGTCTTTTAATATTCTGTACCCCTGCGGATAGTAATTATTTACACGATTGGGTAATAGCTTGGCCCAACCCAGTGATAGTCCGCGATATCGCATCAGGTTCCAACCCTTTGTGCCTTGCAGGCTGATATCTTTTCTGCGCAGGTATTCCAGCGCTATTGCTTCATCTAATTCAACAGCTGGGAAACTATGGATTGCTCGGTTCCACAATGCCAGTTCATGATCTGGTATTAAGTCCTTGCCTTTTAACTGACCAACTGCTATACCGGCTTTGCGGATATAGAGTTTACCCAACTGACTTAATGTATCAAGCACTGGATCACTTACCGCTTTACATATTTCTCCTGAACGAATGAGGTGATGGGCTCCCAGTTCAGGAATAGCTTGTTTCCACAATTGCTGCTCCTGCTTCGATGCCTGTTGCACTTGCTGCGGCCTGTGCGTTGCATGATATGATGCATCTGCTTTTTGAAAAACCGACAAGAAGAAACCTTCACCTTTCAGCAAGTGCGGATAAAATCGATAGCCTGTTGCTCCTGTATCAGTTTGTGTTGTGACGATATTCCATGTTGCAGGTAAGTCCAAAGGCACTGATACCATATCGCCTTGCGCCATCAACCAATCCATGATGTCTTCATCTTCTTCGGGCGAATATGAACAGGTTGCATACAACAAAGTGCCACCAGGTTTCAATGCCGGTAAAGCATCGGCTAAGATTCTTTGCTGTCGCTGACTGCAGAGTTGTACATGCTCAGGGCTCCATTCATTCACCGCATCAGGATCTTTGCGAAATAAGCCGCTGCCACTGCATGGTGCATCCACGAGCATCATATCAAAATAATTGTGTAAGCTGGTAAAATCAGCAGGATCATTATTCGTAACGATAACATGTTCAGCACCCCATTTGGTGATGTTCTCTACCAAGATGGCTGCACGAGAACGAATAACTTCATTCGCCACCAATACCCCATCATGAAAATAATCTGCGAGTAAAGTGGTCTTCCCTCCAGGCGCGGCACAAAGGTCTAAGACCTTTAAACCTTTTGTTTCTTTCACTACCTGCGTGAGGGCAGTCCAGATACACATACTACTCGCATCCTGCACATAGTAAGCACCAGCATGCAATAATGGATCGAAAGTGAAGAAAGGACGTTCATGCAAATATGCTGCGTGCGCACACCAGGGCACAGGTGTATCAAATGGAAAGCTATAAGCATCAGGTAGCTTGAACAAGTTTCTGCGGATACTGGTTACCTGTTCACCAGATGCATGCAATGCATTGAGTGCAGCCAAATCTAATTGGGGTAAACTAGCTAAACGCGCTTGTAATGCCTGTGGTAACAAATCAGCCTTTTGTCAAAAATACGGATGCAGGCTTAGACCGACTTGATTTCTGCAATCAGTTTCTGTAAAGCAGCTTTAGCATCACCAAACAACATAGATGTTTTGGGTTGAAAGAACAATGCATTCTCAATACCGGCATAGCCAGGTTTCATGCTACGTTTGTTCACGATGACTGTTTTGGCTTGTTCTACTTCCAGAATAGGCATACCATAAATAGGTGAAGCAGGATCGCTTTTGGCAGCAGGATTCACCACATCGTTGGCACCAAGAATCAGTACCACATCGGTTGTCTTAAATGCATCATTCGCCGTTTCCATTTCCTGCAGTTTATCATAAGCCACATCGGCTTCAGCCAATAATACATTCATATGCCCCGGCATTCTGCCAGCAACCGGGTGAATGGCATATTGCACATCTACCCCACGCTCTTCCAGAATTTTCTCCAACTCATGGCATACGTGTTGCGCTTGCGCAACAGCTAATCCATAACCTGGCACAATCATGACTTTGTTGGCATAAGCCATACAAACTGCTGCATCAGACACAGAAATTTCTTTGTGCGTACCGCCCTGTTGAGTGCTGGATGCTGCAGCAGCACCAGCTCCGAAAGAACCAATTAATACATTGGTAAGGGAACGATTCATCGCCTTACACATCAAAATAGTTAGCAAAGTACCTGCAGCACCTACGAGGATACCGCCGGTAAGCATAGCTTTATTATCATAGAGAAAACCACCGCATGCAGCTGCAACACCGGTAAATGAGTTGAGCAATGAAATCACTACCGGCATATCCGCACCACCAATAGGCATTACGAAGAACACGCCATAGATCAATGCTGCGAATAAGACCACATAGAAAAAGAAAATAGTTTCTTCTGGCCTGAGTATGATGACATAAGCGCTTAATAAAAGAATAAACGCAAAAAAACCAAGGTTAACAAGATGCTGTCCCTTAAAGGAAAAATCCTTGATACGACCATTGAGTTTACCCCAGGCAATCATACTTCCAGCAAAAGAGATAGAACCAATTACCAAGCCGGCCATAATCACCAATAACATACCACCATCCAGCTTGCTAAAAAAGTTTATATCTGTTCCATCATAATGGTGTGTGAGGTGATTGAATTCAATGATGCCAATTAAAGCAGCACAAGCACCACCCATACCATTGAATAAACTCACCATCTCCGGCATTGCAGTCATCTTCACGGTTCTGGCCGACCACACACCGGCTACTGTACCAATAGCGAGGGCTGCAAAAATCCAAACATAGTTCTGCAGTTTCACGCCATTTTCTTCATATAAAAAGATGGTGGCAAAAATGGCAATACTCATACCAGCTGCAGCAACCAGATTGCCTTTTCTCGCCGTTTCCGGATGTGCCAGCATTTTCAGTCCGAGTATAAACGTAACCGAAGCAATGATATAGGCCAGCGTTAACAAGTTCCATTCCATAGATAATGCGTTAAGGGCTAGTTTTTCTTTTTAAACATTTCCAGCATGCGATCCGTTACCACGAATCCACCAACCACATTGAGAGTTCCCAGAATCACTGCGAGGAAACCAAGTGCCAATGCGAAATAATTACCAGACTCTACTTTCCCCATCACAATGATGGCACCGATGATTACTACACCGTGAATAGCGTTTGCACCACTCATCAGCGGTGTGTGTAAAACACTCGGCACGCGGCCAATTACTTCTATACCTAGAAAAATCATCAGAATCACGATATAAATGATCTGCTGATGCAACTGTATCCATTGTAAAAAATCCTGCATAGTATTTATCAATTTATGCGAGCAGTGCTGCTACTCTTTCGTGAATGATTTGTCCGTCATACGTAATACAAGTACCCTTTACCAGATCGTCTTCGAAATTCAAGTTGAGCTGACCAGTTTTATCAATAATCAACTGCAAGAAATTAAATACGTTCTTGCCATAGAGTTTACTGGCATCGGAAGGCATGGCTGCAGCTAATTGGCTGTTGCCCACTACTTGTACCCCAGCATAAACAATAGTATCGTTGTTCTTGGTTACTTCTGTATTTCCACCTGTAGCAGCGGCCAAATCAATGATGATACTACCATTGCGCATTTGCTCAATCATAGCAGCCGTAATCAGTATCGGAGCTTTCTTACCGGGTATTTGTGCAGTAGTAATGACGATATCTGCTTTGGCAATGGCTGCCGCAATACGGTCTTTTTGCTTTTGTTGATACTCGGCAGATTGTTCAACTGCGTAACCACCTGCAGCAGAAGCATCGGCTGCGCCTTCCACTTCAATGAATTTGGCGCCAAGGCTCATTACCTCATCTTTTACAGCAGGTCTTGTATCGAATACTTCTACTACGGCACCCAGTCTTCTGGCAGTGGCAATAGCTTGTAAGCCTGCAACACCTGCTCCCAAGATGAGGACTTTTGCAGGGGCAATACTACCAGCTGCTGTCATGAACATGGGGAAATAACGCGGATAGATATTGGCTGCTAATAACACTGCTTTATAGCCTGCGATATTGGCCTGAGAGCTAAGTACATCCATGCTTTGCGCACGAGTAGTACGGGGAATCATATCCAGACTGAATGTGCTGATACCCTTACCAGCCCAAACCTGCATTTGCTGAAAATGATAGAGGGGTTGATATACACCTAATACAATAGCATTGGGTTTGCACAAAGTAATATCAGATTCTGTAAGCAGCTGTATGCTTAAAACAATATCTGCAGCTTGTAAAACTTGATTTCTGGAAAGAATGGTTACACCAACAGCTGCATAGCTTTCATCTGATGCCGAAGCTTTGGCACCGGCGCCTGATTCAACCTGAATCTGTACTTGTTGCTTGATAAGCTGTGCGCATTGCTCAGGTAATAATGACACACGATTTTCGCCTGTTGGTTCTTTGAGTATTCCGATGATCATGTTAAGGGTTGACCGGATGAAATTAACTGATGATCATCAACCAAAACCTGTTTTTTATCAACTTTTAGAATCGGATGCGAAAATGCGCTTTTTGTTGCTGTTCGGGGCGGAAGAATACAATGCCGATAAAGAAGAGATCAATGGTCAGTGTAACTGCAGGGTCAGCCTGTATTTCGGCCCAGGCCTGCTCCATTTCAGCACTCCAATGAATATCGTCAAAGATCAAGACTGTTTGATCATGGGCTTTTTCTTTCAACCATTGGAAATAGCGCATCGTTGGTTCAAAGCGATGGTTACCATCAATAAATGCAAAATCAATTTGTACTTGTTTATCCAACCAAAGCGGTAATGTATCATCAAAGTTGCCAGTGATAATCGTAACATTACTAATACCTGCTTTGGTTATTACCGCTAAAGCTTGTTCCGCAACAGCAGGTGCACCTTCCATACTGGTAACAGGTATCAGATTGTTGGCGCTGGCTAAATATGCTGTAGTGATGCCTAAAGAAGTGCCCAACTCCAGTACTCCTGAGGGTTGAAAATAAGCAACCATCCTAAACAGAAGCTGACTGAATTTTTTAGGCTTCAGGGATGATTGTGCAATCTCACTGATCTTTCTTTGCTTGCTGAGTTGATGTCTGCTGCCTGCTCCAAAATCAGGTACTTCAATTGTGGTATTATTTTTTTTCAATGCATCTCGTAGCGGCTCAACAATGCTGTAGGTATAATATTGCCTGTCATCATTCAATACTTCTGTAATTAACTTAAATACAAAAGGAGAATGTACACCATGCCCTCTACCATTGGCTGCAGTGAGATAGTATTGCAGGTATTTCCAACCAAGTACAGGTGCACTATACATGTTGCTTTTTTTGAAAAGGTAATTCACTCATCCACCAAAATACAGTGTACGATAGTGCAAAGAAAGCGATATAAGCTATCCAATTAATGAGTTCGCCGATCCATTCGAATCGAATGCCTACTTGACCAATAGTGATACTATTATAAATCGGCAGCCAACAAAGTAATAGCCAGTATACAATCGCAAATAGCCAGGATGCTGCTACATGCTTGGAGATGGTAAGCAACGGAAAAAAAACTTGTAGGAATCGAAAACCAATTACGATGTATTGAAAATTGGTAACAGGGTATCTACTCCCAGTTACAGGCTGATTTGTATAGAAATTGTACCATTGGTACCAGATAAATAGTTGGGCCAAACCATAGACCAGCATGATACGATTGCAGGTAAACAACGCTGCTCTTGCATAACCCCTGGTTGATGCGAACAGCAAGGATATCAACAACAACAGGGGTAAAATCCTGATGTAGTAAAAATCCAGAGAAGTGAATAGTTCACTCATCGCTTATCCCAACGCTGAAAAGTGAATGCGTATGCATGTTTGGCATCAGTTGCATGTGCTTCTTCCCAGCCAAGTTGCCAAGTATGTGTATCCAGTTCGGGGAAGCTGGTATCACCATCCAAATCTGCATGCACACGGGTAAGATAGACATGATGCGCCATGGGTAAAGCCTGTCGATAGATTTCGCCACCGCCGGTAATCATTACTTCAGCATACCCATTATCCTTAGCTAATTGTATGGCTTCATTGAGTGAACCAACCGTTTCGGCATTGGTGGCTGACCAATCGCTTTGACGTGTAATCACAATATTCAATCGGCCGCCGAGTGGTTTGTTACCCAATGCTTCAAATGTTTTTCTGCCCATAACAACAGGCAGTGCCCAGGTCTTATTCTTAAAAAACTTGAGGTCTTTGGGTAAATGCCATAACAATGCATTGTCTTTACCAATCATGCCATTGGCCGATACTGCTACTATCAGGGAAATAGTCATATTAAACAGCTACAGGTGCTTTAATGGCCGGGTGACACTGATAGTTCTCCAGCGTGAAATCTTCAAAACGGAAACCGAAAATATCTTTTACTTCAGGATTGAGTCGCATAGTAGGCAATGGATAAGGCTCCCTGCTCAATTGCAACTTCACCTGCTCCATATGATTGCTATAAATATGAACGTCACCAAATGTGTGTACAAAATCGCCATAGCCCAAACCACACACTTGTGCGATCATCATAGTCAATAAAGCGTAGGAAGCAATATTAAAAGGCACACCTAAAAACACATCTGCGCTGCGCTGATACAACTGACAACTCAATTTACCATCTGCCACATAAAATTGAAACATGGTATGACAGGGCATTAATGCCATTTGAGGCAAATCAGCCACATTCCATGCACTTACCAAGAGGCGACGGCTATCCGGATTTTTCTTGATCTGCTGAATCAAGTCAGTGATTTGATCCACCACTACTCCATTCGCGCCTTCCCAGCTTCTCCACTGCTTTCCGTACACTGGGCCTAATTCGCCGTTTTCATCAGCCCACTCGTCCCAAATACTTACACCATTCTCTTTCAGGTATTGAATATTGGTAGCTCCTTGTAAAAACCACAATAGTTCATGGACGATACTTTTGAGGTGCACTTTTTTAGTAGTGACTAAAGGAAAACCCTTTTGCAAATCAAAACGCATTTGATAGCCAAAGCAACTGATGGTACCTGTACCGGTTCGATCACTTTTATAGACACCTGTATCCAATATATGCTGAAGTAACTGATGATATTGTTGCATGCTGCAAAGTAACCAAGCCCTTGCATATAAAAATGAAAACAAAATCGGCGGGGGATTCTCTGTGAATTAGCTGGAAAATAGGTGGAATATTTAAGAAAAAGATGATACCTTCATCCCGCCCTGAGGCGTGTACTATGCCTTAAATAACAACGGTTATGAAAATTTTGATTGCCGACGACCACACTATGGTGAGGGAAGGATTGAAGAAAATCCTCCTAGAAGCTTTCCCTTTTGCTGAAGTGCACGATGCATCTGACGGTGCCGATTTATTGAAAAAAGCCATCAAAGGCGAATGGGAGATCATCATTAGCGATGTGACCATGCCCGGCATGACTGGTATTGATGTACTCAAACAACTGCGCTCTCAAGGGATTGAAACCCCTATGTTGATGCTGAGCATGCATGCGCCAGAGCAATACGCAGTAAGATCTATTAAAGCAGGTGCTTCCGGCTACCTTACGAAAGACAATGCCCCTTATGAACTGGTAACAGCAGTGCAGCAAGTATTGAACGGTCGCAGATATATCACACCTCAAGTTGCAGATGTATTGGCAGATTCTATTGAGACAGATAAGGATAAAATGCCCCATGAATTGCTCTCAGACCGTGAGTTTGAGGTAATGAAACTGATTGTAGAGGGTAAGACCGTCAGTGAAATTGCCGAATCTCTTTCACTCAGTGTCAACACCATCAGTACATATCGCTCCAGAATTTTAGAGAAAATGCACCTTCATTCCAATTCAGACCTGGTAAAGTATGCCATAGAGCATAAGCTAGAACTCTGATTTTGAACACTTTATAAAAGGGGCTGTAGTAAATCCACTACAGCCCCTTCTTTTTTTCCCACAACTAGATACTAAAACTTAGATCACAAACAGGCTCCTATCACTACAAGCCGGGGTAAGGCATTGTCCAATCTTTGTGTTGTAAAACAAAGGTTATGAAAAACAATATGCTTGATATCCTGCTGGTCGATGAATCCAGCTATATCGTATTCCAAGTGAAGAACGCTTTAGCCAATCAAGGTATTAAAGCCAATATTGATACTGTAGAAACTGTAGAAGATGCTACTACTTATTTCATGTCTAAGCACCCAGATTTTGTGATTACTGATTTGAACCTGCCTGATCAAAGTGGCATTGAACTAATGAAAGCCATCAGAAAAGAAAAAGGCAGCAGCAAGCTGTATGTACTTACCCATTTTACTATTGACGCTTTTCGCGATATGGCCATCCTGCATGGCGCTGACAGCTTCTTAGACAAAGCCAATGATATCGACGAAAAACTCCCAGAAATGATTAAATCCTTTGCCGCATAAGCAGTACAGCGGATTGACCTAATTGATTATCCCCCAACTTTTCGATATCCCGTTTTAAAAATCCATCTTATGTAAACCTAATTTCCTTTATCCCTTTGTTTTAACCCAGAAAGGATGTAGTAACGACACTACATCCTTCCTTGTTTTTACCATACGCGTATCACAAAATCATGATTGAATAATCACCATCGACACTACAAAAGAGGCGCTCCCAATATTGTCTCTTTGTACTGTAAAACGAAGGTTATGAAAAACAAGATGCTTGATGTGCTGCTAGTAGATGAATCTAGTTTTATTGTGTACCAAGTGAAACATGCGCTCGCCAGCAAAGGAATTAAAGCCCATATAGATATTGTGGAGACTGGTGCTGACGCTACTAATTATTTTAGAGACAAACATCCAGATCTGGTGATTACTGATTTGAACTTACCGGATATGAGCGGACTGGATTTGATTAAAGCGATTCAAAAAGAAAAAGGAGATTCTAAACTATATGTACTTACCCATTTTACTATTGATGCATTCCGTGAAATGGCTTTACGTAATGGTGCAGATAGTTTCTTGGATAAAGCAAATGATATTGATAAAAAACTACCCGACATGATACAATACTATGCTGCGTAGTAGTATCACTACAAAATTGACACTATGTAATAAACAACCTATTTATATACACTCATTTAAAAAATCCATCTTATGTAATGAAGATTGAGTAGTCATTCCTTTGTTTTTACAATGAGGAGGATGTAGTAACGACACTACATCCTCCTCGTTTTTTTACCATACACACATCATAGAATCCTGATGCAATAACCACGTCCTACACTACAGCCGCCGGGCCTGCGAATTCGTCCCTTTGAATTGTAAAACAAAGGAATATGAAACGCAATCTCAACAACGGAAACAGAAGCTGGATCAGGGTTTCAGCACTTGCTCTCCTCTTCGCTTTTAGCAGCATCGTTGCTTTTGCTTTTGACAATCCAATGGTTGGTGCATCACGTTTCGGTGTTACTCTTTCTGGTCCAGAATTCGGTCAGAAACAAATGCCTGGTGTTTACGGTAAAGATTATATCTACCCTAGTGAAAAAGAAGTTGCTTACTACGCTTCTAAGAATATCAACAAATTTCACCTCCCTGTAAGATGGGAAAGAATCCAAAGAAAATTAGGTGGTGCTTTAGATGCATTTGAAGTTAAGCGCATCAAAGACTTCCTGAATGTTTGTGATAAGTATAATGCTTCAGTAATTATCAATATTCAGAATTATGGTCGCTACACTTTAAACGGTGTTGAAGTTAGACTGGGTTCTGATACTGTTAGTAACGCAAACTTCCGTGACCTGTGGAAGAAAATGGCTGCCGCTTTTAATAGCCATCCTGCAGTGATTGGTTTTAACCTGATGGCTGAACCACACGATCTCGGTAGCGGCAAATGGTTCGCAGCTGCTCAAGAAGCGATCAATGGCATTAGAGAGATCAGCAGCAAGCAACTGATTCTGGTAGATGGTGACAGCTGGGCTAACGCAGCTAATTGGGAAAAACACAGCGATATCCTGAAAAACCTGGTTGACCCTGCTAACAAAATCGTCTACAACGCACACATCTATTTCGATGCTGACCATTCTGGTGCTTATGCCAACAGCAACGACCCTAACAAAAAAGACAAAAACATCGGTGTTAAAAAAGCGATGCAGTTCGTAGAGTGGCTGAAGAAGAATAACAAAATCGGCTATTTCGGTGAGTTCGGTATTCCTTCTAACGATGCCGATTGGTTCCCAGTTCTGAACAATTTCCTCGAGTACATCAACAGAAACAATATCAGTGCTTCTAGCTGGGGTGCTGGTCCATGGTGGGGTAACTACCCACTCTCTATTGAGCCTGTCAACAATCAAGATAAGCCTCAACTGGTAGCCATTCTGAAATATGCCAACAACAATAACGCAATCGTAGCCAAAAACTAATACATCCACCTCAAACCAATAATCATGACAAACGCAATGACTGAAATGACCAAGACCATGAACCCAATGGTACTTCCTAGCCTGAAAGAAGAGCTGGCAGAAGAAGTTGTTTTTCTTGACGACAACATGATGATCAACCAGATCAATATGCTAAGCGTGAAGAAGATCGACCCTTCCATCAAAGTACACGTGTTCACCAATGTGCCTCAGGCATTGGATCATATCCGCAAAAATCCGGATACACCCAGAATCATCTTTACAGATTTGGATATGGGCGTTCATTCCGGTTGGGATTTTATTGCAGCATATGATTCCATGCACCTGCCCTGGCCTGTGAATATCATGACTGCTTCTATCGCGCAGGAAGACATGGGTAAGTCTAACAACTTTAGCTGTGTGCGTGACTACATCAGCAAACCTGCCAGAATTCAACAGCTGCAGATATTGCTGAAACAGCCACTGCTCGCTGCATAAGTACCAAACTGATTAATGGTTGCTCTCTTCTATACAAGGGAGTGGCCATGTATTGCTATTGGTATAGCTCTTCAATCTTGTAGTAATCGACCTACAAAAAACAGAACATATTTGACAAGCCACTCATGGTTCTTGTGAGGAATGAATCTGCCGAATCTGTTGAAATTGCGTGAACAGCTCAAAAGAATCCTATGAAAATCTCTTTAAAAAATAGCATTGCGCATCTTTATAATAGTAGCAGCTTATATGCTTTATCAACAGATTTCCAGGGCAATATTCTCTATTACAATCATTTATTCAGAGAACAATTTGAACAGGAAAATATCTTATTAGATGGCTATCCGTTTAATAATCTTTTTACAGCCGAAGCCAATAATCAGTTTCAAAAAGCTTTGCGTAAATGCATGACTGATGTTTCTCAGAACGTTCGTTTACAACTGACCAATAGAGAAGACAATACAAAAAAATATGCTTTCGATTATTCAATACTACGTGATGAGGATGCCATTCCACAAGGCATTGTGCTCATTGGTTACCTAGTAAAGGAAAATAGTGATCAGCTTACAGATGATGGTAATTATACCTCTAAACGTTTGAAAGAAGCCACGTATGAAGCGCCAGCAATGATTTGGATGTGCGACCAGCACAATCAGCTTTGCTTTGCCAATGCCTCTTATCTATCTTTTAAAGGCACAACACTCAATGAAGAAAAAGAGTCTGGCAGAATGCAGCACGTTTGGGGCGATGATTTGGAACAAACCAAGAAGAACCTAGAATCCTTGATGGCACAGCGTAAACCATTTGAAATTCGTTATAGGATTATTCGCAAAAATGGGAAAACGGCTTGGGTAACAGACCGTGCCAAACCATTCTATGATGCAGCTGGCAATTATCTCGGTTTTATCGGTGTATGCAATGATGTAACCGACAAGATTGAAACACATCTTGAACTGGGTAAACAGATGGCTGAATTAGAGAAGATTAAAACCGATCAAGAACAACTCAATACCATAGTTACCAAAATCAGTAGTGGCATCATTATCACTGATACCCATATGCAGATCAGTTGGTGCAACCCAGGCTTTAGTAATTTAAGTGGTTATGGATTGAAAGAAGTGGTTGGCAGAAATTTCCATCAACTGATGGAAAGTCATTTAACTGAAGCTGCAACAATTGAAAAAATAGAAACCCATTTACAGAAAGGCATCAATATCAGAACTGAAATCGCTTATCAAACCAGAAGAGGAATTGATATCTGGACAGATGCCGCTTTTGAGCCTATTTATGATGAACAATCCGTTTTGAAAGGATATTTTATCGTATTGAACGACATCACACAGATTAAGCGCTCAGAAAAAGAAGTAAAGAAGCAGATAGACCACCTGAAAAAGCTTTCTTTCATCAGTTCGCATGAATTACGCCATGAATTTGCCAAGATGTTGCAAATTTTATACACGGTTAAACTCAAGGAACCCAACATCTTCCACTATCAATCTGCCCTGCAAGACATAGAGAAAGCAGCGAATTTCATCAACAAGGTCATCTATACCATGAACGACGAGATCAATTTTGCTACAACCAGCAATATCTCGTTAAGCCATATCCTGAAAATTGAACTGGAAGAAGTGGTATTAATTGATGATGATCCTATGGTAAACCGATTGAATGAACTGGTATTGGAGTATGCCATGCCCGGCACCAGAATACAGAAGTTTTATGATACTGCTACGGCGATCAATTACCTAAAAGATCAGCCTAGTATCAAACGAACTATTTTCCTTGACCTAAACCTGGAGAAAGAGTCTGGCTGGGACTTTCTGGAAACCTATCAGGCATTGAATCAACCTTGGACTGTCATGATCCTTACATCTTCTGTTGATCAGGATGATATTGCCAAAGCAAAACAATACAGATGCGTTGGCCAATACCTTACCAAACCGTTGACAGTAGCACAAATTGAGCAACTTCAGCAACTAAGAGTCGATAAAGTAGCATAATCGTATGAACTAGGAAAACATTAACAGCCCGAACATGTACATTTATACAAGCATAGCGCAATCAGAAAATCCAATGGACCAAAATCCAACATATCAGGAAACAAACAAGTATCAGCAAGTCATTTTGATTGATGATGACCGTATCACCAATATCCTCAGTACACGTATGCTCAGTAAATACGCACCTGATTTATCTATTGAAGTATTTGATGATATTGATGCTGCTATTGCCCATGTTAGTAAATTAACCAACCCCGAAAACTATTTGATTTTACTAGACCTGAATTTTCCAATAAAAAGTGGTTGGGATTTTCTGGAAGCCTACCAGCATATGACGCAAAAATCAAACGTAGTAGTACTCACTTCCTCTATTGACGAGTCTGACAAACAGCGGGCATTGAGTTATGTTACAGTAAGGAAGTTCATGTCGAAGCCGCTCAATGCCATGCTCATTGAACAACTGAAACAATTACAAAAGGATTAATTCGCCTGCTTTCTTCTCGCGCGTTCTTTTTCGATCAGCATCAACTCTCGACCAGTTTGTCCGGCTACACTGCTATTC
This sequence comes from Chitinophagaceae bacterium, assembly GCA_019745155.1. Lineage (GTDB taxonomy): Bacteria > Bacteroidota > Bacteroidia > Chitinophagales > Chitinophagaceae > JAFLBI01. Next base: position 9,032 of record JAIETM010000010.1, on the reverse strand, counting down.
TCCTGTGCACGACGCATCAGGTAAGGAATCACATCCCCGATAGGGCCAAATGGCAGGTATTTACTTACGTTATACCCTTCTTTTGCCAAGTTGAAAGTAATATTATCGCTCATGCCAAAAAGCTGAGAGAAATGCACATGGTGATGGTTATGCGGAATACCTTTTGCGTGCATGAGTTCTGCTGCTAACAGGTTACTCTTCTCATTATGCGATGCCACAATCACTGAGATGGTTTCAATGTTATCGATACAGTAAGTAACCGCTGCATCAAAGTCTCTATCGGTTGCTTCTTTATCAGGCTGAATAGGCGAAGGATAACCATGCTTGGCTGCACGCTCTCTTTCTTTCTCCATATACGCTCCGCGCACCAATTTAATACCAAGCACAAGATTCTTCTCGCGAGCAATCTGGTGAGACAAATGGAGGAATCGAAGTCTATCGTGACGATACAATTGCAGGGTATTATACACTACTGCTTTCTCTGTATTAAACTCTTCCATCAATTCCATGGTGAGCCTGTCCACAGGGTCTTGCAACCAGCTTTCTTCTGCATCTACAAGTACCCCAATACCCTTCTCTGCTGCTTCAGCACAAATACGGTACATACGCTCACGCACACGATCCCATTCTGCAATCTCTTCTTCATGATCATGGATACCGCTTCTTAATCTAGGCGCATCATTCAATTTCTGCAATAATGCGGAACGAGAAATGCCTGTCACTTTTACACTGATGAATGGAATATTGGGTTGTGTGGCTGCATAATCAATCACTTTCATGAATTGATCCATGGCATAATCAAAACCCGCTTCAGATTCTTTTCCTTCTACTCCATAATCCAGAATCACCTGAACACCATATTTGCCTAATACTGCTCCGGCAGTAGCTGTTTCTTCGAGTGTTTCTCCACCTACAAACTGACTGAAAATAGTGTTACGTACGATCTTATTGATAAAAGGCATTTTACCTTTAATCAATATGGGGGTTAATATAGTTCCCAGCTTTACGAACCAGGAATACTGCATGGTAGAAAACAAGAATTTTGCTTTTCTCAACGCCTTGTCAGACTTATAAGCAAAGGCATTTTCCGTATTATCGAAGGAGATATTCATGGCCCGTTAGATATAAATTCTATGCGAATATCGGCACAGATACATGAAGTAAAAAATGCGTTTTATCAGTTGGCTTGTGCCTATATCGCTTGGTGGTTAAAGGGCTGTAAGACCATTTCACTCACCACCCCACTTGCTGGCTGCTGACAAAGAAACCAAACGGCACGGGCAGCTTCCTCGGCCACAATCATTTTATCGCGCTGCACGCGCAAATCGATGGTATCCCAGAAAGCAGAATCCACCCCACCTAAGAACAGGTTGGTAATACGGATATCCGTACGCTTCAATTCTTCGCGAATACTTTGCATCATTCCAGTTAAGCCATATTTGCTCGCAGCATATGCAGCTGCCCCTGCCATAGGCACTTTACCCAATACACCTGGGATATTGATGATCAACCCTTTTTTCTGCACTTTCATGCCCGGCAAAAAGGCTTTTACCAAAAGGAAAGCACCCAATAAATTGGTTTGGATGGTTTGCATGAATTCTGCTTCAGTAAGCTGTTCTATGGGCTTTATGATACCGATGCCTGCCGCATTCACCAGAATATCCACTTCACCCAAAGCTTGTATGGCTTTCTGATGCAAAGCATCAATATCTGCCGACTTACTCAGATCGGCAGCCTGATAGCGGTCAGCACCCAAACCAATAGCCTGCGCCACTTGCACCAGCTTATCTTGGTTTCTACCGGTAATCACCACCTGTGCACCACTTTGCACCAACATACGGGCAATACCCTTACCAATATCGCCAGTTGCACCAGCTACTACTACCCTTTTACCTTTCAGCGTTTCCATGAAATTCTTGCGTTTGGCTATAGAACATTGCAACGGGTAAATTGTTTATCCCGTACATGAAAGCCATCAGCCTTGTTTTTCCCCATCAACTGTTTCTAGAACATCCAGCGCTGGACATCTCCAGACCTGTGTTATTACTGGAAGAATGGCTCTATTTCAAACAATATCCCTTCCATCAGCAAAAGCTGATCTTGCACAGGGCCAGCATGCGCTACTATGTAAAATACTTGCAAGAAAAGGGCTATCAGGTAAACTATATTGAAGCAGTTAGCGACTTATCAGATGTACGCCAGACCATTGCGCACTTGGCTCGAGAAGGCTATACCAAGATCCACGTGGTAAACCCTTCGGATGATTGGCTGCTGCGCAGGATGGAGCATGCTTGTCGGAAACATAGCATAGAACTGATGGTGTATGCCAATCCTAATTTTCTAAATGAGCCCAATGATACCAGCATACCCAAGAATGGCAAGCAATTATTTTATCAAACGGGCTTTTATATTCAGCAACGTAAACAACGAAAATTATTGTTGGATGCGCAAGGCGGACCATTAGGCGGACAGTGGACTTTTGATGCAGATAACAGACAAAAATTTCCAGCAAAAGGTGTTTTGCCTACCTATCAAATGCCTCAGTTAGAGACATTTCGCGAAGAAGCTGTTGCTTATGTGCAGAAAAACTTCGCGCAGCATTATGGTAGCAGTAAACAACCTTTTGCAGCAGGCTGGTACCCCATCAATACTGCAGAAACCGAAGCTTGGTTGGAGCATTTTCTAGCAAAAAGATTTAAAGACTTTGGCGTGTACGAAGATGCCATGGTGCCTGAAGCCGATATACTGTTTCATAGTGTATTAACACCGATGCTGAATATCGGATTAATCAATCCCGATGCAATTATCGATGCAGCAACACAATATGCAGCCAAGCATGATGTTCCACTCAACTCATTGGAAGGATTTATCCGACAAATCATTGGCTGGCGCGAATTCATGCATTTGGTGTATCATAAAGCCGGCAGACAGCAACGTACCAAGAACTACTGGCAGTTTAGCAGAAAAATTCCAGCGACATTTTGGAAAGGCGAAACAGGGGTCGTTCCTATTGATACAGTGATCAAGCGCGTATTGCAATCGGGCTATTGCCACCATATTGAACGATTGATGGTGCTGGGCAATTTTATGTTGCTCTGCGAGTTTGATCCGGATGAAGTCTATCGCTGGTTTATGGAACTCTTTATTGATGCATATGATTGGGTGATGGTGCCTAATGTCTATGGTATGACGCAGTTTGCCGATGGCGGACTCATCACCACCAAACCCTATATCAGCGGTAGTAATTACTTGATGAAAATGGGCAATTGGCCCAAAGGCTCTTGGCAAGAAATATGGGATGCCCTGTTCTGGCGTTTCATGCATGTGCATCGCGATTTCTTTTTACAAAATCCCAGACTGGGTATGCTCATCAAAACATTCGATAAAATGCCGGAAGCGAAACGCGCCAATCATTTGCGTATTGCCAATGATTATCTCACCAAACTAGATCAGGCATGAGTATCCGTAAAAAACCTTGGAACCGTATTGACCTGCCTGTGTACTCAGTGAGCAGTAAAGGTATTACAGACAATATGCATATCTGTACCTATGTAAGTGCAGTGAGTATGCAACCCAAACGCATGATGGTTGCACTCTATGCCGGTACCAGAACCTTGGCCAATGCAACAATGACCGGCCGATTTGTATTACAACTCTTGCATGAAGACCAATACAGATTGGTGAATCAATTAGGCAAACTGAGCGGCAACAATATTGATAAGATCAGCCGGCTTCAAAAAAGAAACCTACTCAGCACTTGGAACAACTATTTCATTTTAAAAGATGCATTGGCAGTGATGGAATTACAATCCTTCGAAATGATTCCTGCAGGTGATCATACCATGTTTCTCTGTGATGTCATCAGCTATAAAAACTTGAACGAAGGCAAAGCTTTAACCACGCGTATACTACATGAAAAAGGCATTATCCGAATATGAATTGGATGCGGTGTTGATTGACCGCATCATTGAAATGGCTTGGGAAGACCGCACTCCTTTCGATGCCATTGAAGCGCAGTTTGGCATTCCCGAAGCGACTGTCATCAACCTGATGCGCAGAAACATGAAAGCATCCAGCTTTCGTATGTGGCGCAAGCGTGTACAAGGCAGGGCTACCAAGCATAACGCGCTGCGCGAAGAATCCGTAAAACGTTTTCGCTGCAGCCGACAAAAAACCATATCTCTCAACAAGATCAGCAAAAGATGAGCGAGCATAGAAAATGGCATCAGGAGAATGATGCCAGCAAATTATTTGATACGATACCGGAGTATATTTTTCCTGTAGACAAAGCTGCGATTCAAGAACGCATCAATGGTATTCGTCCCGCTCAATATGCAAAGACCAGAAATTTTCTGCGTGGTGCTGTTACTTTACTATCTCCTTATATTTCACGTGGTGTTGTGCAGCTACCTGATTTGAAAGACATGATTCTGCAGCAATATGGGTATCGTGCATCAGAAAAACTGATCAGCGAATTGGCCTGGCGCGAATTCTTTCAACGTGTTTGGCAAGCCAAGGATGATGCGATTCTGCAGGATCTGCGGAATGAGCAAAGTCCGATTACTACACATCAAATTCCAGCAGCCATCATCAATGCCAACACTGGCATTAACGGTATTGACCAAAGTATTGAGGCTTTGTATGATTCTGGCTATATGCATAACCATGCACGCATGTACACAGCCATGCTTACCACCAATATTGCGCAAGCGCATTGGCTTTTACCTGCACAGTGGATGTATTTTCATCTGCTGGATGGAGATATCGCCAGTAATCACTTGAGTTGGCAATGGGTGGCAGGAAGCTATAGCAGTAAGAAGTATTATGCCAATCAGGAAAACATCAATAAGTACACAGGACAAACACAACGCCATAGTTTCCTAGATGTTGATTATAGCGAGTTTGCTGATATGCTTGTTCCTGAAATCTTACGAACAACAAGCACGCCTACATTAAGCACACCCCTACCTACAACTGTAGTACCTACTATTGAGGTAGACCTACCAACGCTTGTGTACAATACCTACAATCTTGATCCTAACTGGCATGGAGATAAAGCGGCAAATAGAATCTTATTGCTTGAACCAGATCATTTTGCACAATACCCCATCAGCGAAAAAGTGCTGAACTGGATCATAACGTTAGCCCATGCACAGGTGCCGGGCATTCAGGTTTTCAGCGGTAATTTTCAGGACTTGATGGCATTGCTGCCGGAACAATACCCAGCACAGCAGGTTTACTACAAGGAGCACCCTACTACCCGCCATTACAAGGGAGTTGAGGAAAGCCGTAGCTGGATGTTTCCGCAGGTCCAGGGTTATTTCAACAGCTTTTTTGCGTATTGGAAGAAATGCGAGCGTTTTTTGCGATAAAGTAGGGAAATTAGCGCATGCGCATACTCCATACTGATATCTACCGCTTCTCCATTCCCATGGTGCCCTTCACCATTGCAACAGGTACGATGCATTATGCACAGAACCTGCTGATTAAAGTGCATACAGACAGTGGCATCACCGGCATTGGTGAATGTTCTGCTTTTCCTATGATTGCAGGCGAAACACAAGCTACTTGTTTTGAAATGGCCAAGGATTTTGCAGGCATTTGGAAAAACAAACAAGCGAATGATATCGAAGGTAGATTGCATGAGCTGGATATGTACACAGCAGGCAATTACACAGCCAAGAGCACATTCGATTTGGCTTTATATGATATCGCTGCAAAAGCAGCCAACCAACCACTCTATCAATTCCTAGGCGGCAAGCGAAAAGATATTGAGAGCGATTTAACTATTGGTATTGATGAGCCGGATAAAATGGCACTACAAGCCATGAGCTTCCTGGAGCGTGGCGTGAACATGATTAAAGTAAAATTGGGCAAACATCCTAAAGACGATGTAGAGCGTATTCGTCAGATCAGAAAAGCTGTTGGTAATGATATCCAATTACGCATAGATGCCAATCAAGGCTGGACTTATGATGAAGCACTCTATGCTTTAACAGAGCTTGGTCATTTTCACATTCAGTTTTGTGAGCAGCCGATGCGCAAATGGAATGATGGGTTATTACCTAAGTTGGTAAAGCAATCGCCCATACCCATAATGGCAGATGAAAGTGTGTTCACGCATCATGATGCAGAGCGACTCATCAAGCAACACGCCTGTTCTTATGTCAACATCAAGTTTGCGAAGAGCGGCGGTATTCATGAGGCAAAAAAAATCAATCAGGTTTGCGCCCAACATGAAACAGCCTGTATGATGGGTGGTATGTTGGAAAGTCGCGTAGCCTTAACCGCCAAAGTACATTTTGCTATGGCGCACGACAATATTCGCTTTTACGATTTAGATACTTGCCTACTCGGCCATAAAGAAGATCCGGTAATCGGTGGTGTTACCTACCACAATGGCATGCACTTACAATTGAGTGATGCACCGGGTATTGGCGTGGATGTAGACCCTGATTACCTGAAAAAGCTGGATCATATCCGAATTTGATCTTAACAAGGCGTTTCCCCTTAGCAGGCTATCTTTGCTGAAATTTTACCGGATGGAAGCAAAACACGTGCAGGATAGTTTTACCATTATGAATGAACTCGTTCTCCCGAACGATACCAATACTTTTGGCAACCTCATGGGTGGCAGATTGATGTACTGGATGGACATAGCCGCTGGCATTGCAGCAGGCAAACATTGCAATGCACCAAGCATGACCGCCTCAGTAGATAACCTGAGTTTTAAAAACCCGATCAAACTGGGCAATGTGGTGCATATTGAAGCCAAGGTTTGTCGCGCCTTCAACACCTCTATGGAAATTCATATCAAAGTATGGGGCGAGGATTTATTACACCAGTATAAGTATGAGAGCAACGAAGCTTTCTTCACTTTCGTGGCATTAGATCCTAATGGAAAGCCACGCCAAGTGCCGCAAGTGATTCCTCAGACAGAAGATGAAAAACGCTTGTATGAAGGCGCGATGCGCAGAAGACAAGTGCGTTTGATACTCGGCGGGAAAATGAAAGCAGAAGATGCAAACGAACTAAAAGCACTCTTTGTAAAAGACTAACAAAAATCCCCATCCCTACAGTACTGTAGGGATTTTATTTATCCATGATGTTCATTAGGTGATGTTTACCCTTCATCATGTAGTTTTTACTTTGCTCGATGGCTTCCATCACCTGTTCCAGAATTTCATCCACAGGTAAAGTGTAATCGATCACCATTGGTTCTTTAAAACGAACCGTTAATTGTGAACCGCGCTTTTTAAAAGCCAAACCTTTCTTATTAAAAGCACGCCAGAAACCATTAATAACAACTGGTACCACAATGGGCTGGTTATTCTTGATGATATGTGCTGTACCTTTTCTACCTGGAGCAAAAGGCTTGGTAGTTCCTTGCGGAAACGTAATGACCCAACTTTTACTGAGCGTTTGATCAATTTTTTGGGTATCAGACTCATCACGTTCGCGATGCACATCTTTACCTTCTGCACGCCAGGTTCGCTTAACAGTTAATGCACCGCCCATTTTAAAGAGGCGGCTTACCCAACTGCCATCCATAGTTTCCTTGGCAGCTACGAAATAAACATTCGTGAATGGGTTCAGCAGGTAATAAGGAATACCCAAACGATTTTCCTTACGCCATTTTACTGCACAGAAAATATGCAGGAATGTAATCACATCAGCAAAATAGGTTTGGTGGTTGCTAACAAACAGCACATTGTTACGGGGGAGGTCACGCAAATGTTCGGTGCCTTCTATACGCAACTTGTTGAACATGGTCAGGCCCCGATAAGAAGCGGCCCCCACAATTCCATAAACAAGCGATCGTACAACCCTGATATTCTTTAGTCTTTCAACTAAGGTCATTTCAGACAGTTTTGATTGAAGGTGATGTGCAATATAGGGAATGAAATTGAATTGGTGCATATTGATTGATTAACAATCATTTGTCCGTTTTTAGGGGCTTTCCCATGCAGGAACTATTTTTGCGCAAAACACGGCCATGAAACTGAGTACGGTGATCTTTGATATGGATGGATTATTAATAGACAGCGAACCTTTGTGGGAACAGGCTGCTGCAACCATATTCAGCAACTATGGCATCAACCTTACTACAGAACAATACAATAGTACAACCGGACTAAGAACACGTGAATTTGTTGATTGGTGGTTTCGCTATTTTGGGATGCCGGAAAGTGAAAAAGCCGTTGCAGAAAAAAAGATTGTCCATCTGGTCATGGACCTGATTGCATCCAAGGGCACAATTATGCCCGGTGTACAATACATTTTCGATTTCTTTCAATCCAAGTCATTCAAGATCGGCTTAGCCACATCATCGCCTGTTGAGTTAATTGAATTGGTCGCCAAGATGGCCAATATCCGCCACCTTCTTCAAGCCACTGCTTCTGCAGAGGATTTAGATTTTGGCAAACCACATCCTCAGGTCTATTTAAACTGTGCTGAACAACTGGGGGTTAGTCCGCTTGAATGCGTCTGCTTCGAAGATTCTTTCAATGGTATGATTGCTGCAAAAGCTGCACGCATGAAATGTGTGGTGGTACCTCACCATAGCCAGATCAAAGAAGACAGATGGGCCGCTGCAGATTTAAAAATGTCTTCGCTGCAAAACTTTGGTGAATTGCATTTTAATTTGATTGGCTAAATACAAAAGGTAGAAGGCAATAGAAAAAAAGCAGTATGCAGACCTTCATCTAGTCTATTTTTCAACAGTAAAGTTTTTTGGGGGGCTTACACAGTTTGCTCTTCACAGTGTCGTCTTAAAATTGCCTATAACGTTTTTGCGCTTGGCGTTCGTGCGGGATTTCAGGGCACCAAACTGTCAACCCAGCACTAAAGTTGATTTGAAAAACTGAACTTGAATGTAAGCACTTCACCCCGCATGACGCCAAACCCATCCTATGTTTACAAATCAATAAATTTAATAAATAGGATTAATTCAAATCTAGAAAGAACAACGGGTGGAATAAGGCCGTAAAACCTCTTTGGCTTAGAGCCATTCTAACATGATACCCACCACC